>NZ_QRQL01000001.1:0-831343 GCF_003475485.1 Dielma fastidiosa | reverse complement strand
AAAGCTTTTGCTTCTTGTGCCGGTGTTTTTATATAAAAAAAACACCCGAAGGTGTTTATTAATCAATGGAGCAGATGAGGAGAATCGAACTCCCGTATCAACCTTGGCAAGGTTGTGTTCTACCATTAAACTACATCTGCAATAAATGGCGGTCCAGATGGGACTCGAACCCACGATCTCCTCCGTGACAGGGAGGCATGTTAACCACTACACCACTGGACCAAATTTACCATTTTATAAATGGCGGAGAAGGAGGGATTTGAACCCTCGCGCCAGTATCCCGACCTATACCCTTAGCAGGGGCACCTCTTCAGCCTCTTGAGTACTTCTCCATGCTGAACTATTTAACGCTTGTATATAATATCATGAGATTTTGAGTTTGACAAGACCCTTTTTTAGAATTTATGCAAAAAATACGGGAAGTAAATGGAAGCAGTTGCAATTCCTGCAAAGAAATTAAACGAATGACATTCATTGTCAGTTTGAATGAAAATAATTCTATATGCTTTATTCCTTATAAATATAATTCAGACTAAGAATTGCCCGTTTAAAATGCAAACGCTTGCAAAAAAATCATAAATTCTCTTGAAATCAAAAAAACTTTGTGTTAACATACTACTAGATTGATAGATTAATCAGCGACGTGTTACTGGTAAGCAGGCAAGATCGCATCAGATTATAATTCTTGACTTCTCTTTAGGAGGAGCAGAGTGTTATGGGCTGATGGGATCTTTTTTTGCGTCTGTCAACTGTCATATGGCCAATGACTTATAAAAAAATGAAAAGGAGAAATGAAAATGGATTATAAGAAAATCGCGGGAGACATTCTTGAAAATGTCGGCGGCAAGTCAAATATCAAAAGCGTTACACATTGTTTTACTCGTTTGCGTTTTGTTTTAAAAGATGAAAAGAAAGCAAATAAGGAAGTTGTTGAGCATCTTGAGGGCGTTATTTCAGTTGTAGTGGCAGGCGGTCAATTTCAGGTAGTCTGCGGTGCCAAGGTCACTAAAATCTATGATGCGGTCATTGAAATCATCGGTGATGCTTATGCCGGCGGGGATGTTGATGTGCCGGAAGAAAAGCAGAGCATCGGTAATTTGATCCTTCAAAAGGTTACGGAAATATTTACACCCTTAGTTCCAGCTATTGCAGCCGCTGGTTTAATCAAGGGTCTGCTGACGGCAGCTAAGCTTTTGCTGAGCAACTATGGTTATGATTTAGCAGCTACGGATACTTATAATATTCTCTATAATGCAAGTCAGGTTATTTTCTACTTTATGCCTATCTTCCTTGCATATACAACAGCAAAAGCATTAAAATGTAATCAGGTAATTGCGATGGCGATCGGCGGTACATTAGTTTATCCAGCCATCGATGCAATGATTCAAAATACGGAGGTTGCTTCAACGATCTTTGGTTTGCCAATCATGAAGGGTGCATGGCAGATTGGTGAATCCGTTAAGATTTTCTCTTACACTGAATCAGTAATTCCAATCATTTTGGCGGTAATCGTAATGGCGGTGCTGGAAAAATATCTGAAAAAGTTCATTCCTGAGATTCTTCAAATTATCTTAGTTCCGGGTCTTGAGCTGTTAATTATGCTGCCGCTGGTATTTGTTGTATTAGGCCCAATCGGTATTTATGTTGGTAACGGCGTACAATTTATCTATGATTCAATTATGAATGTCAGTGCTGTGCTTGGCGGCGCGCTGATCGGCGGTCTGTGGGGCGTATGTGTTATTTTTGGTGCTCACCGTGCCTTGCTGCCAATTGGTTTAAATGATGTTGCGGTTAATGGTCATCAGAATTTATTAGCTTTTGCCGGTTCTGCAAACTTTGCACAGGGCGGCGCGGCTTTAGGTGTTATGCTTAAAACAAAGAGCAAGGATCTGAAACAAGTTGCGGCTTCTTCAGCCATTGCGGCAACCTTAGTGGGTATCACTGAACCTGCCATCTACGGCTGTAACCTGCGTCTGAAAAAACCAATGGTTTATGCGGTAATCTGCGGTGCAATCGGCGGTGCTGTCATGGGTCTGGGGAACGTATATGGTGATGCTTTTGCTAATAATGGTATCTTGACTATCTTCACCTATGCGGCTTATGGCATGACACGATTTGCTTTCTACTTAATTGGTATTGGGGTTGCCTTCTTTGGTGCGGCAGCAATGACTTATTTTATTGGTTTTGATGATGTTGACAGTAAAGAAACAGTTAAAAAGAATGTAGTCGTTGAACTTCCTGATCATGTTGATGTGGAAATTGCGTCACCGATTGAGGGCGAAGCGATTGAGCTTACAGATGTAAATGATGAAGTATTTGCTTCCTGTGCTTTAGGTAAAGGGATTGCGATTATTCCAAGTAAGGGTGAAGTTGTAGCGCCGGCTGATTGTACGGTCAGTCTGATTTATCCGACTTTGCATGCGATTGGTTTGACTTTGCAGGATGGTACGGAAATTTTAATTCATGTAGGTATGGATACCGTAAAATTAAATGGCAAGCATTTTACGAAGAATGTCGAAGAGGGCAGTTTTGTTAAAAAGGGTACAAAGATCATTTCTTTTGATCTTGAAGCATTGAAAAAAGAAGGCTTTGATATGAGTGTACCGGTAGTTATCAGCAATACGAATGAATTCTCAGTGGTAACTGGTCTGCCAAAGGCTAAGGCTGATATTAATACAACTGTCATTGTGGCAGCACGTTAGGAGGTATAAAATGAAAGAACGTTTTCCTGAACATTTTCTATGGGGTGCTTCTTCTTCCGCTTTTCAGATTGAAGGCGGCTGGGATGAAGACGGCAAGGGGATGAGTGTTGCGGATTATAATTCATTTAAGCATTCTGATAAACAGGCTGACAGTAAGGTAGCCAGCGATTTCTATCATCATTGGCGTGAAGATATCGCATTAATGAAAGAATTGGGAATGAAGGCTTATCGTTTTTCTCTGGCATGGACAAGAATCATTCCAGACGGCGACGGTGAAGTGAATCAGCATGGTATTGATTTCTATAATCAGGTTATCGATGAATTAATCAGCAATGGCATTCAGCCGCTGGTAACGCTGTATCATTTTGATTTGCCGTATGCTTTAGTTGAGAAATACAATGGCTGGGAAAGCCGCGAATGCGCCTTTGCATTTGAACGTTATGCCCGTATCTGCTTTCAGGCTTTTGGTGATCGGGTAAAAATCTGGCAGGTGCATAATGAACAAAATTTGATGATTCGAGTAAATAACCGCATGAATATATATGTGGAAGATGATTATCAGGCGGATAAGATGCGTGCTCAAATGGATTATCATATGTTCCTTGCGCATGCCTTAGCGGTAAATGCCTGTCATGAATTAGTGAAGGATGGTAAAGTAGGGCCGGCGGTGTCTTCTACCTGCACCTATCCGCTGACCAATCAGCCGATGGATGTCTGGGCCGCCAGAATGAATGATAATTTTAAGACGAACTATTGTCTTGAGATGCATATGAATGGTGAATATCCAGGCTATTACATGCGTTATCTGAAGGAAAGAAATATTGTGCCGCAGATGCCGAAGGAAGATCAAGAGATTTTAAAAAAGGCTAAGATTGATTACATCGCACTGAATTATTATCGTACCTTATGTGCCAGCTATCTGCCGGCGGATGAAAAGCATCCGATTGGATCAAGAGTATTCCGCGGCAATGAGGTTGATTTTGATCAATATGGCTACTGCCGTGATGAGAAGAATGAGAATCTGAAGGCCAGTGAGTATGGCGCGCAGATCGATCCGATGGGACTGCGTCTTGTGCTGAATGATTATTATCGGCGTTATCATCTGCCGATGATTGTCACTGAGAATGGCTTAGGCACCGCTGATGTGTTAACTGAAGACGGTCATGTTCATGATGATTATCGAATAGCTTATATAGATGCTCATATTGATGCAATCAGCGATGCGATTGAAGATGGTGTGGAAATGATGGGCTACTGTCCATGGTCATTCATGGATTTGCTGAGTTCACATCAGGGGTTCAAAAAGCGTTATGGTTTTGTTTATGTCAATCGTGAGGATCATGATTTGAAGGATTTAAGAAGAATTAAAAAAGACAGCTTTATGTGGTATCAGAAGGTTATCAAAGATAACGGCGCTAAATAAAGCGTTGGAAGTAAGAGGGATGAGAAGCTATGCGAGTTGTAAAGGTGTTGAATAATTCATTGATTCTGGCATTAAATGATGAGGGTCAGGAAATTATTTTGATGGGTAAGGGGATCGGTTATAATAAAGCGATTGGTGCTCATCTTGATAAGAAAGATATTGAAAAGGTATTTATCCTGAAGGATCGTGAAATTTCCAAGAACATGATGCGGCTGGTGGTGGATACTGACAGTATCTATTTTGAGATTGCCAAAATGGTGATTGATTATGCCTTAGATACGTATCAGATGGGGCTAGTTGACCATATTTATCTCGCATTGACAGACCATCTGGCTTTTGCGGCCCAGCGAATGAAAAATGGTATTCAGTTTCAGAATTTCTATACCTTGGATATGAAGCGCTTTAATCCTAATGAGTTTGATGTGGGGGAATACGCGTTAAAACTGATGAAGGAAAAAGCCGGTGTTGAATTGCCTCAGGATGAAGTGGGAAATATTGCTTTTCATTTTATTACCGCTCAGCAGCGTAATCCATACAGCGGTAAGATGACGCTGATTAATGAGGTAGTTGCCGATATTTTAGATATTGTGAAGTATAATTTCAGATTGATTTATGATGAGGACAGCATTGCTTATTCGCGTTTTGTCACGCATCTGAGACTGTTTGTTCAGCGGTTGATTTCAGATCAGCTGCTGCCGTCAGAAAAACAAGAAATGCTGTATGAACAGATCATCAGCAGTTTAGCGGTTGAATATGAGTGCGTGAAAAAGATTGAGATATATCTGCATGGCCGGTTTAAAACTGCGCTGACGAATCAGGAAATTATGTATCTGACGATTCATATTCACCGTATTCTTGAGGAAAGAGGTGAAAGCAGTGAAAATCTTAGTCATTGATGTCGGTACCTCAAGTATGCGCGGCATCGTCTATGCGGCAGATGGTTCACAGCTTGCCAGCTGTCAAAAAAAGTATCAGGTAAAACTGCTTGATAATGGGTATATTGAACAAGATCCGCAAGATTTCCGCGGCGCGCTGATCGATATTGTGTCGAATCTTTCAGGGCATGATATTGACGCGGTAGCCTTGACTTCACAGCGCTCAAGTGTAATCGCGGTTGATGAAAAAGGTAAGCCGCTCTCTGATGCGATTATGTGGCAGGATCGCCGCTGTGTTGAGTGCTGCAATGATTTAATGAGTTATAATGAATTGATTTTCTCACGCTGCGGATCACGTGTGAATCCGGTGTTTTCCGGCTCTAAAATGAAATGGCTGAAGGAAAATCGCCGTGATCTTTATGATCAGGCTTATAAACTGTTAGTTATTCCTGATTATTTGATTCATGTTATGAGCAATCAGTTCGCCAGTGATAAGACCTATGGCAGCCGTTCATTGCTGATGAATCTTAGGCAGGGGCATTGGGATGAGGAGCAGCTGAAATTATTCGGCATTGATCAAGAAAAGCTGTGTGAGCTGCATGAAGCCGGCAGTATCATTGCATCGGTAAGTGATGACTTCGCGGCGCTTACCGGTATTCGCACCGGCCTGCCAATCATCAGTGCCGGCGGTGATCAGCAATGCGGCATGATTGGTCAGGGTGCGGTCAGTGAGGGAATCTGTTCCTTAACCTTGGGTACCGGTGCCTTCCTTTTGACACCCTGTGAGCATTATCCAAACCATTTAGCAATGGATGTGGTCTGCAACGCGGCGTCTGTCGCTTCACAGTATATCCTTGAAGCTAGTGTTCTTACGTGCAGCTCAGCGCTTGAATGGTTCCATTCTGCCTTCTGCAGCGATCATGAGGATTTTTACGGGTGGATGAATGAAACCGCATTGCATGCGGATTCTGATGGCTGTATTGTCTTGCCATACTTTCAGGGCCGCTCAACGCCGGATTGGAACAGCGGCGCTACGGCGATGTTTTATAATTTAACCCTTAAGACAAGCAAAGAAGCGATGCTGAAAGCTCTGCTTGAAGGTATCTGCATGGAAATTGCTGAAAATATTGAACATTTCAAAAAGTATGCGGCAGTTGATTCAATCTGTATCAGTGGCGGTATGTCAGCGAGTGAAGGCTTTTCTCAGCTGTTAGCCGATGTTTGCGGATGCAGAATAACCCGCAGTGATAACAGTGAGAGCACAGCTGCCGGAGCATTTTTGGTTGCTGCGTGCGCGTTAGGCTTATACTCGAATGTGGCAGAGGGGTATCGCGCCGTGAATAAGGAATTGCATACAGTAAGCTACGATCCAAATCTGGATAAGCATAAGAAATATAATGAAATGAGAAAGCAGATGAAGCATCTTTATCAGCAAATCATGGAAATTTAGAGAGCGCAGGCTCTCTTTTATTTTGAATTGTGAAAATATAAAGGATATATTTATAAATTGAGTCCTCCTTCACAAGTAAATTGGCAAATTGATAATTTAATAACAAATTATAAGTGAAATTATTGACAAAAAGGCTTAAGATGTTACAATGAAATAGTAACCAGTTGTTTACTATAAATAATCATGAATGAAAAGGGAAATGATTTCATGACAATGTTCGAGGAGGATGAAAATGAACATAGGAAGACGATTAACAGGTTTAGTAGTATCGATGTTCATGCTTCTGACAGCTTTTGGATGCAGTACGGCAGCGGAACCAAAAACTGAAGAGAAGTGGGACAGGGAAGTTGATTTTCTGATCGTAGGCTATGGTTTAGCCGGTGAAGCGGCAGCTTTGGAAGCCAGTGATATTGCGCCGGATGCCAGTATTCTAGTGCTTGAAAAAATGCCGGAAACATTAGCGGGCGGTAATTCAATTGCTTCCGGGCAGACATTTATCGTACCTTCTGAGTCAGGGGTAGAGGGTTTTAAAGAATATATCAGAAATTGTAATGAGCCGAATCCAATTCCTGAAGAATATCTTGATTTCTTAGCGACGGAATTCGCTGATCAGATTAAATGGGTTCAGGGCACTGTCAACGCGGCCGGTTATGAGGTTGGTTATGTTGGCGGCGGTCCGCTTCGCTGGGGCAGTTTGGTTGTCGAATTTGCTGAATTCCCGGGCGCAGGTTTTGAAGGCACTTCGGCCCACATCCGCAAGGAAGGCTCAGGTGCTTTTGAAAACGGCGGCGTTTGGAAGGGGTTCAACGCGGCCGTTGAAATGCGAGATAACATTGAGGTGGCTTATTCCACACCGGCCATTGATTTGATTCAAGACCCGCAGACGAAGGCTATTCTTGGTGTCATCGCACAGGATCCAGAAGGCAATCTAATTCGGATCAAAGCCAATAAAGGTGTGCTGCTGGCCTGCGGCGGTTTCGAAAATAATCTTGAAATGCAGCGCAACTATCATGGTATGGATACGGTTTATACAGCTGGTACACCTGGCAATACAGGGGATGGTATCCGCATGCTGATGAAGGTTGGCGCGAAAATGTGGCACATGAATAATCAGACACAGTCCGGCGGTTTCTGGTTAGGCATCAAGGTGCCTGAGTATGAATCAACATTTATGCGAAATATGACCTTTAAATCAGGTGCTTGGATTGAAATTGATTCTGATACTCAGCGTTTCTATAATGAATCAAAGGATTATCATCGTCAGCATATGAAGTATGTTGAATATGGACGTTATGTGGATTTACCTCATGAAAGAGCGCTGCCTGTCCATTTGATTTTTGATGACAAGCTGGCTTCAAGTGAATCAGTAGCAAGTCAGTGGCTGTCTTGGCCAATTACGACTGAAGGCTATGTTTGGTCAAAGAATAATGAAGATGAAATTGCTAAGGGATGGATCATCAAAGCGGATACGATTGAAGAATTAGCTGAAAAGATCGGCCGTGATCCTGTTGAATTAAAAGCGGCGATCGATCGTTATAACGCAATGGTTGATGCGGGTGCTGACAGTGATTTCAACCGTGATCCGGCAACGATGGAAAAAATTGATCAGGCGCCTTATTATGCAGTTGAATTAACGCCAACCTTAGTTGCGACTACCGGCGGTGCTCAGCGCAATACGCATTCACAGGTACTTGATTGGGACGGCAATCCGATTCCTAACTTATATGAAGCTGGTGAATTAGGAAGCTATGTATCTAATCTTTATCAAAATGGTGTTTTCCTTTCAGAAGCCATTGCTTCAGGACGCGCGGCGGCTCAGCATGCCTTTGACGGCAAGAGCACAGTAACCAGTGTTGTTGAGGCAGGCAGCAATGAAGAAAAACCTGCTGATCCTAAATTAGAAGATGGTAAATATGACGCAATATATAAAGGTCAGCATGGTGATATCAAGATTGAAGTAACAATTGCTGATGGTAAAATCACCAATGTAGAAGCTGTTGAAGGCAAAGAATTCTTATTTATGGATGATACACAATTAAGTGATTATATTCAGGCAATTATCGACGCTGACAGCTCAGAGGTTGATACAATTTCCGGCGCTACGCTGGACTGCCAGGGAATTAGTGCGGCAGTTAAGGAAGCAGTTAAAAAATAGTAAAAAAAGACAGAGCCCTCTGTCTTTTTTCTTGACAATACTTTAAATATAAAGTCAAAGAGTAATGATTGTGCTATAATGGTAACATATGGCAGGTGGATTAGAATGAATACAAAGGGATATGATAAACTAAATGAACAGCAGATGCGCGACGTCCTGATGCGTTATGTCAGCAGCAGCTTAGAGGGCATTAACAAAACATTTGCGGCTTACTATAAATTCGATTATGATCTCACAACCAATCAGATGAGTACGATTTGGTATCTGAAATACTGCGGCATGATGACGATGAGTGAATATGCGGATAAGATGCAGATGAGCCGTCAGCAGGCAACGCAGCTGATCAATCATTTGGTTGAAATGGACTATGTGAAGCGGCAGTATTGCAAGGAAAACCGCCGCATCATTTATATTCTGGTCTCTGAAAAGGGTGAGCGGGTCATTGAAGAAATTGAAAGCAAATACTCAAAGCATGCTTTTGAGGAAATCCAAAAATTTACCCCTGAACAACAGCTCAGATTTGTGGAGGCCATGGAAGTAATCAGTGAATTGCTGCCGCAGGTTGATTTTGGGCCTAAGCATGATCGATAAAGACGCGGACAAACCGCGCCTTTTTATGTCAAAAAAAGCTCGCTGAGCGAGCTTAATAATTATAGAACTTCTTGATGTGACGCGTATAAGTATTCGTCAATAGTATTTTTAATACGATCCTTAATTAAAGCTTCCGGATCATTTTCTAATTCATTGCAGCGTACTTTAGTATACTGAATCGGCATAAACTGAGACAATACGGCCAATGAGATACCATATTTTCTCAAATTAGCAATCAGCTTATCTTTCGCAGCCTTTACACTTTCAACCGGCATATAGTAACGGGAACGATCAGAGAATGAGAATTTACGTTTGAACCATAATTCATCAGCATTGCCATGATAGTGCTTTTGCCAATTCTTTGGATCATCCATCATAGCTTTTTCGAGAACATTGATGAAATCAGATTTTTCATCGTCCTTGCCATGAAGAATCATATCTTCCATATAAGCCAGCGCGAATAATGCTTCACGCATCGCATAAGTCAGGCCTGGCCCTACTTTTAAGATGCCGACGCCGTCTTCAACTAACTCTCTTAATTTATATTTTGTCTGATAATCGGTAGAGTGACCTTCAAATACCAGATTTGGGTAATCTTTAATGGCTGCCATCAGTTCAGCGGCTTTCGCACGGTCATATTCCGTACAGCCAGCATCCTTTTCTTCAACACCCGGCTGAACGACAACCCCGATAACATCCTGCCAGATATCGCTTAAACCCTTAGCCGCGAAAGCATCTTCAAATGCTTTGACAGTTGCTTTGAAATCTTCAACGCGGGTTACCTGCATGCCGGCGTTAGGATCTTGAGCACCGCCTGGAATTGGTACTTCACTGCCGACGATGTAAACCGGTCTTACCGCATCAGGTTCAGTTTTTAATAATTCCTGATAAGTATCTTCACAGACTCTGGCTAATTCAGCACCGCGCTGAGCGATAATCTCATCACTTAAACGGACATTAGGATCATCACTGGCTACTTTCATACTTGTATCAATATGAATTTTAGTAAAGCCAGCAGCTACATAGCATCTGACAAGCTCTTTCGCGTCAGCCATTGCTTCAGCTTCATTTTTACTTGCGAAGGTTAATGGGCCAAGATGATCCCCGCCTAAGAAAATACGGTCTTTATCAACCCCAACCTTATCGGCGATATTCATGACGAAGGCTTTGAAATCTACCGGTTTCATGCCAGTATAACCGCCGTTTTGGTCAACCTGATTGGCAGTGGCTTCAATCAGCACACAAGCATTGTCGCGCTTTGCGCATTCCAGTGCAGCTTCAATGACATATTCATTGGCACTGCAGGCAGAGTAGATACCTACCGGTTCACCCTTTTTTTGTTTAGCTACGATTTGTTTTAATGGATTAGGTTTGCTCATACAAAATCCTCCTTGATAGTCAAATTATAACACTCGATTTTTTAAAAGTAAAACAAGAAGCGAAAGCTTGTTAGTATGTGCAAAACATTTGCACAAAACTACAAATATTTCACTCATAGATAACTAAAATGTGCAAATAAATAAGGGGCTTATAAGGCATTGGATAATTTAGTAAAATTATCCATATTCAAAAGATAAAAAAAGTAGTATAATTATTTCCACTAAGCAGGCAGGAGTATCAGGGATGAATAAAGAAAAGGAAATGCAGATAGACTATTTTAAATCAGCAATTGGATTGCTGCGTATAGGTGTTATTGAGGGCGAATTAGTTTCGCTTGTTTTTGTGAATGAAAAATGTGAAAGTGCCGAAGAAACACCATGCTCCAAGCTGGTAAAAAAACAGCTGAAGGAATATTTTAAAGGCAAGCGGCTGCAGTTTGATGTGCCGATGTCTGTCCATGGCACCCCTTTTCAGGAGCGGGTCTGGGCTGAATTACAGCGGATACCTTTTGGTGAAACACGCTCTTATCAGCAGATTGCAGAGGCTGTGGGTTCGCCGAAAGCAGTACGGGCAGTCGGCAATGCCAATAACCGCAATCCCATTTGTATTATCATACCGTGTCATCGTGTTATCGGTAAAAATCAACAATTGGTTGGATATGCCGGCGGTATTGTCCGCAAGCAGGCATTGCTTGAATATGAGCGGGATGTTATTGAAAGCTAGAGGATCAATGCCTCTTTTTTTATGCAGTAAAATAATTTCTGATATAATAATAGAAAGGGAGGCTGTCTATGAGTGAAAATTTTAAGATCAGTGAAATTGCCCGTCTATTTGGTATCAGCAGTGATACGCTTCGCTTTTATGAAAAAAAGGGTTTAGTAAAGCCGTCAGTAAATGAATTGAATCATTACCGCAGCTATGAATTAACTGATATTAACTTGCTGATCGATATCTTATTTTACCGGCGTTTGGATTTAAGCTTACAGGATATTCATACGATTCTTTATCAAGGGGATCTGGATCAGCTCCAGCAGACATTAACGATCAAGGAAGCAGAGATTAAGGCACAGATAGAGGAACAGAAGTTGATCTTAAAAAAACTCGCTTTGACCGCTCAGAATGTAGATGAAATTAAAGCCGCGATGGGGGATGTGAAAATTCAGCCGATGCCAGCTTATTACGTGCTGCTTAGAGGTAAAAATGAGATGGCGGCTTATCGCAAGAGCAAGCGGATATTTGCTTCAGATATTTTTGATGTCTGTCAGCTGGTCGGTGTTTATCATCAGCAAAATGATTTGATTGTACAGTCAGCGTTTATGATTTTATTGGAAAAACAGATGGAAGACGAGTTCCATTTATTAAAGGATAAGACTTGTCCGTTATTAGAGGAAACTGAGCTGTGCGCGCGGATATTGATGAAATTTAATGACCATAAAGATATCAAAGCACAGATCGAGCCGCTCTTTCAAAAAGTGAAGCAAAAGGGGTATCAGCCGACTGGAACGATTTATATTAATTACATGCTGGCTGTCAGTGAAACCGATGCCAGTGAGTATTATTCTGAAATTTTGATACCTGTGAAATAAAAAGAACCTCTTGACCTTGGAGTTACTCCATAGTTTATACTGAGAGTCGGGAGGTTTTATTATGACACACGAAAAGATTGAAAAGCAGTTTTGGCGTTATGTGCTGCCATCAATGCTGACAATGCTGCTGAGTGGGTTTTATGCGATTGTTGATGGATATTTCGTCGGGAACGCGTTAAAAGATGCGGGTTTGGCGGCAATTAATATCGGCTGGCCGATTGCTTCATTTATATTAGCTGTATCAACCGGTATCGGCGTCGGCGGTTCTGTGCTCATTTCGACGTATCGGGGGGCTGAGGATGAGAATGCGTCACGGCAGGCGAAAGGGAATACGCTAATGCTGCTGTGCCTATTTGCAATCTTGTCAATAACGTTGATTTTTATTTCTACACCATGGCTTTTAAGACTGTTTGGAGCGAAGGGCGAGGTTTATGATCTGGCCTATGAATATCTGTTTGTGATCGTGCTTGGGTCGTCGCTTCAAATCTTTGGGACAGGCTGTACACCCATTTTAAGAAACAGCAACCGTTCAATTCAGGCAATGCTGATCATGTTGTTTTCTTTATTTACCAACATTGTTTTGGATGCGGTATTGGTGCCTTCGATGGGGATGAGCGGTGCGGCTTTAGCGACTGTAGCTGCTCAGGGCTTCTCGGCATTATTCTGCCTGCTGCTGATATTTACCGATAAAAAGAATCCGCTGAAGCGCAGCGACTTTGTATTAAATAAACGCATGTGCAAAAATATTATAAGAATCGGTGTCTCACCGTTTGGGTTAACCTTTTCACCATCCATCGTTATTATTTTCGCCAATTGGCAATGCTTGAATTATGGCGGTGAAATCGCTGTTGCGGCTTATTCAGCACTGTCTTATGTTTTACAGGCGACGATGGAGCTGCTGCATGGGATCGGTGAGGGCGTACAGCCGCTGATCAGCTATTGCAACGGTGCCGGACGTCATGATTTGGTACGATCACTGCTGCGCCGCGCGCGCCGATTGGTAATGCTGCTTGGTATCTTATTTGGGGTGCTGATCGTTGCCTTTGATTCGCTGATTCCAGTCATCTTCGGTGCGTCCAGCGAGGCAGGAGTCATGATTGAGAGCGCCTGTCTGATTTCCAGCGTGGCTTTCTTCTTTGCGGGATTGGTGAAATGTTATTCTTCTTATTTCTATGCTATCCGGGAAACCCGTGCCTCAACGTTGCTGATTTATGGCGATCCATTGCTGCTGACACCGCTGTTGATGCTGATTCTGCCAGTATTCTTTGATATTAATGGTATTTGGGCAGTCTTACCGCTGACGCAGATCATTCTGTGTGCCGCGGCATTGTTGATTGATATTAAGAAAGAAAAGGAATTAAAGCTTGAAGGTAAAGCATAAAAAAACACACAATCGTGTGCTTTTTTTATGTTTTATCACGCTGGGCGTTCACTCTCGCATTGCTCAACATTAGTTTCAGTCGGTTTTCCTGATTAATTTCTGTTGCGCCGGGATCGTAGTCAATGGCAACAATATTGGAATCAGGGTATTGATCCTTAATCTTTCGGGTCATGCCCTTCGCAACAATATGATTCGGCAGACAGCCAAAAGGCTGACAGCATACAATATTTTTTACGCCATGATCGATCAGATCAAGCATTTCGCAGGTCAGCAGCCAGCCTTCACCCATTTTAACACCGGTGGAGATATAGCCATCGGCATAGGCAGGCAGCTTGGCAAAGGGTGTCGGCGCTTCAAAGCGGGATTGATTAATCATTTTAATCATCAGATTCTGATAACGCTGAAGCAGTGCCAAAACAGTTTTATTCACCAATAAGGTTTTGGTAGAGAAACCATAGAAGCCGACATCGAGAATGTTGTTTTTTAAGCAGTACATGGCAAAATCCATGACTCCGGAAAGGACAGGCTCCATGCCTTCACGAATCAAAAAGTCTTCTAAATAGTTATTGCCGATCGGTGCGTATTTCATATAAATCTCGCCGACGATACCAACCTTGATTTTCTTTTCACCGCTGACTGGAATCGCTTCAAAATCTTGAATCATCCTTTTGATATTCTTTTTAAAATGTAAAAAGCGAGTAGAATCAAACTGTTTGACCATTTCCTCACACCATTGATCAAGCAGCTTTTGAGTATCTTGACTATTGATCTCATAAGGCTTTACCTGATTGGCAAGACACATCAAAGCATCACCGTACATGGCAGCATAGAGCACATGCATAATCAGGTTGGGGGTCAGTTTAAAACCCGGGTTGGATTCAAGATTGCTGGTGTTGACGGAAATTACTGGCACCTGTGGAAAACCACTTTGTTTCAATGCTTTGCGCAGCAGGAAAATATAATTACTGGCACGGCAGCCGCCGCCTGTCTGAGTGATCATCAAGGCTGTTTTATCAGGGTCATACTGGCCGCTTTTAAGCGCGTCAAGCATCTGGCCGATAACTAACAGGGCAGGATAACATGTATCATTATGGACGCTGCGAAGTCCCTCATCAACAATTCTGCGCCCGCTGGTTTTTAGTAATTCTACTTTATAGCCCTCTTTGCGCAGACATTGGGCAATCATTTCAAAATGAATCGGCAGCATATAAGGAATCAGAATTGTATGCGTTGCCTTCATTTCTTCAGTAAACTTTACAACCTCACTCATGAATCACGCTTCCTTTCTTCCATTGCCGCCAGCAGTGATCGAACACGGATGCACACGGCGCCGAGATTGTCGATTTCATCGATTTTGATTCCGGTATATAATTTATGGCGTTTCCGCAGCTGATCGCGCAGCTCATCACCGGTAATGGCATCAATACCGCAGCCAAAGCTGATCAGCTGAATGCATTCTGTTTCATCAAGCTCACCGGCAATGATGGCAGCATTATACATCCGGGCGTGATATGTCCATTGATTCAGCACATTCACTTCCATCCTTTCCCTTGGCCGCAGGCTGTCTTCAGAAACAACAACCAGATCTAAACTGCTTAAAAGCTGAGGGATACCATGATTTATTTCCGGATCAATGTGATAAGGACGGCCGCAGAGAATAATAGTTTTTAGGTGATTCTCCTTGGCATAAGCCAATGCCTTTTCACCTTGCTGATAGATATCTTCCTTATATGCATAATAAGACGCATAAGCTGCCGCGCTGGCTTCTTTGATTTCTTTTTTTGTGCAGTCAAAACCAGCTGCCTTTAAATATTTATAAATCTTTTTTTCAAATACTTTTGGGTCCTGCATGCCGATAAAGAACGACAGCAGCGGGATATTGGCAAGCTCCATATTATTCTGAATAACTTCTGGATAATAAGCAACCACCGGACAGTTATAATTATTATCAGAAATCTTTTCATCGAAGTTATAAGACATACAAGGATAGAATATCTTATCTACCTTATGATTAATAATGGTTTGAATATGACCGTGAACAAGCTTTGCCGGGTAACAGATCGTATCCGAAGGTATTGTATTTTGACCGCGGATATATAAGGCCCGGCTGCTGCGTCCTGACAACACGACTGAATAACCAAGGTGTTTAAAGAATGGCTGCCAGAAAGGAATATTTTCATACATATTTAAAACCATCGGGATGCCGATCGTACCCTTTGTGCCATCGGTATTCTGATACGTCAGCAGCTTATTAAACTTATAGGTATATAAATCAGGCAGCGGTTTCTTAGCCATCTTGCCCTTGTTTAAAGGCCGTTCACACTTATTGCCGGCAATCTGCTGGCTGCCGTCATTAAATGTATTGATCGTCAGGTTGCAGTGATTGGCGCAGAAGCGGCAGTGTTCAGCCTTTGTGGAATGGGAGAAGTTTATTAACTGTTCACCCGTATAGAGCGCTGATTCCTTGGGCGCGTGAGCTTTCGCATATAATGCGGCGCCATAAGCTCCCATCAAACCAGCAATCGTCGGTCTGATGACATGATGGCCGCATTCCTTTTCAAAAGCGGCAAGCACAGCGTCATTGGCAAAGGTTCCGCCCTGAACAACGATATTTTCACCCAGATCTTCAGAGCTTCGTGCCCGAATTACCTTGTATAAGGCATTCTTAACGACACTAATGGCTAAACCGGCAGAGATATCCTCAATCGTAGCACCATTTTTTTGCGCCTGCTTCACTGATGAATTCATGAAAACCGTACAGCGTGTACCAAGGTTGACTGGATTTTTTGATTTCAATCCGAGCTTTGAAAATTCATCAATTTTATAACCAAGTGATGAAGCAAAGGATTCAAGGAATGAACCGCAGCCTGATGAACATGCTTCATTCAGCAAGATATCATCAATGCTGTTGTCTTTAATTCGGAAGCATTTCATATCCTGTCCGCCAATATCCAAAATGAAATCAACATTTGGATTAAAATAACGGGCGGCATTGAAGTGGGCAATAGTTTCCACAATGCCGTGATCTACATGAAAAGCACTCTTGATTAAATCTTCGCCATAACCGGTCACACAGCTGCTTTGAATCTTCATGTCTTTATTGGCAGCCGCATAAATCACTTTCAGCTGATCTAATACAACATCAACGGGATTACCGAGATTGCTTGTATAATGTGAATAGAGAATGCGGTTTGCTTCATCAATTAAAACCAGCTTTGTTGTCGTCGATCCAGCGTCAATACCGAGATAGGCATTACCCTTATAGGTGTTTAAATCATTGGCAGCAACGGCTTGCTGATTATGCCGGGCAACAAATTGCTGATAGTCATCTTCATCCTTAAACAAAGGTTCACAGCCCTGATGTTCAGAAACCGTGTTCTTAATCTTTTCAAACAGTTCCAGCAATTCATCATAGGTATAGGTTTCAGTTTCCGCCTTGGCATAGGTAGCAGCCCCTAAGGCTACAAAATAAGGCCCGATTTCCGGGAATACCGCCTGATCACGGCTGAGCTTTAAGGTTTCCACAAAGCGCTGCTGCAGTCCCTTTAAGAAGGACAGTGGGCCGCCGAGGAATAAAACGTTGCCTTCAATTTTACGGCCTTGGGCAAGTCCGGTAATAGTCTGATCAACAACGGATTGAAAAATACTCGCTGCCAGATTGCCTTTATCGGCTCCTTGATTAATCAGCGGCTGTAAGTCAGTCTTCGCAAACACCCCGCAGCGTGAGGCAATCGGATAAATCATCGTATGCTCTAACGATAAGCGGTCAAACGTCTCCAAATCAAGATTTAATAAAGCAGCCATTTGGTCGATGAAAGCCCCGGTACCGCCGGCACAGGTAGAATTCATGCGTTCTTCAATAGCACCCTTTAAAAACAGAATTTTGGCATCCTCGCCACCCAGTTCAATGACGACATCACATTGCGGCTCATATTTTTTTACGGCCTCACCGCAGGCAAAAACTTCCTGCACAAAAGGCAAATTGCCAAGATGCGCAAAACCGAGTCCGGCTGAACCGGTAATTGCCAACGCGATTTCTTCATTGGCTAATAAAGACTTTAAGCTTTTGAATTTATCATAGACCATCTCTTTTGCTTTTGATTTATGACGGTCATAACTCTTATAGAGAATTTCATTATGCTCGTTGAGGATCACAAACTTGACAGTTGTCGATCCCATGTCGATTCCTACAGTAATAGACATCGTGTACCCCCTCCTTAAGCATATGTACAATTGTAGCGCACGGTTCATTAATTTTCAACTTTAAACCCTTAACAAATAGATGAATGCGGGCTATATGTATCATTAGTTCGCCGACTTACTATTGTTAGTTTAATGGTTCTTTTTTCAAATGTCAATCAAACCGTTTATGAATTATTTTGATTGCGTTTTCATTTTCATTATGCTTTAATAGAAATAGAAAATAACCAGTTATCAAGAGTTGGGTTAGAGAGTTAGCTCGTTTGATCCCACACCAACCTGCATGCGTAAGGTGGTCCAGCTAACATCGATACTTATGATGTTTAATAAACACAGCGTATCGGCTGTGTTTTCTTTTAGGGGGTATGAAAATGTATTTTACGAGTCCGCAGCAGAAGCAAGAATTAAAAAGCTATATCAAGCAGATTCGCATGCCGCTGCTGTTAAGCGGTCTTGGCGGTCTGCCTTATAACTGCTTGTCAGCATTGGTGCCCATCATTCAGGGCTGGTGTATTGATCAGGTACTGGGCGGCAGCTATGACGATGTTGTTTATGCGGTCATTATTTTAGCCGCGGTAACCATCGCTTATCAGTTTTTTCGTTTCTTTAAGCGTTATTCAGTAAGAGTGATGGCAAATCGGTTGAGTGCTAATCTGCGTTATTCATTAATGGAAGCTCTGTTTCATACTAAAAATGATGAGCTTGAATTAAAAGGCAGCGGTGATGTGCTAAATACATGTGTCAAGGATGTCGATCTGCTTGTTGAAGCAATTCGTAAAACGGTGACTGAAATCTGGGATACATGGGTGCTGATGCTTGCTTATCTGGCAGCTTTGGCAATGCTTGACTGGAAGCTGACACTGCTTGGCTGTATTCCGCTGCCGTTTGCTATTTTATGTGCCAACGCGATGAAGAAAAAAGTGGTGGCTAAAAATGAACTGGCAGTAAAGGCAAACAGTGAGGCAAGTGTTAAATTGAAGAAGACATTGGATGAGCTGACATTCGCGCGTATGAGCGGCTGTGAAGAATTAAATCTGGAGGCTTTGCGTGAAGCTTTTCAAAAGCAGGGTGATACTAATGGCTTGGCTTCCTTCATGAAAAACGGCTTGGCACCCATTTATCTGGGCATCGCGTCTTTATCCGTGGTTGTTGTTGTCGGATTGGGCAGCTTAAAGGTTGTCAATCGAGGTATGAGCGTTGGCGCATTGCTTTCAATGATTTCGCTGATGGGAACCTTAGCTCAGCGTTCAACGGTAGCCAGCAAGGTATTCAATGTTCAGCAAGGAGCTATTGCCAGCTGGCATAATATATCTGCCTTGCTTGAGCGGGAACAGGATGGCAGCGGCGAATCATTGAGCGCACCTGTAAATACTTTAGAATTAGCTCATGTATCTTATATGTATCCGCAGGCAAGGCATACGGCCTTCTGTGATTTTAATCTAAAGGTGACCAAGCCTTCACTAATCGGTATCCGCGGGGCGGTAGGCAGCGGCAAAAGCGCGCTGGCGAGAACCTTGTGTGGTTTTTATGATTATGAAGGCAGTTATAAAATTAATGATTGTGAAGTGAAGGCACTCTCTGAAGCAAGCAAAGCGGCTCTTCTTAAATATATGCCGCATCAATTATCTTGTGTAAATGGTACGCTGTGTGAGGTGATAACCTGGGGCAGTCAGCGGGATAACGATTATAAGGAAAGCAAGCGTCAGGCATGTCTTGATGAATTGAATGATGATAAAGAAATCGGTGAAAACGGCAGTCAGTGTTCAAGCGGTCAGCAGCAGCGTATCAGCTTGGCCCGTGTTTTATATTCAGACGCAGAAATATTGATCCTCGATGATCCGTTTGCTAATGTGGATCATAAAACTGAAATTCAGCTGATTGAAATGATTCGTGAATTAGCAAATAGAAAAATTATTTTTGTATTCTCTCACCGGCCATTGATTTTTGATGTCTGCGACCAGGTGATTCAATTAGAAGGCGGTGAATGTGATGAAGCATAAAATATTAGTACCCTCAATATTATCAGGATTCAAAGCAAAGAAGCTGATATCTTTTTTCTGCTTCTTATCCATTGCTGCCGGTATTTATCTGCAGCTGCTGCCTTCTTTGCTCTTGAAACAGATTACCGATGAGCATATTGTGCCTGGTATCGCGCAAGGTGTACTGTCTTTAGCTTTTGTTTATTTAGGTGCTGTATTGCTGAGCGGTGCAGCTGATTTAATTAAACAATATACGCTGAGCAGACTGACCCAGTCAGTCATTGTGGAAATTAAGATCCGCATGAGTGAAAAGCTGCGGCATCTGTCTATTTTTACGATTCAGTCGAAGACCAGCGGTGAATGGATGTCTTATTTCAGTAATGATGTAGATACGATTGCTACTTTATTTACCGATGATATCTTAACATTAATTGCTAATCTTGGCAGTATGGCGGCTATCAGCTTTACAATCTATACGCTGAATCCTGCCGTGGCTTTCTTTGTAGCAGCGGCGCTGCCGATTCTGGTGCTGATTTCATATCGGTTTAATATTTTAACCTTCCGCAATCAGCTCAAGGCCAGAGTTTCGCTCTCACGGCTGAATGGCTGGCTGAATTCACGGATACAAAATACGCCCACTTTACGCTTTTTTCATCAAGAGGCAGATCAGTTAGAGAAGATGCAGGCACCGCTTGATGAGAATTATCGAATATTAAACAAGACTAATTTTTATGATTCACTTTTCCCATGTATTATGAATATATTCCGAGGCTTAGTTTTGATCTGCTTCTTACTTTATGCGAAACAGGATATCGATTCAGGCGGTTTATTAAGCAGCGGCAGCGTTGTTGCCTGTGTGAACTTGCTGCTTCAGCTGTTAGCGCCGGTTGAGGCAATCGCAATGCAGCTGCAGACTATTCAGGAAGCGGCCAGCGGTGTTAAACGCATTAAAGATTTTGAAAACCTCGAAGAGGAAGAACGAGCTGAAAGAGAAATTAATGGCGGCGGTGTAGTGATTCGCTGTGATGATTTAACTTTTGCTTATCCGAATCAGAAACCAATATTTGATGGGTTATCATTAACTATCCGTCAAGGTGAACGAATTGTGATTCAAGGAAAGACCGGCGAGGGAAAGTCAACGCTGATGAATCTTTTAACGGGGCTGTACGCGCCGGATAAAGGAACCGTTTCCTTATTAAATAAAGATCCCTTTGGTATGAGTGAAGAAGAACGCCGTCAGTCCGTGGGTGTGATTTCTCAGCTGTTTCTGACAAGACAGGGAACCATTAGGGAATTAATTACCTTAAATGATCCTGCGATCACTGATGAACAGCTGAAAAAATGCTGCCAGCTGGTAAAAATGGATGAGGTCATAGAAAAGCTGCCGAATGGCTATGACAGTCTGCTGGCGCCGGGCAGCAACGCGCTTTCAAATGGACAAATGCAGCTGCTGGCTTTGGCTTGCGCCCTAATTCATGAACCGCCCGTCCTCTTTTTAGATGAGATGACCTCAGGACTGGATGCCGAGAGTGAAAATGAAGTTTTTGAGGTAATCCGCCAGCTAAGCCAAGACCGCACGATTTTTACTATTTCACACCGTTATTCTGACGCATTGAATCCTACCCGTATTCTAAAGCTGCAAAATGGCAGGCTGGTAACCGCTGAATGATAGATTTTTAGTTATGAAAGAAAGGAGGGGCAGCCATGAGGCTCTGCATTGCATTGACTGGAATAGTTAATCATTATAAATTAAAGAAAGAAGGGTACTATTATGACTATTCCAGAAAAATTAATTTATCCCCGCACCGGCGATAAACAAACCGTATATTTAAAGTATTGCATTACTGATCCTGCGATTCAGGTAGGTGATTACACGATGTATAACGATTTTGTGAATGATCCTTGTGAGTTTGAAAAAAACAATGTGCTGTATCATTATCCAATCAATCATGATCGACTGATCATCGGCAAATTCTGTTCGATTGCCTGCGGCGCTCGTTTCCTATTCAACAGTGCTAATCACTCCATGCAGTCTTTATCAACCTATCCCTTTCCATTATTTTATGAAGCATGGCAGCGTTCAATCAAGGATGTGGCTTCATCATGGGACAACAAAGGTGATATTCGTATCGGCAATGATGTATGGATCGGGTATGAAGCGATCATAATGGCCGGCGTTACGATTGGCGATGGAGCTATCATCGCTGCAAGAGCGGTTGTCACAAAAGATGTTGAGCCGTATACGATTGTCGGCGGTGTACCTGCGAAAATGATAAAGCGGCGTTTTTCTGACTCAACGATTTCGGCTTTGCTGGAAATCAAATGGTGGGATTGGCAGCAAGATAGAATCATGCGAAATATTGACGCGATTCAATCAGGTCAGCTTGAAAAATTAAAATAATATTAGGGCGGTTAATGCAGTTGCATTGGCTCGGTGTCGGTGAACCAAGTGCATATCAGTGGGAAGGGAGATACTTCCAGTCAGCGAATGTCTTGAGGGTTGAAAAAGAAAATGGTTTCAACTTGAATACAGATAAATACAGCTGAGAAGAACATGACCACTATATCAAAGAAGACTGCACCAAGGATATTGATTTTGGTGAAGGCAAGAAAAATATCTTTGCATTGAAAGGTACAACCATTTTACGCCAGATTGATAAAAAAGTTCAATTAGCGGTCAATGATTTTGGCAAAGGGCGCAGTGTTTATATCAGGCTCACGTTGAGGAGAGTTTACATAAATGGTTCAGCTCTAACTTTAATGTCGAAGTGCATGCCTATGTGAAAAATGGCAACTATTGTGTCGTTAATTACACCTATGAGCCACAGTTTACTACTGTTTATAAGGGTGATGGCACGAGCTTTGATTTGGATTTGGAAGCAAACGAAATCATCTGGTATGAAATTTAGTGATGACGGAGGGGAAACCTTCCGTTTTTCTTTTCACAAAATATCCATGAAAAAATCGAATATTCATATTAAATCATTTGAAAATTTCAAAAAAAAATACTGCATGGAAATGTATGAGTTATTGAAGAGTAATGATGTATAATAAGAGTAATTAGAAAAGACTTGAGGAACTTAAAATGGACAATATTTATTTGAGAAATTATATTGAAGTATGTTACATCATAATCAATGAAAATGTCCAAGTGCAGAAATTCATTTCTTACTTTTATTTAAGTAATTACGAATATAATTTGGATGTTGAAAGAATTCATGAAATTGATTCATCTTTTGGTATTAGAATCCATTTTCAAACAGATACTATTCATTACGACATTTTAGATGAAGAATTATTTCGTGTTAAATATTGTCATTACAGAGCTTTTTATTATCGTCATAGGTACACATTTCATACACAAAGCGGAGCTTTGTTAGAGGCATATATTGGCAGAAGGTGTTTATGGTCTAGTGATTTCATAAAGGTGAACGATATTGCAAATGATTTGTGTTACTCTCGTTCAAATATAAGGAATTCTATGAAGACCGCACGAGAATTTCTTCAAGCTTTTGACATACGCGTAGATAATGTTCCATACTATGGACTTGCTACTTCTGGAAATGAGTTTAATATTCGCAGGTGTTTGCTTTCTTTATATAGTATTTTCGATATTAATGTTATGCCTATTGAAGATAATTATCATATGATGAGAGGGTATAAAGCAGAGGTATATGATGAAATAGTTATGATAGTATCAAGAAAAATATCTTCTTACTGTTTCCCAATAGTGAATGTTGAAAAGAGGCGAATAGTTAACTATTTAATTGTTCAAAATGCTAGAATAAAATCAGGTTATAACATTGATGTAATTCCACAAATATATACAATGGATTTAAAAAGCAATCAGATTTTAAATTTAGCAGATTCAATTACGAAGGAGTTACAGGAAAATTTAGAATATGGACCCTACTCAGAAGCGGAAATACAGACAGTTGCGATATTATTGCTTATTGCTTATACAAATGTAAAAGATGTCCTCAAAATAACTGAAAAAAATTACGATAAAGAAATAACAATCATCAGAAATGAATTTTTACGGTATACAAAAAAAAGTTTGCATCTTGATTTCAAAAAAGATATAGATTTTATGACATATTTAGACTATACGATTTGTATATTGCTTTTAAAACATAATTATCATATCTTAAAAAATGAAGCAACCGATTTAGGCGGAGGATTTTCTCTTACCAATGAATATCCTTTACTCGGAAAAATACGGCAGGATATATCAGGAATGTTAGAAAATTATTTTAAATATGCGATTCCATTAGCCCAATTAGATGATTTAACTCTACTAGTTTCATATTTTATTTCTACTTTAGATTTTACATATAAGAAACTTAAAATAGCTATTATTTCGAGAAGTAGTTTATTTGAACCCGTTTTCCTAAAAAAAGTAATAGAAAAAAATGTAAATCCTAATTATTATCAAAAATTAGATTGTTTACTCTACAATGAGGCATTAGAAGAAATGAATATTGAGTATGATCTTGTAATTAGTGATACAGTTCCACAAAAATTTGAAGCTAGAGTTTATCCATATAATGGGCTTAAATATCAACTGAATAGTTTGAATGACTACATTCGAACCAACAGAGATCTTTGCAGCTGTACTTTAAACCAAGTTATCTCTAAATCAATCAATGATATATCGGAAATTTTAGATATAGTAAACACTATTTTTTCAGTAAGTAAACAATTTCTCAATGAGGTATTTGAATCTGCAAATCAATATAATCGAAACATTGTATTGATTATGAACGACAAAAGTGTAAATAAAAATACGCTGATTATTGGGGACTTAAAGAAAAAGATAGTGCGTGATGGTATGAAGTGTTCTTCGTATATTTTATTGATAGCAAATTTGGATTCAACTAATTTATCTTTCTTTAATATCTTACTGCATGAGCTAGCATATGATTATGCTTTTCTAGAGCGTCTTATTCGGTATCCGGAATTATGTCTTATTAACGATCAAATGAATGCAGTTATTGTCTAATGCACAAATTATTGTGCATTTTTTTTAATCTAAAATAAAAAAAATAATGAATTTATATATACAATAATATTGTTAAAATAAAATCATAAAGCGCTTACAATTATGACTGGCCAGAATAATTGAAGTGTTTTAAAGGGAGGAAAAAATCAAATGATTGTACAATTAAGACTGGATGAAAGACTAATTCATGGTCAAGTGGTTACTGCTTGGGCACGGGCTTTAGACATTAATACCATTTTAGTGGCAAACGATGAAGCGGCAAATGATCCAATTAAGAAAAGTGTTTTGTTAATGACAGTTCCAACTGGGAAAAAGGTGCATGTAAAAGGAGTAGAAGAAACGATTCGTTTACTAAGTGATCCTAGGGCAGATAAGATGAATATTCTGTTAATTGTAGATAATCCGGATGATGCATTGAATTTGATTGAACATTTGCCAATTACAGATATTAATATTGCCAATTATCAAAAGAAAAAATCTGAAGATAAAATTATTATTCATACATACTGTACGGCGGATCAAAATGATTTAAAAACATTTGAGAAAATTGCACAAAAGGGGAAACATGTATATTCACAAATGTTGCCATCTATGAATGCAGAAGATTTTTCTGAATTGTTAAAAAAAGCAAAAAAGTAAAGGAGATAAAATTATGTTAAATGCTTTAATCATTGCATTGACATACTATGTGTGTCAAATAATTGATGCAATACTTGGATTCCAAGCAATGACACGACCAATTGTTATGGGAAGTGTAGTTGGCTTAGTTTGTGGTGATTTGGAAACTGGAGTTATATTAGGGGCAGCAATTGAAGCCTTATATATGGGTATTTCAGGAATTGGTGGAATACAACCTGCTGATTATCGAAGTGCTGTTGTTGTGGCTGTTGGGTTAACTATTTTATCAGGTATTTCTGTTGAACAAGGATTAACAATTGCTGTTACAATTGGAGTTCTTGGAAATACTGTTGATCCAATTACCGCATTAGTTGTAAATTCAATTCAACCAATTTCGATTCGTTATGCCGAAGAAGGAAATTATAAGAAATTTAGATTTATGATGATTTTTGAAATGTTATTTATTAAGAATACATTATCACCGATTCTAGTCTTCTTATGCTGCGCTTTTGGCACAGAGGCTGTAAGCACTCTATTTAGTGTGATTCCAGCTTGGGTATTGGCCGGATTAAGCGCAGCAGGAGGAATGTTAATTGTTATTGGTCTTTGTTTAACGACGCAAGCAATTTATTCAAAATCAACACCGATTTATGTTTTACTAGGATTTGTATTAGTTAAATATTTAGGACTTACAACACTGCCCATTGCTATTATAGGTATAATTATTGCTTTCATTGGATTTAACAGAGATTATAAATTGAAAGAATTAGAAAACAAATTAGCATTAAGTGGAGAAGGAGATGATTTTTATGAGTAGACCAGAAATTAGCCAAGAAGATAAAAAAATACTGAATAAATGTTACTATTATTCATTGAATACATATATGTGTTTTAACAATGTAGTCATGCAAGGAAAAGCATTTGGAATGTCAGTTTTGCCGGCTATTCAGGCCTATTACAAAACAGAGGAAGAAAAGAAAAAGGCTTTTGCAAGAAATGCTAATGAAGTATTCAATAGTCATGGAGTAATGCATGGCTTAATTGCTGGAATTGTCGCCGCGATGGAAAAAGAGCGTGCTGAAAAAGGCAATATTGATGAAAAGGCAATATCTAGCTTAAAGGCTTCTTTGATGGGTCCTCTTGCAGGTATTGGAGATTCATTTTTCTTCAATTGTTATCGTGTTATAATTGCGGGTATTTGTATAGGGTTAGCATCAGATGGAAATGCCTTAGCACCAATTTTATTTCTTTTGTTATATGGAGGAGGCCTATTGGCTATAAAGTATGTTTTCTTGATAGAGGGTTTCCGTTATGGAGCGAAACTTGTTAGTGAAGCATTTGAAAGAGGAATTATACCAATGATTATGGATGCTTGTGGTATTGTAGGAGCTATCATGGTTGGAACATTAGTTGCTTCTAATGTCAAAATTAAGATTGCACTGGAGCCAATAATTAATGGTGCAACAATATCCGTTCAAGGTATTTTAGATAGTGTTATGCCAGGAATTCTCTCATTAATTTTATGGTGGATAGTGTTTAAATGGATTCGAAAAGGAATTACTCCAACTAAAATAATTTTTATTATTATTGGCTCATGTTTGGTTCTTGCATTCTTTGGCGTATTTGCGTAGGAGAACTAGTATGAAACTTTTGGTTCAATCTGATGATTTTGGTTTTACAAAAGGAATCACTGACGGAATATGTGATGCTCTTCAAAATGGTATTGTTACTTGTACAGGACTTTTTGTTAATATGCCTGCCAGTGCATATGCTGCATCAAAAATAAAAGATTTTTCAAATGTTTGTTTTGGTATTGATTTTAATATCGTATCAGGACATCCTGTTGCTGATATAAACATGATTCCTCATCTAGTTGATGAGAATGGATTATTTATTCGTTCTACAGAAAAGTATAAAGATCCAAATTTTGGAATCAAGGAATTGTGGCCTTATGATGAGGTAATGATTGAATTAAGGGCTCAATTAAATAAATTTAAAGAATTAACAGGAAGAATGCCAGAATATTTACATCCTCATTCTATAACAGATGCTAGTAAAGCTTATATTCAGGCAATTCGTGATCTTGCCGAGGAGTTTCACATTCCATATTCAGCAGATATTAGAAAAGAATTTAATTTTGGGTCTCTAAAAAAGGGATGGGCACAAAAACCTTTTACAATTGAAAATCAATTAAAAGCAGATGCACTTTGTTATATGAAAGAACATGCAAATGAACTTTTAGAATTTGAGTATGCTTATTTAAGTGGACATGCTGGATTTGTAGATAATGATATTTTTCGGTGGAGTAGCTGCAACATTTTAAGATGTAAGGATCATGAAATGATGACTTCAGTTTTTATGAAAAAATGGATAGAGGAGAATCAAATTCAGCTTATTTCATATCGAGATTTAAATAAATAGAAAATAAGGTGGAAAATCAGTGTTGCACTGTACCACCTTTTTGTTATTCAAATAATGGAATATTCTTATAAAAAAGGGGCTGTAACGAAATAAAAAGTCCCTAAAATAAAAAAGACAATGAAATCTGACATTTGATAAAGTAGAAGGGGCATTTGGAGTAATCAAGGAGAATATGAAATTCACGTTTCACCAAAACGGCAAAGAAAAAAGAGCTATAACGCTCATGACTTTATAAATAAGTCATTTCGTTACAGCCCCTTCACTAAGCATGTTAATCTAAATCTTCACCATTGCTTTCAATACATTTTTTATACCAATAGAAACTATCCTTTTTATAGCGTTTAAGCGTACCGTTTCCCTGGTTATCCTTATCTACATAAATAAATCCATAACGTTTTTCCATTTCACCCGTAGATACACTGACTAAGTCAATGCTTGCCCATGGCGTATAACCAATTAAATCAACACCGTCATTAATTGCTTCTTTCATTTGAATGATGTGTTCTTTAATATATTGAATGCGATAATCATCATGTATCTTGCCATCTTCAAATGTATCTCTGGCACCTAAGCCATTTTCAGTAACCATAATTGGCACACCATACCGATCATAAACATGATTTAAAGTATAACGTAAGCCTTTTGGATCAATTTGCCAATCCCACTCAGTAGCTTTTAGATATGGGTTCTTAGCACCGCCCATAACATTACCGGAAACCTTGGCGCTGCTTGCGTCAGAACTGATGCAATTAGACATGTAATAACTAAATGAATAGAAATCGACGGTACCTTGTTTGATGATGGATAAATCTTCATCTGTGATTTCAAAATGGATATCGTTCTTTTCAAAATAACGTTTAATGTAATAAGGATAAATTCCTTTAACCTGTACGTCACCAGAGAAACAATTGCGCATCAGATCTTCCTGCTGAGTGAGAATTACATCATCTGGATTGCATGTCAGCGGATAAACCGTTATATGGCAAATCATCGTACCGAATTGAAACTCAGGGTTGATTGATTTTCCCAACATTACAGCTTTTGCGCTGGCAACAAATTGATGATGAAGCGATAAGAAACGGGTGTTTGGATCATCAACCTGAGCGGTGAAGAATTCCGTTCCTTCATTGAGAATACCCGCATGATTCCAGTTCCCTAATTTTGTAGTTAAACAGTTAATTTCATTAAATGGAATCCAATACTTAACAACATCCTTATAACGTTTAAATAATACTTCACAGAAATTTAAATAATAATCGATGCATTCACGGCTTGCCCAGCCATTGCATTTACCGGTTAATGCGAAAGGATTCTCATTATGATAAATAGTTACTAATGGTTCAATATTGTATTTCTTTAATTCCGCAAATACATGATCATAGAATTCAAGACCTTTTTCATTAGGCTGAGATTCATCGCCATTAGGGAAAATACGCGTCCAGTTAATTGACATTCTAAAGATATTAAAACCCATTTCAGCACATAATGCGATATCTTCTTTATAATGATGATAGAAATCGATGGCTTCATGAGAAGGATAATAATATTTATCTTCATCAATTACCGGTGTAATTCTTCTAGGATCTTTATGTGTTCCTGAAGTCATCACATCAGAAATACTGACTCCTTTGCCATCTACATTCCATGCGCCTTCACATTGGTTGGCAGCCGTTGCCCCTCCCCAGAAGAATCCCTGAGGGAATTTTTTGTTTTCTTTCATATTTACCTCGCTTTCATAACTAGAACAATGAAATAAATTTTATTCATTTGCTCTTATAAGGCCATTATAGCATGAAAAAAATAAAATACAATGAAAAATATGCTATTGACTAAAATAAATTTAAGTGATATATTGTCTTTAGTGAAAAATATTTTATCAAGAAAGGGTGATTGAAATGGATCGAATTATTTCCACTGAGAAAGCACCAGCAGCAATTGGTCCTTATTCTCAAGCAATGAAGGTAGGTAATATGTTGTTTGCCTCTGGACAGATTCCAGTAGATCCAGCTACCAATGAAATAGCTGGTACAACGATTGAGGAACAGGCACAGCAAGTAATGAAAAATGTTTGTGCGATTCTTGAAGCATCAGCGATGAGCGTAGAGGATGTCGTTAAAACAACTTGTTTCTTAGCCGATATGAAAGATTTCGCGGCATTTAATAAGATTTATGGGGATACGTTTACGAGTTGTCCGGCACGTTCCTGCGTTGCTGTAAGAGAAATTCCAAAAGGTGTTTTATGTGAGGTAGAAATCATCGCAGTTAAGCGATAGAAAGGATAGTTATGAAATACGAAAAGATGATTAAGGATATTTTAGGGGCGATTGGCGGCAAAGAAAATATTGAAAGTGCAGCCCATTGTATGACACGTTTACGTCTTACTCTAAAAGATGACAGTAAGGTTGAAGAAGAAACGATTAAGAATATTGATGGGGTTATGGGATTAGTTAATAATGGTCAGCAAACACAGATTGTTATTGGTCCTAATGTTGCTAATGTGTATAAAGAATTCATTGAAATGACGGGTTTGGCCGAAGAAGCATCGATTGATGAAAATATCGATGATTTAAAGAAAGACTTAAAAAACAAAAAGGGTAATTTAATGACTTCTTTCTTTGAAACCATCGCTGGCATCTTTAATCCGATTGTTCCAGCTTTGGCGGGTGCTGGTTTAGTCCGTGCCGTATTAACCATCGCTGTTGTTTGCGGATTAGATAATTCAAGTAATACTTATTATGTAATTAATACTATTGCGAACGGCGTATTTACTTTCTTACCGTTCTTGCTTGCTGCATCTGCTGCCAAACAATTTAAAATGAATCAATATGTTGCTTTAACGATCTGCGCGGCGATGATGTCCAGTAATTGGGCAGCGCTGCTTGCTGAAGGAACTACAACATTCTCTTTCCTTGCTATTCCATTTACTGTAGTGAATTATGCATCCAGTGTATTGCCGATGGTATTTGCTATTTGGTTTGCATCAATTATTGAAAAATATGTTGACAAGATTATCCCTGGTGCGTTAAAAATTATCTTAGTACCATGCTTAGTAATGTTAATTGCTACGCCGATTGCTTTAATTACCATTGGACCGATCGCGACTTGGGTAGGTAATCAATTAGCGGTTGTTGTAACACTCTTGTTTGAAAAAGGCGGTGTTTTTGCCGGTATAATTTATGGTGGTATCTATTCTTCAATGGTTGTACTTGGTATTCATCATGGTATGGTTCCAGTATTGGTACAGGGTATTACGACACAAGGCTTTAACTATATTTCACCAACGTCAGGGGCTGCTAACATGGGACAAGCAGGCGCAGCCTTCGGTGTATGGTTAAAAGCAAAGAATCCTAAAATGAAAGCAATTGCTGGTTCAGCTGCCATTTCAGCGATTACGGGTGTAACTGAGCCTGCTATTTATGGTGTAAACTTCAAATATAAGAAGCCTTTCTTAGCTGCCTCAATCGGCGGTGCTGTGGGCGGCGGATTTGCATCATTCTTCGCATTAAAAGCCTATGCTATGGGCGGCCCTTCATTCTTAAACTTTGCAATGTTTATGGGTGATGATCCAATGAATATGTGGTTAGTCATGATTGGCTTTGCCATTGCCTTTATCATTGCGGCGGTATTAACTGTAGTGATGGGGTTTGAAGAAAACTAACACGAATCCTAGAGGGTACAGCCGTATCCTCTTTTATCAGAGAGGAAGAGGAAAATGAAAGAAAAAATGATTAAAGCATTCCGCGATGCCAATGGCGGATTATTCTCAAGTGTTGAAAAGGCGGATGTCGGCGGTTCATATCAAGAACTTGAAAAACAAGGAGTCGCATTAATGGGCTGGGCAGATCCATTTATGCCTGACTTTTCACTTCCTGAACATGTGAAAAAGGCAACCATTCAAGCCATCGAGGAAGCATCAGCCCCCCACTATACAGCACCGATCGGCAATCAAATATTGAAAAATAAAATTGCTGAAAAATTAAAGAAGCAAAATGGTTTGACGGTAGACCCTCAGCGGAATATATTAATTACACCAGGCTCTGATTCCGGCTTGTATTTTGCTATGCTGCCTTTTATAGAAGCAGGGGATGAGGTGCTTATTCCAGCGCCTAGCTATCCTAACAATTTCTTAAATGTTGAAATCATGGGCGGCCGCACGGTACCTGTACCCTTAAAGGAAAGCAATCAGTTTCAAATCGAAATCGATGAATTTGAAAAACGAGTGAGTGAGCATACGAAAATGGTTGTATTAACGCATCCAAATAATCCTACAACAACGGTATTTAATCGTTCTTCATTGGAAGCTTTAGCCGATTTTGTCATTCGTCATGATTTGATTTTAGTTTGTGATCAGGCTTTTGAAGATTTCTGTTACGAGAATGAAATGATTACGCCAGCCTCTTTACCGGGGATGTTTGAGAGAACCATTACCGTATTCTCATTCTCAAAAGGGATGGGGCTCAGCGGATATCGGGTTGCCTATTTAGTATGCAGTGATGTGATCATGGATACGATGTTTGCCAATGCTGTTTCTGTGCTTGGCGCGACAAATACGGTCAGTCAGTTAGCAATTCTCGCGGCTCTTGAAGATCCTTCCTTTATGAAAGAATTTGAGACAGCCTTTGATTATCGAAGGAAAAAAGCATATGAAATTATCAACTCCATTCCTCATGTCAGCATGCTGATGCCTGAATCGGGCTTCTTATGTTGGGTCAATGTATCAGAATTAGGCAAATCCAGTGATATTGTTAGTTATTTAGTCAAAGAAGCAAAAGTATCGGTGAACGATGGCATTAACTATGGTATTGGCGGCGAGGGTCATTTACGCATTGTATTAGGCGTATATCGTGATAATCAAAGAGTTGTTGACGCGTTATTAAGAATAAAAGAAGCACTGGAGAAATATCAGCAACAATAAAAATTATTTTAGTGAAATACAGAAATTCATCATTGATTGAACGAAATTTCAGCGATATACTATATATAGCATGGAAAGGGAACACCGCACAGTTTAACAAGCGTTGTTGAAAAGGGAAGAATATGGCACATCAACCAATAAAATTAACTAAAGTCGATCGAGAAATCTTAAATTCCTATATTACGATGATTCAAGGCTTGGCCTTTTATCTGGGTAATGGTTATGAAATGGTTTTACATAGTCTCGAGAGCTTTGAACATTCAGTTATTTGTATTATCAATGGTGAACATACAGGCCGTAAAGTAGGCGCGCCAATCACGGACTTAGCATTAAATATGCTTGATGAGATATCAAAAGGGCAAGAGGATTATATTACATATTTTAGTAAAAATCGTAAAGGTGAACCTCTAAAATCAACCACAATTGCTATTCGGGGGGATAAAGGCAGAATTGTCGGCCTATTCTGTATCAATTTTTATATGAATACGCCTATTCATGATATTCTTCAAACGATGCTGCCGGTGTCAGCGCCGCCGGTGAATACCCCTAAGGAAAACTTTGCGGAGAATTCTGATGAATTGATTGAAACTGCGTTAGAAGCCGTAAAGAATGAAATCTATGCGGATCAGTCAATCAGTGCGAGCAATAAAAATAAACATATTGTTTATCAGCTAGATGAACGGGGGATTTTCAATATCAAGGATGCTGTTGTGAAAGTAGCGAATTTACTGGGAATTTCTAAAAATACTGTTTATATGCATATCCGCAATAAAGCAAAGAAATAAGTACGAATGTTAATCAGCAAACTGTATGGATAATATTTGATTCACTGTTCTGCTGCAGCGAATGGAATTATTTACATGTAGGATAACAAACAAAGCCAGCCATCGGGTCAAGCGTCCAATGAGCTGGCTTTTTCTTACTTGCTCTTGCTGAAATGTTAAATCTATGCTATATTGATAGTAGATATAGCGAGTATCGATAGTAGGTGATAAAGTGGCAAGAAATCAGTTTCAGACATTAAGTGAACCCATGTATTATATTTTGCTGGCCTTGCTTACGCCTTGTTATGGTTATGAAATCATGCAGAAGATAACTGAGATTTCTAAAGGCAGGGTGCAGGTTGGCGCTGGTACATTATATGCACTCTTGGCACGTTTTGAAAATGAAGGAATAATTAATCAAATAGCGGATGACGGCAGACGGAAAACCTATGTAGCTACCGATCTGGGGAAGGAGTTGCTCAGACAGGAAATAAAACGTCTAAAAAGCATGAGTGAGGAAGGAGAGGCATTATTGGATCAGTAAAGGGGAGGTGAATCCAGTGAAAAAATTGTGGATTCCATTAAGCTATGGTGTCAATGATACGCAGGCCATGAGTGAATTATTTGAACGTTTTGCTAAAAAAGGCTGGCATTTCGATAAGCTCTATGGCACCGGGGTTTTGTTTATTAAAGGGGAGAAGCAGGCATGCGCTTATGCAGTAGACTTGTTTTCACTTAAACGTAAGAATAATGATGATGAACAGCTTCAGGAATATTATGATTTTTGTGCGCAAAGCGGCTGGGAATTTGCAGACGGGTATGACCAGTATCAGGTATTTAAGGCGGCTGAAGGTGCAGAACCAATTCCTTTGCAGAGTGATGATGAGGTAGCTTTCGATATTCTCTATCAGCAGCGAATAAGGGAAATAGGCCATAGTGTTTATGAAGCACTCTCTACGATACTGCTTTTGTTTCTTGCCTATTGCTTATTTCCGCTGGACTTTTATACCGATGATTTATTTTTAATGATTGGCATTTTGACACCGGTATTGGGTTGTCTGATACTCTTGCGGCAAGCTTTCCGCTATGTGAAAATGCGTCAAGTGAAGAAAGCTGTGGCGCAGGGAGAGCCGTATATATTTACTAATTATTTATTAAGCCGTTCAATCCGTGACTTCACGGTCTTACTTTTATGCATTGGATTTTTGGCTGGTTATATGCTGTTTAAGTATCTTCGTCATGAACAGCTGCCGGGGACTATCTATTATGTGATTGCTTTGGTAAATCTGCTGTTAATCGGCAGATATGTAAAGCGCAATGGAGGGCGGACCCTGAAACCTAAAACGTATGTGAAAATCTTTTGCATTAGTTTTATAGGCTGTTCATTGTTGTTTGGCATCCTTGATCATGAATTTGCGGCTTCATCTCATGTTGAACCATCACGGGTGATTCGCATGACCAATGTGGATGAGCAGGGAAAGTTTACTAAAAACAGCAGTTATTTTGTTCCTTATCAGTGTCAATATGAAGCGTTGGAGAATGATTATCAGTATCGTCTATATGTTGCCAGAGATTTAAAGAGCAGCGAAAACCTTTTTGATGAACTTCTAAAAGAGACAACTAAAGGGTTTAAAGATGCGCAAAGTATAAAAGCAGCTTTGAGTAGATTGAATGATGAGTTTACAGTATCAGGCTATTATCTCAATGATGAGCATACTGATATAATTGTTCATGATAATACAAGCATAATCATAATTGAAAGTAATTTAAGCTTTGATGATCCATATGTTATTCGACAATTCAACGAACAGTTGAGTGAACTTGATTTATCATGAAAGGAGGGTCCTTATGAAAAAATGTTGGCTGCCATTAAAGTTTAATTATGAGGATTGTCAAAGCATGGCCTTGCTGTTTAATCAAATGGCGGCAAAGGGCTGGTATGTGCAAAAGCTGAATGCTGAGAGTGTGTGGTTTGTGAAGGGGGAGAAAGCTGACGTTTCTTATATCGTTGACTTATTCCCCAATGAACGAAATCAGCACGATGATCGTGAAATTAAGGAATATCATGAGTTGTTTGCCAATACAGGCTGGGAATTTGTCGATGGGTATAATCAGTTTCAGGTATTTAAGGCAATGGGTGAGTGTCTGCCAGTCCATACGGATGCGGAACTTCAACTGGCGGTTTTTAATCGGTTTAAGACGGAAGGAATTAGCACTTATCTGCTTCTGGCATTGTTTGTGATGATTGTTGTAGGATTTATACTACTTTATCCGCAAAGTATTTTAGGGGATGATTTGTACCTGTTTACCAGTGTACTGTTTGTGTTGGTGATTGTGAAACAAATCCTAGCGTCTATTCATGCTCAGCGTATGATTAAACAGTACCAGGAATCGTTATTGACAAAGGGAGAAATGAACTGGCAGGGGAATGCGAAGCAGTTGATGATTAAATCAATAATCAATTTGCTTTATAAGTTTGGCTTAAATATGCTTCTGATTATTTTAGTGCTGAGGGCGTTGTGGAATAACGGGGGCAATAGTGAAAATATGTCGATGATAACCTTACTTGTCAGTGCTGTCTTTATTTCAGCATTGACTAAGCAAAATCAAGGCCGCAGATTATCAATAGGTAAATCGGTGGGTGTTTATTTCGCATGCTTCTTGTTGCTGCAAATGGTGTTAACACCATTCAAGGGTGAAAGCATGATTGATGAAGGGGCGGTTATCACTATTAATCAAGTTTCCGATTATAAATACAGCCATACGCATAGTTTGTTTATCCCAGAGCAGTACACCTTTGAAGCAGAGGGTTATCGATATGAGTTGTACACTGCACGGAACGAAAAGATAGCAGGGCTGCTGTTTGATGCTTACCTTAGACAATATGCAGGTCTTTTCACCCATCCGACAGAATTAAAAACCATGCTTATACCAATCAGCGATTCAGCATTTGATGAAGGTTATTATGTTGATGAGAATAAAACGGGTTTGATTGGCAGATTGAATCAATCGGTAATTATCATTGAATATAATGGAAGTTTAGATACACCACAGATTATTGATACCATCAATACACAATTAGCAATTATAAATGAGCATAATGGTGGCGCAAATCATTCTTAATATAAAAATGTAGCTGCTTAATTAATTAAAGTTTATGGAAAATTGTAAAAAAGCTATGATTTTTAGAGAAATCTCTATTTTCTCTTACTAATCATAGCTTTTACATTTGTATAAAACTTTTTAATTGATTCATAAATAATATCAAACAATGAGGGTTCATTGGTTTTGAAAACATATATCTGCAATAAGATACCGATAATCGTGAAACCGAAAAGAGTAAACACCCAAATAATAAAACCATTATGCTGATTCACCAAGCCGGGATGAAAATTAATTAATTCTTCGTATGTATACTGAAGCCGAATATTCGCTCTTTGAAGATCACCAATATATTGTCCTAAAAATAATCCTGCCAAGTGACCAATCGCTAAAGTGAGAGCAAGCGCATATTTATCAAAAGCAACCCAAATTATAGGTATGATCCATACAAGAAAATATTGTCTAAAGACGCGGGAAGTCCACCCAAATATGTATACTTCTTCCAGATATAGAGTGGAAATCAAATATATAAATACATATATGCATAAGATTGATAATACTTTAAATAATCTTTTCATTTCATTCTATTGCCTCCTTTTAAAAATAGCTGTTTTTGATTTTATGTGTGATGACTATTCTATAAAGCAAGAAGAGTTTTCATAGATATGTACTTTAATAAACATATGTAAGTTGTTTTTCACTTTCAGGATAACTGCCTGTGATTTTTATGTCAAGGCAAATTTTGCTTAATAAGACTAATATTAATTTTAAGGATATATCAGAATGAGATATAATTTTATATTTCAAAAATAGTGTTGATATGATAAAATTATAGAGAAGAAAACATCTAACAGAGTGACTGCCGATAAGCTCCTCTCTCTTTTTTCCTTTTGGGATTGGAAGGGGGGATAAACGGTATGGACTTATCACTTATAATTGCTGTTATAGCATCGGTTTTGTCTGGTGTAGCGATAGTGATTGATTTGATCCGCCTTTGTTTTTACATCCTCTTTGAAAGTTCAAAGAAGGAAAAATAAAACAAAACACTCTGTTTTCTAAATTTGACCGTTTAGACAGAGTGCTTGTTTTTAAAGTGATTTAAGGCAGACACCTGAAAGATGTCTTTCTTCACTATTATTATAAGTAAATCTAAGAAATAAATCAAGCAATCTGTGAAATACAAGACAGCTTTTATATAGAAATTTTTTTAAGAAATCGCTTTTTTTACTTACTCATCAAACTATTTAATCATAGACTAATACATTAACGGTCGGAAATCATAACATATATAGCATATAAAACTTATGTGGTATGGAATTTAAACTAAGCAGAAATTGCTTTCCATTGTAATTGCTTAACTTATAAAGCTAATTTATTCAATAATACCCATTTCGTGTTTAATCCATTCCTTGAATGAATTAAACAGTGTTTTTATTATTGATGGCTCATTCGTTTTAAAAACATATTTCTGTAAAATAATACCGATAATCATGAAAATTAAAATGGTATAAAACCATGTATAAGCTGCTTTAGACTGCAGCAATTCATATTTAGCACCAGTTAATTCAGATATATCATAATGAAGAAGAACGTCTGCAATTCTGCGTTCATCTAAGTAAAGACCAAGAAATAGACCTACAATGTGACCTACTGCCATAGAAAGAGCTACTGTATATTTGTTGAAAATCACCCAAATCAATGCTATCAGCCATGGGAAAATAAAATCATACCTTGAGGTCCATTCAAAGATATAAACATCTTGCAAATACATTTTGGAAATTAAATGAATAGATAAGAATATGAGATGGATGGAAATCAATTTAATTAAAAACTTAATTATTTGACTGAATATTCTATTCATTATATTTCCTCCTTTTAAAAATAGCTGTTTTTGATTTTATGTGTGATAACTATTCTATAAAGCAAGTAGAGTTATCATAGATATGTACTTTAATAAACATATGTAAGTTGTTTTTCACTTTCAGGATAACTGCCTGTGATTTTTATGTCAAGGCAAATTTTGCTTAATAAGACTAATATTAATTTCAGGGATATATCAGAATGAGATATAATTTTATATTTTAAAAATAGCGTTGATATGTTAAAATTATAGAGAAGAAAACATCTAACAGAGTGACTGCCGATAAGCTCCTCTCTCTTTTTTCCTTTTGGGATTGGAAGGGAGGATAAACGGTATGGATTTATCACTTATAATTGCTGTTATAGCATCGGTTTTGTCTGGTGCAGCGATAGTGATTGACTTGATCCATCTTTGTTTTTACATCCTCTTTGAAAGTTCAAAGAAGGAAAAATAAAAACAAAACACTCTGTTTTCTAAATTTGACCGTTTAGACAGAGTGCTTGTTTTAAGATTAATTAAGGCAGACACCTGAAAGATGTCTTTCTTCACTATTATTATAAGTAAATCTAAGTAATAAATCAAGCAATCTGTGAAATACAAGGCAGCTTTTATATATAAAATTTTAAAAAAATTACCATTTTCATACTCTTCAAACTATTTATCCTTAAATTCTTTGAAGATTAATAGACTGTTTATCATAATTGTGCGTTTAGTTTTTTAATATGATAAAATATAAATATATAGCATATTCATTTATTTGATTTTCTTGCTTATTGTTTTCAATTTTCATCACCTATGATTTTTCTGTTTTGACAATGATTAAATTACAAATCGGTTGAAGGAGGGGTGAAAATGCAAAAGAAGATTAATTTAATATTATGTTTAAGTTTAATGCTGACCATTCTGAGTGGCTGTTCAATCATTGATATACTAGTCCAATCAGTCAGTACAAAAACGAGTATCTTACTAGAAGTTGCGAAGGTGTATAGCGATTATGTGATTGCTTATCCAGTAGGCAGAGTGATGCGCAGTATAGAACCCTCAGAGCCAATTATCATCCCGCATAAGCAAGAAGCTGCTTATCCTATGGAATTTGGCTTTGTTCCTGATGTGTTGGTCTATCCAGAGAATCCGGCTGAACCTTTATCAGGGTATATATACAGTATAGAAAGTAATTATCTTGATGTATCCGCAATCAGGAATTTTGATGATACAGCTCTGCAAGTAGGGGATCAATTAACAGTTACTTTTGATGAAGGTGATATGAATTTAGCGAATAATACGATTATTGCGAAAAGTATCAATGTTAAATCCGTGAATGATATGGATTTCAATGAGTTGGAAAGTGATGACCTTATATTAGGTGATCCATACAAATATAATGTGGATTGTAATGATATGTCTGTTTATAGCTTAATATCCATATTAATGGAATATGGAACTGTACATTGCACAGAAGGGAATAATGAACTTTGGTTATTCAAAGGATATGAAACAAGTATAACTGTATTTTTTGAGAATAGAACTCATGCAGGCATATCCATATATCAATATCCATCAAATGCTGAGATGATGATTGATGCTTATAATATGAATAAGGATGGTGAATATAATGGTAAAGCGTATCCTCTACAAGAATACTATTTTAAGATAGGGAAAATCATATTAGAGGTGAGAGATTCAAATGAAGCAAGTGATTATGATGCGGGAAAATTATTAGAGATTCTAAAAACACATATAGGAGATCCATATGCACGAACCTTTCCAAAAGATAATTTTATTGAGAATGAATGATGTAACCGCTTAACTATGTAAACTTTATTTATTCGTTCATATCCATGCTTGACAAAGCCTTTGGTCAATGCTATTTTATTAATAGTTATACGACTGACGGAAGTGGAATTAACCACATGAAGTATGACAGTGCAGCGCCGACCGTCTGGGCAATTCAGTCCGGATGAGTCGGCTTTTTTGTATCAATTTTTAAGTGGTTTTACTTTACAGATCGGCTGACTTTCGATAGACTAAATGTACGTTACGGAGGGATGATCATTGACTCAGGGAAGAATTCATTCAATTGAAACATTTGGAACCGTTGATGGTCCGGGAATCCGTTTCGTATTGTTTATGCAGGGCTGTCCAATGCGCTGTCTTTATTGTCACAATCCAGATACATGGAATCTTGAGAGTGGTGTTTTGAAAACACCTGATGAGATTCTTCATGAAATATTAAAGTATCGTCCTTATTATAAGGATACTGGCGGCTTGACAATCAGCGGCGGCGAGGCGTGTCTGCAGTTAGATTTTGTACTTGAATTATTTGCTTTATGTAAAAAAGAGGGGATTCACACTTGTTTAGATACGTCGGGAATCACTTTTAATCAAAAGGATGATCGGTATCTCAAGCTTTGTGAGTTGTGTGATTTAGTTCTTCTTGATATGAAGCAAATGAGCAGTGCCAGACATAAAGAACTGTGCGGTTTTGAGAATGATCGGGTATTCGCTTTCGCATCTTTCTTAGCTCAGCACCATGTACCCGTTTGGATTCGTCATGTGCTGGTGCCGGGACTGACGGATGATGCAGAGCATTTAATGGCCATGCGGAAATGGATCGATACCTTATCAAATGTAGAGAAGGTTGAGGTTCTCCCTTATCACACGATGGGGATTGTGAAGTATCAAAGTCTTGGTCTTGATTATCCGCTGGCTGGGGTAAACGCGCCAAGTGCTGAAAAGGTTATAATGGCCAGAGAAATATTATGTGGAGATCAGCATGAAAAAATTTAAACTTATACAGCTGAATGGCGATGTCTGTGCCGGCTGTGCGCAGAATCTGCCGGTGGTTCGCCAGGTGCTTGCAAATCGCGATGACTGTGATTTTGTAGAAATTGGTGAACTGGAGGAAATCGCAAAGATTGTCCGACGTTATGGTTTGACACATCTGCCGGCACTTGTTTTGCTTGGCAATGATGAATTTATTGGCGAGGTTCACGGCTATCAGCCTGAAGAAATCCTCGCTGTGTGGCTGGATGCCAAAATCGAACAATTTAATCGACAAGGAGAAAGAGCATGATGAGAGAAGAATGGACAGGGTTTAAAGAAGGAAAGTGGATCAAGGAAATTAATGTCCGTGATTTCATACAGAAGAATTATACGCCTTATACAGGTGATGAAGCTTTTCTTGCCGGGCCTAGTGATGCGACAACGGCTTTATGGCAGCAGGTACTGTCATTGAATGAGCAGGAAAGAGCGGCAGGCGGTGTATTAGATGCTGATACCAGTGTAGTATCAACGTTAACTTCCCATGCGGCAGGATATTTAAACAAAGAATTAGAAAAGATTGTTGGTTTTCAGACCGATAAGCCATTTAAACGTGCGCTGCAGCCTTTTGGCGGTATTCGTATGAGTGAAAGTGCTTTAGAGGCTTATGGTTATGAGCTTGATCCGGAAATTAAGAAAATCTTTACGCAATATCGCAAAACCCATAATCAGGGAGTATTTGATGCTTATACGCCTGAAATGAGGGCTGCCCGTACTTGTGGTATCATTACCGGTCTGCCTGATGCTTATGGCCGCGGCCGCATTGTTGGCGATTATCGCCGCATTGCCCTGTATGGTGTTGACGCGTTAATTGAAGATAAAAAAGAAGTGATGCGGATTCGCTTGAATGGCAGTATGTATGAAGATAAGATTCGTGATCGTGAAGAGGTTGCGGAACAGATCCGTGCATTAGGTGAGTTAAAGAAAATGGCGGCAATTTATGGCTGTGATATTGCTAAGCCTGCCAAGAGCGCGCAGGAAGCGATTCAGGCGGTTTATTTTGGTTATCTGGCTGCGGTTAAGGATCAAAATGGTGCGGCCATGTCATTAGGACGTACTTCCACTTTCTTAGATATTTATATTCAGCGTGATCTAGAAAATGGTACCTTAACAGAAGCTGAGGCACAGGAATTGATGGATCATTTCATCATGAAGCTGCGTCTGGTTAAATTCATGAGAACGCCGGAATACAATGATTTATTTTCAGGAGATCCAACTTGGGTTACTGAATCGGTCGGCGGTGTTGGCATTGACGGACGTCCTTTAGTAACAAAAAATTCCTTCCGTGTACTGCATACACTGGAAAACTTAGGATCAGCGCCAGAACCAAATCTGACCGTTTTATGGTCCAAGCAGCTGCCTGATGGCTTTAAGAAATACTGTGCGAAGCTTTCCATTGAAACGTCTTCATTACAGTATGAGAATGATGATCTGATGCGTGTGGAAATGGGTGATGATTATTGCATCGCCTGCTGTGTAAGCTGCATGCGTGTGGGTAAGGATATGCAGTTCTTCGGGGCCCGTGCTAATCTTGCGAAAGCATTGCTTTATGCGATTAACGGCGGTATTGATGAAAAGAAAAAAATTCAGGTATCACCGCGTTTTGAACCAATCACCTCGGAATATCTTGACTTTGATGAGGTAATGGCTAAATATGATCAAACCTTGGATTGGCTGGCTGGTCTATATATCAATACATTAAATGTAATTCATTATATGCATGATAAATATTGTTATGAAGCGATTGAAATGGCTCTGCATGACTATGATGTGCGCCGGTTGTTTGCGACGGGTGTAGCTGGTTTATCCGTGGTTGCCGATTCATTATCCGCTATTAAATATGCTCATGTTAAAACCGTGCGTGATGAAAATGGCATTGTCGTAGATTATGAGATTGAAGGCGATTTCCCTAAATATGGCAACAATGATGATCGGGTTGACCAATTAGCGGCTGATTTAGTTAAGAATTTCATGGATAAGCTCAGACAGCATCATACATACCGCGGCGGGATTCATTCCATGAGTATCTTAACTATTACAAGTAATGTTGTTTATGGTAAGAAGACAGGCAATACACCGGATGGCCGTAAAGCCGGTGAACCTTTTGCACCGGGTGCTAATCCGATGCATGGCCGTGATACAAGCGGCGCATTGGCGTCTTTAGCATCAGTGGCAAAATTAAATTATGATGACGCTCGTGACGGTATATCAAATACCTTCTCAATCGTGCCGGAATCATTAGGAAAGGACTAAGGAGGAACTTATGAGTCAGCGTGTAGATAATCTAGTAAATTTGATTGACGGCTATGTGGAAAGCGGCGGTCATCATCTGAATGTAAATGTATTTAACCGAGAAACATTGTTAGATGCTCAAAAGCATCCTGAATTATATCCGCAGTTAACCATTCGGGTATCCGGTTATGCTGTTAATTTTAATAAATTGACAAAGGAACAGCAGGACGAGGTAATATCTCGTACAATGCACGAAAAAATGTAAGCGAGGTCTGGTGAAAACCAGACTTTTCATTTACTTCTCATGCATCAAAAGGTAAAATAGAATGAAAGACAGGAGGCTTAATTTATGGAATATATAAAAGCTGGAAGATTAATTGATGGCTGCGGGAATGTCAGTGAGAACATGATCCTGTGCATTGATGAGGGAAAGATTAAGGGAATATTAAAAGCAGAACAAATGGCTAAGGAAGTAGAATTTATTGATTATTCTGATTTTACGATACTGCCGGGACTGATTAACGCGCATATTCATGCTTTTTCACCTTGTGATATGAGGGCCGAAGAAGAGCAGGCACGCACGCCTTTGCAGAAGGCTTATGATGGGGAACGTTTCATGCATGATTTGCTTTACAGCGGTGTTACCGCCGCCCGTTCTCTGGGTTCTGAGGGAACCAGTGAGCAGCAGCTTCGTGATTGTATCAATAATGGTACGGTAATTGGACCGGATCTTGTCGTATGCGGCCGTGTGATCACGATGAGCGGCGGTCACGGATGGAGTGACGGCATGCAGTCGGATGGTGTTGATGAATGCCGTAAGAATACGCGTATTCTGCTTCGTGAGGGAGCGGATGTAATCAAAATAATGGCTACCGGCGGGGTTATGACGAAAGGTGTAGAACCGGGCAGCGCGCAGCTTACGATGGAAGAAATGAAGGTCTGCGTGGAAGAGGCTCATAAGGCAGGCAAGAAAACAGCGACCCATGCCCAGGGGAATCAGGGTATCCGCAACGCGCTGAATGCCGGTATTGATTCCATTGAACATGGCATCTACCTTGATGATGAAGTAATCGCCCAAATGCTGCGTCAGGGGACTTATCTGGTACCTACACTTGCAGCGCCAAAATGTATCGTCGATCATGGCGAAGGAATACTGCCTGATTATGTGATGCGTAAATCAAAGCTGGTAATTGATGCTCATGTGGAAAGCTTTAAACGGGCTTATGCCGCTGGGGTGAAGATTGCAGTCGGCACAGATGCCGGTACACCTTATAACTTCCATGATAAAACAGCCTATGAATTAGAATTAATGGTTAAGTATGGTGTTGCGCCGATGGAGGCTATTACCTTTGCGACACATAACAGTGCTGAATGTCTAGGCATCGAAGCTGACCACGGTACAATTGAAGTCGGTAAGTTTGCTGACTTAATTGTTCTTGAAAAAAATCCTTTAGACGATATCACTGCTTTACAAAATGTCAACAAAGTCTATAAACATGGTGTTTTAGTACTCAACCGATAGTTGAAAACAGCAATTCAACGAACGGGTTATTGTTAGAATCAAGTTTCTTCTCTATGATGAAGGTGTCAAGGGAAGGTGATAACATGAGACAATCAAAACAGAAATTCTATTATCCGCAGGAGCAAAAAGCATTTGCTAAAAAAGCCTTAAGCGCAAAAGCTTGGTTTTGGATACACAGTCTTATGAACCCTAACCGATAACCTAAAGGAGAACCATATGAACATTGGAAAAACGATCGCTGATTATCGTAAAGCAGCAAATATGACGCAGTCAGAAGTCGCAGACCAGCTGGGTGTTACTTATCAGGCAGTATCTAAATGGGAACGTGATGAAAGTCTTCCGGATATAACGATGCTGCCAAAGATTGCTGATCTCTTTAATATCAGTATTGATACTTTATTAAGAGGCAGTTTTGAAATGAAGGAAGAAAAAGAAGTTGCGACAGCCCGTCAGATCATTGAAGAAGTCACTGAGGCGGAACAGGATGAAACGGCTGAAACGATTGAGCCTATGGAAAAACAGGATCAGGATGAAACATTGAAAGCCGCGGACAAACCTGTTGATGATGAAAAAACAGAATCAGATGAAAACGATGATGATGCCTTTATCAACATCAACTTAGGCGGCCTGCTGGAACAGCTTGCACCGCTGATGAAGCCTAACCAGTTGGATCGGGTAGTCGGCAAGCTTGGCCGGATGAATAAAAAATTAAGCAGCATCTATCCGTTCCTAAAGCGTGAACGAATGAGTGAACTGATTGCCAAGACCCCCTTGGATGAGCTGGAAATTGATGAACTGCTGCCGTTCTTAAACAGTGCGCAGCGTGATCTGCTGATTGAAAAAATCGTGCAATATGAAAATGTACCTGACTTTTTAGATCTTGATGATCTTTATCCTTTCCTTAACTCAGCCCAGAAAACAGTTTTACTTTCATGGCTTCTGGCATATGATCGTTTTGATCTGCTTGATGACTTTATGCCATTTTCCAACTCAGAACATCGTGAAAAAATCATTGATGAAATGCTTGAAACTGGCAATTTAGAGTATGTCAGTGAAACCTATCCTTTCATTAATAATGAGTTAAAAAATCGGCTGCTTACTTATTTTATAGAAAATCGAATGACTGAAGAGCTTTCTGAACTGATGGATTTTATGTAATCCATCAGTTTTCTTTTCGGTGACAGTTTATATAGTTTGTGTAAATTTGACTGTCTTTTTGAAAGAAAGTGATATAATAATGATGATTATTTTAAATTTGGAAAGGAAAATCTATGAAAAAATTCAACTGGCGTAAATTTATTAACCGTTTTGTCTTTTTTTCTTTACTTATATCGGCAATCTTTTTGATTATTCGATTATTTCTGGCACCGGCGGGCAACGATGTTCCTTATGGACGTGTTAAAAGTGATTATGTTTTAATGCTTGTGCAATGTATTCTTGGCTTATTTGCCATGACTTTACCAGGCTTGCTTTCGCATCGTTTTCAAATCGAGATTCCTTCCGGCATGCTGGTACTTTATGCGATCTTCCTATACGGGGCGATCTTTCTTGGCGAGGTGCGTTCATTTTATTACACGGTACCGCATTGGGATACGATTCTGCATACCTTTTCCGGCGGTATGCTGGGGGCATTAGGCTTCTCCTTTGTGACATTGCTGAATAAAACCGATAAGATACCATTAAATCTATCACCGCTTTTCATTGCGATTTTTGCGTTCTGCTTTGCGGTAACACTAGGTGTATTCTGGGAAATTTATGAATTTACCTTTGATGGTGTTCTGGGCTTAAATATGCAGAAGTTTGCCCTTGAATCCGGTGAGCAGCTGATGGGCAGGGCGGCGCTTCAGGATACGATGAAGGATTTGATCGTTGACTGCTTAGGTGCCTTCATCATGGCATTAGTAGGTTATATTTCATTGAAATATAAGACTGGTTTTATTGAAAAGCTGACGCTGCGCAAGAAAAAGAATCATCATGATAAGCGCTTATCCGCTTAGTTATTATGTCACAGACAACTAAAAAGGCATTAGCGGCCTCTTTGAAACAGCTGCTGAAGGAGAAACCGCTTGATAAAATAACGGTGACAGACTTGGTTGAGGATTGTGAGGTAAACCGTCAAACGTTCTATTATCATTTTCAGGATATCTATGATCTGATTGAATGGATCTATGTCAGTGAAGCGGCACGTATTCTTGGCGATAAAAAAACGGCAGCAACTTGGCAGCAGGGCTTTCAGAATATTTTTGACTATCTGATAGAAAACAGCTCTTTTGTATTAAATACCTTTCATTCATTAAACCGTGAGCACCTTGAACGATTCCTTTATGAACAAACCTATCATCTGCTTTATGATGTTGTTGATGAGGAGGCGGCAGCCTATACAGTATCAGAAGCGGATAAAGCTTTTATTGCTGATTTTTATAAATATGGTTTTGTCGGCATTGTGCTTGACTGGATCAGCAAGGGAATGAGGGAAGAACCGCAGACAATTATTCAGCGTCTTTATGTAATGATTCACGGCAATATCACAAAAGCGCTTCATGATTTTGAAAAGGAACACTGATTTATACAAGTCAGTGTTTTTGTATGAAATTTTGTCAAGGTTAAGGCAGTGTTGAAAGATTGGACAGGCAGGATGTAATGTCTATGGCAGTTCTTTTAAATATTGAGTATTCTATGGGTGTAAAACAAATGGAGGTACTTAATATGTATTATAGCAGTGGTAATTATGAAGCATTTGCACGTCCAAAGAAACCGGCTGACGTTGACCGTAAATCAGCTTATGTGATTGGTTCAGGTCTTGCCGCTCTGACAGCAGCATTCTATCTTGTTCGTGATGGACAGATGAAAGGTGAACAAATTCATATTTTAGAAAAATTAGATTTGGCCGGCGGCAGCTGTGATGGCCGTAAAGATATTACAAAAGGCTATTATATGCGCGGCGGCCGTGAAATGGATAATCATTTTGAGGTTATGTGGGATGTATACCGTGATGTTCCATCTATTGAAACGCCGGGAGTAACTGTACTTGATGAATATTATTGGTTAAATAAAGAAGATCCGAATTACTCTTTATGCCGTGCATCAACTAATTGCGGTGAGGATGCGCATACAGATAAGAAGTTTACGTTAGATAAAGAGTCTGCATTAGCAATGTCCAAGTTATTTATCACTCCTGAAAAGGATTTAGAAGATAAAAAAATATCAGATGTGCTGCCGGAATCATTCTGGTCAACAAATTTCTGGCTCTATTGGCAGACAATGTTTGCTTTCCAGCGCTGGTCAAGTGCTTTGGAAATGAAGCGTTATCTTTGCCGTTATGTTCATCATATTGATGGCTTGCCTGATTTTAGTGCTTTGCGTTTCACTAAGTACAATCAATATGAAAGTATGATTCTGCCGCTGGTGAAATATCTGGAAGCTCATGGTGTAACATTAGAATTTGGCATGAATGTAAAAAATGTTGTTATTGAAAATAAAAATGGTGAACGTGTAGCTAAGCAAATTGTTTATATTAAAGATGGTGTTGAACAGACCATTGATTTAACAGCTGATGATTTAGTATTTATTACAAATGGCTGCTGCACGGATACCTCTTGCTACGGCGATCAGAATACTGTTCCAGATTTATCATGTGTAAAGAATGGTACCGGTGAAAGCTGGGATCTGTGGAAGAATATTGCCGCGCAGGCGGAGCATGGCGAATATGGCAACCCGGATCATTATTGTGATGATTTTGAAGCTACAAACTGGATGAGTGCTACGGTTGCGACTGCGAATGAGGATATCATTCAGCATATTATGAAAATCTGTAAACGTGATCCTCGTGAAGGAAAGGTTACAACCGGCGGTATTGTTACGGTTAAAGACAGTACAGAAAATTGGTACATGTCTTGGACCATTAATCGTCAGCCGCAGTTTAAGGCTCAGGATAAAGATACTGTATTGATTTGGGTTTATGGTTTAACGACCAATAAAGAGGGTAATTTTGTTAAAAAGGCAATGCGTGATTGCACCGGTGAGGAAATTTGTCAGGAATGGCTCTATCATATCGGCGTACCTGTAGATCAAATTGAAGATTTAGCGAAGAATGCCTGCAACACAACCACTTGCTTCATGCCGTTCATTAATTCATTCTTCCAGCCAAGAAAAGAAAGTGACCGTCCAAAGGTTGTACCTGAAGGTGCTGTAAACTTTGCCTTCATCGGTCAGTTTGCGGAAACACCGAGAGACACTATTTTCACTACGGAATATTCAATGCGTACAGGTATGGAATCAGTTTATACATTATTAAATGTTGACCGCGGTGTGCCGGAAGTATGGGGCAGTAAATATGATGTACGTGAATTGCTGAGAGCTTGCTATTATGCAATTGATAAGCAGCCGATTACAAATATTAAGCTGTCATTTAAGGAAAGAGAAATGATTAAGATAGCGATGCGGTTTGTGAAGGGAACTGATGTGGAAATTTTATTGAAGGAATCAGGATTGATTCCGGATACAGAGGAATAGTTTGTTTAAGGGTACTGCTAAAAGCGGTACCTTTTCATGTGTCATTGCAAATGATATAATACGGATATAAAGGCTTATAAAAGATAAAGCAGGCAGATTATGAAGAAATTACTTTGGCCGGTCTTATTTGATGAATTTAATTGACTAATTATCTTTTTAGTGGTTACTGTCTGCTTTGTATTTTTGCCGGCTAAAATTCGGATAAAAGGATTATCTCTGTACAATATTCTAATGGTTGTAATTACGTCATCACTGGCGTAAATGGCATATAAAGCAATACGATGGTTAGGGTTTGATAAATAAGGGGTGATAGAGCATGCAAAAGGTTGAAATTAGATATTTAAAGGCTGCTGATAAACAGTTTTGGTTTTGTCTTGATAAACACTTGCCAGAGAAAGAATTTGAAAATAAATTGCATACAAAAAGAGCTTATGTTTTATTGCTCTCTGATAAACCGATAGGGCTTTTAAGATATAATTTATTTTGGGATAATACCCCATTCTGTACGATGCTAATCATTGATGAAGAGTATCGAGGAAAAGGGTATGGCAAACAGTTAATGACTTATTGGGAAAAAGATATGAAAGAACAAGGATATGGTATGCTGCTGACATCTACTCAGGTAGATGAAAGAAGCTCAGCATTTTTATCGAAAGCTGGGCTATAAAGACTGCGGCAGCTTCATAATTGACATTCCTAAATATGCTCAGCCAATGGAACTGCTGCTTATCAAGGAAATTAAGCAGGAATCAGTCAAAGTATAAAAAAGGAGGTTCTTCTATGTATGAAGATTTTGCCTATATGGTCTTAGAAATCGTGCGTGAAATACCTAAAGGCAAGGTTGCCAGCTACTCCCAGATTGCTGCCTTATCCGGCTATCCAAAACGGGCGCGGATGGTTGGCAAGATTCTCTCACAGGCTGAATATTTTGGCCGTTATCCATGTCATCGGGTACTGCACAGCGATGGCCGCTTAGTCACGGGCTGGGAGGAACAGCGCGAATTATTGGCAAATGAAGGTGTTTTCTGCACAGCCTCAGGGAAAATTGACATGGCCAGTTATCAATGGAAAAATTAAAAAAATGAATAATTTCATCTTCTTTTTATCATTTTAGATAACTTTTATTATTGGTACTTTGATACTTAAAATAAAATTTCTACATAATAAAAAATGTACTTATCCAATTACGGTATAAGTACATTTTACATTATTCAGCATTATAAAGATGGGTAATCAATTCAACACATTGATCAATGCCCAGTTCACCGCTGTCTAAAGAAATGTGATAATTATGCACATCTCCCCAGTTCATGTCTGTATAGAACTGATAATAAGCGGCACGGCGTTTATCCTTGTCTTTTAAGCGCTTCATTGGTGAATCATCTCTTTCACCATATTGTTCGACAATCCGTTGTGCGCGTTTTTCCATACTGGCATGAATAAATACCTTTAAACAATCGTGTTCTTTTAATATATAATCAGCACAGCGGCCAACGATCACACACGGGCCTTTCTCTGCCAGTTCAAGTATGATTTTTCTTTGAATGAACCAAATATAATCCTGATTGGAGTAGCCGTCCACTGAACGATCCGCAAAAGCATTGGCTAACCAGCCGCCATGACTGGCATATTCACTTTTCTCGGCAATATATTCCTTTGTGAAGCCGCTTTTCGCAGATAATTCCTCAATCAATGATTGATCATAACACGCGATACCCAATTTTTCTGCCGTAAGCTTTCCGACAGTTCGGCCGCCGCTGCCAAATTCACGGCTGATAGTAATAATTTTTTTGTTCATGATAGGATCTCCTTTTTCTGTTCTGAATCTAAATACTTATAAGTGCTGAAGATAACGGCTGCGGATATTAAGAAGGTTAAAATATCAGATACCGGCATGGAATAAAGGACGCCGTCTAAACCAAAGAACAGCGGCAGGATTAAGGCAAAGCCGACACCAAATACTACTTCACGCAGCATCGAAAGCAGCGTAGATACGAGTGCCTTTCCTAACGCTTGAAGGTAGATGAAGGTTGCCTTATTGACACAGGCAAAAATCATCATACATAAATAGATGCGGAAGGAACGCACAGCAAATTCTGTATAATAAATACTTTCATTCGCAGCACCAAAAACCGTGATTAACTGATGTGGGAAGCATTCTGCGATGAGTAGTGCAACCGCACCGACAATGGCCTCCCATATTAAAAGATGGGTAAACAGACTGCGCGCTCGATCTTGACGTCCGGCACCGATATTGTAACCAATAATAGGAATGCAGCCAGCTGCCATACCGACGGCAATTGATATTACGATCTGAAAGAATTTCATGACAATACCAACGACGGCCATAGGTATCTGTGCATATTGAGCCTGTGAAAAAATAGGATCAAGCGCACCGTACTTGGTAATCATATTGTTGATTGCCGCCATCGCTGCTACCAATGAAATCTGCGAAAGGAAGCTGCAGATGCCTAAAGACAAAAAGCGCAGAGTCAGTTTTGGCTGAATCGTAAAACTATTTTTATTCAGTGTGACAGCTTTCATATGACAAAGGTACCAGATTGCAAGAACGGCAGTTAGAACTTGTCCGATTACGGTCGCTGCTGCTGCCCCCATCATACCCCATTTGAAGATAAAAATAAAGATGGGATCTAAAATAATATTGACTGCGGCGCCAGCCAGCGTAGAAATCATTGCAAATTTTGGACTCCCGTCAGAGCGGATAATGGGATTCATTGCCTGTCCAAACATATAGAAGGGAATACCAAGGGTAATAGTGAAAAAATATGATTTACTCAAGGCAAATGTTTCCGCATTTACCTGACCGCCAAACATCGTCAGGATTGCATCTTGAAAAAGTAAATAAATCGCCGTAAGCAGCAGGGAAGCAGTCAGGCATAACAGAATGGCATTGCCGATGCTTTGATGAGCCTTCGTTTTATCATTGGCTCCTAGTGATAAGCTCACAAAGGCACAGCAGCCATCGCCAATCATAACGGCAGCGGCGAGTGCGACCACGGTCAATGGAAATACAACGGTATTAGCGGCATTGCCATAAGAGCCCAGATAACTGGCATTGGCGATGAATATTTGATCTACGATATTGTATAATGCCGCTACCAGCAAGGATATAATGCAGGGCAGGGCATACTTGCGCATCAGTGTTTGAATGGCCTCTGTTTCTAAAAAATGATTCGATTTTTGTTCCATAAATTTCCTCCTTGTTAAACAAAAAAGCGAGCGGCAAAAGGAGCTGGATTTATGCCCTTGGCCACACGCTAAAAACTTAAATATACAATTTTGGTTTTGATTATATATTGAAAACCACATAAAAAGCAACCCGTAGTGCCAACTGGTTTTACGCCGAAAGCTACGCGTTGCATGGTTTAATTATAATCGGAATCAAAAATAATTTCAAAGTGAAATTTCAAAAAATAAAATTATATTTATAAAGTTTGTTCCAGTATAAAAATTTATAATAAAATCATTTGACAAAAGAAAGCGCAGTTGATAGAATGAACAGGCAGTTAGTTAAAGCTAACTGCATTCTTTAAAAGACAAAGTTAGAAATATCTAACTTGTTAGGAGGGGTATCATTAAAAAGGTAAAAATAACCTTTCTGCTGGCAGCGGCATTATTTGTTTTATCAATGATGTCTTTATTTATCGGTGTTTCAGATGTAACGCTGAGCGGTGTTCTAAGCGGTAATCATGAACAGCTGCAGCTGCTTTTGATTTCACGGATACCAAGACTGCTGGCGATTCTTTGTACAGGCATCGGCATGAGTGTGGCGGGTCTGATCATGCAGAAATTATGTATGAATAAATTTGTATCCCCAACAACTGGGGCAACGCTTTCTTCGGCTCAGCTGGGAATCCTGATTGCATTGTTATTTATGCCTGGATCAACGCTTTGGAGCCGGGCAATCTTTGCGTTTATTACAGCTATCTTAGGAACGTGGCTTTTTGTCTATTTTATTCAAAAAATACAGTTTAAGGATGTTGTGATGGTTCCCTTAGTTGGCATTATGTTTGGTAATGTAATTGGCGGCATAACAAGTTTTCTCGCTTATAAATATGAGGCGACGCAAGCCCTTTCTTCATGGCTGGTTGGTCATTTCTCCTTAGTGCTGCGCGGCCGATATGAGATTGTTTACCTGGTTGTGCCCTTAGTTTTCATCGCCTTTCTCTATGCTAATCATTTTAATATCGTCGGCATGGGAAAAGATTTTTCTAAAAATCTGGGTGTGAATTATAACCTAGTGTTATTTCTGGGGTTATCGATTGCGGCAATGATTAGTGCGAGTATTGTTGTTGTCGTTGGCAGCATCTCCTATATCGGTTTAATCGTACCTAATTTGGTAGCGATGTTTAAGGGGGATAAGATCCGCGGAACAATGGCTGACACCGCTTTATTCGGCGCCTTGTTTGTGCTGGTTTGCGACATGATCGGCAGAATAGTGATTTATCCCTATGAGCTGCCGATTGAATTGATTGTCGGTATTATCGGCAGTCTGCTGTTTATCGGCTTGTTATTTTATCGTTTAAATCATGGCACCCGCAGCATTCAGCTTTCCATTTTTGGCAGCGGCTGTGCGAGTCAGCCGGCAATTGAAGAGGAGGCAAAGCCGTGAAGGAGCGTTCAACCAATAAAAGAAAGATGTGCTGGCTGATTCTGCTGTCTATTGCAGCGGCGCTGATTTATCTGTTCCTGTTTATGAATATGAAGTATTTTGATTATTTCATGAGTCTGCGTGTTCCTAAACTTGTTGTCATGATCATTGTAGCATTCGCAATCGGCGGTGCCTCCATCGTCTTTCAGTCAATTATCAACAATACGATTGTAACCCCCTGTCTTTTGGGCATGAACTCACTTTATACGCTGATCCATACGGCGGTTGTCTTTTTTCTTGGTTCAGGCAGTATCTTTGTGGTTCAGGCAAATCTGTCTTTTGGTTTAGATCTGATCCTGATGGGCGTTATTGCGACGCTGATCTACAGTTATCTGTTTAAGAAAACCAAGCATAATGTGCTGTATGTACTTTTGAGCGGTACGATTATGACAACCTTTTTTTCAAGTATTCAGACGACACTGACACGTATTATGGATCCCAATGAGTATGATACATTGTTATCCTCATTAGTTGCCAGCTTCAGCAATATTAATACAAGTATTATCGTTTTTTCAGTATTGCTGATGGCAGCCATTATCTTTGGTTTAAGAAAAGAACTGGCCCTGCTTGATGTGATTACGTTGGGTAAGGATCAGGCCATTAATTTAGGTGTTGACTATGACCGTACGATCCGCAGGCTGCTGCTTGGTGTAACACTGTTTATTGCCATTGCTACTGCGATGGTTGGCCCCATTTCATTTCTGGGTTTGATTATTGCCAATTTGTCCCGGGAGTTTTTCAAGACATACCGGCACACTACTTTAATCATCGGGTCATTTTTAATCGGTATCATCATTCTGGTTGGCGGCCAGATCGTTGTGGAACGTGTCTATAACTACGGCATACCAATTTCAGTCTTTATTACTGTGGGCGGCGGCATTTATTTCTTATACTTGCTGCTTAGACAAAGGAGGGTCAATGGATGAAGGCAAAGCAATTAACAAAAGCCTATGACGGCAAAAAAGCGGTGGATGAGGTAAGCTTCTCAATACCTAAGGGGAAGGTTACTTCACTTATCGGACCCAACGGCGCCGGCAAGTCTACCGTTATGGGGATGATCTCACGATTAATTGCGAGTGACAGCGGCTGTATCGACTTTGAAGAGAAGGATATTAAGCAATGGAAAAGCCGTGAATTAGCAAAAAAGCTGGCAATCCTGACGCAGTCCAATGCAATTCAGATGAAATTGACAGTGAAGGAGCTGGTCAGCTTTGGCCGCTTTCCATACAGCGGTTCACATATCAATGAAACGGATAAAAAAATTATTGACCGGGCAATCAGTTATATGGAATTATCCGAGCTTGAAAATCGATTTATTGACGAGCTGTCAGGCGGTCAACGCCAGCGGGCATATATTGCTATGGTTATTGCTCAAGATACTGATTATATCCTGCTCGATGAGCCGACGAATAATCTGGATATTTATCATGCGACCAATATGATGAAAATTGTCCGCCGGTTATGTGATGAATTAGGTAAAACGGTCGTCATGGTGCTGCATGAAATTAATTACGCGGCTTTTTACTCTGATTATATCTGCGCGTTTAAGGATGGCAGAATAGCAAAATTCGGCACTGTCAGAGAAGTGATGACCAAAGAGGTGCTGAGTGATATTTATCGGGTAGATTTTGAGATTCAGGAGATTGAGGGCAAACCTCTTTCGATTTATTATTGATAAAGGAGAAGCAAGATGCTAAAGAAAATGTTAAGTATTTTATGCTGTTCAGCTTTGCTGCTGAGCGGCTGCGCGCAAGCAAGCAAGCAGGAAGATGGAAAAAATGAGCGGGCCACAATAAGCGTGACCACGCTGAATGGCAATCAGGAAAGTGTTGAACTTGAGGTTCCCTATGACCCGCAGCGAATCGCGATCCTCGATATCACAGTTTTAGATATGCTTGATAATTGGGGATTGGGAAATCGGGTAGTCGGTATGCCAAAATCCAGCAAAATCGATTATTTACTTGCTTATAATGATAACGCCGATATTGCCGATTTAGGGACTCTAAAAGAAGTTGATATGGAAGCGTTAATGGCTAGTGAGCCGGATATTATTTTCATCGGCGGCCGTTTGAGCGCGCAATACGATGCCCTATCTAAGATTGCCCCGGTAGTTTATACGGCAGTTGATAACAGTAAAGGTCTGATACAAAGTGTTAAGGATAATGCACAGATGATTGCTTCTATTTTTGGTAAAGAAGCCTTGGCTTTAGAACAGACGGAAGCGTTTGACGCGCGAATTGATGTTTTAAAGAAAGCAGCTGCGGGAAAATCAGCGATTATCGGTATGGTTACCAGCTCCAACTTTAATACTTTAGGAAATGGCAGCCGCTGTTCATTGATTGGCAATGAAATCGGTTTTACCAATCTTGCTGATGATGTTGATACAACCCATGGCAATGAGTCATCTTTTGAGTTACTGGCAGATAAAAATCCTGATTATATCTTTGTTTTAGACCGTGATTCAGCAATTAATGCTGAGGGTGCTAAGCTGGCACAGGAGGTCATGAATAATGAACTTGTCCAACAGACAGCAGCTTATCAAAACGATCATATTGTCTATTTGACACCCACCGTTTGGTATCTGGCAGAAGGCGGCATAAGCGCTCTCGATACGATGCTGAAAGACTTAGAAGCTGGTTTATTAGCACAATAATCATACGCACACAGGGTAAACTGTGTGCTTTTTGAATGTGATTATTCAAGTTAACTAAAAATTAACAAAAATTTAACAAAGCCTTTCTTGACGTCTGCGCAAACTCTCCCTATAATCATTATGAATAGCTAAATGAGAGGGACAATATGGATATCAAGGGGTTTTTGACTTTATTTGGAGGTTTGGCATTGTTTTTGTATGGTATGAAGATGATGTCTGATGGATTGGAGGCAGCCGCGGGTGATCGTCTTCATCTGATTCTTGAGAAGCTGACATCAAACCGCATTGTCGGTGTTTTGGTAGGCGCTGGCATTACGGCTGTAATTCAAAGCTCTTCCGCGACGACGGTAATGGTTGTCGGCTTTGTGAATGCCGGTATGATGACATTGAAACAGGCGGTTTGGATTATCATGGGTGCCAATATTGGCACAACGGTAACCGGTCTGCTGATTGCGCTGGATATTGGCGCGATAGCACCGCTGTTTGCTTTTATCGGTGTCGTTTTAATAACCTTTATTAAAAAAGAAAAGGTACAGGATATCGGTGAGATCATCGCCGGTCTTGGTATCTTATTTATTGGTATGGATATGATGGGAGCAGCCATGCTGCCGCTTCGAGAATCACCATCTTTTATCGCGTTGATGACTACCGTAGAAAATCCATTGCTGGGAATTTTGATCGGCCTTGTATTTACCGCTGTAATTCAAAGCTCATCAGCATCGATTGGCATCCTGCAGGCATTGGCAGCCAGCGGTTTAATTCCTTTGCATAGCGCGGCCTTTATTCTGTTCGGTCAGAATATCGGTACTTGTATTACTGCCTTTCTCGCATCCTTAAGCGCGAATCGCAATGCGAAACGCACAACGATCGTTCACTTATTGTTTAATGTGATTGGTACGGTGATCTTTGTGCTGCTTTGTCTGGCAACGCCGCTGATATCAATTATTGGCCGCTTGACGCCGGATAATCCAATGGCCCAGATCGCCAATCTGCATATTTTATTTAATGTCACAACGACGCTGATCCTGCTGCCATTTGGTGTGAAACTGGCAGAGTTGGCAATGGTGATCCTGCCGGTACACAATGACGAAAAAGAGGATCTGCTGAAGCCGCTTTATCTGGATGATCAGCATCTTGGCTCGGTAGCGATTGCCACAGCTCAGCTGAAGAAAGAAATAGTACATATGTTTGAAATCGTGCGCCGCAATGTGGATTATATTTTTGAGGCACTGGATCCGAAGGTTCGTTTCCAAAAGGAAAAAATTGAACGCAACGAAGCTAAAATCAATGCGCTGAATATTGAAATTACTGATTTTGTAGCAAAGGCATGTACACTAGAGATGTCAGCGGCTGATTCAATTAAAATCAACAGTTATTTTAAAATCAGCAATGATCTTGAACGCATTGATGATCATGTGATGAATTTAAAAGAATACATGGAATTTTATCTGAATAAAGAGGTTGATTTTGATGAGGAAATACAGGCTCAGCTGAAGGAATTATATTTACTGCTTAAGGAATGTTTAATGAAGCTTGGTGAAGAATCTTTCTTTGACTATGAAGATAAGTATGAACTGATTGAACGTGATGAACAGAAGATGGATGATCTGACGTTCTATTACCGGGAGAAGCAGGTCAATGATTTACGCAACAAGCAGTGCAGTGCTAAAACGGTTGTTACTTATTCAGAGATGCTGACGGATATTGAAAGAATGTCTGATCATTTATTGAATATTGCCCAGGAATGCAATGGTTCACGGATATCATTAAAAATAGATGATTAAAAAAATGCGGTTTCTACGCATTTTTATTTTTGCCGTTCTTTTAGATAAGAACTAATTGTGTTCAGTTTTTGAGAAGAGATTTTCATTTGTGGAAATGCATTCTTTAAACGGCTGTGAAAGCCTTCCTGATTAGCTAATTTTTCATAGCGGGCATTTAGGTGCTGTTTTACCTCATTGATTCGCTCATCCTTTAATTCCATGAAGCCATTAAACTGCTCCCTTAATTCAAGCTGACTGAAAGCCGGTGCATATTCATTCAATTTTATTTTAAGCTCTTGGACCGCATTTTCAAATTTGCGGATATCCTGATCATAAGCCTTCAGTTCATCTAATGAAGAAAGTAAATCGATAAGGAATGCCATAAACAGTGCAGCAGCCATCAAGCATTGCGCAGAGTAGGGAATGAGCATTAATATTCCTTGAATCTGAGGATTGAGCACATAGAGAACAAAAATTGACATGATACCAAACATCATGCTGAAAAGCAGACAGATGCGGCCATTCAGATTGAGAAAGAATTGTGAGTAATCCCACCAGCGGGTGTGAAATAATACTTCCATGATCCATGAGGTAAAATATTCAAGGGCACTGGTCAGCACGACACCTAAGATAAAAACTAGGATGGGATGTGATTGAACGGGCTGCAGCAATAGAATCACAAACATCGCGCCAAAGCCATAGATTGGGCAGATTGGCCCATTTAGAAAACCGGAATTCACTGCCTTGCGCTGCATCGCGGTGACTAAAAGTGATTCACACAGCCAGCCTAAAAAGCTGTAAATCATCAGCAGGATATAATTAGTTACAAAACTTGCCATAAAGACCTCCCAATATAAGTGTACCTATTCTATCGTACAGGCAAGGATGTGTCATTAGACAATCTTTGCTATTTGTAGTATGGATAAATGGCTTATGAATATCCGCTGATCAAGTTTTGTTGTATAATAAATATAAATTGGAGGTATTCTATGCGTGAAACAGTGGAAGCTTTAAGGAATGGATTTAAAAAAGGCAAAATGCAGTCAGTAGAAGCGAGACAGAAAAATTTATTGAAATTAAAACATGCTTTGTTAAGCTATGAGCATGAATTATATAATGCTTTATATGAGGATTTAGGTAAATCTGAATTTGAAAGCTTTGAAACTGAGTTTGGTATTTTAATGATGGAAATTAATGAGGCGGTGAAGCATTGCAAAGCGTGGAGCCGCTGTAAACGGGTAGGTACGCCGTTAATGCTCATGCCATCAAGCAGCATGATTCAGCCGGAGCCTTTGGGTGTTGTTTTAGTAATGTCACCATGGAATTATCCGCTTCAGCTCTCTATTGCACCGTTAGTTGCATCGATGAGTGCCGGCAACTGTACGCTGATTAAGCCAAGCAGTTACTCGCCTTCAGTATCGGCAGTGCTGAAAAAAATGATTAATGAAAACTTTGATTTTGAGATTGTCAAAGTCATCGAAGGCGGCCGCGAGGTGAATGAGGCAGTCCTGAAGGAACGCTTTGACCATATCTTTTTTACTGGCAGTGTTCATGTGGGAAAAGTTGTTATGCGCGCGGCAGCGGAAACATTAACGCCGCTGACCCTTGAATTGGGCGGGAAGAGTCCGTGTATCGTAGCGGCTGATGCCGATTTGAAAATGGCTGCCAAGCGCATCATCTGGGGTAAGGCAATGAACTGCGGACAGACCTGTGTGGCGCCGGATACCTTGTTTGTTCATGAATCAGTGAAGGATCAATTGATGGAAGCAATGAAACAAATCATTCACGAATTCTATCCGCAGGGCTGTCTTGCTTCACCTATCTATGGCAAAATTGTTAATCAGAAGCATTTTGACCGTTTATGCGGTTATTTAAAAGAAGGACGTATTCTAACCGGCGGTCATATTGACCGTGAGGCACATAAGATTGAACTGACCTTAATCGATGGCTTAAGTGAAAATGATGAGCTTTTAAAAGAGGAAATCTTTGGCCCAATACTGCCTGTTCTGACGTATCAGGATATTGAGGAAGTATTCGATTATGTAAGAGCGCATGAAAAACCGCTGGCAGCATATCTGTTTACTAATGACCGTGATCTTCAAAAGCATTTCCGCAAAGATCTGAGCTTTGGCGGCGGCTGTATCAATACGACCTTATTGCACCTTTCCAACTCGAAGCTGGGCTTTGGCGGGGTAGGCAGCAGCGGCATGGGACAATATCATGGTTATCGAGGCTTCTGTGAGCTCTCTCATTTTAAGAGTATCCTGAAAAAAAGCCGGTTAGAAGCACCGGTACAATATCCGCCTTACGGCAATAAGCTTAAACTGATGAAATTCTTTATGAAATAGAAAAGCGTCTTGCGACGCTTAAGCCTTTTATATAAAAGGAGAGAGAATTGAATTACTTAATAGTAATGGGGCAGCTTCTATCTCTGCCTTGCACTTATCATATCAAAAAGTTGTCGGTAACTCACAGTATAAAATTGGAAAATTATGTGAATTAGAAAAGAGGCATTTATGAATATAAACTACTTGGCATACGATCCCTTTCTGGACAGTATTGAATATCTGCATATGCTTCAGGAGCAGCAGGATTATCAAAAAGTCGCTCAATCAATTAAAAATAAATATGGGGTGCATGATGAAGCGGTTGATATGGTTTTTAATCAGCTGCATAAGCTCAGTGCCCAGATTCAATTGGAGCTGAATGTTGATGAGCATCTGCTGCAGACTTATTTTGAGGGGGATATGCCGCTGGCTTCAATGATGGTGCTCAATGCTGATCAGATTGAGGCGGAGAATGCAGATGCATACCGAGCGCAAATGGATGCCAATCTGAAATTATTCTCACAGGAAAAAGCCGATCGGCTTGAGCTTTTGGAAATGGCGGCACAGAGTAACGCAGTGCGCTGGCAATGGCTGAAAGTCTATCATGATCCGCTGCCTTATTATCATGAATTAAAAGGATTGCTGAATGAAACAGCAGCCCTTATTATTAAACACATGGCAGATATAGAACCCCTGCTTGAACTGTATCGAGCTCACATTAACCCGCAGCGTTTCTATCAGATTGGCATCAAATATGAAGAAAATTCAACACTTAATATCAGACCCTCGGTTTTTTCATGCAATCGAATCACCATATTCAATGACAGTGAGCGTAATGTCTATGATGTCCGTGATGGGATTGCGATGATTTGGATCAAGCTGAATCAGCAGTGTTTTAATAAGGAAGAAGTTTTATTGGCCGCGAAGGCTATGGCTGATCCTTCTAAATTAGAAATATTAAGTGTATTAAAACAGGGCCGCAGTTATGGACAGAAACTGGCTGGCAGATTAAATCTGACCACGGCTACGGTATCTTATCATATGAGCGCTTTGATTAATGCTAATTTAATCACGATGGAGAAAGAAGGAACCCGCATCTATTACAGCATCAATGAGGAATCTGTGCGGGCTTATCTGAATGGTATTGAAGAACTGCTTCTAAAATAGTGAAAGCTGTTCATTCATGATCAAAAACTGCTGATAATCGGTATTGATATCTTTCATCCGCGGACGCAGCCAAGAATATAACTGCTTTTTATACTCCTTATCAAGAGAACCTTTGGCGTAGAGCTGCATAAAGGTTCTTTTTAAATGCGGATATTGACGTTCGATAAATGCCATAAACGCTTTTCTTGTTTCACCTCTCAGATACATCGTACCGCAGGTAAAATAGTCAGCCTCATGAGCTAGCTGTAAGAGCGCTTCAAGATTTTCATGGCTGTCTGTCAGCATTGGAATAATCGGTATTGTGTGCAGTCCGGTTTTAACTTTTGAATCCCTGAAGGCACGCAGGGCCATGATTCGTCCCTGGATAGGTGTCGCGTTAGGTTCCATGATTTTGCGAAGCTCTTCATCAACGGTGTTGATAGAAAAAGCAACAATGACTGGTACTTTTTCAGCAAGCTCATCAAGCAGTGCCTTGTCTCGTAAAATCAAGGCTGATTTAGTGGAAATGACACAGGGTGTAGCAGTTTCAATTAAAAGCTTCAATATTTCCGGCATCAGCTTCATTTCTGCCTCGATTGGCTGATAAGCATCACAGACGGTTCCAATACCAATGATTTTATGCTTCCAGCTAGGGGCGGTTAACTGTGAACGCAGCGCTTCAACAATATTGCTTTTCACATGCACATGATCAAAAAAATGTCCGTCATCCTCTAAATAGCGGTGTGTGTACATGGCATAACAATACTGGCAGTGATGCGCACAGCCTCGATATGGATTCAATTCATAATCATAGGGAAATCTACCCTTTGATTTAGTTAATGCATTGCGGCAGTGTATTTCATTCATAAGCAATCTCCTGATACCTTTAGTATAACAGAAAAAAGCATCGCAGGGGAACGATGCTTTTTCAAATACTATTTATAAAAGGGATAGAATATGATTGAACATTATGGATAGGGATTGTCCATGTTCATCAGCAAGCTATTATCCTTGCCTGAATATAGTATAGCCGAATTGTGTCAAAAGAAAACGTATGTATTTCGTGAAATTATGTGATGATGAATATAATTGGAAAAGCCTTTTGGGATAGGCTTTTCCTCCAATAAAGAAACATGAAAGGGATAGAAATATGAATGAAACAGCAGTACAGCGAGGAATTACTGACTGCCTATTACCAGTATGAACAATAAAATTTGTTTTATACTATAAATATACAAAAAACAACGGTTCATCACGCCGTTGTTCTTTGTTAAAATGAAAGGGATTAGAAAATGTTTTGAACATTCATATTTGGGGTTGACTGTTCAAGCAGGTATTTCCTGCTACTATTAGTATAAAAGATTTATTTCGTTGCAATATGCCAGAATTATGGTTTATTATGGGAATTAGATAAAGGAGAGTAATCATGGAATGGAAAATACCAAAAGCTGCTAAAGTATATGAAGCCTATTCAGCAATTGCTGATGAGCGGATCACAATGCATGAGAATTGGGCCGAAGCTGTCTCTAGTGATGGTTCAAAAAAGTATGAGATTGTATGGGATCAAAACACCTATGCCAGTTCAGACAATGCCTCTTACTGGCAGAAAACGCTGGGATATCCTCTGCTTGCGGTTTTGATGCTGCAGGGAAGACTCATTTATGATCCAGCGATTGCTGAACAATTCAAGGGTATCCCCTGGAAAAAGATTAATAAGGAATATAAGAATGATTATGATCTGGCAGCCGCTTCAGTTTTGCAAACGATGCAAGATCCGCAGCGTCTTCAAGAAAGCGCCGAACAGATTATCAAGCAGTGTGAGCAGTTAGATTTAAACTATAAAAGAAAGCTGAATAAAGCAAAGTGAGCGTCAGGGGAAACGCTCACTTTGTTGTTTTAGGATTATTTATAAGGGGATAGAATTTGAATTTCAATTAGGGATGATTGAAATTCATGCAAGATTTAAATTATATTGTACCTCTTGCATGGTTAAAGTATAGGATAAAGATACCGCAGCACTATCATAAAAATATGTGAAGTTATGTGAGCTCTAAAAAATAAATTCATTTACCTATGATTGTTACATAAATAGTGTTACAATCAATGATATAGTAAGTTCACAAAGGAAAGGTGAACACTATGACAGAAAATAAATTAGCAAAAAAATTATTAAACGCAGTTTGGGAGGAAGACCTAAACGCAGCTGAACTGGCCATTTATGAGGGAGCCGATCCAAGCTGGATCTTTAACGGCTATCCGCTGTTGATTCATGCCGTATTTACAAGAAATGAGGCGATGGTTACGCTGCTGATCGATCATGGCGCAAATCAATGTGCAGAGGCTCTGGGCTTTGCACTGGAACAGGGCATCGGCTGTGTTGTCGGCGCACTTGCATATCGCGGTATCATTCCTAAAACATATGAGACACCGGAAGCATTTGGACCGCTGCCGCATCGATATGCGCCATTAGATCTTTTTTGCTGAAGAAAGGAAGCATTTCTATGAATCGTACCGCTTTATGTATCCGTATGCTGACGTATCTTAACTCACGGGGACTGCTCTCTAAAGCTGAACTGGCAGAATTGCTGGAAACCAATGTCCGCAATATTTCGGAGTTTAAGCATGAGCTTGAAATTGCCGGCTATACGATAGAAAGTATACCAGGTAGATATGGCGGTTATCAGCTGATGCAGGAATCAGTGCTGCCCTTGCTGCCGCTTAGTGATGAAGAAAAGGACGCGATCAGTGAGAGTGTCAGCTATTTAAGCTCGCACAGCGATTTTCTGCCCCTTGATGATTATCTGCATGCAGTGGATAAAATCAGAGGCGCGGCACATTCCACTGTTAATACATCATCAATTCTCTTTAAAAGCAATACCGCAGCCTTATCTTCTCAGATGCGGGAAATGATTACGCTGAGTGAAACATGCCGTGACACGCTGCACACAATGGCGGTTGTATATAAATCAATGCGCAGTGATAATTATAAAAAAATACGGCTTCAGCCATATGAGTTATTGAATATTAAGGGTTCGTATTATGTATTAGGTTATAATGCTGATATTCATGAATTCAGAGTCTATAAATTCTCAGAAGCCCGTATGCAGTCATGTACGATGTTAGAGGAACGATTTACCAGGGATCTTGATTTTGATATTAAGGAGCATATCGGTCAGACAGGATTGATGAAGGATGATCTGCATGAAATTGACTGTGTGATCAGCGGTGATCTGGCATTGCTGATATATGAAAGTGAAGTGGGCATTAATTCACAGAAGGAATGGCTTGATGAAAAGGTACTGCATTTAAAAACCATTATTGAAGGGAAGATGGAGGCTGTCCGTTTTCTGCTCTCATTAGGTGCCGCCTGTCAGGTGCTGGAACCAGTTGAATTAAAGAAAGAGATTAATGATCAGCTTGTCACGATGTGCGAACACTATCAGTTATAATTGAAAATAAATAAAGCTGTGATCTATTGAAAATTTTCTTTACTGATCACAGCATTTTAGTAAACTTTTTAATTGATTCAGGCATGTTAATTATGAGATCATTAATAAGAGAACCAAGTGAGCAGCTCATAAACATAAATTAAAGTCGCCAGTTATCGTATCAATTTCCAATAACTGGCGACTTATGAATGAGTTGGTTCCATCAATATCTCCTTACATCTCCTTTACTAGTATTCTTTCTTTTACTTTTGGGTTGACTTAATCGAAAGGATTACTAATATTACTAACCTTGAACAACTTACTTTTTTTACTATTTACTGACTATTCTTTTGTAGTCTATCTGCTTAAGAGCAATTCCTTAAAGTATTTTTATTCTCAGTTAATCTTTTGCAACTATACCATTTGCAAATCTGATTCCGTCTTTTACTTCTTATTCACGTTTGCTTACCTTTAAAAATAAAATTCGGATAATTCAATTATCATAAATCGTAATCATGTTTCAAAAGCTTTTTCATCTTTTATACTTCACCAATACAATTTATTTTCACGACTTGTTAATTTTTTTGATTTTATCCTAAAGATATCATACTTTCTGTATCTTTCAATAAAATCTTAAGTTCATACGATCTGTCGATCAATTATCAGCGTGAATTTATAATTGATTAATCAGACCGTGGATTGAGTTGTCCATTGGTCTCACCCTTCCTCTTTTGTCACCTTTATTATAACAATTACTAAATGAATGAATAGTCTTTTTTTTAATTTTTTTCTATGCTATAATTAATATGTTGAGAGCGCTTACAGAACGGCGCTTTTTTTTGGCTGATTTAAAGTTTGAATAGGACAATACTAATTGAAGCCTTGATGCGGCTGGTTATATTTTCTGATTTTCAGATAAACTTCACTTTTATATATAACTTTGCTATAATAAACAAGTTAGAGGTGATGGGTATGTTTCATATTTCAGATATAAAAAAATACAATCGGTGTGACCGCTATTTTTATTTGAATCAGCTGGCGCCCAAACCGTATTTTCCTTTTGCTACATGTAATGAAAGTACCCTGGAATTAGCCAAGCAATTTTTAAACTGTACAGAGTATTATGAAGGGAAAAGCGGCGATGCGGGTGAATTGGTCCTGGCTCAGCTGGATCATTATGATACATTTGTTGCCGCGCGTTTTACTTATCAGGATTTACGGGTTACGATTCCTTTCCTGCGTAAACAGCAGGATGGCTATCAGGTGATTTTCACAAATAATCAATGTTTTCCTAAGGAAAGTGAAGCTGCCTATCTGGCAATTGCATGCTGGGTATTAAAACAAAACGGCATTCAGGTAAATGATGTGAAAATGATTCATTTGGCGGCAGATTATGTGCGTGAAGAAACGCTGGATGTCTTTAAGGTGCTGATGCTTGATGATTATTTGTATCATGACAAGAAACAGACGCATAAAACGATATTTGAAATTATATCTGAACAAAAGCTTGATGTAGATAATCTGCTTGTCGGTATGCGCAGCGCGCTGGCTGAGTATCCTGAGGGTAAGCAGCGCAGTTCAGTCTGTACCCATCGCGGTAAGTGTGATTATTTCGACCGTTGTTTTAATCAGGAAGAAAAACCTGATTCTGTCTATAATTTAGTTCAGTCAGGGATGAAATATGATTTAGTCGATGCAGGCAAGACCGAATTGGGAATGCTTGACGGTGATGATATAGAGGGCACTCGTCATCAATATGCGCAGATTATGGCTGCCCGCAGTGAATCCGGTCTTTATTTTGATGTGTTTGCGATGCGTGATTGGGTAAAACGGCGGATTCAGTATCCGATTACCTATCTCGATTTTGAATGGGAAACGTATGTCTATCCGCCCTATCAGGGAATGAAGCCGTATGATGTGCTGGTTTTCCAATATTCAATGCATGTTGAAAATACACCGGGAGCACCTTTGCTGCATGAACAATTTATCGGCACTGGTGATTGCCGTGTTGCCTTTATTGAAGATCTCTTGGCAAAGATACCCGCTGAAGGTTCGGTTATGGTTTATAATGCCGTAGGTGCCGAAATGCTGCGCTTGAAGCAATTAGCTGTCCAGTTTCCTCAATACAGTGAACGCTTAAAAGCTATCTGGGAACGCATGGTTGATTTGTCACTGCCATTTTCAACCGGCAATATCTATGATGTGCGAATGGCGGGTGCGTACAGCTTAAAGAAGCTTGTGGAAATCTTTACTGACTATGATTATCATGATCTTTCAATCAGTCACGGTATGGAGGCGGTTGCTAACTGGCGAAGTCTGCAGACCGATGAGATCAATGATGAGATTCGTGAACAGCTTTATGAATACTGTGGTATGGATACATATTCAATGGTACTGGTTTATCACATGATTCTTGATGTATTAAAAAAATATGAATGAGCGCAGGCTCATTTTCTTTTCCTTACAAAAATGAAAGATAACTGTTAGCTAAATCCATGGCGTCAGGCATGACAAAATCTTAAAATAGAATTGTCAAGGAGGCATCGTTATGAAACCTGTTTATCTGAAGATAGCGGTGGGAAATGTAAAGAAAAGCTATCGGGATTTTATGATTTATTTTATGACATTGACATTTTCAGTCTGTCTGTTTTATGTGTTTAACTCTTTTGATGCCCAGCAGAAGATTATGATGCTGAGTACCGATCAAGAGTATTATATAAATCTGGTTGCGACCTTTATGCTGATCCTGTCATTTTTTGTAGTATTTGTTTTTGGCTTTTTGATCCTTTATGCAAATAATTTTTTAATTAAGCGGCGTAAAAAGGAATTTGGTTTGTACATGCTGATGGGGATGCCGAAAAAGAAAATCTCCCGAATCTTAATCTATGAAACCTTGTTTATCGGTTTAATTTCATTAATTTCTGGCTTGCTGCTCGGTTTGGCTGTCTCACAGCTGACAGCGATTCTGGTTGCTGCTTTGTTTAAGGTTGAGGTTAATTTTCATTTTGTTTATTCATCCTTGGCAATGCTGATGACAGTTCTTTGCTTTGCGTTGATTTTTGTGGTGATCATGCTGTTTAATACCCGGATCTTAAATCATTATAAGCTGATTCAGCTGCTGAACGCAGAAAAGGCGAATGAGAAACAGCGCTTGATGTCACTGCCGGTTTCTATTGTGCTTTTTATAGTCAGCCTGCTGTTTTTAGGCGCTGCCTATTTTCTGGCATCTTATTCGACGGTTACGTTTGTTGAATTCTTTGGTCAGATATTAGTCTTGGGAATCATTGGAACAATGCTGTTCTTTTTCTCACTTTCGGGTTTCCTGCTGTTTTTTATTAAACGCAGCCGCAAGTTCTATTTTCATAATTTAAATATGTTTGTGCTGAAACAGATCAATGCGAAAATCAATACTAATTTTATATCAATGGGCATTATATGCCTCATGCTGCTTTTAAGCATTGGTGCCTTGGCTACCGGATTAAACCTGAATGAAGCGTTCAGTAATGATTTGACGCTGCGGACACCTTATGATACTTCAATTGTTATGTATGAGCATGATCTGAAGCAGGAAGATATGTATCGGCTGAGCAGCGGCTTAGATATTGAATCATCAGACTGGGTTGAGCTGATCCGTTCCGATGTTGATGAGTCTGTGATTTTTCCAATGCTGCCGGAAAAGTCTAAGAATGTATTTGCCAATGCGACAGCTTCGATTGTTTTAATCAGCGTCAGTGATTACAATAAGCTGATGCACAATCTTGGTCAGCGTGAAATTCATTTGGCGGCTGATGAGGCGCTGATTACATGTGATATGGAATTAATTCAGACCTCGCTGCAGGGTGGGAAGTATGCCGGTGAAACGGTAACTGTCTTCGGCAGAGATTTACATTTAATCAATGATCAAATAGATGTTTTATATCCTTATACGATGAGTCAGGGCGGCAATTATGGCATATTCTTCATCGTCAATGATGAATTGACCGCTAATGAAGTAGCGATGACTTCAATATGGAACATTAATTTCAGCGGTAATGCTGATGAACAGAGTGATGAATTAAGTCAGCGGCTGAGTGCGCTGCGTCAGGAAAACAATGAGATTTTAGGCAGTTATCAGCTTTATACACGAACCGTTATTATGATGAGTGATACTAGCTTCGGCATGATATTCACATTTATCGGCTTATATCTGGGCATTGTATTTGCGATGGCAAGTACCGTCATTTTAGCTCTTCAGCAATTATCGGATGCAAGTGACAACCGTCAGCGTTATCAGGTTTTAAGCAAGCTGGGCGCCGATCGTTCACAAATTAATCACGCGGTGTATCTGCAGATCGGCTTGTATTTTATTTTACCGCTGGGACTGGCGGTGCTGCATTCTTATATCGGCATTAATGCGGTCTGCAATGCATTTTCCTTTTTAGGTATCGGCAATGTTACTAAATCAGCATTGATCACAGCGGCTTTGTTTATGCTTGTCTATGGCTTGTATTATTGGATTACAGTTCAAGGTGTCAAGTCAATTTTAAGAAAAGCAAATTAGAGAAAAGGTCATACCGGTTGGTATGGCCTAATTTTTAGTTGGCTAATTCATTATACATCTGCATGATTTTATCCCATGTCTGTAAGCCGACAATGCCATCGACACTGAGTCCCAGCATGGTTTGGAAGGCTCTTACTGAATTCGTGGTGAGCGGTCCATAGATGCCGTCGGCAACAATGGTAGGAATATTTTTATAATACATTGCAATGAAATTCAAACGCTCCTGTATCAGTCTGACATCCGTACCGCGGGAACCGCTTTGCAGCAGCGTGCCCGGGAAGGTAGGGAAGGTTGGTGAAGGCCGTGAACCCTGCTGGATAGCCTTGCTGACTTCAAACAGCTTATTCCATGTGTTGACACCGACAATGCCGTCTACATCGAGATTAAACAGTTCCTGGAAGCGGCGTACCGCTCTTTCTGTTTCAGCGCCAAAGACACCATCTTCAACTAATACCGGAATGCCCGTATATTCCTGCCCGACAATGTTGAGCGCCTGCTGAATCTGCTGGACACTGGTGCCGCTGGCTCCGTTTTTAATGGCGATGCCCGGATATTGCGGAGCTAAATCGTCTGGAGTTACCGTTGTGTTGAATCTTGAATACGCGGCATAAATCGCATTCCATGTCGCCTGTCCAACGATCCCGTCAACAATCAGTCCATAGGCGCGCTGGAAGGACATAACAGCGCGTTCAGTTTGCAGTCCAAAGCGTGAATCAATCGTCGATATTGTAGAAACCTGCGGCTGGAAGGTCGCTATTACACTCAAATAATATTGAAGCTGCTGAACATCGACACCCTTGCTGCCCTCTCGAAGCACCGTGCCTGGCCATTCACCGCTCTTAGTGTTTTCAATTCGGCCGATTGAAGTCAGTTCAGCGAGCTTGCGCACTGCTAAATAAATATAATTGATCTTATACCAGGTTGTTTTGCCGATAATGCCGTCTGCCGTCAGATTGAACTGCCGCTGGAAGACCTTTACCGCCGCTTCTGTATCGGCACCGAAAATACCGTCAACCGGATAAATCGGTTTAATATTTGGATAATTAACCGCGATCGCATTTAGCTGTTCCTGAATCAGAGTGACATTGTCACCGGTACTGCCGACTCTTAGGACACCATCATAGGAGCCCTTGACATCCTCAACCCGCTCGGTGGTTACTAAACGCACATCAGTTGTGTAATAACGCTGAAGAATCTGAATCGCGCTTAACCCCTGATTGGCTAAGGTAAGCGTACCCCATTGCTTCATGCCTGGACATTGAGCAATCTTGCCGTCACAATATTCTGAATAGAACGGCTCCGCAAAATTACGTTTGCGCAGATATTGATTAAATACCTCATCTACGAGTACACTCATGCTTTCATAGATATTGCGGTTTTTTACGAAAGCCTGATCAAAGGCTGTCGAGTTGGTAATATCATAATTGTAGCCTTTGCTTGGATACCATTCGGTATATACACGATTCAAAGCCAAAGAAACCTGAGCATGGATATTGGCCAGCAGCGCTTCCCGCGGCCAAGTTGGATATACCTCTGAGGAGCAGACATTTTTAATATAATAGATAAAATCAACGGTCACATTTTCAGCACTGGCGGTCGGCCGTCCTAGATGCACTCTGATTTTACGGGGAATGACAACTCCCTTTAAAACAAATACATCACGGTGCGGCGGATTGATTTCACCTTCCTCAACCATGCGGTAATCATTAACACAGCGGCGGTTTGCCGGCGATTGATTGATGTTGTCACCACCGTAATTTGTCAGCAAATGATGGTCAGGAATTAAATCCACCTCGTCGCTGGCAGGCGCTGTGCCGTCGGTTGGAACCATTGAAACCGGCAGTACGCTGAGTTCATCGGCAAAAATCTGAACGCCCTGAATAATCTGGGTTTGATAACCAGCCAGCATAATTTCTACACTGTAAATTTCATAGGGACGGGTGCGGTTGTTTTCATTAAGCGACAGCGAGCGCGCCGGCGCTTCCAGCTGCAGAACTTCTGTTTTACCCTCATCATCTGTAATCAAATAATCTTCAAAAACTATTTCATTGTTTAGGTCTTTATAAACACGCACAATAGCATTGCCGACAGCAATTGCCTGATCCGCCATTGTCGTGATCACCTGTAAAGTACCTTTTGCCATACTTCACCTCCTGTATTAAGCTATGTATCATTCAACATTTGATAAAGGTAAATGCCTAAACGATGAAAATTGTATACAAAAGGTACGCAAATGGAGTAGAATGGATGCGAGGTGAAACTATGCCTAATATCATAACGCATTATTTATTTGCGGAAAGTGTGAAACAGGAAATAAATGATTCCGCAACGCTTTCTGCAATCAAAGAATACCCAAATGAATATATTATCGGCAGCAATGGGCCGGATTTCTTTTTCTTTTACCATTTTTTCAGCCAGAAGCATGAAGATGTGCGCTTTCGCAGTTACGGCAATGTACTGCATAGTTCGCATGTCAATGATTTTTATCAAATGGCAATTGATGCGATGAAAGCGGAAAGCGATCCTGATGTAAAGGAAGCGATGCGCTCATACATAGCCGGTCATCTGTGTCATTGGGCCCTTGACAGTACCACGCATCCGTATATTTTTTATCGAACCGGTAATTATACGGGAAACAGTGCCAGCATGCATCATCGGTTTGAATCAATGATGGATACGATGATGCTGAAAAAATTACTTGATACGGATATCAGAAAATTTCATTTTCCATCACTTACCCGGCCGGGATTAATCAGTGACCGGGTTATTGCTAATGTGTACCGGCCAATTATTAAAGCGGTTTTTAATGATGACATTACACAGCAGGATATTAAGGACGCATTGGCTGACTGGGAGAAGCTGCAGCGCTGGCTGTATGATCCAAAGGGCTGGAAAACAAGGGTTGTCAAACAGTATGAAAAGCTGAAACATCAGCCATGGCTTTACAGCGGCAATATTGTTCCCGCCAAGCTTGACAGCCGTTACGATGTATTGAATGAACAGCATCGATTATGGAAATATCCGGCTGAGCCAAGCCGTGAGAGTACGGAATCCTTCATGGATTTGTTTGAAAAGGCAAAGAAGCTGGCTGGTAAAGTGATACAGGCAATGGACAATGTAAATGAGTGCCTATTGATTCTTGATGATAGGACATATGATAGCGGTGTTAAACCAGGAATCGCAATGACTGCGTTCGATTTGATTTATGAGGAGGAAGCATGAAATTATTTGACCTGCATGCCGATATCGGCGATGATGTAGTAAAGAAGCATTTGAATCACGAAACCCATGTATTAAAGCGATACCATTTAGATAAGCTGAGACAGGGTGGTTTTGAGGGAGTCTGCATGGCCAGTTTTTTTGATGGTCATGAAACATGGCAGGATATGCAGCTGGAAATCCTTGCCTTGGAAGCAGAGCTGAATGAATCAAATGATTTTGTGAGAGTTTTGAATGCAGAGGACCTGCATTCAAATAAAATAAAAGCTTTGATGTCGGTAGAAGGCATGTGCGGAATTCTTGATGATGAAGTTAATAAAATACAATGGCTCTATGATCATGGTATCCGCTTGGCAACGCTGACATGGAATGAAGGCAATGCATTGGCAAACGGAGTTAAGGGACAAGCTGATGAAGGCTTGAGCGCTAAGGGTAAAAATGTTATCCATAAAATGAATCAGCTGCATATGATCGCAGATGTATCACATGCCAATGAAAAAACTTTTTGGGATATCATGAATCTGAGTGACGGCTTAGTGATTGCATCGCACTCCAATTGCCGCACCCTCTGCAACCATCCGCGAAATCTTGATGATGAGCAATGTCTGGCCATTAAAGCTAAGGGCGGTCTGATCGGGATGAATTCAGCCCGTTATTTTGTGGATCAAAATGAAGCGGATCAAACGGTGGCTAAACTTGCAGAACATGCGGCTTATTTAAAGACATTGGTGGGTGTTGAAACTATCGCCTGCGGTTTTGACTTTATGGACTTCTTTGAAGATGGCATTGGTACAGCAGCCAAGGGAATTGAAACGGCTCTTGACGCCCCGCGTTTTGCGCAGGCTTTAGCGGATGCCGGCTTTAGTGAGCTTGAAATTGAAAAGATTTGTTATACGAATGTTATTGATAAATTCAGCAGCTATCTGAAATGACAGCTGCTTTCTGTTTAGAATTTACATTCCTATAATTGATAGTCATAAATAAAGAAATTCATTTTTGCTTGTTGATTCTTAATATTAAAAAGATGCTCACGCTCACAGCGGCGAACCAATCCCTGATGCTCATAAAATCCATAATTACAGCTTGTATCTGTAAACAAGTAAAATTCATTAAGTTTTTGTTCTTTTAAATATTCAAGGGCAGCGTTAAAGAGTTGTTTGCCGATACCTTTGCCGCGGCATGAACAATCAACCGCAAACAGGGAAAGCTCGGCTGGATATGATTTATTCACATCAGCTAAAAGCTGCTTATCGATACCGTTTACGCTGCCAAATATTTTAGATACTTTTCGCCCCTCTTTTGAAAGATACAATGATAGAATAGACTTTATTTGTTTTAATCTATATTTTACGGGACATTTATGAATTGCTCTATTTTTGACTAAGATGATACCAACCGGTTTGTTGTTTAATAAGGCAATACGGGAAAAAGTATGATTTGTTAAGCAGCTGCTTAAAAATACATTAGCTAATTTTGCGGCGGTTTTAGGACTGCAGAATTCATCATAATGCCATGTTTTGCGAACAATGGTTTGTAATTCTTTAAAATCTTCTTTTTGATAATCTCTTAATGTGATTTGCATTTTAATTCTCCTTGTCATATCTATTTACAATTTGTATAATAATCTTTACAGTAACTGTAAAGTCAATGAGGAAAGTTAAATTATGAAAAAAAGCAATATTCAATTAACCACCGCGCAATTTGCGAAACTGCATGAAGTAAATAAACGCACCTTGCATTATTATGATGATATCGGCCTTTTTTCTCCTAATACTAAAGGGGAGAATGGGTACAGATATTATGATTTATCACAAAGTGTTGATTTTGAGTATATTCGGATGCTGAAAGAATTGAATATGAGTATTGAGGAAATTGAAGCCTATTATAAAAATCCCAACGCTGATAGTTTTCTTAAAATCGCAGATTCAAAAATAAAGGAAATCGATGCAAAGATTCAAAAAATGAAAGCAATTAAAAGGATTTTGAATGCCAAGATAGAGAATTTAATCTTTTGTGAAAACTTGGGGGAACAAATGATAAAGGTTGAAGAGCACCCTTCTGAGACTCTATTGATCACGGCTTATGATTTTTCAGAGGACGATGTTTCAGAAGTGTTTGGCTATCTGAAGGACACATGGAGCATTGAACAAATTCGTATGGGAATTGGCGGATTTATTTCCCTTGATAAAGTTATTGATGAAAATTTTGAAAAATATGACGGTCTTTATACACCGGCTCTAAGCAGTAATTCATCAGCTAAGAAGACAATTAAACCGAAAGGTAAATATTTATGCGGTTACCAAAAAGGAGCATGGGATCAGCTGCCTGGTATGTATAAGAAAATGCTTGCTTATGCCAAACAGAATAAGCTGACGCTTACAGGTTATGCTTATGAGATCGGCTTGAATGAGTTTGCCATCTCTGATCCGATGGAATATGTTACAAAGATCATGATTATGATTGAAGATACTATTTATTAACTGCAGATATTAAAGCAACTAATTATAAAAAGGACGCTGGTTAGGCGTCCGTAAGTTTTTATATCTGTCTTAATAGCTTATTTGATGAAGGAAGCGCGGTAAGCTGTTTCATTCATCTGTTTGATTTCCTCATCGGTGAAATGATAATGCTTTTTGATAAATTCGTATTCCTTTTTCAGATTTGTGTTTGACATTGTCATGTTGTCAGTGTTGATTGTAACGAGGATGCCATAATCAAATAATTTTCTTAATGGATAGTCCTTCATGTCATCCACCACTTTTGTATGCAGATTGCTGATCGGACATACTTCAAGGACGATTTTCTCATCGCGAACCCGTTTCATCAATTCAGGATCTTCATATACACGGATACCATGACCCAATCGTTTGGCACCGAAATCCAAAGCAGCTTTAATGCTTTCAGGGCCGTCGCCTTCACCGGCATGAATTGTATATGGAACACCTAAAGCACGTGCTTTGGCAAATAAATCAGCATATAGATGTGTTTTAAACACAATTTCAGCACCGGCAATATCAAAGGCAATTACACCTTTGCCAAGATATTCCTTCACTAGCAGCAGGGTTTCCATATTGTCTTCAAATGAATTGCCGCGCATCGCGCAAAGAATCAAGCCCGCCTTCATACCAGTTTCCTGAATACCGCGGTTTAAACCACAGATCGCGGCTTCCACAATTTCCTTTTGATCGGCAGTTCCGGCACATGATTTAGGGGCAAAACGCAATTCAGCCTGATCCAATCCCTGGGCTGCCAGATCAATCAATAATTCATAAGTAACCCGTTCAACAGCGGCCGGTGTGCGGATTACCTGCAGCGGCAGTGTGAAGCGTTCAAGATATTCTTCCAGACTGCGGCAGTCTTCAGGAACTTGAATAAAAGGCAGCAGCCCTTCTACACTATCAGCCGGCAGCGAAATATTCATTTCTTTAGCTAATTCATAAATAGTCTGCGGTCTAAATGACCCATCGATATGTAAGTGTAAATCTATCATAGTATCTCCTTGCAATTGACAGTTTTCGTCAGTGATTTAATTCATTATACATGAAAACAATTAAAATAGGTAGTCATTCATCAAATTAATTAAACGGAATAAGCCCTTCGATAAAAAGCTTACAAAATAGACTCTTTGCGGTTATATTTGAGAGTGGTAAAGGCATGGATTTAAATTTAAAAAAAAACCAGTTTCTTTGACTGGTTCAGCTTATTGGTGATGGCTTCAATTACCTTTATTTGGTAATCGGGAAACAGTGGTTTTTCCCCTTACGCTTCCATTATACACGATTTGAAAATAAAAGAACAGACTGTTAGTTAGAAAAAGATAACGTATAATATTAAGTATAGATAAGGAGGGATTTTAGATGAAAGTCCAAATCTACGGTAAGAATGTTACAATTACTCCTGGTATGCAGGAAAAGGTTGAGACAAAGCTGAAATTCTTAGAGAAATATTTTATTATTGATGATAGTGTCACAGCTAATGTGTTGGTGAAAATCCACAAAAAGGATATTAAAATTGAAATTACAATCCCAACAAAGATGGCTGTTTTAAGAGCTGAGGTCGCCCACCCTGATTATTATGCGGCGGTGGATCTGGCAATAGATAAATTAGAGGATCAGATCAGAAGACAAAAGACACGCCTTGAAAGAAAGCATAAGGATAAATTGGCGATGGCCTTTATCGGTGAAGCATTAGAAGATGAAGAAGAGGATGTATTAGTTAAGACGAAGACGATTGCGCCTTCTGTAATGGATCTTGAAGAAGCTATCATGCGTATGGAAATGCTGGGTCATTCATTCTTTATTTATCGTGATGAAGAAAGTGAAACCGTATCCGTAGTTTATAAACGCAATGACGGCGGTTATGGCTTAATTGAAACTGAATAAACTAATAGTGGGAACAGAGTGATCTGTTCCTTTTATTTTGGGCATCTGAAGGTTGCATTTAATGTAGGAATTGAGCGGGATCAAAGCGATAGGATTGATGATTGAATAGGTTGACTCATACGCTTCCTATTATCATTTACTATGTGGTTGTAACCCTTGATAAATGCTGGCTGCTAAACATATCAATGAATCACTTATCTAAAATGTGGGCAAATAAATGATTGCTTCAAAATTCATATGATATGATAAGAATAAAGTTAGATAGAGGTGAAGCTGATGTGTGAAAATAAGTGGGAAGCATTAAAGCAAAAGGCTGCTCAGCAAGGCTGTATGTATATTCATGATGGTATGAAGGTTGGGTTAGGCAGCGGTTCAACCATGGTTTATGCGTTAAAATATTTGGGTGAGCGGGTCAATGCAGGATTGCGGATACAAGCCGTTTGTTCATCTGATAAAACAGAAGCGCTGGCCCGTGAATTGAAGCTGCCGATGATTGAAGATCCATCTAAGATTTCCCTTGATATTAATCTTGATGGTGTGGATCAAATCGATTTTCAAGGTAATGTTATCAAGGGCGGCGGGGCTGCGTTAACCAGAGAAAAAATGCTTGCCCAATGGGCAGCAAAAACGATTTGGATCATGGATGAGCGGAAACTAGTTGACAAGCTTGATCAATATTTGCTGCCGGTGGAGGTTCTGCCGTTTAATCATGAGCATATGCGCACCGTTTTGATTACGATGGGTTATCAGGTGACTCTAAGAAAGCATCAAGGACAGCCGCTGATTACGGATAACGGCGGTTTAATATTTGATGTTCGTATACCGATCGGTAAAACAATGAGTCAGGCACATCAGGAGCTGATCCAGCTGGCAGGCGTCGTTGAAACCGGTTATTTTGAAAAACGGCTGTCAACAGCTGTCATTGCCGGCAGCGAGGGTATCAAAATCATTGATTTTAAGGATCAATGAACCTTTTAATTATGATGATGAATGTCAGAAGCGGCAATGAATCTTAGTCTTGCATTTATTGGTCGCTTCTAGCTATAATAAGTAAACAAAGACCGGGTGAGAGTATGAAGATTTTGATCGTAGAAGATGATGCGGCAATTAATCAAATGATTTGTGATTATTTAAGGAAGCGTTCCTACCTTTGTAAATCTGCCTATTCAGGCAGTGAGGCTGAACTGATTCTTAATAGTGAAAGCTTTTCTTGTATCATTCTGGATTTAATGCTGCCTGGCATCAGCGGCGAAGAATTGATGCGGAAGATTCAGGATAAAAAGATACCAACAATTGTTTTATCAGCCAAGGATTCTGTGGAAAGTAAAGTTAACTTACTTCAAAACGGTGCAGACGATTATATGTGCAAACCCTTCGATTTACAAGAATTAGAGGTGCGAATTCAGGTTCAGATCAGAAAGCATATAAATACTGGTATGGATAAGTGTATGGGCAGTCTTGTGTTAAAGCCGGATTATCGCAGTGTACAAGTTGAAGGGCATACCCAAACACTGACTAAGCATGAATATAAAATATTAGATTTGCTGGTCAGCAATCCACAGCGTGCGTTTACTAAAAAAGAAATTTATGAATATGCATGGGAAGATGATTATTATGGTGATGATAAAACAATTAATGTACATATCAGTAATTTGCGCAGCAAGCTGTCAAAATTCAGTAAGCATGAATATATTCAAACTATTTGGGGAATCGGATTCAAATTAAAAATCTGATTCTTTTTCTTTATACTTTCTTAACCTTTGCTTAGCTTTTATTAAATATTTGAATGATAAACTATTCATATAAAGGAGATGAACATGATGGCTGAGAATATTCTTGAGGTGTATGAGCTTACCAAAATGTACAATCATTTTACGGCTTTAGATCATATAAGCATAACCATTGAAAAGGGTGCAGTTTATGGTTTAATTGGGCAGAATGGCGCCGGTAAATCAACGTTGATGAAGTTAATCAGTGATTTGGCGCATCCAAGCAGCGGCAGTTTTAAGCTTTTTGGACATGTTCCTAATGATGATCCGTATGTCTATCGAAGAGTGGGTGTTTTAATTGAGAATTCAGGTCTTTATCCTTCATTAAATGCATTTGATAATATGAAAATGAAAAGCTTGGCTATGGGCTGTTTTAATCGAGCTAAAATTCTGGATCTATTAGCTTTATGCGGTTTGAAGGATTGTGGTTCAAAACTGACTAAAAATTTCTCTATGGGCATGAAGCAGCGATTGGGAATAGCCATGGCGCTGCTGAATGATCCGGAGTTTCTGATTCTTGATGAGCCGACCAATGGTCTTGATCCGCAGGGCATTCTGGAAATAAGAAATTTATTAATTAAATTAAACCGTGAACAGGGGTTAACGCTTTTAATAAGCTCTCATATTTTGGAAGAGTTGAGTAAAATTGCGACGCATTATGCGATTATCAAAAATGGCAGACTGGTAGAATGCTTAACCAGTGATGAACTTTTTGAAAAATGCAAGGATTGCTTGGAAATACATGTCGATGATTCATCAAAAGCGGTTTTATGCTTGGAGCAGCAATGTGGTGTGATCAATTATAATGTCTTGGCAAAGAATGTAATTCATATCTATGATCATTATGATAAGCCGGAAATTATTGTGAAGGAATTGGTAATGCGGGATGTGCTTGTTTACAATATAACAATGAATAAATTAAGTCTTGAAGATTATTATTTAAAGAAATGTGGTGATGAAGATGTTGATTAATTATTTAAAAATGGATATGTATCGGATGGTTCGGCAGAAATCGTTTTATGTATGTACAGCTATGTTGCTGATTTTATTTAATACATCAAATCATGCCATGAATAATTTCCTGTATTATTTCCCTAAGGCACTGCTGCTTCCATTTTCTGTATTGTTATTCATGGCTTTATTTATTAATGAAGAAATTACCAGCGGTTTTATTAAACATATCTATCCGCTCTATCAAAAAAAATGGCAGATGCTTGCGGAACGTTTCTTATTTACATGTGTTGTATATTTAAGTATGTGGCTGTTTGTTGTTATTATAGCTCTGATTTTAGGAGTGCTGAATATCTTTACAATGAGTGCGTTTTCTGTCTTTCATTATTTTGCTTATATTGTTATGCAAATGTTGGTGATTGCTGCGGTAAGCAGCTTTGTTACAATGCTGTATATGCTTACGCGAAGCCATGTGATTACTGTACTTTATGTAATCGGATATTCATTTTCTATCTTTTATGCACTGCATATGTATCTATCTGACGCGTTTATTTCATATTATGAATATACGTTATATCATATAGGGATTACACTGCCAGAGACATTTGATATGCTGACATATGGCAAATCATTGTTAATTATTATAACCAGCGCATTCTTATATAACGGTATCACCCTGTTGATTCTTAAAAAACGGGATATAGCTTAAATAGCTTGAGAGGTAAATATATGGTCTTAATGCTGGCGGTGAGTTTGCTTATTAATATGGTATTGATATTTCTTTATACTTCATTAAAGCGTGATTTAAAGGCGCTTAGAAGTCAAATACAATATGCGAATGAAAATAATAGCCGTTTTCCTTTCTTTACCGGCAGTGTGAATCATGATTTGAAAAAGATTATCTGTTTATTAAATATCAAAAAGGAAGAAAGTATAAAAATAATGAATCAGATATGCCGGATGGATCAAAACTTAAAGGATATGATTGCTGATATCGCGCATGATATTCGCACACCGTTAACAAGTGTCTGCGGATATGTGCAATTGTTAGAAGAATGTGATGATCAAGCAGATAAGGCCCGCTATTTTGAAATTATTAAACAGCGGCTGGCTTATCTTAAAACCTTGCTTGAGGAGCTGTTCTTCTATACTAAGCTGGTAAATGGCAGCATAGACTTTACTTTGAGCAAAGTATGTCCGGCCGAGGTGCTGCGTAAGACGCTGATGCATTTTTATAATCAATTTGAAGCAAGGCAGCTTGCTTTAACCTTAGATATTGAAAATGAAAATTGTATGATTGAAAGTGATGAATTGTATCTGCAGCGGATTTTAGATAATTTATGCGGCAATGTGTTAATGCATGGTGCTCATTATCTAAAAGTAACTCAGCATGTCTATGATGATTTTATCTGTATTCAATTTAAAAATGATTATGCAGGGGACGCTTTGCAGGCGGATCAGCTTTTTCAAAGATATTATACGAGTTCTGTTCATCAGCAAGGCAGCGGTCTAGGTTTAGCAATCGTGAAGGAGCTTGCTGAGGGATTGGCGGGAAGTGCAGATGCACAGATAGAAGCAGGTGAGCTTTGTATCAGTTTGTACTTTCAAAAACGTTTAACTCAATATGAATAAAAACATTGTGTTTTCAGGGAGGTTTTATGATAAAACGTAAGATCTTTATATTATTGCTTCATTTTTCAGATATCGGTTCTTTAGCAATGCAGTATTGTACTGACTTTTATTATACTCATGCTTCAATTGGACTGGAAGAGGATATGAATACATTTTATAGCTTTGTATATAAGGGTTTTTTAGTAGAAAAACTAACATATTATGCGATGAAGGAGGCAAAAAAGGCATGCTTATTATATGAGATTGAGGTTAAGCCTGATGTTTATCAGCAGGTCAGAGAGCAGCTGCTGGCATTTAAAAAGCAGGCATCTGTTTTCAGCTATACGCGTATCGGTTTATTGCTTGCCTTGCTGCATCTGCCTTTTAAATGGCCGGGACACTATTTCTGTTCACAATTTGTTGCAGAGATTTTAAAAAAGAGCGGAGCCGTGCGGTTAAATAAGCGATGCTGTCTCTGCCTGCCTTATGATTTTACTTTATTAGCTGAAGCGAAATGCTGTTTTGAAGGCAGCATAACCGGTTTACTTCATCGCTTCAATCTGAATTATAGTTAAAAAAGTCTATATAGGACAGTGCCGATCCCCATCATTAGATTTGGGTCTGACTTTCGGATGTTACCTCTGTTCTATATAGACTTTTTAGTTTGTTATAAAAAATGTGAATACGCGCGGGATTGTAATACAATCAGGCTTTCAGTATAATGAAACTGAATTTATTTCTTTTGCTTTTGGTCAGCTGCCTCTGACTGTGCGTTATCCAATTTACGGATTCGGGATTGAAAAATACTGGCTGCGACAAGAAAAAACACAGTCAGCATACCAAATAAATAAGTGAAAAAGGCATTGCCTGCCCAGCGGAAATAAATTGTCAGGGCAAAGGTTATACACCAGCAGATTAAAGCGGTGCGGCGGTGGGATTGGTTTTCTTTTTTCATAAGTCACCTCTAAACACGGTTAGTATAACATATTTCTTTATCATTGTGCGAATGAATCAGGAAAGGATGATGCCTATGGAAACAAAACGATTAATACTGCGTAAATTCGCTCAGCGTGATTTGTTTGATTTTTTTGAGTATGCGAGTCAATCTGATGTGGGAATCAATGCGGGTTGGAAACCTCATGTCAAAATCTCTGAAAGCTTTGAAATATTGAAAAATTTTATTGCTTCTGATGAAATTTTAGGCATCGAAGAAAAAGCAAGTCATAAGCTGATTGGATCAGTGGGGCTGCATCTTGATGAACGTTTTCGTCGCGGGATTGCCAGCCGTGAATTAGGTTATGTTTTAAATCATGATTATTGGGGGCATGGTTATATGAGTGAAGCGGTCAGCGCGGTGCTGTATGTTGGGTTTGTTAATATGCATCTGGAAATCATCACTTGCGGACATTATCCAAAAAATGATCAAAGCCGCAAAGTCATCGAAAAAAATGGTTTTAAATATGAGGGCCTGATCCGTCATCATTCACGTTTATATACCGGGGAGATCATGGATCTCTGTCAATATTCAATCACCCGCGAAGAATACATACAGAAAAAATAACCGTCAGTGAGACGGTTTTGCTTTATGATATGTATAGCCGATGCCAATTATTGCAAGGATTAATAGAAAAGGCAGTACAATTCTCATATCATCAGGTTTATTTAATTCATCAATATCTGCCGCGCATGGATTCTTTGTGATTTCAATCAGTAATTCAATCTGGGTATCAGTAAAGCCAATCTGATGCAGCTGGGTAAGCTGACTATCATCTAATTCACTGCTGCCGTTGATGATCCTGCGGGCTTCCTCAAGCATCCCAGCATCAAATTCAAAACGATTGTTTGGATTTTTATGGCTTGTATCAGTGTCTGTTGCAATCGGTGTTTCTGATGCATGAACAAGTGCTGACTGGGTAAAGGAAAGGGTAAAAATCATAGTAAGCAGCAGGCCCATTACTAGTATGAATTTATAGAAATATTTATTTTTGACCATGCCATCACCTCGATTTTTAATCATTATAAGTGGTAATTGTGAAAATTAGCTGAACAATTGCGGAAAATATGATGAAAAAGACATATCATTTCGATATGTCTTTAAGCGGTAATTCAAACCAGAAGGTCGTTCCTTTATTTAATTCAGAGCTGACACCAAATTGAGCATGATGCTGTTCAAGAATACGCTTGACAATACTCAAGCCGATGCCGCTGCCGACTTTGGCACGCGTGTGATCGCTGTTGGTTCGATAGTAGCGTTCCCAAATTTTATCAATTTCTTCTTCGCGGATGCCTTCACCGGTATCGATGATTGCTATTTTTATCGTCTGATCATGGATGCTTTGTACGATGCGCACCGTTTTATCTTCACCGGTATAATTGATCGCATTGGTACAGAGGTTATAAAGTACCTGTGAAATCTGCAGTTCATCAGCTTCGGTATAAACTTTATCATGATAATCAAAGTATATATGATAACCTTCTTGACTGGTTAATGCCTGAAGCCGCTCAATGACAGCGAGAATGGAATCAGTGATACAATAGGTTTTTAACGTACATTCACTGGCGCCGGAGCGCAGTTTAGAAAGATCAAGGACATCATTGACCAAGCGGCTTAAATGATTAGTTTCATCAAGGATCACCTGGATATTCTCCGGCGTGTTTTCACCTGGCAGATCCCGCATCATTTCCGCATAGCCGCTGATCATTGTCAAAGGGGTACGCAGATCATGGGAAATATTGGCAATTAATTCATTGCGCAGCTTTTCAACCTGCTGGAGATCCTCGGCGGCCTGATTCAGTGTTACTGACAGCTTCTGTACTTCACGGTAGCCATTTACGATTTGATGCACATCATAATCACCGCTTGCCAGCTGCTGCGCCTGTTCCGTAATTGTTAATAGCGGTTTAGTAATCTGTTTGGAAAGCAGCCAGCCAAGCCATAAAGCAAAGAGGGACAGGATGACAGTAACCATCACTAAAAGGATTCGAATCAGATCGACAGTTGAATCCAGCGGTGTCAGACGGGCATCAAGCATAACGATATAAGTACGATTTTCGGTATGCACAATACCGGTATAACTGATCTGTTTAATAATCCGCATTGTCTGCTTGAATTTAATTGAACCGGGATCAGAAGCATTGATATCAAATACGGGTTCTTCTTTGAAAAATGTATTTACATAGATTCCGTTATGAATCTGCGCATCATGAATCCGCAGCATAAAATCATCCAGCGAGATCTTGGCGTTGCAGTCACGGTTATTGATGCCTGAATAGATTGAATTGCCAAATTCATCAGTAACTGCCACACAGACATCATCCTCACGGGAGATTTTTTCTATCAGCTTGTCCGCGTGTTTTTTATCAACCTCTTCGACAATGCGGTTGCCGGCGCGGGTTAATGAATCCTGCTTGACAAAGGTATAGATGTTTTCAAAAAACACAACCTCTACCAGCCATAAGAGAATTAAGGTCGTTAAGACAAAAACCAACAGGTAGAAGGGCAGCTTAACTTTAATCGAGCTGTTTTTAAGGTCGAGCTGTTTCAGCTTTTCTAATAAGCTTTTGATTTTATTCTTCAGTTTCAAATCGATAACCTACCCCTCGGCATGTGACGATGCAGCTGCCATAAGCACCAAGATTCTTTCTCAGTGTTTTGATATGGGTATCCAATGTGCGGTCATCACCATAGAAATCATATCCCCAAACCGTAGACAGACATTGTTCACGGGAAAGAGCAATTCCTTTATTTTTTACTAAATAGAAAAGTAAATCATATTCTTTTGGAGACAGATGCAGCTTCTCACCATCGACACTGACCGTCCGCGCAGAAAAACTGATTTTTAATCCTTTATAAGTAAATTCATTCAGATCGCTGCCCTGTGTTCTTTTGATGATTGCGGCAATCCGCATCATCAGTTCACGAACCGAAAACGGTTTGACTACATAATCATCAACGCCAATTTCAAATCCATGAATACGGTCATATTCTTCACCCTTAGCGGAGAGCATGATCACCGGTGTCTGAGCTGTTTTGCGGATCTCTTTGACCGCGGAATAACCATCAAGCTCAGGCATCATGATATCCATCAGAATCAGATCAAAGCGCATACTCGCGCATTTCGCGATGGCCTCAAAGCCATTCGCCGCTTCCACAACTTCATAGCCTTCAAAGACAGCATATTTTTTAATCAGGGTACGAATTTTTTCTTCATCATCTACGATCAGCAGCTTAGCCATTTTTTCACCTCATTCTTTTCTTAATTATGCCATAAATTTGTGAAGACTGGCTGAAATTCTTAAAAAAAGTCCAAGTTTTTAGTTTCTTTAGAGTATAATAAGTAATGAATACAGAGTAAGGAGCTATCATGGGGAAATTTTTGAAAGGATTCATATCAATATGCTGTTGTCTGATCTTCACTCAGCCATTATCAATTTCGGCTGATGAGATTGCCAGTCAGTATTATGTTCTGATGGATGCGAAAACATCAAGAGTGATTGAGGGCAAGGGTGAAGATGATCTTATTTATCCTGCCAGTATGACAAAAATCATGACGCTGCTTGTAGCGGTTGAACAGCTGAAGGATTTAGATGAAAAAATAACGATCACAGATGAAATGCTGGCGGGTTTGGCGGAAGCAAATGCCAGTGTAGCCGGTTTTGTCAGCGGTGAAACAGTCAGTGTCCGTGATTTGTTTTATGGCCTGATGCTGCCGAGCGGGGCTGACGCGTGTGTGGCATTGGCTGTGCGGATTGCCGGCAGTGAAGCGGCCTACGTGGAGCTGATGAATGAGCGGGCAGCTGAACTAGGTTTGACGCAGACGCATTTTGTCAATACGACGGGGCTGCATGAGGACGCGCATGTATCAACAGTAAAAGAGATTGCTTTGCTGCTGAAAGCGGCGCTGCGAAATCCAGTATTTAAAAATATATTTGAGACAAAGGAAATTATCACTGAAACAACATGGGCCCATCCTGAAGGCATCTATCTGATCAGTTCGACCTTCCGCTATGCAGATCCATCTATGGATTATCTAATCGGCGGCAAGACCGGTTTTACTTATGAAGCGGGGCTTTGTTTAGCCAGTGCCGCTGAAAAAGAGAATATGAGTCTGATTCTAGTGACGGCAAAGGCGCCGGTTGAACTGGGTTATCAGCCTATTCATATTCAGGATGCGAAGCTGATCTATGACAGAGCTTTTGATGAGTATCATCAAGTGGTGCTGTTAAGTAAAGATGAGGCATTGCCGGCACTGACAATTAAACAGAAATTCAAAGCGAATGAGCTTGATTTAAAGGCACCTGAGACAATCACAGCCATTTTGCCGAAGAACATCGAGCGGGAAAGCTGCAGCTATACTTATCTGAATGAGTCACTGACACCGCCGATAACTCAGGGGGAATTGATTCAGACACTGACGATAACATGTCAGGGAGAAGCGATTGCCAGTCTGCAATTTACGGCCGAGGAGAATATTGAAAAGGATTTGCTTTTCCAGTTGTTTACTAAGGAGAATACAGCCCTGCTGTTTGTCATTCTATGTGCGGTAACCGCATTTATATATCGGTTTTTACATCGCAGGGATAAAATAAATAATGAAGCATAAAAGACGCATCAAGTGTCTTTTTCTTTATTTATTGGTTTAATGTTTAACTGAAAATTTCAGTTTTTATCATAGATGCAGCGTGTGCCCTGACGAGCCTGCATGCCGCCCAGACATTTCTTGTTGCAGGCCATACAGTAATGAATTTCATTTTCACGGCCGGCATTGACTTTATTCAGCCATTGATCATCAGCTAACAGCTGCCGGCTCATCGCGGCTAATTGAATGCGTCCTTCAGACAGCTGTTTTTCAATCATATCAGGATGTGTCAGACGGCCGACGCCGCATAAGGGTTTATCACTTAGTTCACGCACCTCATCACAATACTTCAAAAAGCAGCCTTCCGTTTTGAAGTATGGGTGAGTTAAGGGCGGTATTGTATCAGATAAATCAGAATGATTTGCTAAAGCGACATGAAAAGCATCAGCACCGGCGGCTTCAAGCAGCGGCACGAAAACAGCTAATTCACTTTCTAATACACCGGCATTGCCGTAATGGGGATTTTCCTGACGGATTGCCAGCTTATAATCGATAGGCATATCGGGTACAGCTTCACGCACCGCCATGATTGCTTCACAGGCAAAACGGGCGCGATTTTCAGGACTGCCGCCATATTCATCAATGCGATGATTATAAATGCTTGAAGACATACTGCCGCACATGCGGTCGCCATGGATCTGAATGATGTCAAAGCCAGCTTTCTGCGCCAGTTTTGCCGCTTTGCCAAACTGTTTAACAATTGTATTGATTCGATCAATCGGCATTGAGGTTATATAATCCGCTGTCAGATCATTCAGTAAAGCGCGCAATTGATTTGGTGAATAACGGCCAGCTTTAATATCCGGCATATATTTCATCATACCCTTAATGTCAGAATCAGACATATGCAGCTGAGCAGCGGTTAACGCGCCATTTTCATGGATATGCGTTATCAGTTTTTGATAGGTCATAAAGCCATTTTCTTCAAATAGGGAAGACCCGCGCGCCGGTTCAATAGCAACATCGCCAAGAATGATCAAGGCAGCTCCGCCCTTGGCAATACGGCCCAGCTTTTCCATTGCTTCATCGGCTGAAAGTCCCAATGTCGTAGGGGCAAACACAAGCCGGTTTTTAAGTGTTACACCGCGCAGTGTAAAAGGTGAATTTAAAAAATCGTACATTCTTTATCTCCAATCCGCTGATCCTTTGATCAGAACTTTATTTATTGAGAAGTATTTGATTTTTATGAAGCAGAAGCTTGTCAATAAATACTTGACAAAGTCAATAATACACCTTTATATGACTAAGTCAAGTAATTTAAAATCGGATTGAAGAACAAGGGATTCTAAAGCTTAAAAAGGGATATCTACCGACAGTCGATTGTAATTTTTGTCTATGCACGGTACTATTTTAGCGAGGTGATACAATGGTACAGATCGACAATCAGAAAATCGGCGCTTTCATTGCGGCAAAGCGTAAAGAAGGGAATATGACACAGAAGGAGTTAGGGGATAAGCTGTTTGTATCCGATAAGACGGTAAGTAAATGGGAGCGCGGCTTAAGCATTCCTAATGTGGTTTTATTGATTCCGCTTGCCGAGGTCTTGCATGTCAGTGTTACTGAGCTTTTGCGGGGTGAACAGATCAATGAGGATCAGGTATTGAATGCTGATGAGGTAGAGCGTTTAGTTACTGATTCTTTGGACTTAACGCTGCAGCATACGATAAAACAAAGACGTCAGGGCTGGCGGCTGGCTTATTTGATCAGTCTTTTAATTGGGGCTGCTGAAATTACTTTACTGCTGCGGATCGGCTTGACATGGCATGCATTAGCGGAAAATGTTTTGCTGTTTATGGGCATGATGTATTTGTTTGCCGGCTGGTTCTGCTTCTTTGCCAAAGAACTGCTGCCAAGCTATTATGATGAAAATAAGATTAATTATTATGCGCAGGGTGTCTTTCGCATTCATCTGGCAGGTCTGCGATTTAATAATAGTAATTGGCCGATTATCAGCATTGTTATGAAAGCCGGCATGCTTTTAGGCGCGCTTCTTTATCCATTCATTTGCTTAGTGAGCGTCACATATTTTGGCATCGCTTTTTGGGATACAATAAAAATTTTTGTGATGTTTGGTTTATTGCTTGCATTGCTGCTTGCTGTTTATGCGGCTGGCAAGAAATATGAATAAGAAGGGCTGATATTTGAAGAATCAAAGGGAGGTGCTTGTGTCAAGCATCTTTTTGCTTTTCTGTTATAAAAAATCCGACAAACTTTACTGAGCGCTTCCATTATACTCATAAGGGAGGTGAAACATGGAAAGTTATGTGGAGGTTGCTTTCATTCAAGCGCTTCTGGTCAATCTGGTAAGCGTGCTGACTGCCCTCTATGCGGCGGCCTATCCGCTCGCCTTGAGAAAATGTGTGAGCTATGCGGTTTTACTTGCGGTCCTTGCCAGCTTTTGTTTCCATCCTTGGGCTGCCGCTTTGCTGCTGATCATCGAAGGGCTGTGCGCCTGGCTGTTTTTTCGATATCGGCTCAGCGCTTATTTCGCATCAATCGCTTTGCGCCTATTGATAACTGGTAGCTGTTTCAAGCTGGCCGGTGGCAGTATCTATAACTTTACATGGTTTCCGCCCCTTGATTATAATCCGTTTTTGTTCTGGCTGCTTTTGCTGATCATATTAGCGGCTTTGATTATGAAATGGGGACATACTTTGAACCAGCTGGCTTTTGTCTATGCGGTTGAATGCTGTTCACTGACGCTTCGCGGTTACTTAGACAGCGGCAATAACTGTGTGATTCAAGGCTATCCCGTCATGTTTGTACGTCCTAAAGTTTTTGAAAAAATCAAAGGCAGAGACATAATCAAGGGAAAAATGCATACATTGTCTAATGAAGTAGAAATAGAAGGAAAATTGAGTGATGTCAGGGTCAAAGGAGGAAACTGGATGAGTGTAATGGTAGTTGTTGGTGATCAGCATTTCCCGATGCAGGCAGACTGCTTGCTGAATCTGCGGCAGATAAGTGAGGTGGATAAACATGAAATTCATAAAACGAATCTTTGATTTTTTATTTCGGGAAAAGGCTGAGCAGGAGGTTTATTACATTCAGGGAAGTGATGTATTGCCGCAGCCGTTAAGCGCACAGGAAGAAAAGGAAGCAATCAAACGCTGGGAAGATGGCGATCTTGAAGCCCGCAATCTGCTTGTGGAACATAATCTTCGATTGGTTGTTTACATAGCCAAACGTTATGAAACCAACCCGATTTTTATGGAAGATCTGATCAGTATCGGTTCTATTGGTCTGATTAAAGCGGTGAACACCTTTAAGAGTGATAAAAATATTAAGTTAGTAACTTATGCGTCCCGCTGTATTGAAAATGAAATTCTGATGTTTTTGCGCAAGAAAAGCAAACGGCGCAGTGAAGTATCGCTGGATGAACCGCTGAATGTCGATTATGACGGCAATGAATTACTGCTGAGTGATATTATCGGTACAGATGATGATTTAGTAACTAAGGAATTTGAAAAGAATGAAAATAAACGTGAGCTGCTGAAGGCAATGGATTCCTTGAAGGACAGAGAAAAGCTGATTCTGCAGATGCGCTATGGCATTGAACATGATGAATGTACACAAAAGGATATCGCGCAAAAGCTTGGTATTTCACAAAGCTATATCTCCAGACTTGAAAAAAGAATTATCGCTCAGCTTAAAGTGCAGCTGAATCATACAAAATAGATTGTTGATCCCCTTATTTTGTGCTAAACTATTCGCAATATTATGCGGAGGTTAGATATGAAACAAAAGGGGATTTTTTATACGATATTATCAGCGGTTTCTTTTGGCATCATGCCATTGCTTTGCTCACAGGCTTATGATTTGGGAGCCAATGCGGAAACGCTTGTATTTTTGAGAAATGTATTTGCGATTATGATTCTTTTTGTGCTGATGAAACTAAAGCACATTTCCTTTGCTATCAGCCGCAAGGATTTTAAGAATACGGCTCTGGTTGGCATCTTTGGCATAACGCTTACCGCTTTGCTGCTGTATAATGCTTATTCTTATATCTCACTGGGAACAGCGACGACCCTGCACTTTCTTTATCCGGCCTTTGTAGCTTTGATTAATTATGTGTTTTATAAAGAACATTTAGCAAAGTCAACGGTGTTGGTGCTGCTGGCTGCAACGCTGGGTATCTTCTTCTTTTTTGAACCAGGCAACGGTAATTCTTCAATAGGTATCCTTTTAGCTATTGCCTCCAGTATCTCCTACGCGTTTTATATGACGGGTGTGGAGCGGCGCGGCTTAAATCAGTTAAATTCATACAAGCTGACATTTTATCTGGCGCTGATTGCCTGCTTTGTGATGTTTTTCTACAATTTAGTGTTAAATAAGATGGTTTGGCAGCTGCCGCTTGCCGCTTATGGGTATGCTTTTTTGATTGGTTTTGGCTGTTCGTTCTTCGCGGTGTTTACTTTACAGCTAGGCATTAAGTATCTGGGTGCTTCTACGGCGGCTATTTTCTGTATGTTTGAGCCAGTAACGGCAGTGCTTGCGGAATGGATGTTATTCGGCGAGGCATTAAGCGTTAGTAAAATCATGGGCTGTCTGTTGATTTTGGGAGCGGTGAGCGTACTGATTTTATTGGATAAAAAGCAGTCATCAGCAAGCCGGGAGGAGCTGATTGAACAATTTGCAGATTAAAACGCAACAAGGGGTTGCTTGCCGGGCAGCTTTGGCAATGATAGAATGAGATAAAGGAGGCATTATCATGGAAACAAAAAAGGTAATCCTTGATTTACGCAAAAAACTGAAATTGTCTCAGGATGAATTTGCGGCTAGATTATTTGTCACAAGACAGGCAGTCTCACGCTGGGAGACAGGCGAAACGATTCCCAATATTGATACGTTAAAGCTGATTGCGAAAACCTTTGACATCTCTGTGGATGAACTATTAGGTCAGCCAGTCAGCATTTGTCAAAGCTGCGGTATGACAATGACGAAGGAAAGTGATTTAGGGAGTGAAAGTGATGGCCGCTGTTCTCACGAATACTGCGCGTTTTGTTATCAGCACGGCGCCTTTACAGCAGATCTGACAATGGCTGAATTGGCTGAACAGAATTTACAATCACTGGCTGAATGGAATAAAGAAAACAACTTGAACCTGAATGTAGAAGAAGCGAGAGAACAATTATTGGCATATCTGCCGACATTAAAGCGCTGGCAGGGGAAATAAACTAATGAGAATGGGCATTTAATGCTCATTTTTTTGTGTTAACCGCTTTGATGCAGTATAATAAAAATATAGAAAACAATGAATGAATTATTATTGTTGGACAGTGGGAGGAATGTGTATGAAGAAGTACCTTATATTAAGTATTGCTGCAGTTATTCTATTTACCTCCGTATATTTCTACATCACGTTTAATCAAAATCCTATAACGCTTAATATTTATATTGAACCAACAAATATTTCTGAACAGAATATCAGTACGGTAACCTTTTGTACAGAGTATGATCAGAATGCGAAATTCAGTCAGACCATTGACGCGGATTTAATTCTTCAGCTGATGGAATTAGCACCTGAAGGCAACCCTAATAATCAGACGCCGTCAGCGAAAAATCATTGTACAAGTGCAACAAAGATATTAATTGATATGAACAAAACAACAAATGATGAGCTGATTGATCTATTAGCTCAAAAAGAAATTTTATATGGTGTTGATGATGAAAAGGGCACGATAGTTATCGGAAAAGATATGATTCACGTTTTGGATTAAATATAAAATATATTAAGATAGAGTATAGACCCTGAAAGGAGAGGGTTTAATGAAACGATATATTTTGGTCATGCTTGGCTTTTTGTTATTCAATTCCTCAGCATTATCTCAAAACGATCTACACAAGATTCATCCGGAAAATGATTATGTCTACTATTTAGATGCGGCAGTGCAAAACGAAATGGAAGGTGACTGGTTCAAAACAAGGACCGGTTCATTTTACTTGCCTTTTATCAATGTTGATAATGAAGAAATACACAAATTTAATCAGAATCTTGAATTATTGTATAATACATTTTATCCATATGTGGTAAATCATACTGATGATGAACAGGTGTATATTTTAGAAGCAAAGCAATTTCAATCAGAGGACATGGTAACTGTATTATTTAAGTTCATAAGAACTTACATCTATTATGATAGTATCATAGACACAGCTTTCACAATATTGCCTATTAATATTGATTTAAATAATAATCGCATACTTACCCAAGAAGAAGTATTAAAGCGTTCAGGCTACACTATGTCTGAAATGATTGACTATATCGAAAAACAGATTTTGTTGAAGGGATATTATATTAATGAAACAAATGTATTTCCTTTAGAATTAGAGGACGGAGTTTTGCTTTGGGATAAATATACTCACCACTTACAACAATCACAGCGGCTTGAGTATTTTAATAGTAGTCCTTCTACTATTCATTTGTTTTTTGATGATAACGGTCAGCTTAATATTATCGTGCCAATCAAGAGTATGCGTAATCAATTTATAGATCACCTGCCTGTTTATTATGAAAGCTTTGTAATGCCGCTGAAGGAGGAAGCAGAATGAAATATATAATGATTTTTCTGCTTCTGATGCTAAGCGGCTGTCAAAGTAGCGTAAATCATATAAATGTACGGCAGAAAGCTATTCAGCCAGTGTATGTATTATTAAACGTGGATAAAAACAAACGGCTTTCCAGTACAGAGATTACCCCGCAAAATCAGGTGCAGCTAATAAACTCTCCCTCTGAAAAAGATGCGGTGAAAATAATTCCTGATCAAGAATATGTGTTTGTTTATAATGTTGCACAAGAAAGTACAGGTGTCTGCGAGGATTGGCTGAATTGTACAACCGGTGCTTTCATCTATCCATTCATCAATATCAATAATGAAGAAGCTTCACAAGTGAATCAAATGACATATCGCAGAGTAAGCGGAACTTATCAAAAAGACAAATTTATAGAAAATGATATAAAGGCAGTCCATGAATTTAAAACATATGAGAATGATCATTGCTTATCTGTGTTATTGAAATGGCAGAGTTTCTATTCAAAAGCAGCTGGTGGTATGTCGAATATTGATGATGATCGAATTTTTATAGCCTATAATTATGATTTTAGCACGCATAAAACATTATCAAATCTTGATTTATTAGCTAAGTTTGGTTATACGGCGGAAACCTATGAACAGAAGATAACTGAACAATTAGCGGAAATGGAAATTAATGTAGTTGATATTCCATTGGGCGTTTTTGATAAAGATGTAGAAGAAAATGAACATTATGTTTACTATTCAACAGAAAAATATCAGTGGTTTGATCCGTATGGTGTACAGCTCAATGAAGAAAGTTCTTGCCTTTATATTGATGAAAACGGTAAACTATCTGTGATTCTTGGGGTGAATATTGGTGAAGATGTTAATAAGCGATACTATATCAAAATGAATGTCTAAGTGAATCAATAGACAAAAATGGTCAGCTAATATGCCTGACCATTTGTTATTTATGCTGTAAATAAAAGAAAATGCCCTGATTGAATATCCTTAGCAAGTTAGGTTTTTCAATCAGTCAAATAAATTCTTCATTTCTTAGTTTTAAAGTTTTTAACAGCTGTGCCTATCGCTATGCCAACAATCATCCCCAAAACAAGTCCTAAACACATAAATGTCCCCATCTTGCCGTGAGAAATGCCTGCAAAACAGCCTATTGCCAGTCCAGCCAGCATCCCTGTAAACATCCAAATTGTAACCAATTGATTATTGCTGTTCATAAACGCTCCTTTTGATTTATCAAGATTGCTTTACTTTAACGTTTTAAACAAATCTGATTGTGTTTTCTCAATTATATAACTGCTGAAACAATCCGTCAATTGCGGTACAGTTTGCATAAAAGGGTGATTTTGCATGTTTAGCTTTTACTATTGGTGCTATTTTGAATATTATATTTTACAAATAGTTCTCTACTGATTATCCAAGTTTTCCTGCGCAAAAAATATACCGTTTTAGACAGTGAGAATGCTGTCACACAATTTAGAGTTTTTATTTAGGCAGCAAACAGGCTAGCAGAGTATTTTTAGTTGTTTTTATATACTTATCTCTATTCAAGGCGCTTTGCTTAATTTAATCTTATTATACAATACTTAAAATAAATTTTATTTTGAGACAATATTGAGAAAAATTATAATTTTTATTATTTATAATATAAATATAAAGCCTATAAGTTAAAACTTATATACTGAAAGGGAGGAATGGGCTTATGTTTTTAACACTTGATATTATCGCAGAAACAGAACAAAGATTGGAAAAATGGGATGAATACAAAAAATTAAGTAAGTTGTTATTTGAAAATGATGCTGAAGAAGAAAAGATTAAAAATGAGTGCATGATACTGTATAATACAAGCGAAGACATGATTAAAAATTTGAATCGTGATTATTTGAATCTTAAAGTAAGCATTATTTTAGAGGAATTAGAACTAGGTATGAATTTATTAGACAAGCAGGAACAAGAATTAATTACCCTGACATATTTGAAAAAGCATACTTTGCCAATGATTTTCTGTGAAATGTATATTGATCGATCAACTTATTATAGAATCAGAAAAAGGGCTATAATAAAAATGAGTGAAGTACTTTCATATTATATTTAGTTCCTAACATAACAATAAAACATCAAGGAAATAAATCTTGATGTTTTATTTGTAGACGATGCTAATATTATAGAATATACTAAAATTAGGAAATAATTATATTGGAAGGGGAGGACATAATGAAACGATATATTTTGGTCATGCTTGGCTTTTTGTTATTCAATTCCTCAGCATTATCTCAAAACGATCTACACAAGATTCATCCGGAAAATGATTATGTCTACTATTTGGATGCGGCAGTTGAAAATGAAACAGAAGGTGATTGGTTCAAAACAAAGACCGGTTCATTTTACTTGCCATTTATTAATGTTGATAATGAAGAAGTATCCAAATTTAATCAGAATCTTGAATTGTTGTATTATACATTTTATCCATATGTGGTAAATCATATTGATGATGAACAGGTGTATATTTTAGAAGCAAAGCAATTTCAATCAGAAGATATGATGACTATATTAATTAAATTTTATACAAATTTATTTAATTACGATTATTCTGTAACTTCTCTTTTTACTCAACTACCGATTAATATTGACTTGAAAGAAAACCGCATACTTTCTCAGGAAGAAGTGCTAGAACGTTCTGGATACACACTAACTGAAGTGCTTGATTATATTGAAAGAATGACTAAGATTTTGGGGTATGAGAATTATGCAAGTAATGAAATTTTACCTGATGATGCTGTTTTATATTGGGAAAGATTAGAATATGTAAATTCAAGTGTTGAATGTGTTTTTCCACGAAATTCTTATTCAAGAATTGCATTTTATAAAGATAATAATGGAAATCTTAATGTGTTAGTACCAATTATTTCTCCTAAGACATGGAGCCATTTTCCAACCTATTATGAAAGCTTTGTAATGCCGCTGAAGGAGGAAGCAGAATGAAATATATAATGATTTTTCTACTTCTGATGCTAAACGGCTGTCAAAGTAATGAAAGTGTAAATAATATAAATGTACGACAGAAAGTTTTTCAGCCAGTGTATGTATTATCAAAAAAAGATAAAAACAAACGGCTTTCTAGTACAGAGATTACATCGAAAAATCAGGTGCAGTTAATTAATCCACCATCAGGAAAAGATGAAGTGAAGATAATTCCCAATCAAGGATATGTGTTTGTTTATAATGTTGCACAAGAAAGTACAGGTGTCTGCGAGGATTGGCTGAATTGTACAACCGGTGCTTTCATCTATCCATTCATCAATATCAATAATGAAGAAGCTTCACAAGTGAATCAAATGACATATCGCAGAGTAAGCGGAACTTATCAAAAAGACAAATTTATAGAAAATGATATAAAGGCAGTCCATGAATTTAAAACATATGAGAATGGTGATTGTTTGTCTGTGTTATTGAAATGGCAGAGTTTCTATTCAAAAGCAGCTGGTGGTATGTGGAATGTTGATGATGATCGAATCTTTGTAGCCTATAATTATGATTTGGTCACGAATAAAACATTATCAAATCTTGATTTATTAGCTAAGTTTGGTTATACTGTTGAAACCTATGAACAGAAGATAACTGAACAATTAATTGAAATGGGAATCAATGTAGTTGATATACCAATGGGCATTGGTAATATAAATGTAGAAGAAAATGAACATTATGTTTATTATTCAACAGAAAAGTATCTGTGGTTTGATCCGTATGGTGTGCAGTTCAATGAAGAAAGCTCCTGTCTCTACATTGATGAAAATAGAAAATTGTCTGTTATTCTTAAGGTGAATGTTGGTGAAGATGTAAATAATATATATTATATTAAAGTAGATGTTTAAACTTTAGAAAGAATCATAATAGAAAATGATCCAGTCATTAACTGGGTCATTTTCGTGTAGGTAAAGTATTGAGAGATTTGCTCTACTTTTTCTTTTGTTTATTTTTTAATTGATAACAATGGGGTCAAATAAGAATAGGTTTGTTCAAAATTTAAGTTAGTGCAAAAACCAGAACTATTAAAGGTATAGGATCTGCCACCGATTGTTTTGGTTGTATTTGCATACATAGCACCATCAGATCCCACATACATATATGCCTGATACATTCTGTCTCGAATCCATGTGTTTGATGCCATAATGCCATTTGCAGGATTTAAGTAGTACCATTTACTGCCAGAAGCTCTCCAACCTTTTTCCATAGCACCTGTTACTGGATTGCTGTAATACCAACTGCCGCTAGTATCTTGGAACCAGCCTTTTTTCGGAACAGTGTTTTGGATATAGTACCAAGTGTTATTTTTCTGAACCCAACCATTTGTTGAAGAATGTAAATCATAAATTACCCAATCAATATATGGCTGATATGGCACACCAGCATTATTATAAGTAATATTGTCACTTTCCTGTACAAAGAAGATTTTCTCAACGTTACAATCATTTATAAAGGCATACGTACTTTCAATGTTTCCTGATAAGGTTGGCATATCATATTGTTTTTCTAAAGAGAAGTTATTATCAAAATCTGTAGTATCATATGTACCCTTTTTAGCGTTTATATGGATATGTTCACCTACATTACCATCAGTACCGCTATGATACATCAGCCCTCCCTGACGGATAATGTCCCTTTCTTGCAGTTGAGTTAAAGTTGTTGAACCATCTTTTTCGATTAAAATTGAGTAGCCGCCATGTACCATTAAGAAGGTTACTTTACTATATGTACCATCGGCACAGAATACCGGGTTTAAGGATTCAAACACAGTCATCCATGCATCACCTTTTAGTTGATGTAAAACACATCTACAATCAAATGGTGCATAAGCAAGTCCATGTTTTTCACCTTCCAGTTTTGGTGGTACAATATCCATTGCCCGATAATACTGATGAGACATGCTGCATGTATCATTACCTAAGCCATTCCATGGATCAGTTGAAATAGCTTTCATGGTGTCTTCATCAGCTTTATCTGCGTGATACATATTGAAGTTTACACCACAAAATCCACAGTAACCTGGTCCTTGGGTAATTGTCATTCCATCAGTAGGCCATAAAGCTACCTGATAGGTTGTGCCATCTTTAATGATGGTCTTTTTTTCATGTTGTTTCATACTTTTTTCCTTTCTGAGTATTTTTTTTACTTCTAGTTTGTAATGTGCGTTGGCCAACTTGATTACACATATATTGTAAAGTATAAAATCATAATTTTATTCTCATACCCGTCGCATCCAAATCAATGGTTTAATTTATTGGATTGTTTGTATAATTGATTTGAATATACAGTCAATCCAGCTAATATTATGCCTTGTGTGATAGCAGCAAATATACATGAAAATATATCTTTATAATCTTCTATAACATTTGTTGAAAGACTATATATGCTTACTAACAGGACAGCAATAACCGTTAATATATAGGGTATTCTTTCATCCCTAATGCGGGAATTTTTTAAAGCTAAACCAATAAAATAAAGTACAGGAATCATAACACTTAATTCTGGTTTAATATATTCGATGAGTTTTTCCATATGTACCTCCTTTCTCATAACATTTTACCTTTTTGCATCGTTTAAAATATCTGACATATGTCGCAATTATCCTCTTTGAATTCGGTGCCTGCTGCCGCTGTAAATAAAAGGAAATGCCCTGCCTGCTGAATATCCCTAACAACTTAAGGGGACAATGAAATCATGCAGGAGGGATCGTTGTGAGTCGTTATAAAGTAGATATTTGTGGCATCAACACAAATGAATTGAAGGTTTTAAATAATGCGGAAATGGTACGTTTGTTCCAAGCCTTGCAGGCGGGGGATCTAAGTGCCAAGGAAACATTAATTCAAGGTAATTTAAAACTGGTATTAAGCATTGTACAGCGTTTCGCATCGCGCTGTGATAATATGGATGATTTATTTCAGGTTGGCTGTATCGGCTTGATTAAATCAATCGATAATTTTGATTTAAAGCATGAGGTGCGTTTTTCGACTTATGCGGTACCGATGATTATGGGTGAAATTAAGCGCTATCTGCGTGATAATCAGGTCATGCGGGTATCTCGTCACTGCCGGGATTTGGCTTATCAGATCTTCAAAATAAAAGAAGCCTATATGCATGAAAACAGCTGTGAACCAAGCATTGAATATCTGGCGCAGGCGTGTGAGGTCAAAGTCAAGGATGTTGTGGAAGCATTGGATTCAGTACAGAGTGTCGTTTCTATTTTTGAGCCGATGTATAACAGTGACGGTGATGAGATGATGCTTGTTGATCAGATTAAGGACAGCAAGGATGAAATTGCTTTGCTGAATAATCTGCTGACTTTAAAGAAGAGTATGAAAAATCTTCAGCCTAAGGAATTAGAGATTCTGCGTAAACGCTATTTTCTCGACAATACGCAAAGTGAAATAGCCCGCGAAATGGGGATTTCACAGGCTCAGGTGTCAAGGCTGGAAAAGAGTGCGATTGCCTGTTTAAGAAAAGAATTTGATTAAACAGGAACTTTTTTTAAATTTCACCATAGACTAGAATAGGTGATCATATGAAGCTGAATGAATTGCTGCACAAAAAAGTAATCAGTGTTGACGGCAAGGAGCTTGGCCTGATCAGTGATATGGAGCTGGATCAGTGTCTTTGTGTAAAAACGATTTATGTCTGTGAAATAAAACGGGGAATTGCACGTTTTTTGCCATGGCTGTTTAATGACTGCTGTGAAAAGATTAATGTCGAACAGATTACCAATATCGGAGAAGATGTCATATTAGTGAAGAAAGAACGTGTCTTTGTCGATAAAAGTCGATGAAAATTCTGTGAAAGAAAGGAAAGTTTTGACTTTTCCTTTTTTTTATTGGAAGGGATATGATATAATGAAAAAGCATATGGAGGAGTCATTATGGGAATCAAAGATAAATTTAAAGAATTTATAGCTCCAATGGATGAAGATGAAGTACTGGAACTAGACCCTGAGGAAGTTCAGGCAATCAGTAAATACGAAGCACCTAAGTCTAAAGTTGTTTCTAATGCCAGTTTTGATACAAAAATGGTATTGTTTGAACCACGTTCTTTTGATGAGGCTCAAGAGATTGGACGCCGTTTAAAGGATAATAAAGCTGCCGTGATTAATTTACATAAGTTACAGCGTGATTATGCTCAGCGTACGATTGACTTTTTGACAGGTGTTGTTTTTGCACTTGATGGAACGATTCAGAAAATTGGTCAGAATGTTATCCTGTGCGCGCCGAAATCAATTGGTGTAAACGGTAAGATCAACGTTGATGGTGAAGATGAACAATGATTGGCTGATTCATTTTAAAGGATATGAAGAACAAGCAAAACGGTTTGATGATCTAGTAGATGCGGTTGTGTTTAAGCATCGTCAGATTATCACACCTTTTTTAAATGAACCTGAGCAGGAAGTGCTGAAGAAGGTTGTTGGCAGCCGCTGTTTTATGAAGCTTGACGGCGGTTATCCAGAAGCGGAGAAAAAACGGGCGCTGCTATGTTTTGATGAATCAGAAGATCAAAAAGTCGATCTGACACTTTTGAAGGCGGAGTATGCTCAGACCTATGTTAAGCTGAGTCATCGTGATGCGCTGGGTGCTTTGCTGAATATTGGCCTGCGCAGCGATCAGTTTGGTGATATCAGTGTTAAAGAGGGTGTGATTTATGTATATACTGTCAGTGAGGTAGCACAATATATTATTGATGAATGCCGTAAGATTGGCCGGGCTTCAATCCGCTTTAAAGTCTGTGATCAGCCGGCTGTCATTGAAAAGGATATCCGCTGGATGCAGAAAATTGTCTCCGGCAATCGTTTGGATACCTTGGTTGCTGCTTGCTGCAATTTATCCAGAAGCAAGGCTGCGGCTTTAATTAAGGGCGGAAATGTGCAGGTGAATCATCTTCTGCTTGAAGATTGCAGCGCATTGTGCAATAATAATGCTGTGCTTTCAATCCGCGGATATGGACGTTTTATCTATAAAGGTATATGCAAGCAGACAAAAAAAGATAACTATGTGATTGAACTGGGACTATTTCAGTAAGGGGTGAGCACAATGTCAAAGATACAATTTGAAACAATGCGTAACGGTTATAACCGCTATCAGGTCGATGATTGCATCGGGCGCATGAGTGATGACCTTGACGAACTGAAAAAAAAGCTGGAGCTGTATACGGATCGCTGTGAAACATTAGAAAAGCAATGTCAGGATATGAAAGAAAAATATACGACATTGTCAGGTGAACTGCGGATGAAGGAACAGGCGGCTGAAGATATCGCACGGATTGCTTTGCGTGAGGCAAATGTGATCGTAGCGACGGCCCAGGATAATGCGGATGTGATCATTCAGGAGGCATTGGCTTCGGCTAGGCAGATTCTGCTTGAAGTCAGCAAGCTTGGTGAAGAAACCGGTGAGGTAAAAAGCCGGATGATGGAACAGCTTGAAGAACTGACGAATGCATTGGAATCGTTTGAAGTTCCGCCGCTGCCGGATTTGAGTTTATTAAAAGATTAAAAGTAAAAGCTGTGAATAAGACGTGCCTTATGAATGAATGCATAGAGATCTGATGGCTGGTGGAAATCAGAGTGAAGTTCATATGGAGATCACTTAGGAGCTGATTTTCTGAATTGAGTAGGGAAATCCGTAAAGCCTTGCGTTATAGGGGAAAGAGTGCACAGTGCAAGCTGTGAACTAAGGTGGTACCACGTTGTCAGCGTCCTTAGATGAGGACGTTTTTTTATGTTTCAGGGAGGAAAAGAGAAATGGATTTTAAAGACACATTACTGATGCCCAAGACTGAATTTGAAATGAGAGGGAAACTGCCAAGCAAAGAACCAAAATTTCAAGAGCGTTGGGAATCAATGCATCTCTATGAGAAGATGCTGGAAAAAAGAGCGGGGGCAGAGGATTTTGTATTGCATGACGGGCCTCCGTATGCCAATGGCGCTATGCATATCGGTCATGCGCTGAATAAGACATTAAAGGATATTATCAATCGTTCTAAGTTTATGGAAGGCTACCGCGTTGATTTTGTGCCGGGCTGGGATACTCACGGCTTGCCGATTGAAAATGCGATGCAGAAGCTTGGTTATGACCGTAAGAAAATGGAATTAGCTGAATTCAGAAAGCACTGCTATGATTATGCGATGGAGCAGGTAGCGAATCAGATGAAGGATCAAAAGGCACTGGGTACAGTCGCTGATTATGATCATCCTTATATTACATTACAGAAGGAATTTGAAAGCCGCCAGATTGAGATTTTTGGCAAAATGGCGATGGATGGTTTAATTTATAAGGGGTTAAAGCCTGTTTATTGGTCACCATCCAGTGAAAGTGCGTTAGCTGAGGCTGAAATTGAGTATCATGATATCAATTCACCGACTATTTTCGTGAAGTTTAATGTTGAAGACGGCAAAGGCTTGCTGAATCCAGAAACTGATAGTTTTGTTATTTGGACAACAACCCCGTGGACTATCCCGGCGAATCTGGCAATCTGCTTAAATGAACGTCTGGAATACGCTTTAGTGAAGAGTGAAAAGGGTAATTTGGTTGTCTTAAAAGAATTGGTTGACAGCTTATGGGAAAAATTTGGTTTACAGGAAAAAGAAATCCTGAAAACATTTAAGGGCAAAGAGCTTGAAATGATTACGACCAAGCATCCGTTCTATGACCGCACCAGTGTGATTATTCTGGGTGATTATGTTACGGCGGAAGCTGGTACAGGCTGTGTACATACGGCTCCGGGACATGGTATGGATGACTTCATCGTTGGCTGTAAATATGGCTTGCCTGCCCTGTGTCCGGTAGATGAGCATGGCTGTCTGACGGCTGAGGCCGGTGATTTCTTAAAGGGGCAGTTTGTGGATGACGCCAATAAGACAGTTGTGATGAAATTGGATGAATTAGGCGCATTGATGAAGATGGAATGGATCACTCACTCCTATCCGCATGACTGGCGTACCAAGAAGCCAATTATTTTCCGTGCAACGGATCAGTGGTTTGCTTCCATTGATAAGATTCGTGAAAAGCTGCTGGAACAAATCAAAGAAGTAAAATGGACACCGGCATGGGGTGAGACACGCCTTTACAACATGATTCGTGACCGCGGTGACTGGTGTATTTCCCGTCAGCGTGCATGGGGTGTGCCAATTCCTATTTTCTATGCTGAAGATAATACGCCGATTATGGATGAAAAGGTGTTTAAGCATGTAGCTGGCCTGTTCCGTGAATTCGGCAGTAATGTATGGTTTGAGCGTGAAGCGAAGGATCTGCTGCCGGCAGGCTTTACGCATCCTGGTTCACCGAATAACCAATTCCGTAAAGAACTGGATACGATGGATGTTTGGTTTGACTCCGGTTCATCACATACTGGTGTATTAGTTGAACGCGGCATGAAATTCCCGTCAGATCTATATTTAGAAGGCAGTGACCAATACCGCGGCTGGTTTAATTCATCTTTAATTATTGCTGTTGCGATGTACGGTGTTGCACCTTATCGCCAAGTATTAAGCCATGGCTTTATTCTTGACGGCAAGGGTGAGAAAATGTCTAAATCAGGCGGTAATTCAGTATCACCGGAAAAGGTAATGAAACAGTATGGTGCTGATATTCTCCGCTTATGGGGCGCTTCTATCGATTATCAGGCAGATGTTCGTGTATCTGATGATATTTTGAAGCAATGTGCGGAAAACTATCGTAAGGTTAGAAATACTTTCCGTTTCTTGTTAGCCAATATCAATCCTGAAGATTTCACGGAGCATGAACTGGTAGCTGTCAAGGATCTTACAGATATTGATAAATACATGATTATCAAGCTGAATGAAGTAATTGAAGAGGTTATCAAGAGCTATGATGAATTTGATTTTGCGAATGTAACCAGCACTTTAACAAATTACATGACGAATGAGCTGAGTGCTTATTATCTGGATTTCACAAAAGATATCCTGTATATTGAAGCGAAGAATGATCCGCGCCGCCGTCAGGTACAAAGTGTTTTAGCTATGTGCTGTGATGCGCTGCTGCGTCTGTGGGCGCCGATTCTCGTTCATACAGCTGAAGAGATTAATGATTTCTTTAAGCCGGGCAGTGAAAGCATCCATCTGCAGACTTTCCCTAAGACTATGGAAATCGAAAATGCGGAAGCGATTAAAGCGAAGATGGAACGTCTGCTGCTGATTCGCTCGGATATCTTTAAGGCATTGGAAGAAGCCCGTGCTGAGAAGATTATCGGTAAATCATTGGAAGCTAAGGTTCTTGTGAATCTGAGTGAAGAAGATGCGAAAATCGTTGATGAAATGCTGGGCGGCAAGTTTGCGCAATGGCTGATTGTCTCAGAAGCGGTATTGACAAATACAGCCCTGAAAGCCTATGAGGTATGTTCAGTTGCCGTTGAAAAGATGGACGGCATCGTATGTCCTCGCTGCTGGACTGTTCATAATGATACCAATGAGCATGGTCTGTGCGACCGCTGTGCTGAGGTTGTAAAGAGGGAATATCCTGAATTCAAACCTGAATAGAAATAAAAGAATCCTCTTGATAGGCTGGTGCCTGTCAGGAGGATTTTCTTGTTAAGAAAAAAGAACTGATTGACAGTTCTTAGCAAATAAAATATTGTTAGAATAATTTTGAATTTTCATATGAGATTAAGTAGGGGCTGATTAGAGGAAACAGCGATTATCGCCAAACCATTCCTCTCTTTCTGATATCAGCCTTTTTAAAATCATTAGTTTTTCAGCAAGCATCTCTTTCTTTTTAACCATGTCTTCATTATCGTAATCTACAAAGGCTGCCCATTCATCTAAATTCTGACTTATATCATCATAAAGCGCTTGGCAAAATTGCAGCATATTCGTATGAGAAAGCTCATTGATGACATCTTTTTTATTTAACGGATAGCGTTCATCATCTTCACATATAATATGACAGTTCCAGTAGCTTACTGTACATAAAAAGCGGTTTGGTTCTAAAAATCCCTTAACACAGAATGGCAGCATTGTTTCAAGACCGTGGATTGCCTGCGTCACCCATTCGATTGCAATATCATCAAGATAACTCAATCCATACACAGAAGTTCCGGCTAATTGAAAATCACTCCAGCCATGCATTGGTTTTGTCAGCATTAATTCAGCCTCCCCTTAAATTGCGTGTTTATCCTCGCTTAGTTGATTTATGCTATTGGTTATTGCTGATTAAGAAGTTATTAAAGGTTTTCAGATTAATCAGCTGGAAATCATCGACCGCTTTGAATTTTAATCCCTTTGCTAATTCTTCATAAGCGTCTCTTGGATAACTGATAAAGGCATGCTCATGGCCGAGAATCTGAAAAGACAGCTTCTTATCGGAAAGGGCGGCAAAGTAGACGCCTTGACTTTTTTGAAGATTTTTCTCTTTCTGAAGCATGACCGCTTTAATTAATTCAATAACAATATCATTCAAATGATTTTCAAAAATCAAAATCTTTTCGATAAATTCAAAATAAGTACCGGCTATGCGGTATGTATAAGCCGTATCACTTGTATCCGGGAATGTCAGCTGGGCATTCTTACTTTCGTTAGGAATATAGTAAATCATGAAATGATTAGTTTTATCGGTATAAAGCAGCGGATAGTTTAAATGATACATCATCTTGCAATGCGGACATACAGCTTTAAATAACTTACCGGTCTTTACATCTTCTTTAAACTGCATCTCGGCATTCTCATCTATGGTAATGCTGTCCCAAAAAACAGCTTCTATGGCTTCCTGACAGGTTGGGCATTTTAATGTTTCTTTATGAAATTTACTCATTATTATTAATCTCCTTGTTCGTAATGATTATAACATAATGAGCTGGAGTTATCTATGCCGGCTGATTAAAGTCAAAGCTTAAGATTGTTTTGGCATTTTATTACGTTGATGATTGGAATTTATGGTAAAATATCTAAAGGTGATAAAATGAAAAGCTTATATGATTTAACCTTTAATCAGCTTCGTGATTTTTGTGTTGATCAGGGATGGAAAAAGTTCCGCGGTCAGCAGATTTTTGAATGGCTGTACCGGAAACGTGTCAACAGCATTGATGAAATGAGCGATCTGAGTTTAGATACAAGAGAAAAACTGAAAGAAATGTTTACGCTTGAAGCATGCGTCGTCAAGGAAAAACAAGTTTCAAAAGACGGCACAACAAAATATTTGTTTGAATTAAGTGACGGTTCGTTGATTGAAACGGTCATGATGGTGTATGAATTCGGCAAGAGTGTCTGTGTAACATCACAGGTTGGCTGCAACATGGGCTGTGATTTCTGTGCTTCTGGTTTATTGAAGAAGAAACGGAATCTAAGCAGCGGTGAAATCGTTGCCCAAGTGCTGGCGGTGCAGAAGGATCTTGATGCTGTGAATGATCGGGTGTCAAATATTGTAGTAATGGGTACCGGTGAGCCGTTTGATAATTTTGAGAATGTCATGGCTTTCTGTGAAATTGTCAATCATGACCGCGGGCTGGCTATCGGCGCTCGGCATCTGACGATTTCTACATGCGGTATTGTGCCGAAAATCAGAGAGTTTGCGAAGATGCAGGTACAGTATAATCTGGCTATATCGCTGCATGCGCCTAATGATGAGCTGCGCGATAAGCTGATGCCGATTAATAAGGCTTATCCGCTGAAAGAGCTGATGGCGGCGATTCGAGAATATTGTGAATTGAATAATCGGCGTTTAACGTTTGAATATATCTTACTGAGAGGAATCAATGATCAGGATAGTCATGCGGCTCAGTTGGCTAAGCTGATTCATGGCTTGAATGCGTATGTGAATTTGATTCCTTATAACGAGGTAGATGAACATGGTTATCGCAGTGTTGACCGTGCAAGCGCGATGCGTTTTTATGATAAGCTGATGAAGCAAGGTGTCCGTGCGACGATCCGCAAGGAGCATGGCGGCGATATTGACGCGGCCTGCGGTCAGCTTCGGGCGAAGCATGAGCAGCAGAGGATGGAGGGTGAGTAATGCATTTTTATGGAATGAGTGATATTGGTCTTGTACGCAGTGTCAATCAGGATAGCTTTTGTGCTACCTTTAATATCAATAACGACTTTATGGCCATTGTCTGTGATGGCATCGGCGGCGGTAAGGCCGGCGATGTGGCAAGCTCCTTGGCTGTTGAAAGTATGCGGGCCAGTTTTTTAAAGAATCCGAGCTTGAATAATGATGAGGATGTACAGCGCTGGCTGCATGAAACAATCAATGAAGTGAATGACGCGATTTTTACGCAATCGACAAGCAATCGTTCTCAGCATGGCATGGGTACGACGATGGTTGGCCTATTAATTACCAGTTTAAATTCATATGTGTTTAATATCGGTGATTCAAGAGCTTATGCGATGTATGATGATCTGATTTGTCTGACCGAGGATCATAATCTTTTAAGTGACTTACTGCGCAGCGGTGAAGTGAGCCGGGAAACAGCGCATAATCATCCGCAGCGACATGTGCTGACAAATGCCCTGGGAATATGGGATAATGTCCGGGTGGATATTGCCCGCATCAACAATGATTACAGTCAGCTGCTGATTTGCAGCGATGGTTTGCATGGCTATGTCAAGGAAGGGGTAATCCGTGAGATTCTGCTGATGAATGAGGGAATCAAGGTTCGCACCCGTAAGCTGATTGACAGTGCTTTGGCAGAGGGCGGTTTGGATAATATTACGGTCATTCTGATTGATCAAAGAGAAGGTGACCTGAATGGATAAGATGATTGCCGAGCGTTATCAAATCATTAAATCATTGGGAGAGGGCGGCATGGCTGATGTCTATTTAGCTGTCGATACGATTTTAAACCGTGAGGTAGCGATTAAAATGCTGCGCGGTGAGCTAAGCAATGACCCGGTAACCTTGCTGCGTTTTCAGCGTGAAGCGAATGCTGCCAGCAAGCTGAATCATCCCAATGTGGTTCAGGTATATGATGTCGGAGAATATGAGGGCCGTCACTATATCGTGATGGAGCATGTGCGGGGCCGGACGCTGAAACAGCTGATTCAGCTGCGCGGCGCTTTGCATAAGGAAGAAGCGGTCAATATCATGAAGCAGGTTGTATCGGCGGTTCAGCATGCGCATGAGCATCATATTATACACCGCGATATCAAGCCTCAAAATATAATGATCAAGGATGACGGCACCGTTAAAATCACTGATTTTGGTATCGCGCTGGCTCATGATGCCGTTCAGCTGACACAAAGCGATTCAGTGCTTGGTTCGGCTCACTATCTGGCACCGGAAACGACACGCGGTGAACCTGCTACCAATCAGATCGACATCTATGCCTTGGGTATCGTCTTCTATGAATTGCTGAGCGGTGATGTACCGTTCCATGGCGATAATCCGGTACAGATCGCGATGAAGCATTTAAGTGAAGAAATTCCAAGCATTCGTGAATTTAATCCATCACTGCCGCAGGCGGTAGAGAATATCATTATCAAGGCAACCGTTAAGAATCGCGCGCAGCGTTACAAAACCGCTCAGGAAATGTATGAGGATCTGTGCTGCTGTCTGCTTCCGGAATATGCGGATGTGCCTAAAACCACCTTTGATGAAGTTGTGAATGAAGGCGCTAAAACAATGGTGCTGTCGCATGTCAGTGAGGCACCTGCTGAAAGTGAAAAGGAAGCACCGGCTGCCAATCGATTTATGAGTGTCGTCGGCGTGCTGCTAATTGCTATTACTATTGTCGCGACGGCAGCGATTATATACTTTTCAGGAATGTTTGGCAGTATGTTTGGCCCGGAAATGGTAAACATTATTGATGTGACGAATATGAATGTAGAACAGGCGCAGAATGAGCTTGTGGCCGCTGGTTTTGATGTTGTCATCAGTCAGCAGTATGAGAATTCAGATACGATTCCTGAAAATAATGTCATCCGCACCAATCCAAGCGTAAATACCGAGGCGGCAAAGGGTTCTACCGTTACGCTGACGATTTCCAAGGGCGCGCTGTTTACGGTTGAAGATTATACCGGCAGACAATTTGAAGAGGTTGAACAGCTGCTGCGTGAGAAGGGAATTAAGGTAACACCGGTTCAGGTTCAGAAGAATCCATCGGATGTTGAAACAGGCACGATTATATCCCAGGATCTGCTTAAAGCGGGCGACCGTATCGATCCGTCAAGCCGCAACAATGTCATCCGTTTGGAATATGCTGTAGAGCCTGAATTTACAATGATTAACGTGGTAGGCTTATCCATTGAGGATGCGATGCGGCAGCTGATTGAAAAAGGGGCCACACCGATTCCTAACCAGCAGTCAACCGATGGATTAAGTGATGAGGAATTGATGAATATCGTTCCCGGAAAGGTAACAAAGACTGATCCTGCCCAAGGTACCTATTATAAACAGACCAAGGACAGTGTAATCGCTCTTTACTATTACTAATATGATTAAAGGAACAATTTTAAAAAATATATCCAATCAGTATATCGTGCTATTTGAAGATGGCACGAAGCAGCTCTGTGTTGCGATGGGAAAGCTCAGACAAGACCGCAAGCCGCTGGTCGGTGATCATGTATGGGTGGATGAATTTGACCATCAATTCGGTATTCAAAAGATTGAGGAACGTAAAAACTACTTGATTCGTCCGGCAATTGCCAATGTTGATCAGGCGGTAATCGTCATGTCCAGCAAAGATCCTGATTTTTCCACGGTGCTGATCGACCGGCTGATTTTTCAGATTGTCATGGCGAATATTACACCGGTACTCTGCGTCAGCAAGATGGATCTGGTAAGCGCTGATGATCCGATCCATGAAGCAATTGAAGATTATCGCCGCAGCGGTTATGAAGTATATGTCACCGGCCATGATTTTGATGAGAATGAACTAGTGGAATGCTTCAATGATAAAATATCGGTCTTAACCGGTCAAAGCGGTGCCGGCAAATCGAGTCTGCTGAACCGCATCAATCCGGAATTTGAATTAAATACTCAGGAGATCAGTAAGGCGTTAGGCCGCGGTAAGCATACGACACGGCATTGTGAGCTTTATGCTATCGGCAGCGGCTGGGTAGCGGACACACCGGGCTTCTCGTCTTTGGACTTTTCAAAAATGGATTTGTTGGAGCTGTCACATCGTCTGCCTGATTTTAAGGATGCAGCGATGCATTGCCGGTATCGTGACTGTGTGCATTTAAACGAGCCGGGCTGTGAGGTAAAGCAGGGCGTGGAGAATCAGCGTATTTCAGCAATCCGATATCAGAACTATGTAGACGTAGCGGCACTGATCAAGCAAGGCCGCAGGAGGTAATTTATGAGTGAATTAATCATTGCGCCATCGATTTTATCGCTGGATTATTCAAAATTTGAATCACAGTGTGATGAATTGTGCGCCAGTGAAGCAAAATGGCTTCATTTCGATGTGATGGATGGACATTTTGTACCAAATCTGACATTTGGCCCGGATATTTTAAAAGGCTATAAGAAACGCTGTCCTGACTTAGTGATGGATGTGCATTTAATGGTTGAAGATCCGACTTTCTTTGCGCCGGTGTTTATCGATGCCGGAGCGGATGTGATCACCTTTCATTATGAAGTGTTTAACGATGAAGAAAAATGTATTGAGCTGGCAAGAAAGATTCATGCCTTGGGTGCTAAGGCAGGTATTTCCATCAAGCCAAAAACACCGGCTGAACATTTAAAAAACATCCTTCCGGAAGTTGATTTAGTGTTGATTATGTCGGTAGAGCCGGGCTTTGGCGGTCAGGCATTCATGGCGGCGATGCTGGATAAGGTAAGGGTGCTGCGTCAGCAAATCGATGCGGATCAGTTAGCCTGTGTTATTGAAATTGACGGCGGTATTAAAGATCAGACCGGTAAATTGGCGGTTGACGCGGGTGTTGATGTTTTGGTAGCCGGCAGTTATGTGTTTAAGGGCGATATCAAAGCCAATGTGCATACGTTAAAATGTCTCAAATAGTGCTTTTGGCCGGGTTGTGCAAACAAGTTCCCGCATTTGAACTGCCGCTGATCGGTATTGACCGCGGTGCGGTTACCGCCATGCGTTTGGGCTGTGAGCTGCTTGCGGCAATCGGTGACTTTGATTCCATCAGTGATGATGAGCTGCTTGAGCTTAAGGCCTATACGAAGGTGATACAGCTGAATACTCACAAGAATGAGACTGACAGTGAAGCGGCAATCAACTACGCGCGTTCGCTTGGCTATGATGAGATCATTCTTTATGGCGGCTTAGGCGGCCGCATCGATCATGAATTGATTAATCTTTCATTACTGGTTAATCAAAGCAATATCACTCTGATGAATGAGCGTAACCGAATCCGCCTGATTGATCCTGGTACCTATCATCAGCAAAGGGACTATCACTATCTCTCTTTCATGCCGCTTGAGGAATGTGTGATTACACTGAAGGGTGTTGCGTATCCTTTAGATCATTGTATCGTTCATCCATGGGATACGTTTACCACCAGCAATGAAATTATCGATGAAGCAGAAATAATTGTTCATCAGGGGCGGCTGCTGATGATAGAATGTGATGATTAATGAAGGGCTAGGCGATTAGTCCTTTTCTTTTTGCCTGTGTTTAAAAAGACTGTCAACCTAGATGTCAGCAGTCAGTAACCGTAAGTATAAATGTTATAATTCAAAACATTTATTTATTATACCTTCACCAATAGAACCAGATACTGAAATATACATATTTAAAGTACCATCTTTTATGAATATACATGATTCATTATTAAGCTGGGTTCCGTAAATTTTCCATAATGCATCTAAATCAGTTTTCTCTTGATACCCAGCTTCATTTTCTAATAAACTGTTGATTTTACTTTGCAGCTCATCGATATCCAATTCCTTTCTTTTAAGAAATTGTTCATTGTCTAAAACCTGTTTTTCTGCTTTATCGATATGATAGCAAGCATAATTTTTCTTTGACGGTCCACCTACGTGATTTGCATATATTATGTCTTTTATGATAATTGTCAAAATATCACCTGTATCATAGAGTTCAACCTTGCGGGCTGTAAATACACTCCAATCATCCTTTAACATATTCAAATCATTTTCTTGAATAATTGCATTAACTTCACTTTGTAAAATATCATTTAAAAATGCTAACTCTTCCGCAAGAAAAACAATGGTTTGAACATCAGTATATTCATTTCGCAGATAATCATCAAATATGTATACTTTATCATATATTTCATAATTAAAAATTTCTTCATCAGTTGCACTAATCGTTTCATCAATAGGGTTTTCAGTATTCTGATTTATTTCCGGTATTTGATTAGAGGGCTTTTCAATAATATTGGGATTATTCGAGGTACAGCCGGTTAAAAATAAGAAGGCAGTTAAAATAAGCATGTGTGCTTTCATCACAATCACTCCTTTATCAGGTTAATAAATATAAAATGCGGCCTCTTTGATGCAATTATAACATTTGCTTAATAGTTAGCAAATTGAAAGATAAGTTATAAATAGTTTTACTAATTATTTCTTAAATTAAAAACTGGTTTGACATTAAATACGATTTATCTTAATATTTCAACATAACGATAATGCTGTTTGCAAGGAGAAAAAAGATGGAAATTACAAATTGTTCGACAATCTATGATGTCAGAAAATTAACGGTTGATGATATAGGTATGATTTATGAGCTGTGCCATAAGAATGAACTCTTTTATAAATATCATCCGCCCTTTGTGACTGCTGCCAGTATCGCTGAGGATATGCAGGCTCTGCCGCCGAATAAACAGCTTGAGGATAAATATTATCTTGGCTTTTTTGATCAGCAGCTGATCGCGGTGATGGATTTGATTCTGGATTATCCGCAGGCAAAGACGGCTTATATCGGCTTCTTTATGGTTGATAAGAAGGCTCAGGGAAAAAATATTGGTTCTAAGATAATTGAAGACTGTCTTAACTTTTTAAAATCAATGGGCTTTGAAAAATGCCAGCTTGCGATTGATCGGGGCAATCCGCAAAGCGAGGCCTTTTGGCTCAAGAATAAATTTGTGAAAATGAAAGAAGAGCGTCCTAATGCGCATTCTGTTTATGTATCGATGCTTCGTCAGCTTTGATTTTGCCTTTCGGTGTTAATTCACTGATCAGCGCTGCGCAAATGATTAATAAACCGCCGAAGAGCTGAATCGGCACAATGGTCTCATGAAGAATCAGCGCTGAAGTGAGAATCGCCGTCAGCGGGTCGATATAGGTCAAAAGCGCCGCTTTTTGTCCCGGTAATTCTTTGATTGCGGAAAAGAACAGGAAATATGCAAAAGCGGTATAGATAACACCGAGAATGAATAGATTCAGCAGGCTGGGAAGCGTTATTGATTGAATGCTGATGCCGTTAAATGAACAGTAGGGCAGCAGAAATACGATGGATATACTTAACTGAATCAGGGTGCGTTCCAAACCGCTGGTATGATGAATCGTTTTATTTGCCAGCATGATAATGGCATAGAAAACAGCGGCGCTCAAGCCAAAGAAAATACCCTTAAGCAACGCCGGCTGCTGATCTAAATAACTGACATTGATAATCAGAATCAGCCCCAGAGTGGAGACAATGAAACAAAGCCATTGCCGGCGGTTCATCACTTCATGAAAAAGGAGGGCACTGAACAAAATAATCAGTGTAGGCGCGAAGTAGTAGCAAAGCGTTGCGACAGAGACGGATACATATTGATAAGCGCTGAACAGCATCGTCCAGTTAAGCCCTAAAGCAGAACCGGATATCAACAGTCCCAGCCAGTCTTTTCGGCATGCCTGCCAGTCGATTTTCTGATGCAGAAGCACACGCAGCAAAACCAGTGTCACCACCGCGATGATTGCTCGGTATAACGCTATTTCAGCCGATGTCAGATTGATATTCTTTACAAACAGCGACATGGTGCCCCACAAGGCCATGGCGCTTAATAATTTGATTTGTGCTGTCCGCATATCATCATCTCCTAATAGTACCTTGTACCTAGTTTACCACGATGTCACGTAAGCGTAAAATAAAAACAGCCGCAGCTGTCTTATTGATTATATTGACGTTCACCAAAAATCTTAGAACCGACACGGATTAACGTTGTCCCATATTCAAGAGCCAGCGGATAATCATTGCTCATGCCCATTGATAAAGTATCCAGCTGATATTTCTTTTGATAGGCGGTATAAAAATCATGGGCCTGCTGAAAGCTCTTGCGGATCAGTGCCTCATCCTCACTGTGCGCGCCAATCGTCATAATGCCTTTGACCTTGATATTCGCAAAGCGCTGGGCTAATTCTAAGGCTAACGGCGCTTCTTCCACCGTAAAGCCGGATTTAGTTTCTTCATTGGCGAAATTAATCTGCAGCAGCACCGGCATGCATTTATTCTGCTTTGCCGCTTCCTTATCGATAGCAGCTAACAAATGCAAAGAATCAACGGAATGGATCAGGGAAGTCAGGCGCACGGCATCCTTTACTTTATTAGTTTGCAGATGACCGATCATATGCCATTCAAAAGGATCATTTTCATGCACCTTTTCTTTCAGCTCCTGAACCTTATTTTCACCAAATACATGAATCCCTGCCTGCCATGCTGCTTCTACTTCAGCGCGGCTGCGGGTCTTGCTGACTGCCATCAGACATACATCAGCCGGTAATTCAGACTTGATTTTCATTACTTCATCCTGTATCATAAATACCTCCGTGAATAGAAAAAAAACAGGTTGCCCTGTCTTATATTCCTTGTTTTTTTAATGTTCTCAATGCACGAGCGGATATACGGATCTTTTGAGGTTTACCATCTACCATGACATTGACTTTTTGTAAGTTCACATTCCATTTACGACGTGTAGCACGTAATGAGTGAGAACGCTTGTTTCCAGATAAAGGACCTTTACCAGTAATTGCACAAACTTTTGACATACCGTAACCCCCTTTCAGCTTACTTGTACATGACTTGCCTAATTACTATATCATTTAATTTTTATAAAAGCAAGTAAAAGTGAAGAAAAAAATTCCGATTTTTAGTAAAAAAGGTTTATTATGCTTAAAACATCGCAGAAATTGATCTCCTTTTCCTTAAACCCATCGTAAATTCTATACATTAAGGTCGATATTTGTTACAATAAAACCGTTATGGAGGATGCACGATGATTAAAAAAATACTAACAGGATTGCTGGCTTTTGCTTTGTGTGTCAATACGGCAGGTCAAGGGCTGCCGATCAAGGCCGCTTCTTCACCTGATGAGGTAGCGATACAATTGCATGGCAGCGGAACATTAAATATATATAAGGATGCCAGCTGTACGGGTACTGTTTTAAGCTACATTAATATGTCAGGCAGCTATGGCGGCGATATGGCGTTGATTGAAGAAACCGCTTCTGCTTATAAGATAAAGATTGCCGGTGTGACTGGCTGGGTATCTAAAAACAGCGGTTTAACACCGTTAAGTATCAGTGAGGCTAAATATCCTTCTTATTACGGGGTTAACAGCAGCGGTGAAATATATCATCAAATCAGCGGTGATCCTACAATTAAGAAATATATGTCAACACAGGTAATGGGGCCTAAGCCTTCTTATCTGAAAAGTGGTACAAATTATTACAGCTATGACGGTAATTATTTCTATACCGATTATGAGGATATGATTGAAGATTACCGCAATGATACCTTTAAGCATGCGGTTAATACGGATGATCCTTATTATAATTATTATCAGTATCTGCCGGTTCACAGCAAGACGAATCTGAGCGCTGATGATATCAATGATTATGTGCGCAAGAGTTTGGGCTATACATCGATTCCTTCAAGCTATAAGAGCATGGGCTCAAAGGAGTCGATGCTGGTTGAATCCGGACAAGCTTTCCTTGATGTGGAAGATGTTTATGGTACTAATGCGGCATTAATTTTTGCGATTGCTTTAAATGAAAGTGCAAGCGGCCGCAGCGAATATGCGGTTGACCGCAATAATTTGTTTGGTTTGGGTGCTTTTGATGCTTCGCCAACCGACGCAAAAAAATATGCTTCTATTGAAAAATGCATTGAAACCTTTGCCAGTATGCATCTGAACTGGGGTTTTTTGGATTATTATGACAGCCGGTATAACGGCGGCCATGTCGGTGATAAGAACAGCGGGCTGAATGTAACCTATGCTTCTGATCCATATTGGGGAGAAAAGGCAGCCAGTTACTATTATAAATTGGATAAATACAGCGGCTTAAAAGATTACGGCAGTGAAACAATTGCTATTCATCCAACGGCTGAACGTATGCCGATCCGTAAGGAAGCATCAACGACATCAGCTTCGATCGGTTCAGTTGCCAGTGTCAGCAATCTTTCTTATGTCGTACTAGGAGAAGAAGGCAAGTTCTATAAGGTACTGCTTGATTTCCATTTAGATAAAAACCGCAATGTTATGAAGCATGATGAAAGTCTTTGGTATGAGCCTTATGATTTCAGTAATAATTATGGCTATATCTTAAAGAGTGATTTAGAAATTGTTAACGAGGGAAGCGGCTCAACGATTCCTTCCGGTTCAGATAAAGAGATTAGTTTCAGTGACAGTAATTTATTAAAGGCTGTTAATAAAGCGCTGGGCAGTACACGTTTGGCGGATCAGCCAGTCACTGAGAAAGAAGCGCAGACAATTACGGCTCTGACTATTGATGATGCTGTTGCATCTTTTAAGGGCATCAGCGCGTTAAACAAGCTGACTACTTTAGTGATGAATCAAGTACAGGCTGATGCGGATATGAGCGAATTAAGTGAGCTTGGACGCTTAAGTGATTTAAGTGTTACCGTTAAAAAGAGCGCTGAGCTTGATTTTATCAGTAAATGCACTTCACTGCATAAGCTGACAATCAAGAGTGATTTCATCAGCAGCGGTGATGAATTACCGTCATTAAAGAAATTGAAGAGTCTGACTACTTTAATTATTGACGGCGGTAAGGTGAGTGATGTTTCTGCATTTGAAACACTGCCGGTCACAAGTATTGAAATTATCAATCAGCTTATTGCTGTTGAATTAAAGAATAACTCATTTACAAATCCATTAAAGAACGCGAAGGGCAAGAGTATTGATTTAAGCGATGCGGATGCGACTGCGTCCTTCAGCTATGAAAATGATTTGGTTACAACTTCTGCCGCTTCGATAACAATTAATTTTGATGAGAACTTCAGCGGTACAGTCAGCCGTTTCAGCGGCAAGCTGACAAGCGGTACAGCAATTAATGCGAATCTGAATCAGCCTGGCTGGCAGCAGTTTGATACTGAATGGGTTTATGTGGAAAATAGTGCCTTGGTTAAGGGCTGGAAAAAGGTCGGCGATACTTGGTATTATTTCAAAGAGAATGGTTTAATGGCTAAGGGCTGGATTCAGGACAGTTCAAAGTCATGGTATTATCTGGATTATACGAGCGGCAAAATGCTGACTGGCTGGCGGGCTGACGGTTCTAAATGGTATTATCTGAATCCGGCGAATGGCATCATGCAGACGGGCTGGCAGACGATTGACGGCGCTCAGTATTATCTGTCACCAATGGGTGATATGGCAGTTGGTGATGTAGTCATCGATGGTCATTCTTATACATTTACCGATAAGGGGGTCTATGTTCGTGATAACGGTGTTGTCAATGAGCCTATCCCGAATGATCCAAATTCACCGGCCGATCCTATCGATCCAGCACTGCCGGTTAATCCAAGCGAGGAAGTGCCAAGTGAAAATACACCGATTGAATATCCAAAGGGTACATGGGTTAATAACGGTTCATATGTGTATCAGCTCGCGGACGGCTCGAACTATAAGGGCTGGCTGCTGGAAAACAATTGCTGGTATCTGCTGGATTATGATACGGGCGTGATGAAGACAGGCTGGGTAGCTTCAGGCTCAGTTTGGTACTATCTGAATCCAGCGAACGGCATCATGCAGCTTGGTAAGTGGATTGATGATAACGGCAGCTGGTATTATGTTGATATTACGGGTGCGATGGTAACCGGCAGCAAGGTTATTGACGGTGTAAACTATACGTTTGCGGCAAATGGCGTGTTAGCAGAATAGCCGTTTAAAGGCAGGGGGAGGATTTTATGTTCAGCAAAGACAATATTAAATTTAATATCTTCTTTTATATGCTGATTTTCCTTGGATGGGCATTTATCAGTGATGGTGAGCTGCCACCCTTTGCCGCCTATTTTTTCCACCCAGTTATATTTGTTACGATACTTATTAATTCATTATGGATCTTAGCAAATGTAATGTATGATAAGCATGATAATTAATTTAAACCGGAAAGCTGAATCCAAAGCCTTCCGGTTTTATTTTAGAAATATTGAAGCACTCATATAAATTTGTTAAAATGAATTAAAGCCGTGAGGGGGAAGCTTTATGGAATATGATTATAAATATGATCTGCGTGAAACCGTCAGTGATTTGTTTAAGTGTCTGGTGTATAGCTATCTGTTATCTTTTCTTTTACTTATCCTGCGTACAATCATAGCGAGTTTGTTGCCGCTGCCGGCTGCCATGACGGAACAGCTGGAGCCAATATTAAGATATCTTGATTTAGGGATTCCTTTGCTTTATATGTTTATTCGCTTAGGCAGAAATTACAGCTTTGATACAAAAAGCTGTTTTAAGCGGGTGGCTATTAAAGGCCGTGAACTGTTGTCACTATGCTGCTTGGATGCCGGTCTGGTGTTATTAGTAATCTTAATCATTTCTTGTATCACAGTAGTCGTTATCATGTACATTCCAGAGGTTGGCGAAATTTTTGAGAACGTATCACCAACAAATGATTTACCGGCTGAAATAATTACAGCGGTGGTTTTGGCACCAATTTTTGAAGAAATCGTTTTTAGGGGAATCATGCTGAATCTGCTGAAGCCGCATGGCACCCGCTTTGCGATATTACTTGTATCATTCCTATTCGCCATTGGACATCCCGGCCCTTTTGGCATGCTCAGTGCTTTTATAGGCAGTATTCTAATGTGTCATATTGTTCTTTATTATCAATCGATATGGCCGACGATTGGCATTCATGCCTTACATAATGCATTGGGCTATTTCCCTGATGCATTATTTGTCGTATTATTTCTTGCCATTCCTTGTTTCTTCTTATATTTCTTGATTAAAGGCGACTATAAGAAATATTTTAAATTGCCGATGGTTCCCAATGATCCAAATTGCTGGGCAAGTTTGGTGAGTCCTGGCAAAATCATCCTGATGCTTCTTCTGATGATTAGTTCTTTAGTATTTGGTTAAACTTTTGATATTTTTGAAGATAAAAAGTATATCCCTGTATTACGGGTTTACGTCATTACAGAGCTGTATGGCTCTCTATTTTGATGGGCTTCATATCTGTGCAGCTAGTAGAATGCATAAGCGTTATAATTTACTGAATTCACCCTATCTTTATGAAGATTCAGTTTCTGATTCATTCAAAGTTTTAGGATGTGTTATAATATAAATATATGTGGGAGTTAACTTAAATGAATGGAGTGCGAATGTGAAGCAAACATGAAATCCATGGGGGATTCGCACTAATAATTAACGAATAATAGTGAAAGTAAAGAGGGTTTATAACTAAAAATAAAGAGTATGAATGTGATTTAATGATAAATTTGTTGGTTTATTGGTAATATTATTACTTTTTATGTATAATTTTGCTGTCAAGAGTCGTATGGCTCTTGTGGATTGAAATTCACCAATGGCGCTTTGTTGTACAGCTAATTGCTGTCAAGAGTCGTATGGCTCTTGTGGATTGAAATAGTATAAACGTTTGGCAAAAGGTGCTAAATCAAAGTCAAGAGTCGTATGGCTCTTGTGGATTGAAATAAAACAGAAACAGTTTTATAATCATTGATCACTGGTCAAGAGTCGTATGGCTCTTGTGGATTGAAATATCTAACAAGCCATTAAAGTTATCCTCATCATAGGTCAAGAGTCGTATGGCTCTTGTGGATTGAAATAATTGTTTTAGGCGGCGACCATAGGATTATGTTGTCAAGAGTCGTATGGCTCATGTGGATTGAAATGTTGAATAAGTTTAAATTTAGCGGTAGCACCTGACGTCAAGAGTCGTATGGCTCATGTGGATTGAAATATAAGACGGATAACGAAATATCTTATTTAAACCAGTCAAGAGTCGTATGACTCTTGTGGATTGAAATAGCAACTCAGCGATACAAATGGATACAAAGGGGCAGGTCAAGAGTCGTATGGCTCTTGTGGATTGAAACTGTTATTATGATGGTAATGAGTACCACGTATTCAGTCAAGAGTCACAAGACTCTTTTTAATTTGTTTTTATATTTTTTAGGAAAAATATACCAATTTTGTAAATATGTTGAACTATCCTGAATATAAGCATTAAAATAGAAACGGTATCCCTGCTGGCTGAGCAGTCTATGCGCAGGGTTTGCACTTCTTTGTATATGTTTGTACTTTTTGATTGACCTTTTATCAAAAAAAGCTGGGGAAATATGTTTTTCCTATTTTTAAGTCACTTGAATTATGTTATTATATTATAGAATGAAAGTAATAATAGTTAGGGGGCTTCCTAAGATATGTCGGATAAGCAAATTTATGCATCAGTCGAAATTGCCGATCATGAAGTTCGACTTGTTGTCGGCGAGTTTTATGAAACTCGTTTTAATATCCTGCGCGTAGAGAAGGTCCGTTTTAATGGTGTTGAAGATAGTATCATTGTGAATGAAAGCAACGTTGTAACAGCTTTGATTAAGGCGGTTGACAACGCATCAAATATTTTAGGCTACCGGATTGAGCGAATTTTGCTGGCTATTCCATGTGTTGATGTAAAGCGTCACAGCCGCCGTGTCAATGTTATGGTTAAAAGCGGTAAGGTGCGTTTAAGTGATGTTCAAAATGGCATCAATGAAGCGATTCAGTACAGCCCAGAGGAAAATCTGGAGCTGGTGAATGTCGGCTGCATTAAGTATGTCATTAATGGAATTTCATCAAGAAAGCTGCCGCTGAATGAGGTATGTGATGCATTTTCAATGGAAATCGATCTGTTCTATGCCAATAAACGGATTCTTTATTCGTATGCACGCTGTGTAGAGAAAGCGGGTCTGCAGATTCTCGATATCTGTCTTGACGCTTATGCAATTGCGGAAGAGGCAGCGATTTTTGAACAGACGATTGAGAATTATATTGTATTACTGAATTTATCTCGTCAGAATACGACACTTTCTTTATTTTCGCATGGTAAACTATTGAGTTGTGAAACCTTGAATGAAGGTTATGGTTCATGGGTTTCAGCGTTGAAGGAAGATTATAACATTAAAACTGAAAATGCGGTTCGTCTGATTAAAGAAAATGCAACCTTTCAGGATGAACCTAATGGGAATCGTCCGGTTTTTATTTGGGCTGAAAATGATAAGCAGTGTACGATTACTTTAAATCAATTGAATAAGGTGATTACACCGCATGCCCAGGCATGGATTGAACGGGTTAATGACGCCTGCTCGCCGATTCTGTCAATGGGTGAAATGAAATACATACTTACAGGTGATGGTCTGGATATTCAGGGCCTGCGTCATCTGTTTCCAAAATTAAATGCCCCGGCCAGTGTTTATGTGCCGCAGACGATTGGCGGCCGCAGCTGTTCAATGACGGTAAGCTTAGGGATGTTCTATGCTTGGCGTACATTAAATGAAATACGGCAGGATACAAGAATCTGTACAGGTCAGCAAGAGGTTGAACAAGGTATCTTGGGTTCACAGAATCAAGACAGTGAAGAACATGGCTTTACTAAAAAATTAAAAAATATATTAATGAATGAAAAATAGGAGAGAGTGAGGACACGGTTATGAGTGATTTACAGTTTGAACAGGTAGCAAATATAAAAGTATTTGGAATTGGCGGCGCTGGCGGCAATGCTGTTAACCGCATGGTCAATGAAGGTGTCAAGGGTGTTGAGTTTTATGTGGCTAATACCGATCTTCAGGTTTTAAATCGATCAGCAGTTGAAAATAAAATCGTTTTAGGCCGTGAAGTGACAAGAGGTTTAGGTGCCGGCGGCGATCCTGAAGTAGGACGCAAAGCGGCTCAGGAAAATGAATCTGAAATTCGGGAAGCGATGAAGGATGCCGATATGGTGTTTATCACAGCCGGTTTAGGCGGCGGTACAGGTACTGGCGCGGCACCGCTGTTTGCGAAAATTGCGAAGGAAGAAGGCGCGTTAACCGTAGGAATCGTTACTAAGCCTTTCTCTTTTGAAGGACGCAAGCGTTCTGAATCAGCAAATTCCGGCTTGAGTGAACTGCGTCAATATGTAGACTCACTGATTATCGTGTCAAACAATAACTTACTTGAAGTAATCGGCCGCAAGCCGGTCGGCGAAGCTTTTGAAGCTGCGGATAATGTATTGCGTCAAGGTGTGCAGACAATTACCGATTTGATTGCGGTACCGGCAATGATCAACTTGGACTTTGCTGATGTTCGTTCCGTTATGGAAAACCAAGGATCAGCGCTGATTGGTATCGGTATGGCGGAAGGTGATGACAAGGCTAGAGCGGCTGCTGAGAAGGCTATTCAGTCACCATTGCTGGAAGCTCAGATTACCGGTGCTAAGAATGCGATTATTAATGTTACCGGCGGCGAAAATATTACGCTTTATGATGCGGATGATGCCGCGGCTTATATCCGTGAAGCAGCCGGCAATGAAATTGATACGATTTTTGGTGTTGCCATTAATAAAAATCTTGGTGATGCAATTATTGTTACAGTTATCGCCACGGGCTTTGATGAAACTGCTAATGATCCTAAAACTGCTACAACACTGCGTTCAGCTGCTGTTAAGAAGGAACCGGTACGCAATAGTGCGCCATCCCGCAGTATTGAGGATTTGGATGACGGCGGTATTCCTAATTTCTTTAAGCATTAATCTATGAGACTGCTGTATATTGATTCTTCATTTTTTCTGGAAACGCCTAAATCAACAACAATGCTGATGCGGCTGGTGAAGTATCTGCAGGGGAATGAACCCGATGTACTGCTGATTAGTGTGACTCAACAGGTAGCGGTTAAGGAAGTGTTTCAAAGCTTTCTGCTGCTGATGGAACAGGTGGATCTGCATTTGATGGTATCACCGACCCGGATTCATCTTGGCAGCATCAATGGTGAAATCAATGAATTTTATGCAGGGATCAATGGCATTAAGCTGAAACCTAGAGAGGGTTCGGCAGTGGAGCTGATTGCTGAGGGTGATGATCTGAAGATTCAGCGTATTTATCTTGATTTTATGTATGAAGATAAGCGGGCGATTAAGATTTTTTCTGAAAAGGATTTGGAAGCTTTTTTAAAGAAGTATCTGTCAGTGCCTGTTAATCCTAAGAAATATTCATAACAGAACGGTTGATCCGTTCTTTTTTTTGTATGGAGTGCATAAAGTATCTGTAAAGGAGCGTGAATATGGCTTATCGAAACAGTATCAAGGAAATAGCGGTACTGACGGATACCAATCTCAATCAAGGTTTAAGTCAGTCCGAGGCGGAAAAACGATGGCGCCGGGATGGTGCGAATGAACTGGTAGAGGAAAAAAAGGAAAGTCCAATTAAAATCTTTTTGGAACAGTTTAAGGATCCGATGGTAATTATTCTGATTATCGGTGCGGCATTATCCGTAACATTGGGTGAAGCGATGGATGCCTGCATCATTTTGTTTGTGATTATTATGAATGCATTGATTGGAACAGGTCAGGTACTGAAGAGTGAGAAGGCATTGGCAGCGTTGAAGCAGCTGATTCATCCAACCTGTAAGGTCATTCGTGACGGTGTACTTACGGAAATCAACAGCAGTGAGTGTGTGGTCGGCGATCTGATTGAATTTGAAGCGGGTGACTGTATACCGTGTGATCTGCGATTGATTTCTACAACGCGCTTAAAGCTGGATGAAAGTCTATTGACTGGTGAGAGTGAACCAGCAGAAAAGAATGAGTTTTTTGTGGCTGATGGGCCTTTGGGGCCTGCGGATCAGCGGAATATGGCATTTATGTCTACATATGTTACAAGCGGCAGAGGGCGGGGCATTGCGGTACACTGCGGAATGGATAGTGAAGTAGGTAAAATTGCTGCCCTGCTGAATAAGAATAACAATGAAATGACCCCCATGCAGCGAAGAATGGCAGAGATGGGCAAGATGCTGGGACTGTTGTCAGTCGTGCTTTGCGCCGTGATGTTTGCGGTGGGAGTCATTCAGGGCAAGAATATTTTTGATATGCTGCTGTTGGCGATTTCTTTGGCGGTAGCGGCGATTCCGGAAGGGCTGCCGGCGGTTGTGACCATTGTTCAGGCAATGGGTGTTACCACAATGTCTTCACAGAATGCGATTGTGCGTAAGCTGCATGCGGTGGAGACCTTGGGCTCGGTCAGTGTTATTTGTTCAGATAAGACGGGAACGCTGACACAGAATAAGATGAATGTTGTATCTACTTACTCTGACCGTGAATTTGACCAACCGGTAACGAAGGAATTTCTGACGATCTGCGCGCTGTGCAACAATGTTGAGACACGCGGTGATACGCTGTTAGGTGATCCTAGTGAAAAGGCGCTGGTTGAATTTGCGCAGCGTCATGGCATTGTGAAGCAGCAGCTTGAATGTTCACAGATCCGCATTGATGAGATACCTTTTGACAGCAACCGTAAAAAAATGAGTACGATTCATGAGATAGGCCAGGAGAAGGTTGTTTATACGAAAGGCGCCGTTGACCGCATTATTAATCAATGCACCCATTTGTTGGTAAATGGTCAAAAGGTATTGATGAGCAGCTATGATAAAAAATGTATCATGGAGGCCAGTAAAATCATGGGGCAAAAGGCCCTTCGAGTGTTTGCCTTAGCGATGAAATCAGCCCACACACTGCGCGAGGATACACTTGAAAAGGATTGTACATTTGTCGGGCTTGCCGGGATGATGGACCCGCCGCGTGAAGAGGTAGCAGAAGCGATTGAAACATGCCGTAAGGCACAGATCAGAGTCGTGATGATTACCGGTGATTCACCGATAACCGCCTATGCGATCGGCCATCAGTTAAAGCTGGTAAGCCGGGAAGAGGATGTCATGAGCGGTGATGAAATTGATACTTTAAATGATGACCAATTGCTTCAGGCATGCAAGCGGGTAAGAATTTTTGCCCGTGTTTCACCGGAGCACAAGGTGAGACTTGTCGAAAGCTTTAAAAAGAATGGTGGTATTGTAGCCATGACTGGTGATGGCGTGAATGACGCGCCGGCATTAAAAAGCGCGGATATCGGTATCGCGATGGGTGAGAACGGCAGTGATGTATGCAAGAGCGCCAGTGATATTTTATTGACTGATGATAACTTTAAAACGATTGTCACGGCTGTGGAGGCAGGCCGCAATATTTATTTGAAAATTCAAAAGGCGGTTTATTATCTGCTATCCTGCAATTTAGGTGAAATCATGACTCTGTTTCTGGCCGTACTGTTATTGCCGCATGGCGTACCTGCCTTGTGTGCGATTCAAATACTGTGGGTGAATCTGGTAACGGATGCTTTTCCGGCTTTGGCTTTGGGTGTAGAACCGGATGATCGTCATGTTATGGAACAAAAACCCCGTGATCCTAAGGAAAGTCTGTTTGCCCATGGCGGTTATGCCTTTGTCGTATGCAATGGCTTATATATCGGCACGATTTCATTAGTTGCATTTAAATACGGTCTTGCGCACAGTACGGTAATGGCACAGACTATGGCGTTTATGGTGCTGTCAATGTCACAGCTGTTTCATGCGATGAACTGCCGTAATGACAAGGTATCAATGTTCAGCATCGGCTTGTTTAAGAATAAATGGCTGATTCTGACAATCGTTGTCGGTTTGGCATTACAGGTATTTGTCTGTCACTTCCCGCCGATGAATCTCTTGCTGAAGACGATGCCGCTGGCTTTAAAAGAATGGCTGATTGTGTTTGGTTTATCAGCCAGTACCATGGTTATTAATGAGGTCAGCAAACTTTTTAATCATTAATTGTGGTAATTGTATGTGATTTATGCTAAACTATCAAAGAACATAGGTCTTTAATGAAATCCAGAGAGGTTTCAAAGGCAAAAATCGTGATTTTTTTGCCAAAGGTTCTATGCTTTTGATAGGAGGAAAAATCATGGTAGAAGAAAAGAATAATCTGTTAATTGACGTGAATGAAAAGCCAAAGCCGGCACAATGGGCGCTGCTTAGCTTTCAGCACGTCTTTGCTATGTTTGGGGCAACGGTATTAGTTCCAATCATCACTGGTTTTCCAGTATCGGTTGCATTGTTTGCATCTGGTATTGGTACGCTGATTTATGTCCTTTGCACAAAAGGAAAAGTACCGGTATATCTTGGTTCATCATTTGCTTATATCTCAGCGGTCTTGATTGCCAAGGAAGCGATGGGCGGTGATGTCAGCGCGGCTCAGACAGGCTTGATCTTAGTGGGTCTGATTTATGTAGCGGTAGCCTTTATCGTTAAGGTTATCGGTAAGGATTGGATTGACAAGCTGCTGCCGCCGATTGTAATCGGTCCGATGATCGCGGTAATCGGTTTAGGCTTAGCGGCTAACGCGGTCGGCAATGCACAGTTTGTAGAAGGCGGTGACTGGCGCGGCATGCTAGTGGCAGTAGCAACCTTTATCATCACTGCTTTGGTATCTACCAAAGCAAAGGGCTTCTTTAAAATCATACCTTTCCTGGTCGGTATCATCTGCGGTTATCTGATTGCTTTAGCGGTGGGTATCGTTGATTTTCAACCGGTGAATGACGTATTGGCAAGCGGTAAGATTTTCTCTCTGCCGCAGTTTATCCTGCCGTTTAAAGTGGGTAATTTTGATACCTATCAGCTTTATTTCGGCCCGGAAACATTTGCTTTGCTGCCGGTAGCTATCGTAACGATCTCTGAGCATATCGGGGATCATACGGTACTGGGCAAGGTCTGCGGACGCAACTTCTTAAAAGATCCGGGACTTGACCGCACCTTGATGGGTGATGGTATCGCAACTGCGGTTTCAGCTTTTCTGGGCGGCCCGGCAAATACGACTTATGGTGAAAATACCGGGGTTATCGGCATGACTAAGGTTGCTTCTGTATATGTAACGAGCGGCGCGGCAATTATCGCTATCTGTCTGTCATGCATCAACATTGTATCTGCACTGATTGAAACAATTCCTAACCCAGTGCTGGGCGGTATGAGCATCCTGCTTTACGGTGTCATCGCCAGCAACGGTCTGCGGGTTTTAATTGACAATCAAGTAAACTTCGACAAACAGCGCAATCTGATCATCGCATCAGCAATGCTGGTAATTGGCTTAGGCGGCGCGGTATTGCCAATGGGTAAACTGATCACTTTATCAGGTACAGCATTATCCGCCTTTGTCGGTGTCGTACTGAATCTGATTCTGCCTAAAGAAGATTAAATATTATGCCTGAAATCATCTCGGTTTCAGGTTTTTATTTTTAAGCAAGAGTCTGCTTTGAAATTGCTTGAATCAGATTTCTTAATCAACAAAAAAATGCACTATCATGACATAGTGCATTTTGTCTATTATTTTATAAGATTGAAATAAACATTTCTTCGTAGCTTGGTACTGGGAAGTTTTCTTTAGAAATCTCACTCTCAATGCGATCTACGGCTTTACGCAAGCTGTGACGCGCTGATACGATTGTTTCAAATGCATAATAACCTTTTTCACGATTCGTCGCGCTCTTGCTGACGGCTGTAAGCAGGTTATTTAATTCATCATAGCGTTTCTGAACATTATCGAGGATTTCTAAGAGCGTATTGATTTTAGTTTCATAGAAAGCATTTTTAATATTCAAAGATGCGTATGCATCAGAATAGAATTTGATTTCCTTAATTAATGCCGGCAATAAGGTTTTCTTAGTCATTGCCATCAGTGTGTTTGATTCAATCAGAACCTTCTTATAATACTGTTCATAGAGAATGTCTGCACGGGCTTTCAGTTCAACCTCGGAGAGCACTTTATTGCGTTCAAACAAACCGATAGCTTTATCACTGATCAATGATTCAATAGAATAGATATATGCAGGGATATTTGGCAAACCGCGTTCTTCAGCTTCTTTGATCCATTCTTTTGAATAACCGTCACCGCTGAATAGAATACGTTTATGCTCACGAATAACACGCTGGCAGATTTCTAATGCCTTATCGCGTACATCCTGAATATATTTCAGCGGTTCAAGTTCATTGGCAAATTCACTGAGACTATCCGCGACAATGGTATTCAATACAATGTTTGTAGTAGCTGCGGAAAGTGATGAACCAACCATACGGAATTCAAATTTATTACCAGTGAAAGCAAAAGGTGAAGTACGGTTGCGGTCACTAGTATCTTTCGGTACATAGGAAAGGTTGCTGATTGAGAAAGGTGTTGTTTCAACATTATGCTCGATTTTTAAGCTCTTCTCAAGCTGGAAAAGGATTTGTTCGAGTTCCTGTCCCATACAGATGCTGATGATTGCCGGTGGTGCTTCATTCGCTCCCAAACGCAGATCATTATTAATATCTGAGCTGGCCATTCTCAATAATTCAGGATATGTGTCAACGGCTTTGATAACCGCACAGACAAAAAGCAGAAAGCGAATATTTTCATGCGGTTTATCACCAGGTTCTAACAGATTTTGACCGTCATCGGTTACCAATGACCAGTTGTTGTGTTTACCGCTGCCGTTAACGCCTTTAAATGGTTTTTCATGAAAAATACAAGCCAGATCATGCAGATCCGCTACCTTTTTCAATACATCCATGATCAGCTGATTCTGATCCACTGCGATATTAGCATCAGCAAACAGCGGTGCAATCTCAAACTGGCAGGGAGCCGCTTCATTATGTTCGGTTTTGGCATAGATGCCCAATTTCCATAATTCCACGTTAACTTCCTTCATAAATGCTTTTACCCGGTTAGGAATCGATCCGAAATAATGTTCAGCAAGATCCTGACCGATCGGCGGCACATTGCCAAATAATGTACGGCCGGTATTAATTAAATCACTGCGCTGCTGATACAGCTTTTTATCAATTAAGAAATATTCCTGTTCCAAGCCGACCATGGCGGTTACCCGCTTGATATCTTTATCCTTAAAAGCGTTGACGATGCGTGTCGCTTCTTTATTTAAGGCTTCTAAAGATTTCAACAGCGGTGCTTTCTTATCTAATGTTTCACCGTTATAGGAAACAAAAATAGTTGGGATACAAAGAATGTTATCGCGTACAAAGGCCGGTGATGTACAGTCCCAATACGTATAGCCGCGGGCTTCAAAGGTAGCTCGTAAGCCGCCGCTTGGAAAGCTGGAAGCATCGCCTTCACCCTTGATCAGTGATTTGCCGCTGAAACGGGAAATTGCCTGATAGTCGCCGGGTTCTACAAAAGCATCATGCTTTTCGGCGGTATTGCCGCTCATTGGCTGGAACCAATGGGAATAATGGGTTGCCCCTTTTTCCATTGCCCAAATCTTCATTGCATGCGCAATGGCATCGGCTGTATTACGATCTAAAGCGTCTTCCTTGCGGATCGCTGTTTTCCATTTAGTATAAACCGGATATGGAAGTCTTTCCTTCATGACCGACTCACTGAAAAGATTAATTCCAAAATCATCAAAAGGATGTTTATCATTCATAAGTTTGCTTGTCCTCCAATAGTTAGAATATACGGCATCATATCAAAAAAGTAAACAAAAAATTAAATAAATTTTATGTTTTATTGATAAAATGAGAAAAAAATGACAAAAAATTCAATTTAAAATCATAAATCTGAATTAAAAGCTAAATTAGCATTCTTAGCTTTACCCACATTTTTTATAGTTATATCCATTGAATGAAGACATAAATTGGGATATAATAACAATAAGGGTAAAATAAGGAAATACGTTAAAGTATATTCCTGGAAAGAGGTTAATATGAATTTAAAAGGAACTAAAACAGAACAAAATTTAATGACTGCATTTGCGGGTGAATCACAGGCTACAAATAAGTACACTTATTATGCCAGCAAAGCTAAAAAGGACGGTTATGTTCAGATTTCCGACTTATTCATGAAAACAGCCAACAATGAAAGAGAACATGCGAAATTATGGTTCAAACTGCTTCATGACGGTATGCCTTCAACAGTTGAAAATCTAAAAGACGCGGCAGCTGGTGAAAACTATGAATGGACTGATATGTATGCTACTTTCGCAAAAGAAGCAAGAGAAGAAGGCTTTACTGAAATTGCTGAAATGATGGAAGGTGTTGCGAAGATTGAAAAGCATCATGAAGAAAGATATCGTAAACTGTTAGCTAATATTGAAGGTAATGTAGTATTCGCTAAAGATGGTGTAGTTGTTTGGGAATGTCTGAACTGCGGTCATCTGCATGTAGGCAGTGAAGCACCTGAAGTTTGCCCGGTATGTAATCATCCAAAATCTTATTTCGCATTGGACGTAGAAAATTACTAAAATTGGAAATCCGGCTCATAACCGGATTTTTACTTTGTGAAAAGCTAAATTTATATTGATTTAATTTTTTTATTGTGTAGAATAGAGGGTACTTGTAGTAGCATTGAGTAATGCCTAGAAGGGGATGTGTATGAACTTTATACAAGAAAAGTTAGCAAAAATGCGAATTTCACGTAAAATAGCCTTAAGCTTTGTGGTAGTTATTTTGATGGGCGCATTTTTGCTGACATTGCCAATCAGTAACCGCGGCTGGACATGGCTGAATCCATTGGATGCCTTATTTACCGCAACCAGTGCAACGTGTGTGACCGGATTGGTGACTAAGGTAACCGCTGATCAGTTTACGATGTTTGGACAGCTTGTCATCCTGCTGATGATTCAAATCGGCGGTTTAGGCTTGATGACAATTGTCGCTATCTTTATTATCCATTTAAAAAGCCGTCTGTCATTAAATGACAGGCTGATGATGAAGGAGATGCTGAATCAGGACTCTTTATCTGATATGCACAATTTTATTCGCAGTATTCTTCGGTATACGTTAATCTTTGAAGGCTGCGGCGCCATTTTGCTGGCCATTCGCTTCATTCCGCAATATGCGCCTGAATATGGGATTGTCAGAGGGATATTCAACTCGATTTTTATTTCCATTTCGGCATTCTGTAACGCTGGTTTTGATACCATGAGCGCTACTTCGCTGATGCCGTATGTTGATGATCCATTGGTAAATATCGTAGTGATGCTGCTGATTGTTTTAGGCGGTCTGGGCTTTGCTGTCTGGTTTGATTTGCGTGATCGTTTCAGAGATATGCGCAAAGGCAAATTTACGCCGTCACGGTTTTGGAAATATTTATCTTTACATACGAAGCTTGTCTTGCTTATGACATCATTTTTGATTGTTGTACCGGCAGTGCTTATCTTTTGCGTGGAATACAATAATCCGGCTACATTAGGTGCTTTATCACTGCCAGGCAAGCTGTTTGCGGCTTTGTTTCAGTCGGTGACACTGCGTACGGCAGGCTTTGCATCCTTGGATATCGCGTCTTTGCATCAAAGCACTAAATTCTTGATGATTATTTGTATGTTCATCGGCGGTTCGCCGGGCGGTACGGCAGGCGGTGTTAAAACGACAACGATTGCGGTATTGGCGCTGCTGGTTTTAAATCAGCTGAAAAATCGTGATGAGGTTGTTGCGTTTAAGCGTTCAATTACCCAAAGTGTTGTGATCCGTTCCGCGATGATTTTATTTATCAATCTATTTTCGCTGGTGATTGGTTTGTTTATCCTGACCTTGAGTGAAAAGGCAACATTCCTACATTTGTTCTTTGAGGCAGTATCAGCGATGGCAACCGTTGGGCTCAGTGCCAATGTAACGCCGACCTTGACGGTTGTGGGAAAAGTGGTTATTATTTTATTGATGTATATTGGTCGTATCGGTGTTATCACACTGATCATTTCGATTATCAGAGGAAAAGGCAGTGCCCAGAAGACACTGAGTTATCCTTCTGGTCATGTAATCGTCGGTTAGGAGATCTAAATGAAAAAGCTAAATAATCGTACATTTGCAGTATTGGGATTAGGTATCTTTGGTTCAACGGTAGCTAAAACCTTAAGTGAATATAACTGTGAGGTTATCGCGGTTGATTTGGATATTAAATGCGTTGACCGCATGGCGGATATCTGTACAAGCGCTAATCAGGGAGATATTACTGATTTAGAAACGCTGAGAGCTGCCGGTATCGGTGATTGTGATGTTGCTGTCGTAGCGGTAGGGTCGCATCTTGAAGAAAGCATCATGGCAATCATGAATCTTCATGAGTTAAAGGTGCCATATATTGTTGCGAAAGCAAAGAATAAACGCTATATGGAGATTCTGAAGGCAATTGGCGCGGATAAGGTCATTCGTCCGGAGAAGGAAATGGGTGAGCGGGTTGCCAAGAGTCTGCTGAGTCAAAATATTGTGGATATGATCGATATCGATGATACTTATTCAGTTGTTGAAATGAACGCGCCTAGAAGCTGGGTCGGCAAATCGCTGATTGAACTTGATGCCCGTCGTAAATTTGGTATCAATGTTTTGGGTATCCGTAAAAGCAATGAGTCTCGTTTGAGTATTTCACCATCTGCGGAATATGTCATTGCTGCTGAAGATCATTTGCTGGTTATTGCTGAAATGCAGACATTTGAGAAGTTTGAATTTATTAATAGTATATAAAAACAAAGCTGAGGTCTTGTGACTTCAGCTTTTAATTATAGGACTTTGCAATACTTAATTATTTTTAACCATTTTAGACATGTCTTTCACAAAGCGGCTCATCAGCGGCAAATAGGTTGCAGCCATTAAGGTTGCGGCACCGACAGCGACAGTCTTGCGATGTTCCTTTTTAACACTTAAGCCAATCAAGACACCGATTGAGCCAAGACATAATTTTAACTGTCCCATTTCAGTAATGGTCATCGTTTTGATATACGCATCGGCACAGCTGAATAATTTTTTCATATTTTATCCTCTCTTTCTGCTTTTAGTATAGCACAGTAATTTAGGATTGGCGTATCTTTTAGGGCAAGAACGTTGACCTGGAAGGGATTGGAAAACTATAATTATTACATTATAAAGAAAGGGTACAAATTATGATAAGTAAACATGAATTTTCCGCAATTCGGATACCGATAGAAAAGGATAATCCAGCCATTGTGCGAAATGAAGAATTATGTATTAAATGCGGCCAGTGCCGTAAAGTATGCGAAGAGGAGATCGCAGTTGGCCGAATGTATGATTTAGCGGCTACTAATGATACAGCGGTATGCATCCATTGCGGTCAGTGTGCGAATGTCTGTCCGGTTAACTCAATCAGTGAGGTGGATGACACTTATAAGATCAAACAGGCAATGCAGGATCCGTCTATGCGGATCGTTGTTTCAACATCACCTTCAGTAAGAGTTGCCTTAGGTGAGGAGTTTGGCATGCCAGCCGGAACATTCGTGGAGGGCTTAATGGTTGCGGCTTTGCGCAGCTTGGGCTTTCATTATGTTTTGGATACAAATTTTTCAGCTGATCTGACAATTATGGAAGAAGCAGCTGAACTTGTGAAGCGAATCAGCACACATGGTACTTTGCCGCAGTTTACGAGCTGCTGCCCGGCGTGGGTTAAGTTTGTGGAAACCTTCTATCCGGAAATGCGCAATCATTTATCGAGCGCCAAAAGTCCAATCGGCATGCAGGGGCCGACAATTAAAACTTATTTCGCGCAGAAGCAGAAGCTTGCCGCTGATCGTATTTTTAATGTGGCGCTGACGCCATGCACCGCTAAAAAATTTGAAATTGGCCGGCCGGAGATGAATGCAGCCGCTGCTGAGCTGGATGATGTAAATCTGCGTGATATGGATGCGGTCATTACTACCCGTGAGTTAGCCCGCTGGCTGAAGGCGGAGGGCATTGATCTGAACGCACTGAAACCAAGTGAATATGATTCGTTTATGGGACCGGCATCGGGAGCTGGTATTATCTTCGGCAACACTGGCGGGGTTATGGAAGCGGCAATCCGGACAGCCTATTGGATGCTTACCGATGAGAATCCTAAGGCGGATCTTGTGAAGCTTACACCGGTTCGCGGCATGGATGGAATTCGTGAAGCCGAACTTGAAATTAATGGGATACCGGTCAGGGCAGCGGTCGTTCATGGAACGGAGAATGCCCGTCAGCTGATGGAAAAGATTAAAGCTAAGGCAGTTAATTATGATTTTGTGGAAGTAATGACATGCCGCGGCGGCTGTATTGGCGGCGGCGGTCAGCCTAAGAGTGCGGTACCGATGAATGATGAAATCCGTCAGGCACGTATTGATTCACTGTATCAAAAGGATGCGGACAGCACGATTCGTTTTTCACATGAAAACCCGCAGATTCAAGCGGTTTATAAAGAATTTTATTCAAAGCCTTTAAGCGAAAAAGCAGAAAGGTTCCTGCATACTGAATATGTGGACCGCAGTGCGATATTGAATGGTGTGCATCCTAAGGTAACGAATATACTGCCAAAAGCTGAACCGGCATCAAAAACAGCGACAAGCCGTTTTAAATGTATGATCTGCGGATATGTGGCGGAGATGGATGAGCTGCCTGAGGATTATAAGTGTCCGATTTGCTTTCAGGGCAGAGAGATGTTTGAAGAAATCAAAACCTCAAAGCCTGAAGCTGAACCAAAGCCTCAATCAGTGAAACGCCGCTTTAAATGTATGATCTGCGGATATGTGGCGGAGATGGATGAATTGCCAGAAGATTATAAATGTCCGATATGTTTCCAGGGCAGAGAAATGTTTGAAGAAATAGTGTAAAAAAAAACAAGGCGGAAAATTCTGCCTTGTTTTAATGATTGCGGTCATAGATCGTTTTCAGACCTTTGAATGTCAAATCAGGATCATAGGTATCAATCATTGCTGTGTTGCTGCAGATGATGCGGCCTAAACCGCCGGTCGCAATCACTTTCATATCGCTGATGCCCAGCTCCTTCTTAAACTGTGTGATGATATACTCGCATTGGCCGATGTAGCCGTAAACTAGGCCTGCCTGCATCGATGTGATGGTGTTTTTCGCAAGAATTGTATCCGGCTTCTTAATTTCAATTTCCGGCAGCTTGGCGGCCTGTGTCCATAGGGCTTTGGCACTGATTTCTATGCCGGGAGCGGTAATGCCATATTGGAAGATACCATCTTTGCTGACATAGTCATAGGTTGTGGCGGTGCCGAAATCGATGACCAGCGCGTTGCCGCCATAGGTTGCCATACAGCCTGCCAGATCGACAATGCGGTCAGCTCCCACTGAGCGGGGATCGTCAGTGCGGACGGAAATGCCGGTTTTTAAACCAGGACCAATGATGATCGGTTCTTTATGGATGTATTTGCGGATACTGTTGGTAAAGGCATGCATCACCTTAGGGACTACTGAGGAAATGATTACGTCTTCAATCGTATTGGCGTGAATATCAAAGGCATGCATGAAATTAATCAGATTGCTGCCATATTCATCACTGGTACGAATGGTTTTCGTTGTCAGACGGAATGTTGCCTTGATGGTATCCTCATCAAAAAAGGCGATGGTCATATTAGTATTGCCGATGTCTACTGTCATTAACATGATTTATTTCTCCTTTAAATGGGCTGCCGCGGTTTTTAATATAACTGCCGCGCAGTCATCTTTGCTCATCAAATCATAGGTTTTCTCCTCTGTTTCAGAGAGAATGGTAATGCGGTTGGTATCACCTTGAAAACCAGCGCCGCTTTCACTGATGGAATTGGCCACAAGCAGGTCGCAGTTCTTTAGGGCACGTTTTTTTCGGGCATTCGCCAGTACATTTTCTGTTTCCATGGCAAAGCCAATCAACAGCTGATGCGTCTTATGAGCGCCGCACCAAGCTAGAATGTCTTCGTTTTTTACCAATTGCAGTGTCAGTGTTTCACTGGCCTTTTTTATTTTTTGCTGCGCAGGCTGTGCACAGCGGTAATCACTGACTGCTGCGGCCTTGATTACAATATCCGCTTCATCAAATTGTGCCTTGATTGCTTCTGCCATGGCGGCGGCGTTGGGCGTGTGAATCGTTTTGATGAACTGCGGCGGCTGAACACTCATCGATGCGTGTATCAATGTCACATCAGCACCCATGCGCTGTGCCTGACGAGCCAGTGCGCAGCCCATCTTGCCTGAGGAATGATTGGTGATAAAGCGTACCGGATCGATGGCTTCCATTGTAGCACCGGCGGTGATGATTACTTTTTTACCAGCTAATTCATCACTGCTATGCAAACATCGATCAATGGCAGCCTTCAATGTCTCAAGATCTGCCAGCTTACCCATGCCCGCATCACCGCATGCCAGATGGCCGCTGATCGGCTCAATGATCTGAATGCCATAATGCTTCGCCAGCTTCAGATTATCCTGGGTGATGGGATTTTGAAACATAGCGGTATTCATAGCCGGTGCAATCAGTTTCGGACACTGGCAGGCGAGAAAGGTTGTTGTCAGCATATCGTCTGCCTGACCATGAACAATTTTCGCAATTACATTGGCGGTAGCCGGTGCGATGATGAAGCAGTCAGCTTTTTTCGCGATGCTGATATGCTGAGTTGATTTTTCAAAACGATGATCAAAAGTATCCACCATAACGGTATGATTCGTCAGCGCTTCAAAGGCCAGCGGCTGAATAAATTCACAGGCATTTTTAGTCATAATAACCTCGACATCAAGATCGAGCTTTACTAAATCACTGACCAACTGAACAGCTTTAAAAGCTGCCACACAGCCGCTGATGCCGACAACTACACATTTACGCATGAGATACTCCTTTCAAAAGTGGTTTAATCGCTTTATATATCGCAGATACAAGTATCAGTGCCAAGACTGCTTCCAGGATGCCATTGGTTGTGATGGTGCCCCAGATTACTCCCATCAGCGCGTCATAGGCTATGCCTTTTACCGCCGCGTAAGCCGGGCCGAAGAAAATATAAATACCTGCCAGAACTAAAACCGTATTGCATAAGGAGCCAATGATGGCGGCGGCAGCTACCGCGATGTTTTCATTGACCTTCAGCTTTTTTAAGCCAAGCATGACTAAGCCAGAGCTGACGCCAATCAAAATTCTTGGCACAAGGGCTACAAGCAATGAATTGAAATTGCCATGTAATTCACCGAATGAATAAAAGGGAGTAAATACAAAGCTGACTGGTGTTGGTGTGAGTGTATTCATCACTACACTGGTTAAACCAAAAACAGCGCCTAAAACAGCGCCTTCTTTCCATCCGCAGGCGACGGCGATTAAGATTACTGGGATATGAAGGGTTGTCGCTTTCAGCGGGCCGATGGGAATATAACCCAGCGGCGTAAGCATAAGGACTAGCTCAAAACCAATAAAAATACCTAATAAGGCCATTCTGCGTGTCTGCATTTTATTTTTCATGATGTTCTCCTTACTGTCACTCTTATAAAAGATGCAACGTAATAATGCGCATACATTATAAAACAGACTGATTTAAGTTTCAAGAAATAGTGTATAATTATTGTAAAGGAAGTGTTTTATGCGTAAAAGATACTGTTGGGGAATTGTGACCATTGCCGTGCTTATTTTGATATGGGGGAATTCGATGCTGCCGGGCAGCATTTCAGGAACCATTTCTTCTGAGGCATCACAGGGAATCCTGAGTGTGATTTATAAGCTGATTCCTAATTTTCCTTTTGATTTTGACAGCTTTCATTCCTTTATCCGCAAAGCTGCGCATTTTGGTGAATATGCCCTGCTTGGTATTTGTTTCTATCAGTTTGTATGTACTTATCGCATAAAGCATCCGCTGATTTATACTTTAATGTTATGTGCCGGCTGTGCGTGCATCGATGAATTGATTCAGGCATTTACACCGAATCGTTTATCAAAGCTGAGTGATGTGATGCTCGATAGTATTGGTGCGTATTGCGGTATGGGTTTATGTCATAGAGTGAAAAGGAGGATGAATGATGCAAGTAATGGATGGCAAAAGAATGCGGGAAGCTGATGCGATCGCTTTAGAGGAATATCAGATTCCGACGCTGCTTTTAATGGATCGCGCCGCCGATGCGCTGATGAAGGAAGTTTTGCGCTGGCATGTGAAGCGTGTCTGTATTTTATGCGGTTTGGGCAATAATGGCAGTGATGGGCTGGCGTTAGCGACGCAGCTGCAGCGTTTTACGGATATTAGTGTCAGTGTTGTTATGCTGGGCGAGGGTAATCAGATGCCGGCGGATGGTCAAGTCTATTATCAGATCATGCGTGCCTTGAATATCCGCTCTTTTATTCAGCCGGGTTTAGAGGATCTGCGGCTTTTGCTGCATGAGTCTGAGCTGTTGGTGGACTGCTTGTTTGGCACGGGGCTGAACCGTGGGATTGATGGTTTATTTTATGATGTGATTGAAAGTGTAAATGCCAGCGGCAAGCCGGTGATCAGCTGTGATATTCCCAGCGGAATTCATGCCGATACAGGCCAGATTTTAGGCACGGCGGTGAAGGCAAAAGTGACGGTTACTTTTCAAAATCCTAAGCTCGGTCTTTATTTAGAGCCAGGCAGCCTGTACTGCGGGGATATTGTGATTGCGGATATCGGTGTGCCGAATGTGGTGATGGAAAGGCTGAAAAGCGGCTTTGAATTATTGGATCAAGAGCTTGCGCACCGGCTCTTGCCGCCAAGAGCGCGCAATGCGAACAAGTATACGTGCGGTACAGCGCTGATAATCGGCGGTTCCAAAGGGATGAGCGGGGCTTTGCAGATGTGTGTAAAGGCATGTCTTTACAGCGGCTGCGGACTGACGACTTATGCGGCGCCGGCTTGTATTATGAATGCGCTGACTTCATCGCTGCCGCAGGCCATGAGCATTGCTGTTTCTGATAAGCAGGGGCATTTTGATAATGAATTTTGTGATGAACTGTTTAAGGCGGCACAGAACGTTGATGTGATTGCCTTTGGCTGCGGAGCGGGGCGCAGTGAGGATGTGGAGCGTATACTGGAACGGCTTTTGCTGATTGATAAACCGCTGATCATTGATGCGGATGGTTTATGGGCGTTAAGCCGCCGGCTGCCGCTTTTGAAGAAGCGCCGCAGTGCGACAATTCTGACACCGCATATGGGAGAGATGCAGCGGCTTTGCGCTGTCGATAAGAATGCTCTGCAAAGTGATGTTTTGCGCTATGCCTTTGATTTTGTGAACGAGTATCCGGTGACATTGGTCTTAAAGGGTATGCGTACCTTGATTTTAGAGAAGGGCCGCCTGAGAATCAACACGACGGGAAATGAGGGGTTGGCAAAGGGCGGCAGCGGCGATGTGCTCTGCGGCATGATTACCGCTTTGATGGCTCAGCAGAAACAGGCGTTTGATGCCGCTTCTTTAGGTGTTTATCTGCATGGACTTGCCGCTGATCTGCAAAGTCAGCACACAGCGTTTTATGCAATGACAGCGAATGAATTAATTCAAGGAATCTCTGATGCTTTCCTTGCCGCTATGGATGAATAACAATATTGACAGGTTTCCGCAAGGAACCTGTTTTTTCTAATTGATGACAGTTTAGTCATTCATTTAGATAATTATCTAAATGTTATTGACAGTGACGCAGCTCTTCTCTATACTGAAGATGACATGGAGGTGAGGGCTTGAGTTTTCAGGAAACATTTAAAGCATTATCCGATCCTACCCGCCGCGAGATCTTGGAAATGCTGAAGCAGCATAAAATGAGTGCTGGGGACATTGCTTCTCATTTCAATGTGAGCAACGCAACGATTTCGCATCATTTAACGATCTTAAAAACTGCTGGTTTGATTGATGATGAAAAGGTTGGGAAATATATTTATTATGAGATTAACTTAAGTGTTGTTGAGGAAATACTCGGCTGGCTGGCCGGCTTAAGTGATACGAGGTGATAAGATGAAGATCAAATTTAACAGGCGGCTCATGCTGCTGCCGTTCATTAATTTAGCTGCAATACTTTGTCTGCTGCCATTTTTGCCTGAACAGATACCGATGCATTTTAATTATCAATGGGAAATTGATGGCTATGGGTCAAAACTTTCGTTTATGCTGATGCCGCTTTTGCTGATTGGCTTAGGGTTGCTGTTTCAGCTATTGCCGCATATTGATCCCTTAGGCAAAAACTATGCGCGATTTCAAAAAAGGGTTGATCATTCATTCATCGCTCTGTCATTGTTTATGATTGGTACTGAACTGATTATGATTCTGGCTGCTACTTCAATTGATTTTATAAAACCAGATATTTTATTTCAAGGTTTGTTTGGCTTATTATTTATGTTTTTGGGCAATATCTTCCCTAAAATCAAACATAATTATTTTATGGGAATAAAAACACCATGGACCATCAGCGATGAGGATAACTGGACAATGACACACCGCTTTGGCGGTAAGCTATGGTTTCTTGGCGGCTTTCTTGCCATCTTGTTCATTGTGCTGCCCAAAGAGCTGCGTACCATTGCTTTAGTGATTGACCTAATTGTTATCACTTTAGCGCCGGTGATTTATTCATATATTTATTTCAGAAAGACAAGAGGATATGAAAATGCTTGAAATTAAAAATTTTTCTAAAAGTTATGGTGATAAGAAGGTTGTTGACAATTTGAATCTGAGCGTTGAAAATGGTGAGATATTCGGCTTCATTGGCCATAATGGTGCCGGCAAGACCACAACAATTAAGAGTATTGTGGGCATTCTTGACTTTGAAGCCGGTGATATCTTAATTGACGGCAAATCAATTAAGAATGATGAAATGGCATGTAAGCGGATTATGGCCTATATTCCTGATAATCCGGATATTTATGAATCTTTGACCGGAATTCGTTATCTTAATTTTATCGGTGATATTTATAAGGTGGATGCAAGGCTGCGGGAAACTTTGATTCGGCAGTATGCGGACGCGTTTGAATTGACGGCCAATCTGGGTGATGTGATTGCTTCTTATTCACATGGTATGAAGCAGAAGCTGATGATTATTTCCGCATTGATTCATCAGCCGAAGCTGCTGATTCTCGATGAACCGTTTGTCGGTTTAGATCCTAAGGCTGCGCATATCTTAAAGCAGCTGATGCGTGAGCTGTGTGATCAGGGTGGTTCGATCTTTTTCTCTACTCATGTTTTAGAGGTGGTGGAGAAGCTTTGTGACCATGTCGCAATTATTAAGAATGGGTCTATTATTACTGAGGGAAGCATTGATCAGGTTATGGGTGATCAAAGTCTTGAGGAAGTATTCCTGGAGCTGACGGATCATGAGTAATTTTATAAATCTTGTAAAGCTGCAGACGAGGAATTTATTATTCAGCAGTATCCGGCATACAAGAAGCAAGGGGAAACAAGCAGCGGGGATGGGCTTTTTAGCCTTTATGGTGGTTACCTTATTGGCGGTGTCCAGCTTTTATTCAATAACGCTGCTGAATGCGCTTCAGGGTGAGGAGCGGCAGCTGGCTCTATATACGATGGCTTTGGTGGCTTTTGTACTGCTGCTGGTTTTTGCGGCATATAACTGCGGCAATCATCTGTTTGGCAGCAAAGACTATGACCTGCTGCGTTCAATGCCGATTTCTAAAACGGCGCTGGTTGCCAGTAAGCTGCTGTCGTTTTTATCTCTGCAGTATTTCTATGCCTTGTTTCTGCTGCTGCCGGCAATCCTGCTTTATGGTTTATTTACAGGACAATCATTATTTTACTATCTGGGCGGGGTTGGGATGTTTTTAGTCCTGCCGATGCCGGCGGTGGTTTTATCAGCGTTGTTTTCGTTAGTGATTGGTTATGTCTCCAGTCATTTTAAATATAAGAATTTAGTCAGCAATCTTTTAATGATGATCTTTATCGTGTTGGTCTTTTTCGGTTCATTTATGATACAGACACTGGTTGGCAGTGCTGTTGATGTACAAGAAGTTATCCGCAACATGCAGCTTTATCTGCCATTCTTTGGCTTAATGGTAAAAGGCATGATTGAGGGAAGTCTGCTGAGTTATCTGCTTGGTTTTTTATGCAATGTCCTGCCTTTTGTATTCTTTGTGGTTTTCTTTGCCAAGCGTTTTACGTCTATTAACAGCCGATTGAGAGGCAGCTATCGCGAGAAAAATTATAAACTGGCTAAAATTAAACAAAGCTCAAGCTTTAATGCATTGTTTATGAAGGAGGTACGGCGTTATTTTGCCTGCGGTATCTATGTGATGAATACGGCTTTTGGACCGGTTATCATGCTGGGTGCCTCTATCTTTGCTTTATTCAGTAAACAGAGCTTGATGGCGATCATGAATGAACTGCCGGCGGAATTGACTTCGCAGATCAGTGTGATATTGGCGCTTGGATTGATTTTCTTAATTGTCATGAGCTGTACAACGAATTCATCAATTTCTCTTGAGGGCAGGCATCTATGGATCATTAAGTCATTGCCCATCCGCACGGAGGAAATCTTTGCGGCTAAGATCGCGCTGAATCTGATGATTCTGATTCCGGCAGCGATGCTTTCGGTTCTGTTATTGGCACTGTTGTTTTCATTAAATATCGCAGAGCTTTTATTGCTGCTTCTGTTATGTGCAGTTACGGCATTCTTTACAGCAAGTTTTGGCTTGATTGTGAATCTTAACTTTCCGCGGTTTGACTGGGTCAGTGAGACAACGGTTGTGAAGCAGAGTATGGCATGCATGATCAGTATTTTTGGCGGTATGATTTTATCTGGTATCATTGCCTTTATATCGATTCAAGTGATCGGCAGTATGCCGGTGCTTGTTTATCTGTTGATTTTAAACTTATTTTTTATCTTATTGGGTGTAATTTGTCTGATTTATCTGAAAAAGGCCGGCATTGCGCAATTTAAGCAATTATAGCATGCAGTTCATGATGAAGTCAGCAATCAGTGATTCAAGAGATGCAAGCTGGATCACAAAATTCTAAAGCCGAATAATTGAATGATATGGGAGCTGAAACGGCTCCTTTTTGTTTTACTAACCACCCATTATGCATGTTAGAATATGAATTAAAATGCTTTCTTTGATCGTATGAATCAGCAAGTATGTTAAAATAGAAGCACTGGAGGGATTCTATGGAATTATTACTTTATATATGTTTGATTGGGATTGCAGTGCTGGCTGTTTTGCTGTTTGTGCTGCATCTTGGTGATAATAAAAAAAATGCGGCGATGATGGCGGAGCTGAAGCTGATGAAGCAGGAGCTGAGCGCATCAACGCAGAATCAGGTAAGCAGCCTGTCAACGGTTTTGTCTGATTCACAGAAAACCTTTATGGAGCTTCAGAATATGCGGCTTCAGGAGCTGAATCAATCAATGAGTTCTCGTCAGGATGTTTTAGCGGCCAATATCAATACGCTGATTAAGCAGATGGATGAGCGGATGCTGAAGGTCAATGAATTAAATACTGCCAACAATGAGATGGTACGCCGTCAGCTGTTTGAAACGAGCAGCCAGCTTGAGGAAAAGGTGAATGTACTGACCCGTCAAAATGAAGATAAGATGGAACAGATGCGTACAACACTGGAACAGAAAATTACGGAAATGCAGGCTGACAACGGCAAGCGTTTGGAAGAAATGCGGGTTACGGTTGATGAAAAGCTGCAGGATACGCTTGAAAAGCGTATTTCTAAATCATTTCAGCTTGTGTCTGAGCGTTTGGAACAGGTTTATAAGGGACTTGGTGAGATGCAGACGCTGGCTGCCGGTGTCGGTGATTTGAAAAAAGTGCTTGGCAATGTGAAAACCCGTGGTATTTTAGGTGAGATTCAATTGGGAGCCATTTTGAAAGAAATCTTGGCGCCTGAACAATTTGAAGAAAATGTCGCGACCAAAAAGGGCAGCAAGAATGTTGTTGAGTTTGCGATAAAAATGCCTGCTGATAATGATCGCTTTGTTTATCTGCCAATCGATTCAAAGTTTCCAAGTGAACCTTATGTAAAGCTGCTGGATGCTTATGATACCGGCGATAAGGAACAGATTAATGCGGCGGGGAAGCTGTTGGATACAGCGATTAAACAGAATGCTAAGGATATCCGAGATAAGTATATTGATGCCCCGAATACAACGGATTTTGCAATCATGTTCCTGCCATTTGAGGGCTTGTATGCGGAGGTTGTGCGCCGTGGGCTGATTGAAGTGCTGCAGCGTGACTATAAAATCAACATTGCCGGACCTACAACGATGGCGGCCTTATTAAATTCATTGCAGATGGGCTTTAAAACACTGGCTATCCAAAAGCGTTCCAGTGAGGTTTGGGATGTACTGGGAGCCGTTAAGACAGAATTTGAAAAATTTGGTGATGTTCTGTCGAATACTCAAAGCAAGCTTGATCTGGCACAGAAGGAGCTTGATAAATTGGTAGGTGTACGCACGCGTCAAATTCAAAAACGACTCAGTTCAGTGACTTCGCTGGATGAATCGGCTTCAGCGCAGATGATTGAGAATACAATGGTTTTTGCCGAGGAAAGTGAAGAATAAAAATGAGCATTGTGAATGCAAGCAATGCTTAGATAGCTTATACTTAAGGTAAGGAAAAAGGAGAAATGCGATATGGTATTTAATAAATTAATTAATGGTGTGCAGATTAGCGCCAATGAGGAAATGAGTGATCAGGATTGCCGCAATTACATTGAATGGGCCAGAAAGAAGAATCCCGGTCATGTCATTGAATCAATGAATCTTGAATTTGATGGTGAGGATGTCGGTATCGAATATAAAATTGCACCCGTGCCTTTTGAAAAGATTCGCCGCATTACCGGTTATTTGGTAGGCACGCTGGATCGCTTTAATGATGCCAAAGCAGCGGAGGAGCACGACCGCGTTAAGCATACAATTTAAGGGAAAAGAAAAATGCGCAGATCAGCGATTAGGACTTGATGTGCGCATTTTTATATTCCGTTATTATTTTTGGCATTGCTTAATAAAGCACTTAAACAGCTTCAGCTGATCCGGCTCATGCGTTAATGCTTCAGGATGCCACTGAACAGCTAAAATATTATCGGCTTCAATAGCTTCAATGTAGCCCTCGCTGCTGAAAGCAACGGCTTTTAAGCCATCACCCAATCGATCAATCACCTGATGATGCAAAGAATTGACCTGTGTGCTTTCATTAAAGATTGAGGCTAGCTGACTGTCCTTAACGATCTTAACTTCATGAGTTAATACATGACGGTCTGCCTTTTGGCTGTGGTTGGGAATGTCTTGAATCAGTGTACCGCCAAAAGCTACATTTAATACTTGCAGGCCCCGGCAGATTCCTAATATTGGTTTGTGCTGCTGCATAAACGCTTGAATAAGGTTTAAGTCAAGTGCGTCAATTTCATCAAAATAATCCGTCACAGTAGGATCAGGCAGCTGATGATAGAGCGCGGGGTTTAAATCAGCACCGCCAGGCAGCAATAAGCCATCACATGTTAAAGCGGCTTGTTTGGCATCCATTAACGGAAAGATGGGAACGCCAAGGGCATCAATCTTATCCAGCATATATAAATAATCAGTATTCGCGTAATGATAGGTATAATCCTTGTCTTTCATGCAGCGTACCGCCACAGCAATTTTTGTTTTCATTTGTTCACCTCAGATATTTGTATTTTATCATAAATTATAAGAGGATAAAAGCTTTTAACTATGTTATAATAACCTCGAAGAAATTGGAAATGAGGCGTTTTATGAAAGAGATTCAATGCCCAAAATGCAATGCGCTGATTCAGCTTGATGAAGCGGGAGGCTGTACCCATTGTCATTATGAGTTAACTGCCAATGATATTGTAAGCAGTTTGTTTGATGATGAGTTTTTCAAGCGGTTGGCACTCGATGAAAAGCATCCGCTGCGTGAGGGATATGCTTATTATTTTGATGGCAATCTGAAGAAAGCAGAGCCGCTTTTCAGTTCTGTTGATAAACGGGATAAAGCGTTTATTTATGCTTATTTCGGAGAGATGCTATGTATCAGCGATGGGTTTGAAATCAGTTTTGCGCCTTTTGAAGAGCCTTATCAAAAGATGATGCAGACCATATTGAAGCAGACTAAAAATCAACCGGAAGCGGCATGGCTGAGTTTCATTTTAAATCGCTATCTGATGAAAAATAAAGCCCTATATGATGAACAGCTTGCGAAGATTGCATCACTGAAGCAGCAGCAGGCTGCTGAAATAAATGCGAAGGAAAATGAACTGCGTTCTTTAGAGCTGAAAAAGGCTGCCAAGATACAAAAGAAGCGTGAGCAGCTGCCAGCTCTTAAATGGGGTGTGCTGATAGGCATATGGCTGCTTTCGGCAGTGTTGTTTACTTGGGGCTTTGTGGCTGGCAAAGCATCGTACTTCACTTTGATCATTGCGGCACTTGTGCCTTATACATATTGTCTTGCATTAATTCCTTTAATCAGTTATGCCAATAATGAAAAGAAGTTTTATGGCTTTTCTTTGCTTTTGTTAGTGCTGCTTTATCCGACTTATTTTGCGGCAATGCTGATTGGTATGCTGATTATCAATGATTCAACGCTGTTTTCACTGACAATATTTCAGGAGCGTTTATTGATTTATGCGGTTATTTTAGGTATATCATCCTTCATTCAGTTCATTGTTTTTATTCTGAATGAAAATAAGCTGCATAAAAAAAATGGTTAAGTATACGCCGGCTAACAGCTTTGATGTCAGTTTAGATCAAAGCGCGCTGACACTTTGCGAGGCTGAGGCGTTAGTTATGGATAAATGGTTAAATTTTGATAAGAAGGAGAACAATTATGAGTAATGTATATGAAGAAGCATTAAAGAAACATGCGCAGTGGCAGGGAAAGATTGAAACTAAGGTTGTCTGTGAAGTCAATAATGCAGAAGATCTGACTTTGGCCTATACACCGGGAGTTGCCCAGCCATGCCGAGAAATTCATCAGGATTTAAAGAACGTTTATAAATATACCGGTAAGGGTAAAACGGTAGCGGTTATTACAGACGGTACGGCGGTATTAGGCTTGGGAGATATCGGGCCGGAAGCGGCTTTACCGGTAATGGAAGGCAAATGTGTATTATTTAAACGGTTTGCGGATGTCAACGCGGTACCAATCTGTCTCGATACAAAAGATCCTAAAGAGATTATTGCCATCTGTAAGGCATTGGCACCAGCTTTCGGCGGTTTTAATCTTGAGGATATTTCAGCCCCTCGCTGTGTTGAAATTGAGAGAACATTAAAAAAGGAATTAAATATACCGGTTTTTCATGATGATCAGCATGGAACGGCGATCTGCGTGACTGCGGCTTTGATCAATGCCTTAAAGGTTGTTAATAAAAAGGCTGAAGATATTACGGTTGTTGTGAGCGGCACCGGTGCGGCAGGTTCTTCCATCATTCATATGCTGAAAGATTTTGGCGTGAAGGAAATCTATGGTTTTAATATTAATGGCATTGTATTAAAAGCGGATAAGGAGAAATATGATTTCTTAACCCAAGAGCTGTGTGAAATCACAAATTCAGAGAATAAACGGCTGAGTATGGCGGAAGCTTTAAAAGAGGCTGATGTTTTTGTGGGTGTCAGTGCGCCAAAATTGCTGAATAAAGAAATGGTTGCCGGCATGAAACGTGATCCGATCATTTTTGCGATGGCGAATCCTGAACCTGAAATAACAGTTGAAGAAGCATTGGCTGGCGGTGCCCGTGTTGTTGGTACAGGCCGCAGTGATTTCCCTAATCAGGTAAATAATGTATTAGCTTTCCCAGGTTTATTTAAGGGAGCTTTATCGGTGCGGGCGACTAAGATTACAGAGGAAATGAAAATGGCGGCGGCCAGAGGTATTGCCTCTTTGATCAGTGATGAAGAACTGAATGAAAATTATGTTATTCCTTCTGCCTTTGATCCTAGAGTTGCCGATATGGTAGCAGCTAAGGTAGCAGAGGTTGCATTGGCAAGCGGCGTTGCCCAAAAAGCAGAGTAAATCTGCTTTTCTTTTAAGAATGGAGAATTTATGGAAATTAAAGATGAATTGACAGGCTGGTATCGTCAGTATCACCGTAAGCTGATTTTCAGGGAAAGCGGTGATCCATATGCGATTTGGGTTAGTGAAATCATGGCCCAGCAGACGCGGATTGATACGATGCTGGCCTATTATGAACGGTGGATGAAAGACTATCCCACAATTGAGGCATTGGCATCAGCACCGATTGAAAAGGTGTTAAAAAGCTGGGAGGGGCTTGGTTATTACAATCGTGCCCGCAAGCTGCACGAAGGCGCACAAATGGTTGTGCGTGATTATCAGGGTCAGCTGCCTGCAAATCTTGAGCAGCTGCGAGCAATACCGGGAATCGGCAATTATACAGCGGGTGCAATCGCTTCAATTGCTTTTAAAATGCGGGCGCCAGCTGTCGACGGCAATGTGTTAAGAGTAATTTCAAGATTGCTGCTGATGGCCGATGATATCAGTTCGCAGAAAACACATAAAAAGGTCTATGATCTTGTGTATGATTTAATGGCTGACAGTAATCCTTCTGACTTTACACAGGGTTTGATGGAGCTAGGCGCATTAATCTGTACACCGCTGGCATGGAAGTGTGAACAGTGTCCGCTAAAAGCGAAATGCCAAGCGTATGCAGCTGGCAGACAGGCTGAATTTCCTGTTAAGAAAGCCAAAAAGGCACCTGCAGAGGTTGATTTAATCACTCTAATTGTACCTAAAGAAAATCAGCTGCTGCTGTGCCGTGATTGGCAGGATGGTTTGATGGAAGGCTTTATGCGGCTGCCGCAGTTTACAGAGTTAAAAACTGAGCATCTTAAACATCTGATGAAGAAAAAACATGTCTTTTCACATCGGATTTGGCATATGGATGTATATCTTGCAGATGCTTCACAAATTGAATTAAAGCCAGGCTGGGAATATGTCAGTTTGGAGCAATTAGACAATCTTTCAATTGTGACCGCGCATCGCAAAATCATTGATCAATACAGGAGGAAATATCTATGAACTTAAATAAGCTTCAGGAAGCAATGCGAAATCTTGGTTTAAATCAACTGATTGTTGCTTCACCCAAACAAATTGATTATTTAATTAACCGCCGCTTTGAATGCGGTGAGCGGTTGCTGGTATTGGTTGTTAAGCCGGATCGGGCAGTTTTAGTGCTGAATGAGCTGTTTCCAATCGATCCTATCAATGGTGTTGAACTGGTAAATTATAATGACTGTGATGACGGCGTTAAGGTGGTTGCCGATTTGCTTGATTCAGGTCATGTTGGTGTTGATGGTGAGTGGCCGAGTGCATTCTTACTGCGTTTGATGAAAATCCGCCCTGAGCTTGCAATCAGTGATGAAACAGATATTATTTCAGATTTGCGGGCAATAAAAAATCCGGATGAACAAGAAAAAATGCGTAAGGCATCACAGCTGAATGATCAGGTAATGCATGAAGTCAGAAAACTATTGAGGGTAGGCGTGAGTGAGGCAGAGGTAGCCGCTCAAATTCATGATTTGTTTGTCGAAATCAGCGGCGGTGATGAGAGTTTTGAAACGATTGTCGCATTTAAGGAAAATTGTGCTGATCCGCATTGTATGCCGGGGGATAAGGTATTGCAGGCAGGTGAAAGCATCGTCATCGATATGGGCTGTAAGTATCAGGGATACTGTTCAGATATGACAAGGACTTTCTTCATTAAAGAAAATACAATGAAGGAAGTGTATGACCTTGTACTTCAGGCAAACATGGCTGCGAAGCAAGCGGTGAAACCGGGTGTCAGATTCTGTGATATCGATGAGGCAGCGCGCCGTGTAATCCGTGATGGCGGTTATGGCGAATACTTTATCCATCGCCTTGGTCATGGTATCGGTATGAGTGTGCATGAACCCTATGATGTGAGCGGCAGCAATGAGCGGATTGTTAAAGCGGGCATGTGTTTCTCAATTGAACCAGGAATCTATCTGCCTGGTGTGGGCGGTGTGCGCATTGAGGATTTGGTGCTGGTCACTGAGGATGGCTGTGAAGTGCTGAATCACTATCCGTATGATATTGAAGTGATTGATTAAATGTTCTTTTAATGAATATGATATAAATGAGAATCAAAAAAATTATGGCTTTATGAAATGTTTATTCTATAAGGTCATAATTTTTTTATGCTTAATTTTGGCTAATTTAAAACCAATTAGTGACGTTCGTTGACTTAATAAATGTATAAAGCTATAATAAAAGAAAGAAAAAGAAAATATAAGAAAGGATGAGATGTATGAAATTTATTGGATATATACCTTTTGGCTACCCAAATATTGAAAAAAGTATAGAAATTGTAGAAACTTATGTTGCAGCTGGCTGCAAATCCTTAGAGATTAGTTTCCCGACGTATGATCCTGTTGATGAAAGTGAGATGATAACTGAATACATGAGGAAAGCATTGTCAAATTGTAATGATTATGAAAAATATATGACAGGCATTCAATGTGTTAGGGATAAGCATCCTAATCTTGAAATAAATTTGTTAATGTTTGTGGACATCATTGATCAAATTGGTCTGGAAAAGTTATGCAGTTTTTATACTAAAAACAGAATTGCTTGTATTATATGTCCTGATATTGACACAAATAAAGAGTTAAAGGCATATCTGGTAGGAAATGGTATTAAATTTTCATCACCAGTTCATTACGATTTTACTGAAGCTGAAATTAAAAATTGCTTAAATAATGATGGATTTGTTTATGTGCAAGCTTTTCCTACTAAGGGTCAAAAAGTTATTGAAGGTTATGATACGCCGGATAAGATAATCTCTTATTTGAAAAGAGTGGGGGTAAAGCAGCCTATTTATGCAGGTGTTGGTATAAAAACTGTGGAGGATGTTCAATTAATTAAAGCTGCTGGTGCTGATGGATTTTTTGTTGGCGGTACGCTAATGCGAATTATGGAAGATGATAGTCTTCAGTTAGCAATTAAACAATTTATTGATGCAGGTAAATAAAAAAGGAAAAATAAGGAAAAACAATAAAAAGAAAGTTAAAGGATTGACATTAACCTAATATTTTGTTAATATTTGTATGTAAAAGAAAGAAAACGAAAACAAAAGCAAGGGGATGTCATAGGTGAGGAAAGCAAATGTTTCAAGAAGAAAGATTAAAATTTATCGTAGATTATGTCACTAAAAATAAAAAGGCATCGACAAAAGAATTGAGTGAGCTGTTAAGTACATCGGTCGTGACAATTAGAGCAGATCTTAAAATTCTGCAGGAAAAAGATTTATTAGTTAAAACCCATGGTGGAGTAATGATTAATTCTTATAAAATTAACGATGTGATTCCATCCAATGTTAAATTTCAAAAGTTTAAGCGTGAAAAAGCCAAGATAGCAGAATTGGCAAATCGTTATATTTCTGATGGCGATATTCTTATCATAGACTCTGGATCAACAACCCTTGAATTAGCAAAATGTATAACTGCAGAAAATTTAACAGCTTTTACAAATGATTTGCAGATAGCTATTGAATTATCAAAGAAAAGAAACATTGATCTAACAGTTTCTGGCGGAACGCTTATTCCTGATGTTTATACATTAACCAGTTATGAAGCAGTTAACTTTTACAAGCATTTACATGTAGAAAAACTGTTCCTTAGCTGTGATGCCATAGATGCTGAATTTGGTATTTCTAATCGTGATAAACGCGAGGTGGAAATAAAAAAAGCTATGTTAAAGGCAGCTAATGAAGTTATTCTAATGGCTGATCACAGTAAAATGAATAACAGTGTTTTATTGCAGGTAGCCGATTTTGAAGATTTTGATAAACTAATTGCTGATGATATACCGGCCGATTTAAGAGCCGTTATTCAAAGCAAAGGAGTTGAAATAATTACTGAATAGGAGGGAAAAATATGTCAGTAACATTAGCAAGAATTGATGATCGTTTAATTCACGGACAGATTGTGCATGCATGGATTGAATACTCTAAGGCAAAACACCTTTTGATTGCAGATGATTTTGCGTCAACTGATAAAACATCTCAGCTAATGTTAAGGTTGGCAGCTCCCAAGACAATTAAATTAGTAATCCTCTCTTTAGAGGAAACGATTAATTATATAAAAGAAAATGAAAATGAACCAATCTTTCTGATTGTACGTAATCCAGAGAGTATGCTTAAATTGTTGAATCTGGGTTTAGTCCTTTCTGAAATCAACTTAGGGAATATTAGTATGACTAAGTCACAAACTGGCAGAAAAATGCTTTTAAAAAATATTCATGTTGAACAGAATGATGTTGATTGTTTGAAGGCAATAGCCGAAAAAGGCGTTTATATATATATTAAATTGGTACCAGATGAACGTCCAATTGATGCTATTGACCTGATAAATAAGAAATATTAAAGAAAGGAAAGGGGTCATTATGTCATTATTAACTCAGGCACTTATCGCTTCATTGGTAATGTTCATCGTGTGGCTGGATTATGAATGGGTTCATGTCTGGACATATCGTCCAATTGTTTTAGGTCCTTTGATGGGCATTTGCCTAGGAAATTTGCAGATTGGACTTGAAGTAGGTGCAACCGTAGAATTAATGTTTTTAGCCACTGTATGGGTAGGCTCAGCTGTACCGCCAAATGAAATATTATCGGCTGGTATTGCTACTGCTTTAGCAGTTACAACAGGGGATGCAACGGTAGCTATCGCTACAGCGCTGCCAATTGCAATATTGGGCAGTGCATTACTTACATTTAGGAATACGTTTATGAATACCTTTGCAATGCAGCATTTTGAAAAGGCTGCAGGTAAAGCAGATATAAAAGGAATGAAATTTTGGGGTATTATCATTCCTGTAGGTCTTTATCATTTAGTATTATTTGTTATACCAACATTCATTGCAGTATATTTTGGAGCAGATGTCTGCGTAAAAGTATTAGAAATGATACCTCCGGAAGTACTGGCAGCAATTAACTGCGGAGGCCGTATGATTGGTGCTGTCGGACTTGCATTATTATTAAAATCAATTAACTTTAATAGAGCTTGGCCATTCTTCTTTTTGGGCTTCATATTCTCTGCTTATCTTGGTGTAGGTAACTTAGGTATTACGATGCTGGCGGTTGTCGTTGTAGGAATCATCTACATGTATAAAGAAAAGACAGCCAGTAATAAGTAGGAGGAAAAATCATGGCTAAATTAGAAAAAAGTGATTTATGGAGGCTGTTTTGGTCAAGTCAATGGTTCACGGTTGGGTGTAATAATGAAAAGTTTGAATCTATGGGTTTTACACTATCATTAATACCAATTATTGAGAAACTTTATAGTAACGAGGAAGATCGCAAAGCTGCTTATTTACGGCATCAGGAAATATTTCTGACTGAGGCTCAATGTGCTAAGACTGTTATTGGCATAACTGCAGCAATGGAGGAACGTTATGCCAATGAAGGTGACATTCCCGTTGAGTCAATTGGAGCAATTAAAGCGGCAATGATGGGACCTTTAGCAGGTATTGGTGATACGCTGTATCATGGTACTTTACGTCCAATCTTTGCGGGCATCGCAGTTAGTTTGGTAGCAGCAAGTGGATATACTAGTCCGCTAGGCTCAATTCTCTTCTTCTTGATCATGGGCGGAATTGGTCAATTAATTAATTGGTTTGGCATCTTTAAGGGATATGAAAAAGGTGTTGAACTAGTTGCAAATATTGAAGAAGCGGGTCTTATAGACAAAATAAGAGATTATGCTTCCGTCTTAGGCTGCATTATCATGGGTGGATTCTCAGCTGTATTTGTTACGATAAATCTAGGTATAGAATATAATGCCGGAGAATCGGTAGTGAATCTGCAAAATACTTTAGATAGTATGATTCCGCATTTGCTGCCAATGACATATACATTATTCTTGTATTATCTAATTACCAAAAAGAAGGCTAACCCTATTGTATTAATGGTAATAACCATGGTTGTAGGAGCAATTGGTTATATGCTTGGAATCTTTGCGTAAATGATAACCTGATAAGCGTATATGGCACTGTAAGGATGTCTGGGAGGATCTATGAATAATTTAGAAAAAAGTAATTGTTTAAAGGAGCATTTAGCTCCGGATAGTGTATTAACATTTATAAAAAACATTGAAGAGATAATTGAACCGCATGGCATTGTAATGATTAAAAATGGCAAGATTATCTTAGATGCTAAGTGGGAACCTTATTCTACTGCCAGGCCTCATGCAGTTAATTCAGTAACTAAGACTTTTATAGGTATTGCTATTGGATTATTATATGATAAAGGTTTGATTCGTTTAGAGGATAAAGTTATTAGTTTCTTCCCTGAGGTTAAAATAGATTTACATAATACACAAGTCAGAGAAATGACAATTAAAAATGTGTTAACAATGTCGATGGGACAAATAACTACACCTATATTAGATGCTGATCGCAGTTGGGTAAGTGCTCTATTGAATAATCCAGTTACTTATACACCTGGAAGTATGTTTCATTATGATTCATTAGCCTCTTATTTATTGTCAGCTATTTATACAAAAGTTAAAGGTGAAAGTATTGCCGCAGGACTTCAGCGAGAATTATTTATGCCCCTTGGTATCGAGAATGCATATTTTTTTGATAATAAAGAGGGAATTACGATTGGTGGCTTAGGTTTATTTATTCCTACTATTGGCTTAGCTAAAACTGGATATATGTTAATGAATCATGGCGTTTATGCTGGACATAGGATTCTGTCTGAAGAATGGTGTCAGATGCAATTAGCTAAACAAATTGATAATGCTGCTGCGTTTGCACCAAGTAAGCATGAGAGTCGCCAGGGCTATGGCTTTCAATGCTGGCATTGTGTGAATGGTGGCGTTAGAATGTCAGGGTTATGGGGACAAATGTGCCTAATGATGCCGGAATATAATTTTGTGATGGCAATTAACGCGAGGGGCTCAAGTTCTCAGCCAGTTCTAGATATATTTAATAAGACGATTTTACCAGCATTACAAGATGGAGATATTGAAGGTAGTCAATGTGAACTTGATCATTATCTTAGTACTCGTAAAGTAACGATTAATAATAATGATTTCACTTCTTATATGAAAGATATAATCAATAATAAAGAAGTGACAGTCAGTGCTGATGATATTTATGATGTATCTAGATTTAAACTGACATTTGAAAATGATTTGCTTTTGTTTGAAGTTGAGAGAAAGAATAAAACATATAGTTGTATCTATCAGCAAAATTGTTTGAGAAAGGGTAAATCTAATATTGTAGATTTGTTTCCTCCTTATTATGATTCTCTGGCTAAGTCTAAAAATGAATTATTGAACTATCATGAACCAGTATGCTTTGCACAATATATTTGGGAAGATGAAGGCACACTCTTACTGACTGCTTTATTTGATAATGAAGCCACACACTTTATAATTCGTATTCATTTTGATTATGAATATGCGGCTTTTGAATGGCAGCCTCTATCATGTTTTACCAAATATGAACATGTAATTGTTCACGGGAGATATGTATGATTGGTATTTTATTGATAAGTCATGGTAATTTCTCGGTTGGAATTAAAAATTCAGCCGAAATGTTTTTCAGTAATTCAATTGATGCATTTGATGCAATTGTATATAACGAGAATATAAGTTTGGAACAATTTGATGAACTGCTCAAAAATAAAATTCAAGAACTGGATGATGGTTCAGGAATTGTCATTCTTGGTGATCTCGCTGGCGGAACACCAATAAATCGTTCAATTTCTTTATTGAATGATGATGTTTATCTAATTGCTGGCTTTAATTTTAATTTATTAATTGATTTATTAATTAAGCGTAAGGTTCTCTCTCATATCAGTGAATTAAATTTACACGATATGATTGAAGAGGCAAAATCAGGGATGATTTTCATTAATGAATTACTGGAGGTGTTATAATTGAAATTTATTGATTTATTTAATAAAAAGCCCATAATTGGGATGGTTCACTTGCTGCCTTTACCTTCAAGTCCTTTATTTGATGGTGATTTAGATAAAATCGAAGCACGAGCCATAGCTGATACTGAGGCATTAATTCAAGGTGGTGTTGATGCCTTTATTATCGAAAATTTTGGGGATGTGCCTTATGATAATACAATTTCCCTAGAAGCTTATTCAGTGATGTTGTCAATAACAAATAAAATCAGACAAATGACTGAAATTCCATTTGGATTAAATATCCAATTTAATTGTATCGAACATGAATGGTCGATGGCGTATGCAGCCAAGGCGGATTTTATCAGAGTTGAATCTTTTGTGGAAAATCGAATTGGAACTCACGGCATTAGTTTTGCCAGTGCTCCCAAACTAATGAGGATGAAAAACTCATATCCTGCAAAAAGCATGATTTTCTCCGATATTAATGTTAAGCATACATATCCGATGACCGAAATAACAATGGAAGATGCCGCCCATGAAGCAATTGAATCGGGTAGTGATGCAGTAATTGTTACTGGTAAGATAACAGGTCAGAATCCTAAGCTAGAAGATGTACAGGATTTAAAGGACAAAATTAGAAATATACCAATTTTAATAGGCAGCGGTGTAAATTCAGAAAATGTTAACGAGTTTCTACAAGTGGCAGATGGTATAATTGTCGGCAGCTCTTTAAAATATAACGGTGATGTATATCAAGGAATTGATCCACTACGAGTAAAGAATTTTATGAATATTGTCAAGGGACATCAAGCATTTGCTGATTGATTAAATAAAAATAAACAGCAGAAGGTATTTAAACCATCTGCTGTTTATTATTGATGACGTTTTGACAGTCCCATTTTTTGAAGCAGCGCTTCCTGCAAAAGTGATGAAAAGTTTATATTCTCCTTTTCGGCTAATTGATTCAGCCATGCGGGAAGCGTTACATTTTTTCTGATAGATTTTGTGCTGTAAGTCTTTGTCCATTCATCCATATCGATGCTGATAAGTGCGGTATATGTATTCTCACCGGTTTTATATTTTAACATATCTGAGGCAGCTGGCGGCATAATACCACGTTCAAGATAGTCAGCAATACCGATTCCTAATGCTTCCTCCGCTTTCTCAAAAGCCTCCTGTAAATTCATGCCTTGAGTCACAATGAAATCAAAATCGGGATAGGTAACGGTAATACCATCATCAGCGATTGTAAAAACAGCCGGATAATAAAATTTTCCTAACATACATTTTTCCTTTCTCTTTTACTGGCTCAATAAATGAATTATTAGTATATCATAATTATAATACGCATTATACGCATTGTAAAGAGCTAGTCAGTGTTTTTATTTTTGTTTATAGAAAAGCATTAAACAATGATTACACTGATTTTTTTCATATTTTTAATTATCATTGACATCGGACTTGTTTAGCAGTATAGTGAAATTCCATAATAAGCAACTTATTATCATTCATGTCTGGCAATATGAATGCAAAGTATCAAGACATGGCTGTGCTGATAATCATTGCACACAGATTTATCTGACATGTCCGCTGATGGTCTAACTGTACTGAAGGAGGTAAGTATCATGATACAGGTGGAGCATCTTAGTAAATCATTTAAAGTAGTGAAGAAGCAATCGGGGATGATGGCTTCTTTTAAGTCGTTGTTTCATCATGAAACGATGACTATCAAAGCGCTGGATGATATTTCATTCAACATTAAGAAAGGGGAAATCGTAGCGTATATTGGCCCTAACGGTGCCGGTAAATCTACAACCATCAAGATTATGAGCGGTATTCTGACACCGGATGAGGGAACGGTTTCAATTAATGGCAAGGTGCCATGGCTTGATCGAGTGGATTATGTTAAGGATATCGGCGTTGTATTTGGTCAGCGAAGTCAGCTGTGGTGGGATGTTTCAATTATTGACTCTTTTAACTTATTGAAAGACATTTATTCAATTGATGAGCAAGCTTATAAACAGCGTCTTGATGAGTTAAGCGAGCAGTTAAAGCTTAAGGAGCTGCTTCACATACCTGCCCGTCAGCTTTCATTGGGGCAGCGAATGCGCTGTGAACTGGCAGCCTCTTTGCTGCATGCGCCGTCTATTCTGTTTCTTGATGAGCCGACGATTGGTCTGGACGCGGTTTCTAAGCTGGCTGTGAGAGAGTTTATCCTAAAACTGAATCAGCAAAATGAAACCACGATCATTCTAACAACCCATGATATGCAGGATATTGAAGCGCTTTGTCAGCGGGTGCTTTTAATTGGTAAGGGGAGACTGCTGTATGATGGCACACTTGAAGAATTAAAGCGGCAATATGCATATGAGAAACAAATTACTATCCTCTATCAGGGTGAGCTGACAGTGCCCAAGCATTGCCATCTGATTGAAACAAAGGATCTGCTGCCGCTGATGTCAGCCGTATTGGAAATTGATACCCGGCTTACAAGCAGCGCGGCGGTAATGAAGGAGCTTACAGCGGTGATGGATATTAAAGAGTTTTCAATTGCCGAGAAAAGTATTGATGAAATTGTCGCTATGCTTTACCGGCAGTTTGAGATTCTTTAGAGGTGAGCTATGAAACAATATATTGCTTTCTTCAGAATCCGCTTTATTAATTTTCTGCAATATAAAACAGCCGCTTGGGCAGCTGTTGGTACACAGTTTATTTGGGGTACGCTTGAATTAATTGTTTTCAGTGTTTTCTATGATGAAGGAATCGGAATCTTTCCGATGGATTTTCAGGCTTTGGTTGATTATATTTGGCTTAAACAGGCATTTCTTTCCTTTTTTGCTTTATGGGTATTAGACAGTGATATTTTAGAATCAATCCGTGACGGCAGCGTTGCCTATGAACTATGCCGGCCAATTAACCTATATGAAATGTGGTTTTCTAAATGCAGTGCTTCACGGCTTTCTAAATGCAGCCTGCGCGCTATTCCAATCTTATTAGTTGCCATGCTGATACCCGGGCGATTCCGTATGAGCCTGCCTGCTGACTGGCAGCTTTTTGGCTTATTTATCATTTCGATGGCAGCCGCTTTAATCATTATCAGTGCCTGCTGTATGCTGATTTATGCCATTACCTTCTACCTCTTGGCTCCCAATGGCATCACGTTAGTGATATCTTCAGTGGCAGATTTCTTATCGGGTGCGGTTATACCGCTGATGTTCTTTCCTGAACCGCTGCGCAGGATTGCGGAGCTTTTACCCTTTGCTTCGATGCAGGATTTGCCCTTGCGCATTTATGGCGGTGAATTAGCCTATATGGAAGCTATCCATGTCATTTTGCTTCAGCTTTTCTGGGCGATTGCATTGATAGCTTTAGGGAAATGGCTGCTTAAACAGGTGCTTAAGCGGGTTGTTGTGCAGGGAGGCTAGTATGAAACTATTTTTTCGATATTTTCTGATGGAATTAAAATCAGCGATGGAATACAAGCTTTCCTTTTTATTAGTGGCACTGGGACAGTTTATAGTATCTTTCAGTGCTTTCTTAGGCGCGGCATTTTTACTTCAGCGCTTTACGAGCATTAAAGGATACAGTATGGAAATGATCATGCTTTGTACGGCAAGTGTTCTTTTACAGTACACATTGGCAGAATGTCTGGGCCGTGGTTTTGATAACTTTCCCTCGTTAGTAAAAAGCGGGAAATTTGACCGCATCCTATTGAGACCGCAAAATACAATGCTTCAGGTGATGGGCAGCCGTTTTGAATTTACCAGAATCGGCCGTCTGATTCAAGCGGTTATCCTAATGGCTGTAGGCTTAAATGGTGCGAATGTGGCATGGAGTATCGGCAGGATCATGACGCTGATTTTTATGATGATTGGCGGTATCTGTTTGTTTATTGGTATCTTCATCATTACCGCGGCTTTTTGCTTCTTTACGATTGAGGGATTGGAAATCTTTAATGTGTTTACTAACGGGGCAGTCGAATTTGGGAAATATCCTATTGCTGTTTTTGGCAAACGCATTCTTCAATTCTGCACCTATATCATCCCTTATGCGCTGATTCAATATTATCCGCTGTTATATCTGATGGGTGAGAGTAATCAAACGTTTTTGATTTGGGTGCCGTTATTGGCCTGCCTATTTTTGATTCCGGCGGTGCTGATTTGGCAATTTGGTGTTAAGCATTATAAATCATGCGGTTCATAAAAGATGGAAAGGGTTGAAGCTGACGGCTTCAGCCCTTTTCTATGAAATAAAAAACTGCCGCGTTTTCGGCAGTTAATTAGTATTTTAATCTTTTAATGTATTCAGCAAGCCGCCTTTTAGAAGGAATTCAGCCTGCTGGGCGGTACATGGCAGGTAAACCATAAAGCTGCGGCCTTTGGTTTTGTTCATGACCACTAGTGTTGTGTCACCTTGAATCGCATGCAGATTTTTAAATTCTAATTCATCCATTTCATCGATCATGTCATAGTCAGCTTCATTTTTAAACAGACATGGCAGAATACCAAAATTATATAAATTGGCCTGATGAATACGGGCAAAGCTTTTCGCAATCACTGCCTTGATGCCAAGATACATCGGCGCTAATGCGGCATGTTCACGGCTGGAGCCTTGTCCATAGTTACTGCCGGCAATGATAAAGCCGCCATGCTCTTTAATACAGTCATCATGGAAGGCTGCTTTTTGATTCATGAAGCAGAATTCAGAGATTTTTTCAATGTTGCTGCGGTAAGGAAGCACTTTAGCGCCGGCCGGCATGATGTCATCCGTAGTAATGTTGTCACCCACTTTAATCATAACTTTTTTACTGATATGATCGGGCAGCGCTTCATTTTTCGGCAGGGCTTTGATATTTGGCCCGCGGATGATTTCCGCATTTGGATCACACTGCGGCTGAATCAGTGAGCGGTCATCAATTGTGTAATAAGGTAAATCCAAAGCAGGCTCATAATCCATGGTGCGCGGATCGGTAATAACACCCGTGATTGCACTGGCAATGGCGGTTTCACATGATACCAAAGCGACACTGGCGCTCAAAGTACCGCTGCGGCCATAGAAATTACGGTTAAACGTTCTCAGTGACCAGGCATTGCTTGCCGGTGATTGACCCATGCCGATACATGGTCCGCATGTGCTTTCTAATAGACGGATACCGCTTTTAATAATATCGGTCAGCTTATTGTTTTCCGCCAGCATGCTTAATACCTGCTTTGAACCCGGTGAGAGGGAACAGCTGACATTTGGCGCGATGGTTTTATTGCGTACAATATTGGCTACAGTGCATAAATCAAGATAAGAGGAATTAGTACAAGAGCCGATTGCGACCTGCTGGATCGGCCGGCCTGCTACCGAAGCGACGGTAACCACATTATCCGGTGAGTGCGGCAAGGCGATCATCGGTTCTAATTCATCAAGATTAAGCTCGATAATTTGATCATAGCATGCATCCTGATCAGCTTTGATTTCTTCAAATTCATCTTCACGCTGCTGTTTCTTCAAAAATTCCAAGGTACGCTCATCACTTGGAAAGATGGAGGTTGTAGCGCCTAATTCAGCACCCATATTCGTTATAGTAGCCCGCTGCGGTACGCTTAGGGTAAGCACGCCGTCACCAAAGTATTCAATAATTTTACCGACACCGCCTTTAACGCTTAATAGCTGCAGGACTTTTAAGATGATGTCTTTGGCAGCCACGCCGTGCTGAAGCTTACCGCTGAGGCGGATGCCGATAATTTCAGGCATAGTTAAAGCAAAGGGTCTGCCGGCCATCGCTGCTGCTACATCTAAACCGCCCGCACCAATGGCTAAGGCACCCATACCGCCGGCTGTCGGTGTATGAGAATCCGAACCCAGCAGCGTCTTGCCTGGTCTGGCAAAACGTTCAAGATGCACCTGATGGCAGATACCGTTGCCAGGTCTTGAAAATATGATGCCGTAACGATTTGCGACACTTTGCAGATACTGATGATCATCGGCATTTTCAAAACCGCTCTGTAATGTGTTATGATCAACATAGCTGACTGAAAGCTCCGTTTTAACCCGATCAATACCGATGCTTTCCAGCTGCAGATAAGCCATTGTACCAGTAGCATCCTGAGTCAGTGTCTGATCGATGCGAATCGTGATTGGGGCACCTTTTTTCATTTCTCCGGATACCAGATGTCTGGCTATGATTTTTTCACTTACTGTATTCATCTTCTCATTTCTCCTCTTTTTCAAAACTCATTATAGCATGATTGGTATTGAATTGAAACTATAAATGTAATATAATGAAAGAAATGTGAAAACTAAGAAAGTGGTGTGGAAATGAATCGTGAACTAGCAGAAATATTTAAACAGTCAGTCAATGACAATGCCATTGAAAATGGCTTATACAAAACCTATGAAGTAAAAAAAGGGCTGCGCAATGAGGATAGTACCGGTGTATTGGTCGGTTTGACAAAGATTGCTGATGTTGTGGGCTATAAGCGGGTTAACGGTGAGAAGGTCGATGATATCGGCCGTTTATATTACCGGGGTTATGAGATTAAGGATCTGATTGACGGCTTGGATTTCAGTGAGCATCATGCTTTTGAAGAAGTCGCTTTTCTGATTCTTTTTGGCAAACTGCCCAATGCTTCAGAATTAGCGCTTTTCATGAGCTATCTGCAAAGTCATTACGCACTGCCGAAGGACTTTTTAGAACTGAATATCTTACGGATGCCGGGCAGGAATCTGATGAATAAGGTTCAGCAGGCGATTTTAATGCTGTATGGTTATGATGAAAACAGTGATGATACAACGGCGATGAATACGCTGTTTCAAGGCTTAAATATTATTGCCAAAATGCCGGCTATCATTTCTTATTCTTATCAGGCAAAACGGCATAATTTTGATGATGAAAGTCTGATCATCCATCAAATTGATCCGCATTGTACGATTTCAGAAAGCATCCTGCGGCTGATCCGCAGTGATATGCAGTATACAGATACCGAGGTGCGGGTGCTTGACTGCATGCTGATCCTGCATACCGATCACGGCGGCGGCAATAACTCAACCTTTACCAATGTCGTTATCTCATCAACCGGCACAGATATCTATTCAGCAATCAGCGGCAGTATTGGTTCATTAAAGGGGCCGCGTCACGGCGGTGCCAGTTTGGCGGTCTGCCAGATGATGAGTGCGGTCATTGATGAGATTGGCTATCAAGCAGATGATGCCGCAATCAGAGGTATTGTTGAGCGGCTGCTGGATAAAGATTTCTTTGATCACAGCGGCTTGATCTACGGTATCGGTCATGCTGTTTATACATTGAGTGATCCGCGTTCTGAAATCTTGAAAGAAAAGGCTTATATGCTTGCTGAAGAAAAACAGATGATTGAACAGTTTGATTTCTATAAGCGGTTTGAAGAAATTGCGAAACAGTGTATTAAAGAGCGCAAGGGCAAGAGTGTTTCCAGCAATATTGATTTTTACAGCGGCTTTGTTTACAGCATGCTGAATATTCCCCAGGAGCTTGTCAGTCTGCTGTTTGTGACCGCCCGGATCGTCGGCTGGCTGGCACATAATATTGAGGATAAATGTTATTGTGATAAGATTGTCCGGCCGGCAACAAAATATGTTGGGGATACAAAAAAATTTGTTAAAATTGAGGAGCGATAGAATGAAAAAAGTAACATTGTTTAAGGGTGACGGCATCGGTCCGGAAATCTGTGATCAGGTAGTAAGGATTATTAACACATTAAATCTGCCGCTTGAATTTGAACCTTTTGAGGTTGGCGCTGCAGAATATGAGCGTCATGGCGCATTGATACCGGCGGCCGCTTTTGAATCCATTGAACGCAACAAGGTGATTTTAAAGGCACCGATAACAACCCCGATCGGCAAGGGGTTTCGAAGCTGTAATGTGCAGCTGCGTGAGAAATATGATCTTTATGCCAATATTCGTCCGGCAAAAAGTCTGCCTAATGTTAAGACGCCGTTTGCTAATGTAGACATGGTTATTTTCAGAGAGAATACGGAAGATTTATATGTCGGTGTAGAAAAGCAAATTGATGAAAACACTGTTCATGCAACTAAAATCATCACTCGCCGCTGCAGTGAGCGAATTATCCGCTCGGCCTTTGAGTATGCCAAAGAGCATCACCGCCAGCGCGTCAGCTGTGTGCATAAGGCTAATATTTTAAAGCTAAGCGACGGTTTGTTCCTAAAGGTGTTTAATGAAATCAAAGAAGAATATCCGGATGTAGAGGCAAACAGCTATATCGTTGATAATGTCTGCATGCAGATGGTCATGCATCCTGAGAAGTTTGATGTATTGGTTATGCCGAATCTTTATGGAGATATCACTTCAGATTTAGCAAGCGGTTTAATCGGCGGGCTGGGCCTCTTGCCAAGCGCAAATTTAGGTGATGAATACGCGATGTTTGAAGCTGTTCACGGATCAGCACCGGACATTGCCGGTAAGAATCTGGCCAATCCAACCGCACTCTTATTATCTGCCTGCATGATGTTGGATTATCTGGGCTATCATGATGAGGGGGAAAAGGTACGCGCAGCCATCAACAGCGTATTGATTCAGGGTGATGTTTTAACTCAGGATCTTGGCGGCAGCGCGTCAACAAGTGAATTCACCGATGCTATCCTTCAAGCACTTCAAAAAGCATAAGAGAGTCAATGGCTCTCTTTTTCTATACAATTTATTGATAATGCGTATAGCATGAGAATCATTCAGCATTAAATTAATGGAATCGTTTACAAAAAAGTTGTTGACAAACTGGTCATAACCAGTTAAACTGAATTTAGGAGGAAAGTCATGAACAGCAACTATAACAAAATCCCCTTGTACTGTCAGTTGGCTGAAAGTATTGAGGAACAGATTAATGACGGTACTTTAAAAAAAGGACAGCCGATTCCTTCTGAAAGAGATTTATGTAAGCAGTACAACGTTTCAAGAATAACGGTTCGTTCAGCAATTGATGAATTGGTAAGACAGGGTAAATTAGAAAAAATTCAAGGCAAGGGTACGTTTATTCTCGGTAAGAGTATTGTACAGAATTTAGGAAATGTTTACAGCTTTTCAAAAGAAATGGAAAAGCAGGGTAAAATATCCTCAACCAAGATCGTAACCCGGGAAAAAATCAAAGCTGAACCGAAGATTGCCTATCATCTTGGTATTAATGAAAATGATGATGTAATTTATATCGAGCGTCTGCGCTGTGCCGAGAATGTCGCAATCATGGTTGAAAAAGCCTATTTTCCTTATCAGGGATTTGAATTCCTGCTTGATTTGGATTTTGCGAAGCGGGGGTTATATAAAACCTTAGAAGAGGACTATCATATTGTATTTAATAAAGCAATAGAAACCTTTAAGGCATGTGAGTTAAATACCCGTGAATGCAAACTGCTGAGCTGTCCGAAGAAGCAGTATGGTCTGCTGGTTAAGCGTACCAGCTATTCCAATGATAAAATAGCCTGTTATTCTACGATTGTTTCAAAGGGAGATTCGTTTGAGTTTACAATTAAATTAGTATCTTAATTTCTGAGATGTCTGATTGATATCTCAGAAAAAAAATAATGTAACTGGTAATGATGTCATAATCAATAGGAGGACACTTATGATAAAAGATATACTTACTGAAGATTTAATTTTGACAGATGCGGATGCAAAGGATTGGCGGGATGCAGTGCAGCTCTGCGGTGAATTGCTGGTCGATCAGGGCAAGGTGAATGAAGCATTTATACAGACGATGATTGATGTTATTGAGACATATGGTCCCTATATGATTCTGGTGGAAGGAGTTGCTTTCTTTCATGGCAAGCCAGGTTCAGATGTAAAGGAGGCATGTCTGTCACTGGTAACATTCAAGCATAAAATCGTATTTGATGATTTTGAGAATCAAGAGATAGATTGCGCGTTCGGTTTTGGGGCTGTTGACTCAGATTCACATATGGCAATGATTATGAGTCTTGCTTCACTGCTTCAGGATACGGAATTTATCAATTTGATCAGAAATCATGGATCGAAAGCAGAAATTGCGGCAATGTTGAAAAAATACTAGGAGGAAACAAAAATGAAGCATGAGGAATTCTATGACATTGTAATGGATCAGATGAAGCATCAATTTTATGATGAGAGGGAACAGATTGAACAGGCAGCCCGTTATGGCGCGGCTTCAGTGATGAAAAAACGTCTGATTCATGTATTTGGCTGCGGTCATTCCCAAATGTTTGCCATGGAGGTATTTTATCGGGCTGGCGGACTTGTTCCGGTAAATGCCTTGCTGATACCGCATCTCGCGTTATTTCCCAAAGCGAAGCTAAGCACGATTCAGGAGCGGGTCGAGGGCTTCGCGGGCGAGTATTTGAAGCTGGAAAATGTCAGCGGTGACGATACGATGATTATCGTTTCCATCTCCGGCCGCAATGCCGGTGTCATTGATATGGCACTTACCGCTAAGGAAATCGGCATGAAGGTTATCGCGCTGACATCAAAGGCATTTTCTGATCAGGTCAGTTCCCGTCATTCATCAGGCAAGAATCTGAAGGATATCGCGGATGTGGTAATTGATTTGAAATGTGAGCTTGGTGACGCGTGTCTTTCCATGCCGAACGTGCCTGATAAATTCACGGGTACGTCAACGATACTTGGTATGCTGGTGATGGATTGTATAACGGCGCGGGTCATTGAAATATGTGCTGAACAAGGGTATGTACCGCCAACCTATGTCAGCTCGAATCTGGATCGGGGTGATGCTATCAATGCTGAGCATATTAAGCATTATCATGATTTAATTGATTGCTTATAGAAGGGAGCAAGAAAATGTTAAAAATTATTACAGTATGCGGTTTAGGTGTAGGTTCAAGCTTGATTTTGAAAATGACTGCAGATACTGCCATGAATCAGCTTGGCGTTAAGTGTAAGATTGAACATTGGGATATGGGAACCGTAAAGGGTAAGCCCTGTGATTTAATCATAACCACGGAAAGCTTCCGTAAGCATTTTGCGGATCAAGATAATGTTGTGTATGTCAATAACATTATGGATGTTGAAGAGGTTAAGGGGAAGCTTAAAGCATATCTTGACAGTCATGAACATTAAAGAAAGGGGTTTTGACTTATGTTAGATTTTATTCTCAATATTTTTCAGACACCGGCAATAATCCTTGGATTAGTTGCGCTGATTGGTTTGCTGCTGCAGAAGAAAAGCGCTGGTGAAGTATTCTCCGGTTCAGTAAAAACAGCCATTGGTATGCTGGTTTTATCCGCTGGCTCAAGTTTGATCGTCACGGAAATTCTGCCGTTTGTTGATTTATTCTCGGCCGTATTCAATCTTCAGGGCTTCGCAACTTCATCAAAAGCCGTAGTGGGTGCGATGCAAAGCGCAGTTCCGATTATTGCTACTACAAGCGCCTTGATCATGGGCATCGGCTTTGTCGTCAACGTCTTAATTGCCCGTTTCAGCCCGTTAAAATATATCTTCCTGACTGGCCATATGATGTGGATCTTATCTGTGGCAGTCGCTGGCAGTCTGTATATCGGCGGTTTCAATGAGACGATGATTGTTGTGATAGGCAGTATTCTGCAGGGAATGCTGATGGTTATCTTCCCTGCAATCGGACAGCCGATGGTGCGTAAGGTTACCGGCAATGATAATTTTGCGATTGCCCATCTGACAACGCTTGGTACTGTGCCAGCAGGTTATATCGGCGGTCTGCTGGGTGATAAATCAAAAAATGCAGAAGATATTAAATTACCTGAATCACTGGAATTCTTTAAAGATACTTCTATGTCGGTATCCATCGTTATGGGTGTATTCTATCTGTTAGTCGTTATTATGGCCGGCCCGGAAGCGGTTGCTCCTTATGCCGGTGAAACAAATTATATTATTTATGGTATTTTAAAAGCTCTCGGGTTCACTGCCGGCATCATGGTTCTGCTGCAAGGTGTGCGGATGTTCTTAGGTGAGCTGGTACCGGCCTTTAAGGGTATTTCTGATAAAATTGTACCAGGTGCTATTCCAGCACTTGATGTTCCCGCATTGTTCGCATTTGCGCCAAACAGCTTAATGATTGGCTTTGTAACAGCGGTTATCGGCATGATACTCGGTATGGTTGTAAGTTCTGCCCTCTTTGGCGTAGTACCTTTGGTATCTATTATCGGCGCGTTCTTTACCGGCGGGGTTGCCGGTATTTATGGCAACGCACAAGGCGGCAGCCGCGGAGCTGTCATTGCGGGTTTGATTTATGGCTTCTTGTTAATCGTCGGCTCTGCCTTCCTGTTTACGATTTTTGACTACGCGGCTTATGGCGCGGCAGGAGTTGGTCATGATTGCCTGGATGTCATGGTATTAATGACTATTCTGAAACAGCCGTATATCGGTATAGCAATCATTGCGGCAGGCTTTGCAGGCTTATGCATCTTCCACAAAAAACAGCAAAATCATTAAGTAATATGAGGAGTGAAGCAATTCACCCCTCTTTATCTATTATTTAAGTATTATTTATAAATTTATGGTTATTTAGAAACTGTAATAGCTTACATAAAAGAAATCGTGAATAATCGTTGACAGCACCGGCTTTCATGATTTATACTAAATCAGGTTTAAAAAGAACCTTTAAAATAATCCAGAGAGGTTATGAAGGGGATTGAAATTCATTGTTTTTTTCGTATGAGGCTCAAGATCCTGCTAACTTTAATGGTAGGATCTTTTTTATACGAGGAGGACACATATGACAAAGAATCAAGGATCAAAATTAGCCATGAAGATGGCCATTGCATTAGCGATTGGACTGCTTTGCGGCGCTGGCTGCATCTTCCTGCGTGAATCATTAATAAGCTCCGGACAGGCATCTACCTGGACATTCATTAATAATCTGCTGTTTCAGGATATCACAGCGGAAGGCGCAACAAATGCAATTGGTATTTTCTATATCTTAGGGCAGATTTTCATCAATGCTTTGCAGCTGATCATTATTCCGATGGTATTTACTTCCATCACGCTGGCAATCTGCGATATGTCAGACGCGAAGAAATTAGGCAGAATCTCATTTAAAACAATCAAATGGTTCTTGATTACTTCATTCATCGCGCTTCTGTTCGCAGGGGCGGTAGGCTTTGCTGTTTATCATTTAGGCGGCTTCAGTGTAGGTGAAGTTGGCGAATTAACGGCGGCTGCCGGTAAGGCGGGAAGCAATCCGCTGCTGATCTTCATTCAGGCAGTTCCTAATAATATCTTCGATGTATTCTCAAATAACGGCCGTGTCTTATCAATTGTTGTTCTGGCAGTTGTGTTTGGTCTGGCAATCCTTAAGCTAGGTGATAAGGTTACCGTGTTTAAAAAGCTGTGTCAGGAAATCAATGACATCGTTGTAGTATTCCTGAGTTATGTTGTTAATAATTTTGGACCGGCAGCAATCTTCGTGCTGATTACCAGAACCTTTGCGATTTACGGCATCGATCACTTAAAACCGGCTTTAACTTACGTCGTAACAACGATTATTTGTCTCTTACTGTTCTTATTTGTAGCTTATGGTATTATTGTAAGACTGACAACTGGTTTAAGTGCTAAAAAATTTATCGGCAAGATTTCAAAAGTAGCGCTGTTTGGTTTCTCAACCTCATCAAGTGCAGCAACTCTGCCATTAAATACTAAGACGACAACTGAAGAATTAGGTGTTAATGAAGAAATTGCATCATTTGTACTGCCATTAGGCATGACTGTTAATATGAACGGTACTGCCATTATGCAGGTAATTGCTGCTATCTTCATTGCCGCGAGCGCTGGTTATCAAGTAACTTTCGGCAATATTGCTTTAATCGCTGTACTGGCTTTAATTGCATCTGTGGGGACACCGGCTGCACCGGGAGCAGGCGCTGTAATCTTATTCACGATCCTGACTGCCATGGGCTATACAAACGATCCGGCATTATTGGCTTATAGTTTAATACTGGCAATTAACCGACCGATTGAAATGTTGGTTACCTCATTAAATGTTGTTGGTGATTCAGCAACCAGTGTGATTGTCGCCAAGAGCGAAAATATGCTTGATACAGATAAATATAACGCATAAAGAATAACCACTATAATAAAAAGTAAAGCAGAGGCTAAACAGCTTCTGCTTTATTGCTTTCTGGCAATCAGATAATCAAGTTCATCCGCATAACGGCCATCAAATTCAAATGTATGACCACAGGCTGAACAGGTAAAAACATAATCAAGATCAGCAACCCGAACTAATGCCTTGCGCCCGCAATGAGGACAAACCTCGTTCATCGATATTCCTTCACATTCCTTTAAAAAATTATTATACCAATCATCTTGCACGACGTATTCCTCCTTTTTTGTATTATATATCAGAAACGCATTGGGAAGCAAACTCCATCATTCAACAAGACGTTGTATATGAAGCTATACTAGCAGAATAGTATTGATTATTGATATAATTATTATGTGATTAAATGTTTACAAATCTGATTTTAATGGTTAATTTAAACCCCTGAAGAAAGGTGATGTCGAATGGCTGAGGAAATAGTTATCAGTAACAAGAATAAGATCAGAGTAGGAAGATTGATCAGAATCTATCAAAAGGAAATGGGGATTACTTTATTTGATCTGATCGAAAATGTTTGTTCAAGGCAGGTAGCGACTAATTTTAATAAGGATATTCCCGCTAAGAATGATGAATTTTATTTGGGCGCATTGGCAAAATTAGGTTTTAATTATAATTACCGGCATGATATGGATGACTATATTTTAAACCAATGCAGGCTGTTAAGAGATGCAGTTGAATGGTATGATACGAAAATGATGGAGAAAATCTGTTATGAGACGATTAAAAGGTTAGAGCCATATCGGAAATATATCATTGAGTATGAGTACATCAGAGCGTTTGAAATGATTTACAAATTTAGTTTTGTCAGTGTTATGGTTGAAGAGGAGATAGATCATTTTATTAAGTCAATGCAATATTTGAATCAAGATATTATAGATGTCTTATCTAATGTAATATTTAAGTTTTGTTTTAAATTTTATGATTTTCATGAAGGTTCAAAAACATTCTTTAAAGCTAATTTTATATTTAACACTTTGAATTTAAAAAACTCATTTTATAGTGTTAATCAATTGAATTATGCTAGCTATTTGCTTTCCGTTAAATATCATATCGATAGTTTAAAGATATTAATGAAAATAGATCAGGAATATAGTGAAAAGAAAAACTATAACGGCTTATTACTGGTATATAGCAAATTGTTTTGGTTGATTGGCAATATACAGGAAAAATCAATTGAAAGATACGAAGATTGCTTTAACGATATAGTTAATAATAAAGACATAAAAGTAAATCAAGAATTAGTTATGCAAGGAAGAATGAATTTGGCATTAAATTATTTTGAGAATGGGTATTATTTGAAATCAAAAAAATACTTTTTAGAAACAATTAGATTTGAAAAGTATTATGTTAAGAGTGCTATTTGTTTGAAATTGATTGAATATTGTGAAAATGATTTTACTTCGGATTTTGTTATGCTACCAGTAGAAAATTGCAAAATAATTACCGAAAGAGAAAAAGTCTTCTATGAATATTACTACCTGAAAAGCATGAATGATGATTTTGCAAGACTTATCAATTATCTAGATTCATATGTTTTGCCTAATGTTGAATCACACGACTCCTTTTACTATATTGTATTTACAAATGAAATTAAATTACTCTTAAAAGACCATAATCATCATGAAGTAAATAGAAGAAAACTAATGAAGATTTCTGATAAGTTTAGGAAAATGTAATAAAAAGTATTCAAAATGCATAAAAAAGGAAGGTAACTCCTAAAATTCACAAAATAATTACAAGGTGTGTTATTCTATTGCACGAGAGGTGATAGAATGAAATTATTTAAGGTATTTTTAGTTGCAGGTATTATGTTCTCTGGAATCGTTACTCCGCCAATTCCAGGTGATGATGATCCTATTCCAACTCCATTTTGTTATGGCCGTGATTGTCATGAGGTTTTATAATTAATGTGTTTTTAATAGGGAATGAGTTTTATTAAATATTAACAGCTGAATGTCTATATCAGTAAACCCCCAATGACTGTTATATTCTATTCAGCATCTATCTAAAAATCAAAAGAATGAGGGCAATCGCCCTTTTCTTTTACGCGCATGACATAATTATCTAAGCATGCATGCATTTCACGCTTAAGAGCACTAAATCATTTCATCATCCCCTGCAATTCACTGTTTTATCATCAATTTCACCTAATACAGCCGCAAAATCCCATCTTTAATCCGCTTTTATTCATTTGTTTTGCTATACAGAAAGCCGTAAAAACAGTATAATAATACAGGTAGTTGATAGGAGAGTGGCAAATGTTCGAGTTAAGTGCTGCTAGTTATGAATTGGCAGATATTAAAAAGTACCATGATGCAGGAATTAATACGGTTCTCTTCGCGTTGCCGTTTTTTAGTGCGCGACCCGCTGGGGTATTCACTAATCAACAAATTGAAGAAGGAACAAAACTGCTCCATGAATTAAATATGAAAAGCGCCGTTCAGCTGACACGTTTTTTTACTGAAAGTGAATGTGAAGCGTGCCGTGATGAACTGCAATTATTAAAAGCTATGAATGTAGACCAGATTTATTTCACTGACTGCGCGGTTTTACAGTTAGCCGATGAATTAGCAATGAAAGATAAATTGATTTACAATCCAGATACACTGATTACCAATGCGGCTGACGCACAGTTTTATCTTGATCAGGGTATCAATGGTGTTACATTATCAAAGGAAATCACCAAGGAAGAAATGATTGGCATTGCCGCTCAGGTCAAGGGTAATTTAGAAGTGCTGATTCATGGCCGGTTGAATATGATGCATTCCAAGCGTCGTTTATTAACCAGCTATTATGAATTTCTGGGCCGTGAATTTGATCTTGAAAACAATCATGATTTATATTTAATGGAAGAAAATCGTGATGAGCATATGCCGATTATCGAAGATGAGCTTGGTACGCATGTGTTTACCGGCTTTACTTTATGTTCATTTAATGAAGTGAATGATTTAGTCAAGGCAGGGATACAGTCTTTGCGTATTGGAAGTCTGTTTATGAGCAGTGATGAGGTTGCTCAGACTGCCCGTGATTATCGTGATGTGCTTGAAGGCAGAAAGTCCGGGTTAGAAATGTTTGAAGCATATCAGAAGCAATATCCGAATCAGAATATCAGTACCGGTTTTATGTATAAGAAAACAAGTACAGTGAAGGTGAATGTATGAGACAGAGAATTGAATTATTATCACCAGCCGGTGATCTTGAACGTTTGAAAATAGCAATCTTGTATGGTGCTGATGCTGTTTATATCGGCGGCAAAAAATTCTCTCTGCGTTCCCGGGCAAGCAATTTTGATATCGAGGATATCCAAGAGGCAGTTAAGTTTGCTGATGCTCATGGCGCGCGTATTCATGTGACCGTGAATATGCTGCCGCATGAAGAAGATATGCATGATTTAAAGGAATATTTAAAACAGTTGGAGGATGCCGGGGTAACGGCTGTTATTTGTGCCAGCGCAACAATCGCGATGACTGCCAAAGCGGTAGCACCTAAGCTTGAGGTGCATTTGAGTACCCAGCATTCCACATGCAATTCATTGGCTGCTAAATTTTGGCAAAGCAAGGGTGTTGATCGGGTGGTTTTGGCTCGGGAATGTACGCTTGAAGATATTAAGGCAACAACGGCTGCTTCGCCGCTGCCCATCGAAGCCTTTATTCATGGCGGAATGTGTATTTCCTATTCCGGCCGCTGTACGTTATCTAACAATATGACCAATCGTGATGCGAACCGCGGTGGCTGTGCACAAAGCTGCCGTTGGAAATACCGGCTGTATAAGGGCGATGAAAAGCTGAATGATGATCAGGAGCTGTTCTCAATGAGCAGCAAGGATCTGATGGCAGCCCGTTATATTCCGGATCTGATTCATGCCGGTGTTGCTTCATTAAAAATTGAAGGCCGGATGAAATCGACGTATTACATAGCCACGGTTGTGAAAGCATACCGTATGCTGATCGATGAGGTATATGAAAAGGGTGAAATCAGTGAAGCGCGGATGGCGTTCTTCCTGTCAGAATTAAGCAAAGCGGAAAACCGCCCGGCTGATGTTGGTTTCTATGCCGGCCTGCCGAAATTCAGCGCTCATCTGTATGGTGTTAATGGTGCCGGTGTTACACAGGAATTTATCGCCAGTGTGCTGTCGTATGATGCATCGACCCAAATGGCAACGATTCTGGTGAGAAATAATTTCAAACCGGGCTGTCAGGCTGAGGTATTTGGCCCGCATATAACCAATGAACCATTGATTATCGGTGACTGCTTTGATGAAATGAATGAGAAAATTGAAGTAGCGAATAAGCCGATGCAGATACTAACCACCAGGATACCATTTCCGGTGGAGAAAAATGATATGATCCGTAAAGTGATGATTAAGGATCGCAGTACAATTTATTAAGGGAGAAAAGAAAAATGAAATTGAGTGAGAGCTTCTTTTATACATTAAGAGAAAATGCTAAGGATGAAGAATCAACAAGCGGCAACCTGCTAGTCAGAAGCGGAATGATCAAGAAAACCAGCAATGGCGTATATATGATTATGCCGATGGGACATCGGGTATTAAAAAAGGTAGAAAATATTGTTCGTGAGGAAATGGATCGTACCGGTGCTCAGGAATTATTGATGCCAGCCCTGATTCTTGAAGAGGTTTATGAAAAGTCTGGCCGCCGTGAAGCGTTTGGCAGCAATATGTTTGCGTTAAAGGACCGTTATCAGAAAAATTATGTATTAGGACCAACCCATGAGGAATTATTTGCGGTAGCCGCAAGTATGAATGGTGCTTCTTATAAGAGCTTTCCGTATAATCTTTATCAGATTCAAACAAAATACCGTGATGAAACGCGTCCTCGTTATGGCTTGATCCGTGTCCGTGAGTTTATTATGAAGGATGCTTATTCTTTTGATACTGATCTTGAGGGCCTGCATACATCTTATATGAAAATGTTTAACGCTTATAAGGCTTGCTTTGACCGCATGGGTTTAAATTATAAGATCGTTAAGGCAGATACTGGTGCTATGGGCGGCTTGCTTTCTGAGGAATTTCAGGCAATCTGTGAAATTGGTGAGGATACAGTCGTTCAATGTGAGGGCTGTGACTTCTCAAGTAATTTAGAAATTACTGAGGTTATCGATACAAGTGAGGTCAGCGATGAGGCTGAATTAGCGATGAATGAAGTGGAAACACCGCATGCGAAAACCATCGATGAGGTAGCTGCTTTCTTCAATAAAACGGCTGATTCTTTTGTAAAGACATTAATCTATAAGGTAGATGGTGAATTTGTAGCCTTCCTGCTTAAGGGAAATCGTGAATTAAATGAAACTAAGGCATTGAAATTGCTGCAGGCAAATGAGATTGAATTAGCGGCTTTTGATGATGTAGAACGGATTACAAAAGCGGCTGTCGGTTTTGCCGGTCCAGTCGGTTTAGGGATTAAGATTGTCATGGACCGTGAGGTTGCGAAGATGAAAAACTTCATTGTTGGTGCCAATAAGACGAATTATCATATTGAAAATGTTAACTTAAAGGATTTTAAAGCGGATCTTGTTGCTGATGTGGCCTGTGTTCAAGCGGGTGATGTTTGTCCATGCTGCGGTAAAAAGCTTGTATTTACCAAGGGTATTGAGGTTGGCAATACGTTTAAGCTGGGTACTAAGTATGCTCAGACTATGGGACTGAATTATCTTGATGCTAATAATAAGCTGAATCCAGTTGTAATGGGCAGCTACGGTATTGGTCTGGAACGCTGCATGGCGGCGATTGCGGAACAGCATAATGATGAACACGGTTTGATCTGGCCTAAATCAGTTGCGCCGTTCCAAGTGGCTTTAGTGATTGTTTCAATGAAGGATGAAGCGCAGAAAAAAGCAGCGGCAGAATTATATGAACAGCTGAGCGCGGCAGGCTTTGAGGTACTGCTTGATGATCGTGATGAGCGTCCGGGTGTTAAATTCAAGGATATGGATTTAGTAGGTATTCCATGCCGTATCACTTTGGGCCGTAAACTTGGCGAAGGTCTTGTTGAGTTTAAGATGCGTGATGAAGCTGAAAGCTTTGATGTTGAATTATCAAAGGTTATTGATGAAGTAAAGAATCGTTTTTAAAAGATGTAAGAGTTTTCATTAAAGAATGAAAAAGAACTAACTTTACACTGAAAATTTTTGTGTGTATAATTAGAAAGGCTAAGCGTACGATAGAATGTAGGCTTATAGAAAGATACGAGGGATAAAAGATGAAAGAAACATTGTATATGAATGAACAGATGGCAATACTGAATTTCAGCGCATCGTATGCACGTACACCGGCAGAGCTGTTGAATTCACCAACGTTTAAAAATCTTGTGGAATCTTTTATTGATGATTTGGAAACTACGGACCCTGAATTATATGCATGGGCTGTTAATGGTAAATCAACCCGTCAGGCTAAGGTTGAAATTACAAAGCTTTTCAGAGAACTGACAATTTTAGAATGTGATGAAGTAGAGAGCTATTATCTGAATGATAAGACTTTGCTGCTCGATTTCATTGAAGAACTGTATAATTTCTGGAAACGTCATCAGCGTTTTTCAGTAACTAATATCGGATCAGGGAATGCCCTTCAGGAATCTAGCTATGTAACGGCAGATTCTAATTTTAACCGTTTGATTCGTGATATTTATCGTAATCTTGAACAAAAGGTTCAGGGCAGAAAGAATAAGGTATACCGTCAGCTGCAGGCAGGAACAAATGCGGCAGCGGCAGTGCGGATTAATAAGAGTAAATTATCTGCAAGATATGACCGGCTTAAAGAAATCCCAATGTTTGATTCAGTCATGCTGCGTACACCTTTACTGCTGACAACACGTTCTAATAAACGTACAGGGATGTTTGTGGAAAGAGCGGATAATCCGGTTGATACGTTCAGCGGCAATGCGGATGAATGGTTCTGTTTCCCGGCTAAGATCGGCAGTATGTTAGCGTTCATTTATTTCCATCGTGATTTTATGTGTTCAGGTATTTCACTGGCAAACTTATTTGAAATTGCAACGGCTGATGAATGCGCGAAAAAACCGGATCTGATCTGTCTGTTTGGTAATCAGGACGGTAAGAATGAAACAACTTTCTATCATGATACCGAAGAAGATATTTGGGTTGGTTCTGTATCTTATGGTCAGCAGATTGAGTATTTTGGCTATATTAAGAAAATGTCACTGACTTTGCATAATCTGGCAATGATGCAGAAGGGCTGGCTGCCAATTCACGGCGCGTTTGTAAATATTACGTTGAAGGATGGCAAGCGCAAGGGAATCATGCTGATGGGTGATTCCGGAGCCGGTAAGTCTGAATCAATTGAAGCGCTGCGTGCCTTAGGCAATGAAGTGATTTCGGATATTGAAGTTGTCTTTGATGATATGGGTACGATTCATATCGAAGACGGCATCCCTTATGGTCAGGGTACAGAAATCGGAGCCTTTATCCGTTTGGATGACCTTGATAAGGGTACGCCATATCGTGATATGGACCGTTCAGTATTCTTAAATCCAGACAGTGCGAATGCGCGTGTTATTACACCGGCAGCGCCTTATGATGTGGTTGCGACAAATCATCGCATTGATCTGTTCGCCTATGCCAATAACTATGGTGAAGCTATCGGTTTAAGAAGAATTGACGATAAGGAAGAAGTAAAGAATATTTGCATTCAGGGTCAGCGTATGGCATTGGGTACAACGCAGGAAGTTGGTTTATCAAAGACTTATTTTGCGAATCCTTTCGGACCGATGCAGAAGCAAGATGTCTGCGCACCGCTGATTGATAAGGTATTTGATTGTCTGTATGCCAATAATGTCTTTGTTGGTGAAATCTTTACGCATTTGGGCTTTAGTAAAGAAGACCGCACAGGCTTAAATGAGGCCGCTCAGCAGTTGCTTGATTTTATTCAAAATGCATAGAAAATAGCAAAATTTCGCTGTCTCGTCAAACGTTATATATTGAAAATCTACTTGTGAAATGCTGCACTCTAGCAAAAACATAGTGTTTATGCGGAAGTGCAGCATTTCTTTTTTTCTCCTGTTCAAACTGTGTAAAATAAGCCAATGATGCCCAAATGGTGCCCGTGTTCTGCGCGGAGTTAGAATACAATTAAAAGTAGCATCATATAATGTCGAAGTTTTCCAAACTGATGGGTTAAAAGGAAGACATTTAGTATAGGATTTGATATAATGAAAAAAATGGTGGAGGTTAGAAATGAAGGAAGAAAAGGTCTTAAAAGCAAAATTAAGTGCTAAGGGGATGCAAATTTCTGTTGTGTCGGATGGAAGTTATGATGACTATATTTCTTTAACTGATATTGCGAAATATAAAAATCCCGAATATCCGGGGTATGTAATTCAAAACTGGATGAGGAACAGAAGTACCATTGAATTTCTGGGTCTGTGGGAACAACTCAATAATCCTGACTTTAATTACCTCGAATTCGAGGCAATTAAAAATGATTCAGGTAGCAATGCTTTTGTTATGACACCTAAAAAATGGGTGACAGACATTCACGCTATTGGGGTGGTTACAAAACAAGGTCGTTATGCAGCGACTTATGCTCATAAAGACATTGCATTTGAATTTGCTTCGTGGATTTCGCCGGAATTCAAACTATACATTATCACGGATTATCAACGGTTAAAGGCGGATGAAAACAGCAGGCTTTCTCTTAATTGGAATATGAACCGTGAGATTTCAAAAATCAATTACCGAATTCATACGGACGCTATCAAAGAACACCTGATTGTACCGGAACTGCCAAAACAATATCAGAGCTTTACATATGCAACAGAAGCCGATGTCTTAAATGTAGCAATGTTTGGTAAAACGGCAAAACAATGGCGAGATGCAAATCCGAGATTAGATGGAAATATTCGTGATCATGCAACCTTGCAGCAACTTATTATACTTTCTAATATGGAAAGCTTTAATGCCGAGTTGATTAAACGCGGTTTGAACCGCGAGGATCGATTGATAGAATTGAATCGGATGGCAAGGGAACAAATGCAGTCTTTGATTGATTCAGCAGGGATTAAACGACTAACGGATATAAGTAAAGAAAAATGAAGCGGGCCATTGTTATGGTGACAGTGTGGTTTATAAAGAACCCAAATTTTTGCGGGTTCTTTTTCTTTGGCTTGATAGACAGCAAGAACTTTATCTTTTATAATAGTAGGGGAAAGAATGAGGAATAGCTATGGAACAGAAAATCATATTCATTGATGTAGATGGCACGTTAGTCGGCAATGACGGCGTTTTGGCAAAGAGTACACTATGGGCATGTGAACAATTGAAGAAGAAGGGCCATAAGCTTTATCTATCCACCGGCCGCAGCAAGGCAGAATTACACGCAAATATTATGGCTATCGGGTTTGACGGCTTTATCTGTGCGGGCGGCAGTTATCTTGAGGATCATGGCGAGGTGTTGATGCATTTAGTGATGGAACAAGCAGACATCAGAGCAATTGTAGATGCATTAGACAGCTATCAGATGGATTACTTTGTGGAGTGCAGCGGTGGTCTATATGCCAGTGAAAACTGTATTCCTCATTTGATGAAGCTGATGCAGATTGAAAAGGTGAAGGATCACCCTTTTACTGCCTGTTTTATAAATAGTCGTGATTATTATGATAAAGATGTCAGCAAGATATGTTTCCTTGAAGGCAGTCAGCCGTATCAAAGGATCGCGGATCAATTCAAGGACCGTTTTGAAATCATTCCATGTACGGTACCGGTTTTTGGTAAGGAAAGCGGTGAAATTGCCATCAAGGGTGTATCTAAGTCAAAAACAATCTTGAAGCTGCTTGAGCATCTGAATGCTGATCTTAGTCAAACGATTGCGATTGGTGATGGCGGCAATGATATTGATATGATAAAGCTATGCAATCTGGGAATTGCCATGGGGAATGCGAAGGAAAGCCTGAAACAAGTCGCTGATTTTGTTACGGATGATTTAGAGCATGATGGCTTTGCGAAGGCATTTATTAAAGCTGGTCTGCTGAGTGGTGAGGAATAATGCGTCTGTTTATTGATGGTGATGGCTGTCCGGTCATTGATGAATGCTTATGGATCACTCAGCAAAGGGATATACCGGTTACTCTGGTATGTGATACGGCTCATCAGTATGCGATTGACGGCATAGAAATCATTATTGTTGATCAGGGTCATGATCATGCTGATTTTGAGATTTTAAAACGTATCACAAAGGGAGATTTGCTGGTTACTCAGGATACCGGTCTGGCTGCTCTCGCCTTGGGTAAAGGGGCAGTCTGTCTGCATCCCTCAGGCATGGAATTTGATGATGGAAGCATTCTTCAGCTTTTAAATCAGCGCAGCGACGGGATTAAAATCCGCAAACAGACTAAGCGCTTTGGGCATATAAAAAAACGAAGTGAGGCTGATGATGAGCGATTTATCGAAGCATTAATCAGCTGTATAGAAAGAGAGCGTAAATAATGATGATAGATGAAAAGCAATTAGCTGAAAAAATGGATAAAATGTATGCTGATCTTGAAACAATGGATCAGTCATTGATGATGGAAAATCTAAAGGCAATGGGCTGCACATGGAGCTATGAACAGATCGTTGATGAATTGACAAAGAATTGGAATGATTTAAAGGTTTCAGATAAAATTTTTGAAACATGTACGATTGATGATACATGCAGCATTTATCCGCGTGATTTCATTGATGAGGCAATATATCTCATTCTCAGCAAGTTTCATCATTTTAAATTTGAACATTACGGCTTAATTTCTAAACGGCTTGATGACTTATGTGAGGCTGAGCTTGATGATTGCGAAAAAATTGCGCAGCTGGAGAGTTGTTTTCAGCGTTTCTTTAAGATGTGCAAATGTTTTGATTTAGATAATTTTGACCGCATCACTTATGAGGTAAATGACGGCATTGATCTGCACAGCATCATCATTGATTATCTGGATGAATGCATGGAACAGGGGAGAATGAATGATCCGTGCTATTACCAAAAAATCATTGATTTTGTGCTCCGCTTCAATAAGCAGTTCAGCTATGTGAATGATTTTCTGGCTTATGCGCTTGAAGTTGAATTGGCAACTGCCTATGTGGCTTTGAAGAATCCCAAAGGTGAAAAGATGCTGCTGGCAGCCATTGATAAGCGTAATGATAAAACAGAAGCGATTCTTTATTATGGATTAGCTTATCTTGATGAGTATCCGCAGAAAACGTTAAAGATTTTTGATCGCTATAAAGCTCTGTTAAATAAAGAAAGTGATTCCTATGAGATCATTATGGAAATCATTAATGACATGAAGCAGGAGCAGGCTTAACGCGGCTTTTAATTATGGGAAATTGTCGGATTATTCATAATTAGTAGCAATCAGGCAGCAAATAAGGTTTAATAATAGCTGGATGGTGATAAATATGAAACGCCGCAGACGTTTAAATATAAAGCATTGTATTATTTTCGCAGGTGGATGTTTAACAATAATCGTTCTCTTGGTGATGAGTATTCAATTTTTGATTGGTCTGTTTACGCATGAGGATGTTAACGCGAATATAGAACCGCCGATTGTGGAACAGCAGTCAAAGCCAACCGTTGTTATAGATCCGGGACATGGCGGTTATGATAATGGAGCGGTGTCTTATAACGGTATCTTGGAGAAGGATATTGATTTGACCGTAGCCAAGAAGATTAAAAGCGCGCTTGAGTATTATGGGGTGAATGTCATTATGACCCGTGAGGATGATAATGTACCTTGGCCTGATGATAATGTGGCAGATCTGCGCGGACGCAGTGCGATTGCCAATGCATCTAATGCCAGTTATTTTGTATCCCTGCATTGTAATTCAACCGATCTGGCCGGTGAGGTTAAGGGCAGTGAGATTTATGTGTATTTTGATGATGCGAAGGCCATGGCGCTGAGTGATGCAGTCAATGCGCAGTTACAGAAGATTGACGGCTTGCCTAACCGGGAACCCAAGGATGCGTCAGTGAATCTTCTGCAGCTGCTGATGGAGAATGAAATACCGAGCATCATTGTGGAAATGGGCTTTTTAACTGACAATGAAGAGGCTGATTTTCTGATGAGTGATGATGGTCAGAATCAGCTAAGTATGGCAATTGTCAAGGGGCTGCTTCATGAGTTAGGCATCGCTATGGAATAATGCAGGGACATGGAGGATAATTCATGAAGTATTTTGGTGAAGGCTTAAGTGAACAGCATAAAGCATTACAAAAGATAATTCGTAAGCCAGACCAGCTTGAAGCCGCCAAAGAATTGTTTTTAGCCATTCATGCGTCACTGCATCCTTCAGACAATATGATGACAGCTTTGAATGAGGTTGATGCGCTTTTAAATGATCTGACAGTTCAGGAATATACCGCTATGGCTGCCAGCAGCGATGAGACGATAGCATGGGTGCTGTGGCATACGGCTCGCATTGAAGATTTAACGATGAATTATCTTGTCGCCAGACAGGAACAGCTTTTTGATTCTATGTGGCAGCAGGCTATGGGGATTGAGTTTACTGATACTGGCAATGCTTGGTCAGATGATGAAATTCTTCAATTCAGTCATCAGGTGGATATCAATGCTTTGTTGAATTATTGCAGGCAAGTATCACGGCGTACCCGAACCATTGTGAGCGAGCTTCAGGCGGGGGATATGCGGCGTCAGGTAAAGGCAGAAGATTTAGATAAAATACGGGCTGTCAAGGGTGTAAGTGAGCATGAAGATTCAATCTGGCTGCTTGATTATTGGGGCAAAAAGGATGTTGCGGGTTTATTGCTGATGCCGCCCACCCGTCATGTTATGCTGCACTTGAATGACTGCTGCAAATGGAAGCTGCATTTTCGTACCCATAAACGCATCTATCGTGAATAGCCTGGAAGCTGTCCATTTAATTCTTGCCTGATTTTATGTGTTGAATTAAGCTTGTAATTTAGAGCCGCGGAGGAAGTATAATGTTTAATGAAATATGTATTTATGAAGCTAAAATTGATAAGCAGGATGAAATTGAGGCGTTAATGAAAGAGGTTGCGGAATTTTATCTTTCACAACCTGGTGTTATAGATGTAAAATACATCAAGCGCACTCATCGGCAAGAAGATTTCAATGCAGTAAAAGAAGGCAAGGCGCCGCTTCGTTTAACCAGATATATCGGAAAAGTAACATATATTTTGCATTGGACAGTTGAAAATGAAGAGGTTCATGCGCAGGTGTCTAAGCGAGGCTTGGAAAAGTTTTATAAACGCTGGAACCGCTGTCTGATAACGATGCCTAAGATCTTGCTGGGTGAGAATATCGTATAGTTTTTAATAGAAAAAAAGCCATTGCGGCTTAATCTTTAGCCAGAATCAATGGCAGTTTTAATGCTTCAGCCTCAGCTCGCAAAGCAGCGTCAAGCTGATTGTCAGTAATAATAACATCAAATTCACTGGCAGCTGCGTGCCGGCATAGATAATGAGTGTTGAATTTCTCATGGTCAATCATGAGAAATTTTTTACGTCCGCTTTTAATCAGCGCCCGCTTAACCTGACAATCCTCCATGTCCGGTACTGTGGCACCCTCTTTTAAATCAAAACCCTGACTGCCGACAAATACCTTATCAGCTTGAAACTGATGGAAAAAATCAATTGTCATGGCAGAAATTACGCCATTGCTGGTGCTTGAATAAATGCCGGGCGCCAGAATCAGCTTAATCTTGGGGTTCGCCTGCAGATAGCTGACCGCCGGCCACGAATTCGTAATAACCGTTATCCGCTTGTCCTGAATGAAACGGCAAAGCTGCAGGGTGGTTGTACCGCAGTCGATAAGAATACTGTCGCCATCCTGTACAAAACGGGCCGCTTCCTTGGCAATCGCACTCTTACAATTCATTTGGGTTTTCTGTTTTAAGGTGAAGCTCGGTTCAATCGCAGCCCCCTGATTCAGCTGCGCGCCGCCATAATTCTTTGTTACTAAGCCCTGCTTTTCAAGCATTTCTAAATCACGCCGAATCGTCATTGTCGATACATTAAACAAACGGGCCAGCTCGCTGACTTCCACCGCCTTATTCTTTTGTAGTAGATTAAATATATCCATTCTTCTTGATGAAGTACCCATACTCATTCCTCATTTCGTCAGTTTCAATTTAGCATAATCAGCGGATGAAGTAAAGAAAAAAAGCCAGCGTTAAACCGGCTTAATCATCATCAGCTTATCACGGGCAGCAGTATAAAGAATTAGAAAATTGGCTTTAAAGAGATTCATATCGGTGCAGCTGATCAGCTCAGGATAAAACTTCGCAATCTCATGACGCTGTTCCTGATAAGCTTTTTTCATCTCAGCGGCATTCATCGCAGGCAGTGAATAGGTAATGCTTCCCTGACGCATCCGGTAATAATAAAGCGGTTCATTCAGCAGCGAAAAGCGGGATGCCTGAAGAAATACTTTATAGACTGAACGCACATCCTCATAGATCTGATCGACAGGGAATTGCAGTGCGGGCAGCAGACTTCGGCGGATCATTTTTCCCCATGCATAATTCTTAATGACCTTATCCTGAAGAATCATTTTCACAGCCTGCTTCTGATCAAGAACCCATGACTTGCGGCTTCTGACCTTCAATTTATAATGACTGCCGGCAATCCAGTGTCCGCAGATCGCGATATCGCTTTGATCAGTTTCCAAGGCATTTACCAGCTTTTCAATCAGAGTCAGCTCTGCCCAGTCATCACTGTCCATAAACGTTATGTATTCACCATGACACATCGACAAGCCCAAATTACGAGCTGCTGACGGGCCGCTGTTTGCTTGTGAGATTACACGCAGACGCTGATCCATTGCCGCATAAGCATTTAAAATAGCTAATGAGTTATCGGTTGAACCATCATCCACAGCAATTACCTCAAGATCTTCATAAGTCTGATTCAGCAGTGAATCAAGACAAAAAGTGAGGTAATCCTCAACATTATATACGGGAATAATAATACTTACTAATTTTTTCATCGTATCACCTAATCCTATTATTACATGCCGATGTGAAGAAAAAGTGAAAACTTTGTTAAGATTTAGCAAAGATTATAAAAATCAAGTCTTGTATGTGATTTTTATTCAGGTAAAATAATACATGCTAGTTAAAGGGATGAGAAATAATGACAAAAAGAGAATGTGAAATGCTTGAGATGGAGAAGAAGCTGGAATCCTTAATGGATGAGGTTTGGAAAGATTATTATTCAGAAATTGGCAATGCTCAGCTTGAAGAGACAAACAATATGTTTGATCATTTATGCAAAGAAGAGGAATGGCAGAGCAATAACCTACGACTGAAAACAGCAGTCAGCTATTAAGCATATGAAAACGGCACAATATGCCGTTTTTTTAAATCATAGATTTTAAAAATTTTATGTTTTTAATGATAATATCGCTCTTCCACCAATTTTCACTGATTGACCATTCTCTAGGATATTCACCCCAATCCCATGTTACGTTCCATGTACCATCAACATTTTGAGTCTGTTTGATGAATTTACATTCATAGGCGCACAGCTCTGCCAATTCAGGATAGAAATCACTCTTCTTATTCTTGATGAATAAAGAGGGCTTGCAGCTGTAAGTGGTATCCCATAATGATGTTTCAAAAGTTAGCAGTGCTTTTATTGACTGCATACATAAAGCTTTAAATTCGTTTAAATCGATGATGTTAAGAGGCTCAGCGGTTAAATAATCATACAGTTCGACAAAGCATGCCGTTTCATGCATTGAAGCAAGCGGTGTATTCGCTTTTAAATAATCATAAGCTTCAATTAACAGGCGGGTGCCTAAGTTGTAAATCGATGATGTTTTGTCTGCGTATTTCAGGATAAAGCCGATTAAGCTTGCGGTTGGATTATAGCCTGAGCCAGCTTCAGCATCGTAAGACCACCAAGGTGCATGCGGATATTCGTTATTTGAGGAAACGTTATTTAAGCCATGCCAGCAATGACCATCAAAGGCAGTGGTTGTTTCCAGATAATTTAAAAGGTTGGTGATGAGTGGATGCTGCTTATCGTTTAATTCAATTTCATCAATGATTCTGGTTGCTACCCATGTTTGGATTGGCAATGAATTAGGATTCCAGCAATCCGGCTCAAGGGCATTCGCAAAGCCGCCGTCTGGATTTTGATAGCTGCTTAAGGCGTCTATCACCGGTTGTTTGCTGCCATTTTCAAATAGATAATGCCAGCGTGCTAGATCGAGCGGCCGGGCATTGCGATATATAAATTTTCTTGATGCTTCAATGATTTCCATAAGGCTCCTTTATTGTGTGGTATCACTTTTTATCGTAAAACGACTGCTATTGAATCTAAAAATGTCCGCATCGCCGAAACCGCTTTGCGCAGCCAAGTTACTATTTTAAAAGATAATTGGCAATATTGGCATCTTTGCAGATTTTGGGTTTCAATGTATCCTTTTTACATGTCAGCATGACACAGACACCAGGACCATGACCTGAAGTAAAGGAATCTGAATGGACAATGACACCGACACTGCCGCTGCCTTTCAGATAATGCGCGCCATTATGACCATCATTATCTTGGATATAAACGATATCGCCAAAGCGCAGCGTATCTAATCCCAGCTCTTTAACGGCTTCTTTATCTTGAGTTGTAATATCATAATCACCGCTCATTAAGGTCGCCGAACCAAGACCGCTGCCCATCAGATAAGCAGGTATGATGTGGGTTACCGGGACGATCAGCTTGCCGTCTTTTTCCTCAATTCCCAGCTTATCAAAGAGTTCAGGATCAGTATTCATAACCATGACCTCTTCATAATCCAGCAGCTTCATGCCTTGACCATGTGCCTTAATCAGCACCTTGTCATCAACAGCCATTTTTTCAAGTGTTTCACTCGGAAAGTAAATCATGACATGATCAATGCCGCCATGCTTGCCGGTCACAAAGCCCAGCTCACCCTTGGCATCACCAGTTAATACTTTTGCGGTATTGCCGACACAGGCAAAAGCATTCATTGCGTCATTTTCACTGGCATCCGCGTTCTTTAAGCTGACCCCCGGTTCAATATGATCACCGGCAATTCCCATGCAGCAATCACCAATCGCGTAATTATAGGTAATACCGCCGGTAGCCATTGGGATTCGTCCCCAGCCGTCAAAGCCGACCCGATATCCAGCCCCGCGCATGGTCGGATGATGGACGCGTCCTTGTACAGATTGTATTACTAAATGTTCTTTATTTGTTTTCATTGCAGAATCCTCCTGAAACTATTATACATGTTTGCAGTCTGACGCTCAATGATCGAGATCGAAATAGTGTAATTTTTAGTTTTGGTGTATAATACTGATAAGCGAGGAGGTTCTTTATGCTTCTAATTAAAAATGGAATGATTTATACTATGGGTAAAGCGGGTATTCTGCAAGGTGATATCCTGATTGATAACGGCAAGATTAAAGCAGTCGGCAAGGATTTGGCAGTTGATGCGAAACAGATAATTGATGCTTCTGGATTTAACATTTATCCAGGTCTTATTGAGGCTCACTGCCATCTAGGTCTTCATGAATCAAGTATTCAGTTTGAAGGCAATGATGTCAATGAGAGCACTGATCCCATCACCCCGCAGCTGCGCGCGATTGACGGGATCAACCCAATGGATGAAACGGTGCGTCTGGCATGCAGTCATGGTGTTACAAGCGTCTGCGCGGGGCCGGGCAGCGCGAATGTAATCGGCGGTACTTTTACTACTTATAAAACAAACGGTACTTGTATCGATAAAATGATTATAAAAGATAATGTCGCAATGAAGGTTGCCTTTGGTGAAAATCCGAAACGCGTTTATCAAAACAGCAAGATTAAGACACGCATGCAGACTGCGGCTTATCTGCGTGAAACGCTATTGAAAACTAAGGAATATCTGGCTAAAAAAGAAGCGGCCGGTGATGATATCAGCAAACGTCCGGCTTTAGATATGAAGCTGGAAGCACTGATTCCGGTAATTCAAAAAAAGATGCCGTTAAAAATTCATGCTCATCGTGCTGATGATATCTTAACCGCCCTGCGGATCGTGAAGGAGTTTGATCTGAACTGTACTCTCGATCACTGTACGGAAGGGCATCTGATTTTAGATGAAGTAAAAGCCAGTGGTTTTCCGGCTTTGGTAGGACCAAGCTTGGGAAATAAATCTAAATTTGAGTTAAAGGAAAAAAGCTTTAATACACCGGGCATTTTAAATAAAGCAGGTGTTAAAATTGCTATTATCACAGATTCACCGGTTATTCCTCAAGAATACCTGAGTCTGTGCGCGGCCTTGGCGGTAAAGCATGGTCTTGATGAAATGGAAGCGTTAAAGGCTATTACGATCAATCCTGCGGAAATCCTAGGCATTGCTGATCGGGTCGGCAGCCTTGAGAGCGGCAAGGATGCGGATCTCGTATTTGTGAAAGGCAATTTATTATCTTATGAAGCAGAGGTAATGAAAACGATGATCAATGGTGAGATCGTTTATGAAAGTGAGGAAACAAGCAATGTTTAATTCACATAAATGCTATGTTGTTGATACAAAACCGTCAATGATACAGAATACACCCCAATATCAGCGCTTATTGAATCGGGTTATGGCTTCTTCGATGCATCATGCCAAACTGGAAGAGGTTTATCAGAATCTCGCGAACGGCGGCCCGGCTCAGGAAAAACGGCTGTATCTGCCGGAATTCAGTGTGCCGCTGCGTAAAAATCTGTTTGGTTTATATCTGATCAATGTTTCAGTTAATGACATTGAAAAAAGCTTTTTGCTTGATACCGGGGCTCAGGTTTCCGCAATCACAGAGAAATGCGCTAAAGAATGCGGCTGTGAAAGCAATCAGGGTGTCATGCAGATTGAAAGCTTTGCCGGCAGTGCTAAGGAATTATCCGCGGCAGTTGTGAAAAAGCTTCGCGTCGGTGCCTTGGAATTAGTCAATCAGCCGATGGTGCTTTCCTCTTTGCAGGATATCAGTCCAACCTTGTTTGGCATCTCATTGACGGGGATTGAAGGAATCTTAGGCTGGGATATTCTCAGTCAGCTGGATTTTGAAATTGATGATGCCAACCGCACATTTAATGTCATTCAATATCAGGGCGAAGTCAGCAGCTGCAATATGATCAGCGGTATGTTTCCAACGCTGGTTGTCCTTAACGGCAAAAAGGAATACGCATTGGCAGGTTTTGACAGCGGTGCGAAAACTAGCTGGATCTCAGAGCATATTATCGATGATGATAAAATCAAAAAGGTGGATGATGGTGAGGCCATCGTGCTTGGTGTGCATGGCTTAGAGACAACCCATCTATCACTTGTTAATGAAGTGCGCTTCAAATTTCATCAGTCTAATTTAGTATTTGAAAATATTATAACCGGCCGTACTAATATTTTTAAGGATCTTGAATTTGACGCTGTTTTTGGCAATGAAATCATTCGTAAGCGTAAGATTCGCTTTATCAATTCACAAAATTTTGCGCAAATCATATAATCACTGCCGTACCTCATGGAAAGGTACGGTTTTCTTTTGATTGATACTTTAAAAAGCCGCTGAAAAATGATATATTTATATACAGGATTTAAGGAGGAAACAAATGTTAACTGGTAAAATTACAATGGCAAACGGGGCAGTGATCCCATTTGAACTTTATGAAGAAGAAGCTCCGATTACGGTCGGCAATTTTGTGAAATTAATTAAAGAAGGCTATTATAACGGTAAAACCTTTCATCGGGTAATTAAAAATTTCGTATCACAAGGCGGCTGCCCTTACGGCACCGGTGCTGGTGATTTGGGATATACAATTCCATGTGAGACAAAGAATAATCCGCATAAGCATGTGACTGGGGCTTTATCAATGGCTCACCGCGGTAAGGATACCGGCTGCTGTCAGTTCTTTATCTGTCATGAACCTCAGCCGCATTTAGATGGCGTACATACGGTATTTGGCTGTGTAACCGATAATATGGGCGCAGTCCGCAATATGCATAATGGAGACGTGATGACAAGTATCACGCTGGATGAATAATGGATGATGTAAAGCGTTTAGGCTATCCGGTATTGATTATCTTTTTATCAGCGTTCATCGTAAAGCTGGTCAATACTTACTTTTACAGCAACTTTACCGCGATGCTGCTGACGATTATTACCGTAAGTGCTTTATTTTTATTTGGCACTTCATTGAATAAAAGCCGTAAACGCCGCAATCCGGCAGTGCTGAAAAAGGTACTGGCAATCATTATTGTCTTGTTTTTGGTCTTGATGCAGCTGGGACTGTTTGAAATTGCGGTTGTATCTGAGGTTTTGTTTTTCTTTGGTGTTAATTCTTTCTTTATTAACATGATCTACATTTTCTGTGGATTCTTGTTTGTGGATTAAGCGTATGGAAGGCTTTATGAAAATTTGGCATCAGCTGACTGATATTGAGCTGAAATGCCCATTCTGCGGACACCATATCCCTTTTTCACTCGTACAATGGAATACTCGGGTGAGATGCGCTCATTGTAAGAAGGTGCTGAGAGTTGGTTTAAAACGCTTCGCTATCATCACAATGTTTGTGCTAGGTATGATTCTTTATACTCTGCTTTATATGCTGCTTCAGCAAATGACCACAGATTTTATGCTGATTATGATCATTCTTGTATTATTTTTATTTGTATATTCAGCTTTATATACGAAAGCATTGATTCATTTTCTAGGCGTGGAAAATGTCTATGATATAAAGGTCGTAAAGTAAAAATTTATTTTGGGATTGTATTTGCTTGATGAACTGCTTATAATAGAATTACAGAGGATGTTTCGGCATAACCTGCATTCAAAATTGAATATCAAGTCTTTGTGGCGGGGTGTAAGTCCCTACCGATGGTAAAGTCCATGACCTGCGAAACAGCAGCTGATCTGGTGAAATTCCAGAACCGACGGTTAAAGTCCGGATGAGAAAAGACATTTTCTGTGTACACTCGGAGACGAATTTTTTTCGTTTCCTTTTTTTTGATTGGAGGTATTTCTATGCATAAAGCTTTTTCAATGAAGCATTTGACGCTGATTGGCATGATGGGTGCCCTAGCTTCTGTGCTGATGCTGTTTCGCTTTCCACTACCCTTTATGCCGCCCTTTTTAAGCTTTGATCTGGCGGGTGTGCCGGAACTGATCGGTGGATTTGCGTTAGGGCCGTTCAGTGCGTTTTTAATTATTCTGGTTAAGATTTTGATTCAGCTTATAATATCCGGCAGCAAGTCGATGCTGGTAGGGGAGCTGCAGGGGCTGATGTTAAGCTGCGCGATGGTTCTGCCGGCAGCCATAATCTATCAAAAGAATAAAACCAGAAAGGGGGCAATTCAGGGACTGATTGCGGGTGCGCTGCTTTGTATTATCACAGCGGTAATTACGAATCTTACAATGATCATTCCTTTTTATATCAATCTATATGGCATGACCATGGATTCAATTGTAACCTCAAGCCACAGTATTAATCCGCTGATTAATGATGTTTCATCACTGGCGCTGATTGGCATTCTGCCATTTAACATCATTAAGACGGCGGCGAATTGTGCAGTAACGCTGATCGTGTATAAGAAAATCAGCGGTTTGATTCATAAATATCTATAAATAGGAGGCAAAGAAAATGGAATTTAATGAAGCAAAAGCATTAATGTTTAAAAAACTGGGAACAAGTAAGATTATGGCATTGGCGTCCAGTGTGGATGATTATGTAATGGTAAGAAATGTGAGCTGTTTATTTTACGATGATAAAATCTATTTTAAGACCGATAAAAATTTCAGAAAGACGCAGCAGCTTTTCAAAAACCCAAGAGTAGCCTTATGTGTCGGCGGTGTGCAGATCGAAGGGATCGCTGTCAATAAAGGTTTAGTTGTGGAAGAGGAAGGACGTAAATTTGAAACAGCTTATAAAAAATATCTTTGGCAGAGCTATAATGCTTACAGTCATGAAGACACTGAGATTTTGATTGAGGTTACACCTGTATTTGTGGAAATCTGGGATGAGGATGAAAACCGCTATGCCTTTCAAACATTTATTGATTTTGAAAAGCAGAGTGTAGAGGTTAAAGCTTACGATCAGAAAGACTAATGATTCTTAATCAATGTTATTATAATTAATTAAAACAGAGAGTTTGTCATTGTTGGAAATGAATCAGAACTCTCTGTTTTCTTACTTATGGCGTCGCTGTCTCACACATTCAAAGGCAATGGCTGAAGCTGCTCCGGCAGCATTTAACGCGTTGCGGAAATCATTGGGATAGGGAATATAGATGTTTTGATCTGAATGCGACAGAACTGTTTTACTTAGACCGCGCATCTCACCGCCGATCGCGATGCAGACAGGTGATTTAAAATCAGCGTCATAGTATTCAATCGCGTTTTCCCGCATTGCACAATAGATTTTAATTTGCCGTTCATGCAGCTGGCTTAAAGCCTCATCAAAATCTTCTATCGGTATTATCGGCAGATATTCGCTGGCTCCGGCACTCGATTTAGTAACCACCTTTGCGGCACTGCTCCAGTTGCGGGAACTGACTAAAAGGCCATCACAGCCAGCCGCATAAAGGATTCGGCATAAATAACCAAAGTTGAATGGGTCTTCAACACCCTCGACCAGTGCTAAAAAGGGGTTTGAAAGATTTATCACATCCGCTAATGACTGATATCTGCGCTCACTCACTCGGGCAATCAAACCGCCATGGGTTTTCCCCTCAGCGATATCGTCAATTGCGTCACGGCTGACCTTTTTCACCTCAACACCCGCTTCATAAGCCTTGGCCAATATATAACGGGTATCCTTATCATTTTTATGCTCATCAACAATAACCTCGCAGACGGTACGCACCTTTGCAAGCAAAGCTGCCTTTACCGATATATTTCCTTCTAACAGTAAATCTTGATCCATAGACAAATCCTCGTTTCTATTGCTATTATAACAAAACTATAACCCATCGTACAGCTGAAACAATAAGAAGCATATATATAAACACATATGATATAATAGCTTGGGAGATGGTACTGTGAAAAAAGCGTTATTGCTTTATGGATTAAATTGTACGGAAGCTATTTGGCAGCCGTTATTAAATAATATGCAAGAGTTAAAGACAGACATTTTGACTTATCCGCATGAGGTAACCGCATCGGCTTTCGAGGTTATGGATCTGACTAAATGGGTTTGGCCGAAGGTAAAGGATAAGCATTATGATGTTATTATCGCCCATTCAATGGGTGGGGTGATTGCCCTTCAGTTAGCGGTAATGGGTATTGATTGTCAGCATTTAATCTTAATTGAAACAAACTTAAGACCCGCGAATCCCTTTTATCGTAATTTAATGACGGCTGAACATATGATGGAATATGATGAAATTAAGTTAATGCTGAAGCAGGAGAGCGCCTATGCGTCAAATGAATTGATAGCTTCATTGCAGGACGAATTCGATTATACACCGCTGATTCATAATCTTAAGCAGAGGATCGATATAATTTATGGCGATCGAAATGTACCCGATTATCCTGAGCGTATCACTGATTTATGTCTTGATCATCAAACAATCAATAAGCTAAACTTTCATTTTATCGCCGACAGCTGCCATTTGCCGATGATAGAAAATCCAAGAGGGTTGGCTGAATGTATTAAATTGCTGATTATTTAATTATAATCAGTTTTTATTTTGTAAAGTTTCCTTGACATAAGTGAAAATCAGCACTATACTAAAGATGTAAAGTTAACTTTCCAAAGGAGGGATGAACGATTGAAAAACAGACTTGAAGAAATTCGCAAGAGTCAAGGCATCAAACAAGAGGAGCTGGCCGATCTGCTTGAAGTATCTAGACAAACAATCAGTTCTTTAGAGAATGGAAGGTATAATCCCTCTATTCTGCTAGCGTTTAAAATAGCTAAATATTTTAATCTTACAATTGAGGAGATCTTTATCTACGAGGAGGATCAATGATGAAAAAACAAATGCAATATCTAATTATGATTATTGGCGGTTTATTGCTTTTGGCAGCCGGTCTGCTGATTTTGAAAACACAGGTATCTGAAGGTATCATGCAGACTCTGCCGTATATATTTATCGGTGTTGGCTGCGGTATCTTTGGACATGGCATGGGGATTTGGATACAAGCCAAAACATTGGCTAAATCACCGGATGCTTACCGCCAGATAGCCATTGAATCTAAAGATGAGCGAAACATCCTGATTGCTAATCAGGCTAAAGCTAAGGCTTATGACAGCATGATTTATATCTTTGCCGCGCTGCTGCTTACGTTTTCATTAATGGGTGTGGATGCGGTTCTTGTGCTAATGCTGGTTGGCTGTTATTTGCTTGTAGTTGGTATTAGTATTTATTATCGGATTAAATTTGATAAAGAAATGTAGAAAAAAACCTGGTCATTGGATCAGGTTTTCTTTATGCAGTTTGATATTTTAAAACAATCGTTTGCCATCGGATATATCGATACCTAATTCCCTTGCTCTTGATGTTTGTTTAAAGGGATTAATATTTTCAATCACACCATCATGGGCAAACTTAGAACCGGTATTTTTAAACCAGAAAGTCACGTTGGCTGCTTGGCATTGTGTATGCAGGTCAAGAACCCAGTCATAATTACAAACACGGGCGTCACGGCCTGTTTCACCGCCAACACTCACATGATCAACACCATGAAGATAGGGTCTTAAATCAATGGCTTCCAGTAAAGGTGCGCAGGCAATGAAACGGCGTTTTATTGGATAAGATAGAAATAATGGCAGCCGATAGTCAGCCGCTTTTTGATTTTCAACAGTGCAGCCAAGATTAACATTGTTATAACCATCGCCCCAATCAGCAGGCAGTGAAGTCATAAACCGATCAATCCGCTTTGTTAAAATCAAGAAATCAATGTCAGACCGTTCTCTGATCATCGCCCAAATTTCCTCGCGCCACGCGTCTGCTTCCGGCAAAAAGAAATCAGTAGCAAAACAAGTCGCAAGTATTTTATTACCCTTGATATTATAGTCACCCTTAGCATTTTTTCTTATCGGCCAATCAAATTTATCTGTTTTCTTGATGGTATTTTGGCCAAACCGTTTGGCATGCGGCCCATAAAAATAACAATTTGCACAGCCATCACTGTGCATATAACAGCCTGTCCAAGGTTCCCAATTCATAATCTATACTCCTTAAATATCACCGTCATTTAATTCAAAAAGATTACCTTCAGGATCTCTGAAGTAGGTACAGCGCATCCCCCATGCTTCTATTGTTTGCGGTTCATTGAGAAAATCAACACCCGCCGCTTTCAGACGCTGATAGTCTGCATCTAAGTTAAGGGTAGGGATGACAGCCGCTATTGTATCAGGCTGTTTATCTGTATCAGGCTGTGAATAGCCGGGAAACAAAGACATTGCACTGCCGCCAAATATAGCGAAACATGGCGGCAGATCAGGACTTACGGTAAAAGAAGTGTAGGGGCCGCTGCGATCGCCCCATACTGGTATCAGTCCTATTTTCTCGGTATAGAAATCATAGCATTCTCCATAATTTTTACGAACTAAAATACGAATTGTCGTTTCATTAAATTTCATCTTATCAATCTCTCTTTCTGTTTCATATAAAAATATTATAGGTTTAAAACTTGGCGATTTCACTGTAAAAATCGGACATGTGAGCTCGATATTCCTGAGGGGTCAGCTGGCACACGATTTTAAAGTCCTTCACAAAATGCGAACTATCATAATAACTTAATATTTCACAAATTTCACTTATTGATCGATTCTCATTCAGCAGTTGAATTGATTTATTGATTCTTACTAATCGTGAGAATCCCTTAATGCTCATTCCTAAATATAAATTGAACAGCCGGTTTAGATGCCTGGGGCTATAAGAGACATGAGCGGCGATAGCTGCGGCGCTGCTGATACCGCTGCTTTGAATAATCAACTGCAATGCAAGCGCTAATTCTTCAGGGTAGGGGAATTGAATGTTTTGGAGCAGAACGGCTTCAAAATTCATTATTAGCTCATCGGCAGAGCATGCTGCTTCTAAAATTGCGCGCATCGCTGAATCAAGAGAATCATTAATCATTGAAAAAGGGATGATGCAGTCGGTAAGCTCTTTTTGGTTGATATTTGCAAAAGGGAAAAAGCCGGCCGGCTGATATTCAATGATGAAGATAATGCTGCACTGGTTAGCAAGATCACCAACTTTAACCGGCTTTGTCGTCGGTCCGAATACAAAGCTGTGTAGTTTATCATTATATTGAAAGAAAACAAGTGTACCGCTGCCATGCGGCATAATTGTATAATCATCAGAAATCGTAGTTTTATCAGGAAAGGTAATCGTAAAATTGGAAATTAAATGACTGAGTTCAACACATGGCAATAAGTAGGCATAGCTTTCTTCCCGGATCAATATTTTATGGTGATCAGACAATGATTTTAAACTGTTTTTATTAATCATAATTTTCATCCTTATAATCTGGAGTTAGTTATATATAGTATACACACGATCAGCAATAAAATAAAACAGCATGCCATTCTATTTTGACATGCTGTTCATAATTATTGTTCGGTTTCCTGAGATTTAACAAGTTCACGGTAATACTGTTTACGGTCAAAAGGTGTAAGACCTTTTTTACGCAGACGAATCGTATCTGGTGTGATTTCTACAAGTTCATCATCATTGATAAATTCTAACGCTTCTTCCAGCGACATAATCTTTGCCGGTGTCAGCTTCATTGCTTCATCATTGCCTGAAGAACGAATCGCAGTCAGCTTCTTATTCTTAATTGGGTTAACTTCTAAATCGGTATTTCTTGCACTCATACCGATAATCATTCCTTCATATACCTCAGTTTGCGGAGTAATGAATAATGTGCCTCTCTCCTGCAGATTCCATAAGGCATAAGTCATTGCTTTGCCTGTTTCAGTGGAAATCATCGCACCGTTTGCACGCTGAGTAATTTCACCCTTAAATGGCTCATAACCCTTGATTCGGCGGACTAAAGTACCTTCACCGCGGGTATCATTGATGAATTCTGAACGGTAGCCCAGCAAGCCGCGGGTCGGCGCGCTGTATGTAATGCGGCAATAGCCGTTTTCTTCATCCATATCCACCATAACACCTTTACGCAGATTCAGTTTAGAAATAATTGTACCTGAATATTCGCTTGGCGCGATGGCAACAACCTCTTCAACCGGTTCAACAATGCGGTTTTCTTCATCCCGATGCATAATAACTTCTGGTTTTGAAACGGCAATCTCAAAACCTTCACGGCGCATATTTTCAAGCAGAATAGAAATATGCAGCTCACCGCGGCCGCTGACTTTGAAACAGTCACCGCTCTCAGTGGGTTCAACCTTTAAGCCGACATTGACTTCTAATTCCTTTTCCAAACGTTCTTTTAGATTTCTTGATGTAACAAATTTACCTGACTGACCAGCAAACGGTGATTTATTTACAATGAAATTCATCGATAAGGTAGGCTCTTCAATTTTAATCGTCGGCATCGGCATAATATTATCTTTATCACATAAAGTTTCACCGATGGAAATATCAGCAATACCGCTGATTACCACGATATCACCGCTGTGCGCTTCTGATACAGCTACACGCTTTAAGCCCTGATAAGCAAAAATCTGATTGACTGACTTCTGACGGATATTGCCGTCACCGTCACAAACTGCCACATTTTGGCCTTCTTTCAGAACACCGCTGTAAATACGGCCGATTCCCAAACGTCCGATATAATCATCGTATGCCAAGGCGGATACCTGCATCTGAAGCGGCTCTTCATCTAAATCCGGATAAGCTTCCACATGATTCAGGATGGTTTCAAATAATGGTTCAATGCTTGTACCTTCTTCGTCTAAAGAATGCTGAACAATGCCGCGCTTCGCAATACCGTACAGAATTGGGAAGTCTAGCTGTTCATCATTAGCATTCAAATCAAGGAACAGATCATAAACCTCATCGACAACCTCTTCCGCGCGCTGATCCTTCTTATCGATCTTGTTGATCAAAAGGATTGGACGAAGACCCATTTCTAATGATTTAGATAATACGAAACGTGTCTGAGGCATCGGACCCTCGGCTGAATCGACAAGCAGAATAACGGTATCTACGGTTTTGATGATCCGTTCTACTTCACTTGAAAAGTCAGCATGTCCCGGTGTGTCGACAATGTTGATTTTGTAATCCTTATAGTTTACACTGCAGTTTTTAGAATAAATGGTGATCCCGCGTTCACGCTCAAGATCATTGCTATCCATAACGCATTCCACAACTTCTTCGTTAGAACGGAATACGTGGCTTTGATTTAAAAATGCATCCACCAATGTTGACTTACCGGCATCAACGTGGGCAATTACGGCAATATTAATAATTTTCTGTTTACTCATGTAAATTCCACCTTTTTAACTTTAAAATTATACTATAAGGAATAGCTAATTACAATTTATTTGTGAAAAAATACAATGATTAACGCTTTCATTGACCGGTTTTTACTGAAAGTTAAGATTTATCAGCATAAATACGCGTTTTTCACATTTTAAAGTATTGTTAGAAAAGTGGAATTTTAATCAAAAAGAGGCAAGTTTTTCATTCTGAATTTCTATACTAGAATGAAAAGGTGATAAAAATGAAACGATTCTTAATGGTGATTAGTATACTCTCACTGATGATTTGCGGCTGTCATAAATCAGTGAATCCGGTTAAAGAAGATGTGAATATGAATTATGAAAGCGGTGAGGATAAAAAGATGATGCTGGTTTATCCTACCTTAAATGCTCCCTTGCTTGATGAACAGCTGAAAGCATTAAGTGAAGAACTGAATCAGGAATTTGCGGCTATTGATGGTGACTGTGAATTCAATATGTCGTATCGGTTAAATCACAATGATGATTTTATCTCATTGATGGTTAAGATTCTGCGTGGTGATAAGGAAGAAGTAAAGACTTTTTTAAGTAATGGTGACGGCAGTCAAAGCTATACGTTTGAAGACGCGTTTGATGCGAAGCAGATTAAGAGCTTGGCGCAAAAAATTGATGAGCGTTTGCGGCAAAGCGATGAAACAGCCGGCAGCTCCATTGATTATAAAATGGCTGTCATGCCGAAAGCTGAGAATTTCCAGAATTTCTATCTGGATCAAGATACAATTACATTTTATTTTGATAATTTTGCTGATCAGCAGATTCATGAGGCTGTCTTTACTTATGAAGAATTAAAGGATTTCACCAAGCTTGAAAACAGCAATCCCGTATATTTAACCTATGATGAAATTTTATATGAACCGACAAAGATCATTGATCCTAATAAACCGATGGTTGCCTTAACCTTTGATGACGGGCCCAATAAGTATACGGAGCAGCTTTTAGACGCGTTAAAGGAATATAACTGCAGCGCTACTTTTTTCGTGCTTGGCAGCATGGTTGAAAAGTTCCCGCAGGCTTTGCAGCGAATGGTATTGGAGGGCAATGAAATCGGTAATCATACGATGGATCACCGTCAGCTGACTAAATTATCAGAAAAGGAAATAATCAAGGAGGTTGAGGATACCCAGCAGGCGATTGAATCAATTGTTCATATCTATCCCAAGCTTGTAAGGCCGCCTTATGGTTCTAAAAATGACACTGTTTCACGAATTCTTGATTATGATTTGATTCTTTGGGATTTAGATACCCGTGATTGGGCCAGTAAGGATACGCAGAAAATCATTGAAGTGACATTAAATAATGTGCGGGATAAGGATATTATTTTGATGCATGATATTTATCCGACCAGTGTGCAGGCCGCCATCGAGTTAATTCCTCTGCTTCAGGAGCGCGGGTATCAGCTGGTAACTGTCAGTGAATTGTTGCTGTATCGATAATTTAAAAAAACTTAAGAAATTTTTAATAGGTAATTATTTGAACGTTTTGCTGGACCATGGTAAACTAAGAAATGAGAGGTGAAACTATGGGAAAGCAGCGGTTTGAATTTGACCGTTTGAAAATTTTGGTTCTGGCATTATTAGCTGTCATGGTTTTGCTGGTGTCATTGATCTTCTTAGGACGGAAGGAAGATCGTTATCAAGAGTTCAAATCAGTTTCTTTAGATAATAAAAAAGCAGGTGAGACATTGCAGGATGAGTTCAGTGAAGCCGATGTGATATTGGCCCTTCATTATCCGCAGTTCAGTGATGAGACGCTGAATCAGCTGATTAAGGATCATGTAGCAGCCATCCGCGCTTATCAGGGTGAGGAAAATGATTTGGTTTTTCTTGATTATGAGAGTATGAAAAGCTTTGATCAGTATGTGACTATCCGTTTTATTGAAAAAGTATATGATGAGCAAATAAAGCTGAAGCAGACTAACACAAGCTTTATCACTTATGATATGAAGCAGCAGAAGATTCTGAAAATCGAAGAACTATTCCGTTCGGATTATCTGGTTCAGCTGCAAACGATGTTTAATGAAATTCCCGAGCATTTTCGGATTGAAGAACAGGGAATTCGCTGTTTTGATAAGGATGGCAATGAATTGGGTTTATTTGAATATGCCAATCATGAACGCTTTATCGCGTTAAAGAATCCGCAAGTGCCTTCACTGGCATATAAGGGAGATGAAGAAGTCGAAAAGATGACGATTGATCCCAATAAACCGATGATTGTATTTACTTTTGATGATGGTCCTACACCAGAGATTACCAAAAGAATCATGGATGCTTTTTTAGCAGCCGGCGGCAGAGCTACCTTCTTTGAGTTAGGCAATCGGATGGAAGCTTATGGCGATTTGACACAGATGCTTTATCAGCACGGCTTTGAGATCGGCAACCATTCTTACAGTCATGCCAATTTAAGTGTCGCAGATGAGGCAGCGATTCGACAGGAGATTTATGCGACGCAGGATATCGCTTATGCCTTGACAGGGAAAGAGATTCAGCTGGTAAGACCGACCTATGGCGCTGTTTCGGATTTGATGCGTGAAGTGATTCCGTTTAGGATGATTAATTGGAATATCGATTCATTGGATTGGAAAACAAGAAATAAGGAAGCTATTTTAAATGAAGTGCTTCCCTACATAGAAGACGGTTCAATTATTTTAATGCATGATTTATATGATGCCACTGCTGAGGCGGTTGAAGCGATGCTGCCGATTTTAGCTGAAAAGGGGTATCAGTTTGTAACTTTATCTGATTATTTAGCAAGTACAGAGACGAAATGATGATGTGTTTAAAAAGGAGTGATAGGGAATGAAGATTGCGTTAAGCTCAATGCAGATCAACCCTGGAGATTGTCAGGCGAATTATTTGAAAATGCAGGCTCAGATTAAAGAAGCCATTGCGATGCAGGCAGAACTGATCGTTTTTCCGCAGAATGCGCTGAGCGGGACTTATTTGGGAGAATTGTGGCAGAATGATGATTTTTGTCAGTTTGCGGACAGCTTTAATGAATTATTAATTGAAGCCAGCGATCAGATTGCGATTGTTTGGGGCAATGTGAAGTATCGGCATGGGCATTTGTTTAATTGTGCTTTTTTCGCATGGCAGAAAGAAACGCGAATGAAAGTGAAGCATCCTGAGCATCATTTTATGGACGAGGCGCTTTATTTTGAAGACAGCGCGATTGATTCGGAAATTGAATACAAGGGTGAATTGCTGAAGCTGAACTTCGGCACTGATACCGAAGCGGATGTTTTCAATATTAATCTTGATCATCATCCATACTGCCGTGATTTGATGTGCTGTCTGCATCACAGCGGGGTTTATGTGAACGCTCTGTGTGTGGAAAGCTATGGTAAAAATGTATTTGTTTGTCCGGGCGGCCCGGCTTATTATGAAGACGGTGAATTGATTAGCAGCGCACCGTTTCTGCATGACGGCTTGACGCTGATTGATACACAGCAGCCAAATCATCAAAAACATGAGCTGTGTGAGCTTGATGTGATGCTTTATGGTCTTAAGACTTTTGATGCTCAGGTACTGGGCGGCAAGATGCCGTGGATCATCGGTTTGTCCGGCGGTTTGGACAGCAGTGTTAATGCCGCATTGATTACCATGGCTTTTGGCCCTGACAGGGTTTATGCTTATAATCTTGCGACAGCTCATAATTCATCGGCTACCAAGCAGAACGCGCAGCAGCTTGCGAACGCTTTAGGCATCCGGCTGAATAATGGCGCCATTACGCAATTGGTTGAGGCCAGCCGTGATGTACTTTGCAATGAATATGGTTATGATGATTCAAAATGGCCGTCTCTGGTCATGGAAAATATACAGGCGCGGATACGAGGCCATCTGCTGTCAAGCTTTGCGGCAATCCACGGCGGTGTCGTAATGAATAATGGCAATAAGGTGGAGGTTGCTTTGGGGTATTGTACACTCTATGGTGATGCCATCGGCGTGCTTTCACCAATTGGTGACTGTACAAAATGCGACTTGTTTGCTTTATCAAAGCAAATCAATGAATTGTATGAAAAAGAAGTAATTCCTTGGAATCTGCTGCCCGAAGTCAGCGATAAGATTGAATGGGAAACACCGCCGAGCGCCGAATTGAAAAATGATCAGCTTGATCCGATGAAATGGTTCTATCACGATCAGCTATTAGACGATCTTTTATCCGGCATGGACCCTTGTGAATATCTGCGCGCCTATCAGTCAAAAGAACTGTTTGCAGGTAAATATGGTTTCTGGCTGAAGCTGTATGGTCTTGATGATCCGCAGGAATTTGTAAAGGATTTTTGCTGGTTCACATCAACGCTGCGGCGCAATGCGTTTAAACAGCTGCAGACACCGCCGATTCTATCCTTAAGCAGTAAGCCTTTTGGTACTATACCGGTGATTCAGGGGCATGCCGTATATCCGCAATGCGAAAAATTATTAAAAGAAATAACAGAAGCTTAACACACTCTTTCATAAAGACATGATATGATAGCTATGGAGGTTTTTTATGAATCTAAAACTTACAGAAGAAAACAGGTCGAAGGTAATTGCCAACAGCATTGTTGTTGTGATTGGCATCACCGTATTTTTTGCCTTTTACCGTTTTGATGAATTACGAGCCGGTTTTGACGTCATGATCGGCAAACTCTTCCCATTTATCTTTGGCTTCGCAATCGCTTTTTTGCTTGACAAGCCAATGATGATGTTTGAGGAATTTCTAAAAAAGGTAGGCTTAAAAGGCAAGGGAGTAAGAAACCTGGCGGCGATTCTTGCTTTGATTCTTGGTTTTATCATGGTATCGGCACTGCTTTGGCTGCTGATTCCGCAGGTGCTGACATCACTGTTTGATCTGATTGATAAAGCACCGGGTTATCTTGGTCATTTCTTTGATTTTGTTAATGATGTAATCGTAAGAGAAAACATTGATATTTCATATTTATATGAATTTTTAGGAACCGATTTTGAGAAAGAGCTGATTACTAATTTGACAAGCTTCTTTTCCAGTTCACTGCCGCAGATGGTTACATTAACTGGTAAGGTTACTTCCACCTTCTTTAATATTATTTTAGGAATGATGGCAGGTTTATACATCATGTTTGAGAAAGAAAATTTTATCTTAGGCATCAAACGGACTACATATGCATTTTGTTCTAAGCCGGTTGCGGACTATCTGTCTCGTTTTGCCAAAATCACGGCCGATATTTTTAATAATTTTATTGTCGGGAAGGCAATTGATTCAGTGATTATCGGTGTGATTACTTATGTGCTGATGACGATCTTTAAAATGCCTTATGCCTTGCTGCTGAGTGTAATTGTCGGTACGACCAATATGATTCCGGTATTCGGACCGTTTATCGGCGCTATTCCGGGTGTCTTTATTCTGATGATCATTCATCCTTTACAGGGCTTGTATTTCGCCTTATTGATTTTAGCTATCCAGCAGTTTGACGGCAATATTTTAGGGCCGATCATTCTCGGTGATAAGCTGGGACTGCCGTCGCTCGCTATTTTGTTTGCGGTGGTAATCGGCGGCGGGATGTTTGGCATTCTAGGCATGTTTATCGGTGTGCCAATTTTTGCGGTCATTTATACAGCCGTTCGTGAAGTCGTTGAATATCGGCTGAATAAGAAGAACCTAAAGGTTGAACTGAATACCAAGGTTGAATAAATCATAGATGAATTGAATACATATTAATTAAACCTTCAAACTCTCCATTGAGTGTGTCTGAAGGTTTTTTCTTTAACCTTATACTCAGATTATATGCATATGTTTCTTAGTGACACAAATTTAATGATAATTAAAGAGCAGTGCTACAAAACGTTTTACAAATGACAAAAAAAGCCTTATAATGTATTAAAATAAGGTAAAAAATATCTTGTGAAATTATTTCTTATCAGGATGTTAAATACCCTTTTTTATTACTGCACAGTGAATTTAACGTTTATCGGCTTGTAAGTTCTGCTTAAACGATAGAATTGAGGAATCATAACATGAATAAAAAATCGACAACTAAGAATAATCAAGATGTTTATATCCTTCCTTTAGCTTCGATTCGAAGAGTTTTTATCGTTTTTGGTATCGTGAGTTTTTTAATTGTGTTATTGGGCGGTGTTTTTGTTACGGTTTCCAGAATGAGACAGGTGACTTTATCCGCCTACCAGAACGCGTCTGCGCAGATTTCTCAGCGTGTGAATGAGACCATTAAGCTATTAACTTCGCTGGCCGCTTTGCCGGAGTTTTATGAGCCGGGGGTGCCATGGGAGGAAAAGGTTGCCAAGCTTGATAAAATCAATGAATATTACGGCTATATGTTTATTTGTTATGTGGATCAGGATATTCAGGTTTATACGCTTGGCGAAGAACCGGCAAGTCTGGCAAGCCGTGAACATATGCAGCGCCTCTACACGACAAAGACCAATCTGGTTACTGACAGCTTTGTTGCCGGTGCGGATGGTGTAACGCTGAATTATACGATCGCAGTGCCGTTAATGAAAGCCGATGAGATGGTCGGCAGCTTGTTTGCATCGATTTATTTTGATGAAACGGTATCACTCCTGAAGGATGCCGCCAGTGTGAATGAGGCAGAGGCAGTTTTGATTGGTTCAAAGGGTCAGATTATGTCGTCGACCAATGGTTTGACTTATGGCAGCATTTATACGGATTACCTTCGAGAAGCCAGCTATGTCGAGATTTCCCCAGATAGTTTAGAAACGATGCTGTTAAGCCGTGAAGCTGGCTCATTTAAGAGCGCGGAAGGCTTGAACCCAAAGCTTACTTATTATGGCCCGGTTGAAAATACGAACTGGGATATTTTAGTCAGCGTTGATTTTTTAGGACTGTTTATGTCGGTACTGCCAATCCTGCTGCTGGCGACGGTGCTGATTGTTCTTGCGGAAATTATGCTGTTTATTTTTGTAAGAAAGCATATCTATAATCAGAAAACAATTGTAGAACATTTAGTCACATCGATTCAGAAGCTGGAAAAGAAGCTCTATCATGATGATGTGCCGGAAAGCGTCGATTTTGAAGCATTGCTGAATATGTCCAGCAAAGGACTGCATGATGGCCTGACCGGTGTAATGACGCGCTCGATCTTCTTAGCGCATGCGGAAAAGCTATTAGGCAATGAGCAGAAGCTGCTTGTGCTTTGTTTTGTTGACTTAGATAATTTAAAAATATTAAATGATACCCATGGTCATCAGGCGGGTGATATCGCGCTGCGGCAGATCGGTTCGATTCTGCGAGCCTATGAAACTAAATATGAGGGTGCGGTAGGCCGTTATGGCGGTGATGAGTTTATATTAATTTTAAGAGATATTGAAGATATTGAAGAATTAAAGAGTATTTTAGCTGAATTGGTGAAGAAGCTAAGCTTTAATATTTCATATTCCGATCAAGAAATTAAAATCAGCTGCAGTATCGGCGCCGGTATTTGGAATCAAAGAGATAGTCTTGAAACTTTAATTGCGAATGCGGATAAGGCTTTATATGAAATTAAACGTCATGATAAAGGCACCTATTCGTTGTTTAATAATGGTGAAGAAGTATATGAAGAAAGCTGAACATAAGTGGCTGTATAGCCTGATGCTGATTGTCTGTATGCTGGTTGTAGTCGTGCTGATTCGGAATGCGGCTCAAGGATTGATGATTGAACGGCGAAAGAATGAAGCTAAAGCGGTCATTGATTTATATTATGATAATTTATACGCTAATCTTGAAAATTTAGATATGAGTTCCAATCTTGCATACAGCATTGATTTTGATGATCTTGATGATTTGGCTTTATTTGAGAAAAAAGCCAATCAGCTAATAGCTGAAAATGAACATATTCTCTCAGTTTTATATTTTGAAGGTGACAATGTTAAAATGGCGCTGCCGGAAGATTACGGCTCGTTAGTGGGGAAGAATATTCGTGAATTTTCTTATAGCTACACCTTGGCTAAGGTTGTGAAAACGAAGACCTTTGAAGGCCCGGAAGTATTGCCAGGCAGCGATCAGGAAGGGTTTTTATGTCTATTGCCATTTATAGACGGCAATGAGTATTTAGGCGAGCTTGTGGTAGCCATGGATAAGGATTATGTATTAGATCAGATGCGTTTTGATTTGCTGACTGATAAGGGCTATGATTATGAATTATGGCGGGTTAATGCGTTAGGTGAACAGAAGATGATTATTTCAGTATCAGATGATCAGCTTGATTATTCTGATGCGGTGAAGCATGAATTTAATCTGCCGTCCTCATGGACCTTAAGCATTATTCCAAAAGAAGGCTGGCTTTCAAAGCAGCAAAAGCTGCTGACTGATTTGACTTGTTATGCCGGTGGGATTTTAATTGTTCTTGTGATACTGCTCACCCAGCGTTCCTATCAGCTGCAGCAGGAACTGCGGCGTATTCGTTATACGGAACCTGACAGCGGGTTATATAATCTTGAAGGTTTCTGTTACTTTGTGAATCAGCGGTTAAAGAAAGACAAGCACATGACGCTGCTTTATTTCGGTCTGACTAATTATTATGAAATTGTACAAAATACTGAGCGTACCATCGTCTTAGCTTATTTAGCCAACATGAAGGAGAGTATCTATCAGAATTTTCCGGAAAGCACGCTGGCTGTACGTTTGGATCAAGATAGATTTGCGGTGGCCATTTTTGCTGATTATGATGACAGCTTAAGAGAAAGCATTGAAGAATTTGTTCTTCAGCTGTTCTGGAAGCGTCGAATTGAGGGCCGGAAAATCTTTGCGGAACCTTATTGCTGCGCGGTCACATATCCTCAGTCTGGTGAAGACGCGGCAACCTTACTGGCAAGTGCTGAAAGCAGGCTTAAAACGCTGCATCCGGATAAGATCAAAGACTGAATGGCGGGGGAGCATTATGAATAACCAAAATACAATCCAGTTATATGCGTATAAATTTCACTTTTTAAATAGAGGAATTTGAAAAAATGAAAAAGAAAACGATGCTTGCCGTTCTGGCTGTTTTATTCACCGTTATTATTGCTGCTGGACTCTATGATCATTATTTTGCTTTTAAACCTGATATGCATTTTGTCATTAGTGAAAATACAGAAACCAAGGACTTTCACTTACAGATAATCACGCTGATGCTTGGCACTGATGAAAATCGCCCAATGCCAAAGGATTTTGAAGATAACCTGATTGCTTTCATGGATTGGAACAATGCCATTATCACTGATTTGTATGAGTATATCCAGCCGATTGACATTTATGCTTATGGTGAAATTAAGGATGGAAAGGTTATTTTCAGATATGCGGGTACGGTTACCTCGCAGGATGGAGAGAAATTGGACTATAAAGAAGAAGCTGCCTTTGATTTTGGTATAATTCCTGAATTAATAGGCTTTGAATAATAAAGAATCCTTTGCCCGATTCATTAAGGCAAAGGATTTTTAAATATATTTAGTCGTTTTGATCAAGCAGCGTCAATAATTGATCAACAGCTTCCATTGGGAAACAATCATCACTGACAGCTTTTAAAGACCTTAAAAAATCATGTGTATTCTTGCTTTGCGGCAGCATATAACCGGCTTCTCTGAATAGATCTTCAGCCATAATTCGATTTGATTTCTCTAATGCGGCAGCAAGCTGAGCAAATACCTTATCATCACTATGCTTCGCAAGCTCATGAGCGGCTGCCTCCTGTTCAGCGATCGTTTGTATCAGCTTCATCATTTCCTGTTTCATTGCATCAGCCTTGCGCTGCTGCGGTGCAAAGGTATCCGGCACCATTGAAATTGCGTGTGAAGGACAGGCGCTGACACATAAGCCGCAGGCAATACATTTCTTAAAGTCAATCTGACCATTTTCTGTATCACTGGCACCGGTCGGACAAACATACAGACATAAGCAATCCTTGGTACAGTTTCTTAAATTTCTAAACGCATGCATGATTATTGCCCCCTTTCAATCTTATGCAGTTTAAAGTTGGGTACCTTGCATACCGGGCAGATTTCCGGCGCTTCATCACCAACATAGATATAACCGCAGATTTCACAGACATAGACATTGGCTTTTTCAATAAAATCACTGCCTTCCTTAAGCAAGCGGTCAAGCAGGCTGCTCTGTATCCGCGATACCTTTTCACTCCATACTAAGGCACGCAGAGAACCGCGGTCATTTAATTCTTTAGCGGTCTGCGAAGCAATCGGATAAATATCGGATAAATTTTCATTGACCAGCGTGCGCAGTGTTTCAAACTGCGGATCAACAGTTTTCTTCGCATGTGCCTTAAAATAATCGGCAAGCTTTTGAAACAGTGCCATTTCATCCATTAATACTTGCTTTTCACAGCCTTTTGCCAGATTTGAACATAAAATACTCATTTCAAGCGATGACAGATTCAGCTTGTTTTCCAGCTTTTGTTCCTTTTCTTCTGCTTCTTCTTTTACTTCTTCCTTCACTTCATTAAACATTGATTTCGGTGCGGTACAAATTGGACAAACCCATGTTTCAGGCAGATCCTCCCATTTTGTATCAGCCGCAATACCCTGATCAGGACTGCCGGCTGCTTCATCATAGATATAACCGCAGATGGTACAGACATATTTCTTCATAGAATTCCTCCTCTATAATTTTGGTAGCGCTTTCTATATATTAACTGTACGCTTTATAAATTTAAAATGATAGTCATTTGCTCAGTATTTTTATTTGGTAATAGCATTATTATCAGGCACATGACATAGGATAGGAGTGGAGGTGCAGCCATGAAAGAAATGAATATTGAAAAAAGAATATTAAAGGGTTTAGCTATTGATGGGGTAATTGATGTAGAGGCAAAAACGGAGCTTGATTACCGCCGTGAATCAGGGGGCATGCGTGCGGTCGGGCCGGTTATAATCAGCGGTCACTGTCGAGTTGAAAATGAAGTCCGCTCCTTTAGCGAAACATTAGAGCTGGATGTACTGGCACCGCGTATCAAATTAAGCAATTCAGAACCTTTTACGATTGAGGTACTGAAGGTTAAAGGGGTTGCTGATGACGGCATACTGCTGATGCTTGATTTAGGTATTCATGGGATTGAGGATAATAAGACGGAAACTTTGCCGCCGGCTTTGGATGAGCTTGCTGAAAAGCCGGTCCCTGTGCAGGCTGAACCGACTGTACAGGCAGTTGACGAAACGGCACCGGCAGCGGAGGAAGCGGAGGCTGATTTTGAAAGCATTGAGGATCTTTTTGATGATGCGGATAATGTTTATACGAGCTGCTGTCTGGTGGTCGCGAAGGCTGATGATACGTATGAAACGATTGCCGGCCGTTATCAGGTTGATGTCAATGAACTGCGCAATGTAAATAAAAATAAAGGAATTGAGCCTAAAATGCTGATAATGCTTCCTTAAGACTTGTTTTTTCTTTTGAAATTCGTTATAATGCTCGCAGAAATACTGTGAAGAGAAGGAGTAATTCAGCGGCATGTGCAGAGAGCTTCGGGTTGGTGAAACGAAGTCATTAAACTGAATGAAGGTAGTCTTGGAGTAGATTTTCTGAATTGAGTAGGAAAATCCGTTTCATCTGCGTTAAAGAGTAGAGGCATGAATGTTTGTGCAAATAAAGGTGGTACCACGTGAATAAGCGTCCTTTGCGGATGCTTTTTTTATTTGGAGGTGAGTGTTGATGCGGATGCCTGAAATTGAAACGGAGCGTTTATATTTAAGAGAAATCAGTTTGCAGGATGCAAAGGATATTTATGAATATATGCGTGAAAGGGAAGTTACTGATTTTATGTTTACCGCCTGTGCAACCCTTCAAGAGTGTCAGCATTATCTTAAGGTTGAATTCTTAAGCTATGAGCGGATGGGACTGCCCTCGCCCTATGCGATTGAGTTGAAGGCGTCAGGCAAGGTTATCGGCACATGCAATTTCCATACGATTGAAGAGGATACCGCCCAAGTCGGCTTTGTGCTGAACCCCCTTTATCAGCATCAGGGCTATATGAGCGAGGCCATGGAAATGCTTTTGGAAATGGGCTTTGAAATCCTTGATTTAAGACGGATCACCGCCATGCACATGAATGGCAATACAGCCTGTCAGCATCTGTTAGAGCGTCTTGGTTTTGTGAAGGAAGGCATTTTGCGTGAAGCTGTGACGCGTGAAGATGAAGCTTTGGATATGCATTTATACAGCTTATTAAAAAGAGAATGGAGAGAGAGAAATGAAAGAACTGGCAAGTAAATATGATCATTTGAATGTTGAGAAAGATATTTATAAAACCTGGTGTGATGAGGGTTATTTTAAAGCGGGCGATAAAAGCAAGGATCCTTTCTGCATCGTAATACCGCCGCCGAATGTTACCGGTAAGCTGCATCTTGGACATGCATGGGATACGACTTTACAGGATATCATTGCCCGTTATAAACGGTTAAAGGGGTATGATATGCTGTGGCTGCCGGGAATGGATCACGCGGGTATCGCGACACAGGCAAAGGTTGATGAAAGGCTGAAAAAAGAAGGCATTTCCCGTTATGACATCGGCCGTGAGAAATTTTTAGACCGCGCGTGGGAATGGAAAGAAGAATATGCGAGTCATATCCGCCAGCAATGGGCTAAAATGGGTCTGAGTCTTGATTATTCAAGAGAGCGTTTTACTTTAGATGAAGGATTAAGCCATGCGGTACGGAAAATCTTTGTCGATCTATACAATGACGGGCTGATTTACCGCGGTGAACGTATTATTAACTGGGATCCGAAGGCAAAGACGGCATTGAGTAATATTGAGGTTATTCATAAAGAGATTGAAGGTGCGATGTATACCTTTAAGTATAAGGTTGTGGAAACCGGTCAGATTTTAAATGTATCTACAACCCGGCCGGAAACAATGTTTGGGGATGTTTGTGTCTGCGTACATCCTGATGATCCGCGGTATACGGATGTTATTGGCAAGCATGTGATCAATCCGGCAAATGGTGATGAACTGCCGATAATTGCTGACAGCTATATCGATATTGAATTTGGTACTGGTGCGATGAAGTGTACACCGGCGCATGATCCTAATGATTTCTTGATCGGTGAAAAGTATAAGCTGTCAAAAATTATCTGCATGAATCCAGATGGCACAATGAATGAGTGCTGCGGTGAATTCAAGGATATGGATCGTTTTGAATGCCGTAAAGCGTTAGTTAAGAAAATTGAAGCAGAGGGTAATCTTGTTTCAATTGAAAAGCATATGCATCAGGTAGGGCACAGTGAACGCACCGATGTAATTGTTGAGCCATATCTGAGTAAACAATGGTTTGTGAAAATGAAGCCGCTGGCAGAAGAGGTTTTGAAGCATCAGGAAAATCCAGAGGAGAAAATCAATTTCTACCCGCTGCGTTTTGAAAAGACTTTTAATCAGTGGCTTGAAAATATTGAGGACTGGTGTATTTCCCGTCAGCTTTGGTGGGGACACCGTATCCCGGCCTGGTATCATAAAGACAGCGGTGAGGTTTATGTCGGCTATGAAGATCCAAAGGATATTGAAAACTGGATTCAGGATGAGGATGTATTAGATACTTGGTTCTCCAGTGCTCTGTGGCCTTTCTCAACATTGGGCTGGCCGGAAAATACCGATGATCTGAATCGTTATTTCCCTAATGATGTATTGGTTACCGGCTATGATATCATTTTCTTCTGGGTTGCCAGAATGGCGTTCCAGTCACGCTATGCAATGCATTCAAGACCGTTTAAAGATGTCTTGATTCATGGCTTAGTGCGTGATGCACAGGGCCGTAAAATGTCTAAATCATTAGGCAATGGTATCGATCCAATGGAAGTTATCGATAAATATGGCTGTGATTCGCTGCGCTTTTTCCTAACGACCAATTCCACACCGGGGCAGGATTTGCGCTTTATCACCGAAAAGGTTGAGGCAGCTTGGAATTTTATTAATAAGATTTGGAATGCCAGCCGTTTTGTCTGCATGAATTTGGATGCTGACTTCAGTGTTGATCAGTTAGATTTAAGTCAGGCTTCGATGATTGATAAATGGATATTAAAACGTTTAAATGAAACGATTGAATCAGTCAGCGCCAATATGGATAAATATGAATTTGCTTTGGTCGGCAATGAACTAACAAGCTTTGTTTGGGATGATTTCTGCAGCTGGTATATCGAACTGTGCAAGGCAAATCTAAACAGTGAGGATGCTGCGATCCGCAATGCGGTTAAATCAACATTGGTGACAGTATTAAGCGCTATTGTACGCTTACTGCATCCATTTATGCCATTTGTTACTGAAGAAATCTATCTGAGTATTCCGCATCGTTTTGAATCTATCAATCTTGAAACATGGCCGAGTCTGATTGATGTTGCCATGAGTGATGAAGAGATGAGCTCGGTTAATGAATTGATTACGATGATTCAGGCAGTACGTGAAATTAAAACTGCGTATAATCTGAAACCTTCGGCTGATGTTAATATCATTGTTAAGGCAGCTGACGGCACATTACGGCCTTGTGATGATAAGATTAATGCGATTCTGAATAAGATGTGCCATGCTTTCTGGATCAATGAGGACAGTTCGGAAGAGGTTGTTACCCGTACCATTTTAAATGGAACACTCTCTATTCAGTTATCAGATGTGATTAACGTAGAAGAAGAAATCGCTAAGTGTGAAAAGGAAATTGAGCGGTTGAAGAAGGAAATTGCCCGTGCTGAGGGAATGCTGGCAAATCCTAATTTCACAAATAAGGCACCGGCTGCCAAGGTTGATGCTGAACGTGAAAAATTGGCTGGCTATACACAGCAGTTAGCCTTGAATATTGCCCGTCTGGAAGGGTTAAAGAAATAAGCATGAAGTCCGATCTTAACTGGTCGGGCTTTTTCTTTATTTTGGTGTATAATTAAATAGAGGTGAAGATATGGAAAAACGAGGAATGCGATGGTCTTGTCCATGCTGCCGCGGTAAAATTTATGCCAGTGAATTAAAGCGTGAGATGAGCTGCCCGCACTGTATGAATAAATTATATGTGGTTAAAAATATTAAAAGGGCAACGCTTAATATTTTCTTAATCATACTTGCTGAAGTATTTCTGCTTGAGCCGCTGCTTAGCTGGGTGATGCCTGATGCACCCTACTTGTTGTCTGCCATAATTCGTACCAGTGTAATGTTGGTGCTGATGCTGTTTAGCGGTTATCACTGTGTAAGTCTATTCACAGAAAAACAAAGGGCTGAAAAAGTGCGTGATGCCAGTTGGGATGCTTCTGGTTGGTAATCAGCTTGTCAATCTTTAAGGGTACGCTTATAATAATAAAGTAAAGTGAGGATGAAAGCATGGAAGAGAATAAAAATCAGCCGCGTCATAAAGTGGATATCCGCGAGATGACTATTGATGATGAAACAACGTTAAGACAAATCTGTGACCGGTGTGAGGATGCACTGGCTGGCTGCGGAGAGCGGATCAGCGATCAGGAGGTTCATGATATTGTCAGAAAGAAGGTACTGCCGCCTGAGGGCAAGTCTGAAAAGTATCATGCCAAGCTGATTACCTTTGATGGTGAGCCGGCAGGTTTTATGACTTACTATGAAGGCTATCCTTTTGAACGCACCGTTTGGATTGGTTCTTTCTACCTTGTTCCGGAAGTGCGCGGGCAATCATTAGGTACTCAGATTATGGTGATGTTTAAACAAAATATGATAAATTTAGGTTATATGCAGTTTGTGGCACAGCTGCATCGAATGAATTTAAGAGGCCAGGATTTCTTTAGAAAAAATCAATTCGTATTGGATCAGCGTTCCATTGACCGGGATTTTTTACTGTATTTCTGTACTTATCGAAGCAAGTCTGAAAAGGCTAAGTAAACATTGTTTATCTGTCATTCATTATCTTTGCACCTTTACATGGCTGCGGAAACAATCTTTTTCGATGAGTGTAACGAGCGTGTCAAACGCTTGATTTTTATGCTTAATATGGTAGAATATAGGTGAGGAAACTCATGTTTACTAGATGCATAAACTTATTATGAGCTTTGCTCACATAAGTGTGGTCTCCGAGGGTAACGGGACTTTAATTTAGAATATTATCCATGTGTAAGTGTGGTCTCCGAGGGTAACGGGACTTTAATTTAGAATATTATCCATGTGTAAGTGTGGTCTCCGAGGGTAACGGGACTTTAATTTAGAATATTATCCATGTGTAAGTGTGGTCTCCGAGGGTAACGGGACTTTAATTTAGAATATTATCCATAAACAGACTCTTGTAAAAAAGAGTCTGTTTGCATATATGGGGGGATGATCATGAGCAGTCAGTATAAAAGAAAAATCAAGGTTGTAACGATTAAGCAGTCATTTTATGAATTGTTTTCAGAGAATTATGAAATCATGCGGATTATGGGCCAGGAAGCAAAGGACAGACCTTGTTTAATATTATTGAAAATGAAGTATAAAGGAAACCTACATACTTTTGCCATGCCTTTTAGATCGAATATTGGTAATGCTCCTAGCAATACTTATTTTCCGCTCCCTAAAAGGGCTAAAACCAAAGATCGAAGAAAACATGGTCTTCATTATTCGAAAATGTTTCCAATTACTGAAAAATACATGCTTGCCTATCATATGGGAGGCGATTTTCAGGAAGAACTTGTGATGGCTTACATTGAAAGAAATATCAAGCAAATTTATTCTGAGGCAGCCCAGTATTTAAAAAACTATGAAACTGGCCAACATGAATTATTCTGCGTAGATATAGATGATGTATTGATTAAATTGAATAATCAGTGATTAAAAATCTAAGGAATGGTTGATGAAGGAATAAATCAGTATTTATTTTGTTTGAAGAAAAAAAGGTATCCAAGGTGAGGAAGAAATGTCATTTACGGCTAGTAATTTTTCAAAAAATCTGTATAATTATGTGTAAGCGATTACAGCCAACTTAGAGGAGGTTTAAGAATGAAAACAAAATATGTATATAAGTTTTCAGAAGGCAACGGCAATATGCGTGAGCTGCTTGGCGGCAAGGGTGCGAATCTTGCGGAAATGAAAAATCTCGGTATGCCGGTTCCTGATGGATTCACGGTTACGACCGAAGTCTGCAACCGTTATTATGAAGACGGTGAGAAAATTCACGAAGAAATTCTCGATGAAATTTTAGAGAACTTAAAAGATCTTGAAGAACGTACAGGTAAAAAGTTAGGAGATGTGGAGAACCCATTGCTGGTATCAGTTCGTTCTGGTGCCCGCGCTTCAATGCCTGGTATGATGGATACTATTTTAAATTTGGGTATCAATGATGATGTTGTAGAGACGATTGCGCGATTAACTAATAACCCGCGTTTCGCTTATGACAGTTATCGTCGTTTTATTCAAATGTTTGCCGATGTTGTTATGGGACTTTCTAAGGCTAAGTTTGAAACGATTATCGATGACATTAAGGCTGAGAAGGATGTTCACTTAGATACGGATCTTGATGCTGAAGATTTGAAGGAAATGGTTAAACGTTTTAAGGCTTTCTATCAGCGTCAGTTAAATGAAGAATTCCCTATGGACCCTAAGGTTCAATTGATTAAATCAGTTGAAGCGGTATTCCGCAGCTGGAATAACCCGCGCGCGATTTATTACCGCCGCATGAACGATATTCCTAGTGAATGGGGTACAGCGGTTAACGTACAGTCAATGGCTTTTGGCAACATGGGCAATGACTGCGGTACTGGTGTAGCATTTACAAGAAATCCGGCTACTGGTGAAAAGAAATTATTTGGTGAATTCCTGATGAATGCTCAGGGTGAAGATGTTGTTGCGGGTATCCGTACACCTCAGACAATCGATCAGCTGAAGGAAGTTATGCCGGAAGTTTATGATCAGTTTGTCGATATCTGCGGTAAATTGGAAGAACATTACCGTGATATGCAGGATATGGAATTTACTATTGAAAAAGGCAAGCTGTATATGCTGCAGACGCGTAATGGTAAACGTACAGCTAAAGCGGCTTTAAAGATTGCCTGTGATTTAGTATCGGAAGGTTTGATTACGAAGGAAAAAGCATTGATGATGGTTGATCCTAAGCAGCTGGATTCTTTACTGCATCCTCAGTTCTCACCGGAAGAGTTAAAGAAGGCAACACCAATTGCTAAAGCATTGCCGGCATCACCGGGAGCTGCCTGCGGACATATCGTATTCTCTGCAGAGGATGCTATTCAAAAGGCTGCTGTAGGTCATAAGGTTGTTCTAGTTCGTCTTGAAACTTCACCTGAAGATATCGAAGGTATGGCTGTTTCTCAAGGTATTCTGACTGTTCGCGGCGGTATGACAAGTCATGCGGCAGTAGTTGCCAGAGGTATGGGTACATGCTGCGTATCTGGCTGCGGTGATATTAAGATTGATGAAGAGAATAAATGCTTTACAGTTAATGGTGTTACTTATAAGGAAGATGATCCAATCTCTATTGACGGATCTACAGGCTTTATCTATGGTGAAGCAATTCCTACCATCCCTGCCAGTCTGTCTGGTGATTTTGGAACCTTTATGCAATGGGCTGATGATGCCCGCGTATTGCAGGTAAGAACAAATGCTGATACGCCAAAAGATGCTGCTCAGGCAGTTGCTTATGGTGCTGAAGGTATTGGTTTAGTTCGTACTGAACATATGTTCTTTGAGGGTGAACGAATCAAAGCGGTTCGTGAAATGATTGTCTCTAAAACAGAAGCTCAGCGCCGTACAGCGCTTGATAAGATCCTGCCGATGCAGCAGGGTGACTTTGAAGCTATCTATGAAACCATGAAGGGTCTGCCGGTAACCATTCGTTACTTAGATCCGCCTCTGCATGAATTCCTGCCAACAAGCTCATATGACATCTCTCAGTTGGCTGCTGATATGAAACTTGATTTAGATGAGCTGAAAGCAGTAATTCAGGGGCTTCATGAATTCAACCCAATGATGGGACATCGTGGCTGCCGTCTGGCTGTTACTTATCCGGAAATTGCTGAAATGCAGACAAGAGCTGTAATTCAAGCTGCTATCGCTGTAAATAACCGGCATCCGGAATACCACATCAAACCGGAAATCATGATTCCGCTGGTTGGTGACCGCAATGAATTAAAATATGTAAAAGATATCGTTGTGAAGACAGCCGATGCAATCATCAAGGAAAATAACGTTGAGCTTAAATACTCTGTGGGTACGATGATTGAGATTCCAAGAGCTGCATTGCTGGCGGATGAGATTGCGGAAGAAGCTGAATTCTTCAGTTTCGGAACAAACGATTTAACTCAGATGACCTTTGGCTTCTCTCGTGATGATGCTGGCGGTTTCTTAAAGGATTACTATGACAAAAAGATCTATGAACAAGATCCATTTGCCCGCATTGACCAGCGCGGTGTCGGCAAACTGATTAAGATGGCTGCTGAACTTGGCCGTTCTACACGACCGGATATCAAACTGGGTATCTGCGGCGAGCATGGCGGTGATCCAGCTTCAATTGAATTCTGTCATAAACTGGGCTTAACTTATGTGTCATGTTCACCTTTCCGTGTACCAATTGCACGTTTAGCTGCTGCTCAGGCTGCAATTAAAAATCGATAGGATCGATAATTACTGATTCAATTAAAAGCGTATTATTCAGATTGAGTAATACGCTTTCATCTTATGGTTATTAAAGGGGGAAGAATATGGATTTTTTAAAAGTATTACTGACATTGCTGATCAGTGCTGGCTTAGTATTGTTCTGGATTGGCTTTACAGCCAAACTTAATGAATGGCTGAAAAAATATAAGATGTCCACATTGTTATACTTAAATGTCTTGATTGCAAGTTTTCCTTTTTTATTCATCGCGCAGCTGTCGCTGGGGCTCTATCCGATAAAATCCTTGGGCAGTTCTGCGTTATTCATGATTGTGATTATCATAACCGTGCTGGCTGCAATGCTTGATGGCTTAAAGCATAATGAGGCTAAACACGGCGGTGATTTACTAGGGTGGTGTATGGAAGGGATGCTGATGGAAATACCACAGCGTATGTTGATGCAGTATTTCATCTTTATGCTGCTTCAGACGTTGGCCGTATCCAATGCAGCCTATTATGCGATACTCTGCAATGCATGTGTGTGGTGTTTGGCTATTTATATCAAAAATAGATTGCTGAAAGCACAGGCTAATAAAGATTTATTCTATGAACTGCTGGCATCTTTTATTTTTTCAATCGGTATAGGCGCGATTTATCAATATAATGGCTTTATCCTGATTGCGATGATAGCGCACGGTACAGAGCGTTTTGTCAGTAACTGGCTGATCAGTTTGAGAGATTGATTCAAAGGAGGCATTTGTATGCGAAAGAATTTTGGCGCAAAGCCATATATGTATCCACAACCGGTTTTAATCATAGCTGCCTATGATGAAGCGGGCGTTCCCAATGCGATGAATGCGGCATGGGGCTGCATTGCTGATTATAAGCAAGTAGCGCTGTATCTTAGCGGTGAACATAAAACAGTAAAAAATATCCTTCAGCGGCAGGCTTTCACAATCAGTATGGCCGATAAACGGCATGTGACTGAATGTGATTATGTTGGCATCGTATCCGGCAATAAGGAGCCTGATAAATTTCGCAAGGCAGGTTTCCATGCGACAAAGAGTGAATTTGTAGATGCACCGCTGATTGATGAACTGCCGATGGCATTGGAATGCAAGCTGTTAAGCTTTGATGAGGAAAGTGAGCTCTTAATTGGTGAAATCATCAATGTAAGCGCGGATGAAAGCATTCTTGATGAGGAAGGAAAAATTGATCCTGTCAAGCTGGCGCCGATTACCTTTGATGCCGTACATAATACTTATATCATGCTTGGTGAAAAAGCCGGCAATGCTTTTAAGGATGGAAATAAGCTTAAATAAAAATTATAAAAGGAAGCTGACGGCTGTTGGTATCAAACAGCATAAGGCTTCCTTTATTAGTTAAATTAATCGTAATAGGATGAATTGTATTATAGTAATTGTTAGAATTATCTTTTCATAAACAATCAAAATTTTCAGTATCAAATTGTTCACATCAAATCAACCAGAGCAAAATATACTTGATCAACACCCGGTAATTGAAGCTGTGGATGGGCTATTTCAACTATCATACGAAGCTTGCCTTCATCAGTCACAAACAAACCACCGCCATCAAGCTGCGCATTGAAAACCTTTCTGAAGTAAGAAGTTAAATTCTCATCCGTCATATAACAATCGGTATAGCATATGTCATGAATTGAATCATCTTTGTCAACTTCGCAAGCATCAACGATTTCTGTACTACAGAAGCGGAAACCAAGAGCATCAAGCTGATCATATACAAGCTGCTGAGTTTTTTCCTTGTCTAACTCATATCGCTCAATGATTTCTTCGTTAGTCATCAATTTGTTCGTCCTTAAATCAATGTTAAAGACTTCACGGCGCATTGAATAATAAAACAGATTTGCGGAACCACACCGAATCACTAATGATAGAACATCATGTTCATCATCCACAAAATAACGATAAGTCATTTCTATGGCTTGTGTAATTATTGAATCAGAATAGAGACTATCAAAATAGTAATTTAATAGTTGGGCAGTTTCTCCTTTTAAATTAGTCTGAATATGTTCATAAGTAACTTCTGTTGTAATATTTGTATGCAACCAATTATAAAGTTCATCATCGGTATTGGTGTATTCATTTTGATTATGAGAACCAATATAAGTATACGCACTTTCAATCGTATAGAAATAATCCTGTTCAGGATTGACTTTCCCTGTAACTGTATCCGCCTTTGAATAATGCACTGCCTGCATTATGCATCGTTTGATTTGAGTAGGAAAAAGCTTTATATAGTGCTCATAGCTTCTTACCACAGGGGCATGCTGGGGCTTTTGAAAATAAACATTGAGTTCAGCTTTGCCTTCATAAACAGGACTTTGACAAGCAGTCAGCCCAACAAACAAACAGAATATTGTTAATATTGATTTAATTTTCATGATGCTGTTCCTCTCTAATCTCAATATAGCACAAAATATCTCAAGTTAACAAGGTGGTTTTGTAAAGAATGAAAAGCAACGATTATATCAAAATGAATCACAGCTTTTAGATGCTTATTGTAATCTGCCATTAGAATACAAATGTATACCAAACTCCTCAATTTAATTCTACTTTTTACTCATTTTCTAATTTGTAGGATTCATAGTAATTCATAAGGATTTGTGATAAAATGATAAGTATCATATAATGTCATGTGAGCTTGATAAATCGGGGGTAGATACTGTTTTTTAGGCATCCGTATCGGTCGATATCCCATAGATTGTGAAGAAAAATCATTTCATTGCAGGAGGTAAGAAAATGATTAAAAACAAGGAAGAAGTAAGTGAATTTACAGCTCATATCCTGCGTACCTTTTTTCAGGATAATAATATCGAACCGTTAATCAATGCAATGGATGAGGATATTATTTGGTTTGGTTCAGGACGCGCGCAGTCAGCGGTTGGTAAAGCCGCGGTTGCCAAGCAGTTTATTGACGGTAAGGATGATCTTCAGCCATGCATTCTTAGCCAGGAGCATTACGATGTTGTGCTGCTGGGTGAGGATGATGCGGTATGTCAAGGGTCTAGCTATATGGATACCAGAGCGGATAATGAAGTCAGCATCCATGAATTTCAGCGAATCACCCTTGTTCTGCATAAGGCGTCTGACCGCTTTAGGATTAAGCATATGCATCATTCAATCGCTTATGACGCGATGGAGGATGAACGCTTATTCCCGCTTCAATATGGGAAAGCTCGTTATAAAGAACTGCAGGATGAATTAAAAGCCCGTGATAATCAGATTGAACTGATGCTTTCTCAATTGCCGGGCGGTACGACTATTTGCGCGATGGATGAATATTTGACTACAAAATGGATTTCTCCGCAAGGCTGTGAGCTGATAGGCTTTGCGAATGAAGCCGAATTTATGGAAGCTACCCTCGGGAATACAGTTTCTTTGATTCACGAACAGGATTTAGAAAAGATTCATAATGAATTAATGAAATCAATTCAGGAACAGCGCAATTTCATGTGTGAATATCGGTTTAGAAGAGCTGATGGCCAGCTGATCTGGATTTTAAATATTGGTAAAATTATTAAAAATGATCAGGGTGTTGACGAAGCCTATTGTTTTGTCAGTGATATTACCGAGCGCAAAGAACGCGAGTTATTATATGCTAAGGCAGATCGTGATGTTAAGCGTCAAGCGGCCTTCATGATGGAATTGTTTAACACATTGCCTTGCGGAATCATTCAGTTTAGTGTCGATGCGAAGCATCAGCTGCTGATGAGCAACCGTCAGGGATGGGAAATTTACGGCTATGATGAAGAAAGCTTCCATAGAGAAATTAAAAGTCCGCTTCAGTTTGTTCTTGCCAAGGACTATGACGCAATCGTTAATACATTAAATAATATGAAGCTGGGTGATGAGACTGCTTATGAACGGCTGACATATCGGCGAGATGGCAGTGAGCTGTGGATCTCCGTATTGATGAAGCGTTTGATCAATATGGATGGAAAAGATGTAATTCAGGCTATTTATACAGATATTACAAATGAAAAGAAAATGCGTCTTGAAATAGAAAAGAGCCGGCGGGTTGAAACAGAATCATTAAGAGCGGCTATCGATACCGCGTATCCGCTGATTTATAATTTGAATCTAAGTGAAGACAGCTATTCCTTGCTGCATAATGAATTAGAGGCTGGATTGTCAGAAACCGGCAGTTATCATCAGCTGTTTAACGATTATTTTAAACGTGTGCATCCGGATTATCAGCAGGATTATGTAAAGAATTTCCGCCGGGAAGCTATGGCTGAACGTTTTGCGAAGGGTGAAAAAGAAATCTATATGGAACTGCTTCAGCAGGATGTCAGCGGCAGCTATCATTGGCAGTCAGCGCATGTGATTCATGTTGAAGATCCTTATGCGGAATCACAGCTGGCGATCCTATTGGTTAAAGGCTTGGATGAACAGAAGAGTGAGCAGGCCAGACAGGAACAGCTGCTTCGCGACGCCCTGCAGAGAGCTAATGCCGCCAATGAAGCAAAAAGTGATTTCCTGTCGCGTATGAGTCATGATATCCGTACACCGATGAATGCGATCATCGGCATGGCGACAATTGGTAAGATGAAGCAGGGAGATGTTGAAACTACCTTGCACTGTTTTGATAAAATTGATACTTCAAGCCGATATTTACTGGCTTTGATTAATGATATCCTTGATATGTCGAAGATTGAACAAGGAAAGATGCAGATTAATGAGGATGAATTCAGCTTGCAGGATGTTCTCCAGGAAATTAACAGTATCTTGGTACCGCAGACCTCTGAGAAAGAAATACAATATGAGATGCGGATACTTGAGCCGTTAGCAGATGAGTATCAGGGGGATGCGCTGCATCTGCGTCAGATTCTCATGAATCTTTTAAGCAATGCATTAAAGTTCACATCTGAAAAGGGTAAGATTACTGTTACTATCAGCAATGAGTATACAAGCAATGGCTACGCGCATTTAAAATTCTCAGTAAAGGATAATGGTATCGGTATTTCAGAATCATTTAAACAGAAGCTGTTTCAGCCATTTGAACAGGAGCGCAGTGATAATGCCCGCAATAAGGCAGGCAGCGGTCTTGGTCTGTCAATCGTGCATAATCTTGTTAAACTTATGGGCGGCAGTATCAGTGTTGAAAGTGAGCAGGGAGTCGGAACTGAGTTTATCGTTCAGCTGCCGCTGAAGCTGGTTCACGTTGATCATAAACAGGAAGAAATACGCCGTCAGCGTGAGCTTTTAAAGGATTTGAGTATTTTAATTGTTGATGATGATGAAATTGTAGGGGAACAGGTTACCGCCATTCTAAAAGATATCGGCGCTGATTGTGAGTGGGTTGATTCAGGAATCAAGGCTGTCGCATCAGTGCGTGATCGAATGGATAAGCATGAATTATATGATGTAGCGATGATTGACTGGAAGATGCCGGATATGGATGGCTTAGAAACTACCCGCCGAATTCGTCAGCTTGTCGGGCCGGATACGATGATTATTATTATATCCGCATATGACTGGAGCAGCATTCAAAATGAGGCAATCGCAGCAGGGGCAAATGGTTTTATTACGAAACCATTGTTTACTTCATCAATCTGCTCTGCTTTGGGCAGTATGTTTATTCATCATGAAGCGCAATCTGAGCCAAAGCCTGAATATAATCTGAAAGGTAAGCGCATCTTACTGGCTGAAGATAATGAGCTGAATATGGAAATTGCTAAAACACTGCTTGAGATGCAGGGAATGGTTGTTGAACCAGCGGTGAATGGTGCTGAGGCGGCAGCGATGGTACAAAATCATCCTGAAGGAACTTATTATGCGGTACTGATGGATATCCGTATGCCGGTTATGGATGGTTTGACAGCAGCCCGCAAGATTCGAGCCTTACCTGGTGAGCGCGGTAAGGTGGCTATTCTGGCGATGAGTGCCGATGCCTTTGAAGAAGATAAGGCAAAAGCCAGAAAAGCGGGAATGAACGGCTATTTAGTAAAGCCGGTTCATGTTGATGAATTATATCAGGCATTAAGTAATTTACAGGAAATAAAGATAAAAGAATAATTATCACAATTGGTATTTATTATTGCTAACATGTGCACTCGAGACTATAATAGTTTCATAGGAATCATGTTTTAAAGGAGATACTGCCATGAATCAGACAGAGAATATACAGCGGGCGCAAGTACCAGAGGATTGGGCCGCGGCAAGGCTGACGCTGATGGATGAAATGGGACTGGCCGCCTGCTATCTGCTGCTGGATGATGGACTGCCTCTGCTTGCGGCTAATCAGCGGCTGAAAAAGCTTTGGCAGCTTACATCGGATGCGGTTAAGCTAAAGCAGCTGCTGACTGAAGAGGCATATGATAAACTGATGCATTCACTGCTTCAGCTTTCAGGTGAACAGAGTCAATGCAGTGAGCTTTTGAGTCTGAAAATTAAGGGGCTGACTGACTGGCAGCAGGTGGATATGACCGTCACTAATCAGACTGTCAACGGCAAAACAGTGCTGTCGGCAGTTTTTCATGATATGAATATTCTTTGTCATAAGCAGGCAGCATCCGATGCGGAGATAATGACGCGTATCGGACAGATTGAATGGCTGATGTCAGAATATGCGGGCAATGTGTATATCAGCGATATGGATAATTACGAGCTTTTATACGTTAATGAGAAATCATGTGAAACACTGAATCGGCCAAAAGAAAAGCTGATTGGTAAAAAATGCTATGAGGCGATTCAGGGACGAAGCGCACCTTGTCCATTTTGTACGAATCATCTTTTAAAAAAAGATGAAACCTATGCTTGGGAATTCTATAATCCATCGCTGGACAGAACGTTTATGATTAAAGACCGCATGCTTGAATGGGAAGGCCGCCGCGCGCGGATTGAGCTGTCTCATGATATGCTGAGTACAGAATATAAGCTGGCAAAAAAAGATCAGGAACGGGAGGCAATCATCAAAACGATTCCCGGCGGTTTGCTGCGTATTGATGCCAGAGATTATGATACGGTTTTATGGTACAGCGATGAATTGCTTAAGCTGATCGGCTATACGGGCGAACAATTTAAAACTGAGCTGGATTCCAAATGCTCATACATTCATCCAGAGGATATGGATCGGGTTTACAAGAGTGCTAAAGCATTAAATAAGACTGGTCAAAACGCGGTGCTGCAGACTCGCATTATCACTCGTTCGAAAGAAGAACGAATGCTGACAATGACCTTATGCTACATCAGCGGTGAGGATAGTTGGGATCGAATTCCGTCAATCTACAGTGTAGGGATTGATATTACTGAAGAGCATCTTGAGCAGGAACGGCAGCGAAAGGCTTTAGAAGATGCTTATAATACAGCCAAGGTTGCCAATGAGGCTAAAACTAATTTCCTTTCATCAATGTCGCATGATATCCGCACGCCGATGAATGCTATCGTCGGCATGACGGTAATTGCACAGGCAAATCTCAATCAGCCGCAGCGGGTTGCGGACTGTCTGAATAAAATTGATGTATCCAGCCGGCATCTGCTGAATCTGATTAATGAAGTTCTCGATATGTCTAAAATTGAAAGCGGCAAGATTGATCTGATGCTGGAAAATATTAAGCTGCCGGAGCTTCTGCAGAATGTAACCGATATGTGCAAGCCTTTATTGGTGCAGAAGAATCTCGATTTTCAGATAACGGTCGGTCATCTGCTTCATGAGAATGTAGTCGCTGACGGTGATCGTCTTCAGCAGATCTTAATGAATTTACTCTCTAACGCGATAAAATACACCCAAGAGGGCGGCACGATCCGCTTAGCGATTGAGGAACATGAATCCATGATTGATGGTCGTGAACGCTATGAATTTGTGATTTCTGACAATGGTATCGGGATGTCCGCGGATTTTATTCCGCATATCTTTGAACCATTTTCAAGAGCTGAAGATACCCGCATTTCTAAAACACAGGGTACTGGACTTGGCATGACAATTACTGAAAATATTATCCATATGATGAATGGAACGATTGAAGTTAAAAGTGAATTAGGCAAGGGCAGTCAATTTACCGTATCTTTGCCGCTGCAGGTATGTCATGATGCGCAGGAACAGGCAAATGAATTGATCAATCAAACCGTGTTAATTGTAGACGATGATCGAACCGTCTGTGAGAGCGCGGCATTGCTGCTTGAAGAGCTTGGGATGCAAACGAGAAGTGCCTTATCCGGAACGGCGGCGCTGGCAGAATTAGATCGGATTAGCTTTAGCCATAAGCCGGTATTTGCCGTATTGCTGGATTGGAAAATGCCGGATATGGACGGCCTTGAAACATTAAAACAAATACGCTTAAAGGCCGGTAATAAAGTAGCGGTTATTATCATGTCTGCCTATGATTTTTCCGGCGCGGAAGAAGTATTCATCAAAGCAGGTGCTGATGCGTTCATCACTAAGCCGCTGTTTAAGTCAAAGCTGCTGCATATATTAAAGCTTTACTGCATGAGCAGCAAGCATAAAACAGCTAATGCGTTTATTGAAGAGAAGCACACGGATCTGCAGGGTAAACGAATCCTGCTTGTAGAGGATAATCAATTGAATCGGGAAATCGCGATGGAAATTTTAAATATGCAGGGTCTTTGTGTAGAAACTGCAGTTAATGGTAAAGAAGCTGTTGAAATGTTTAAACAATCCACAGTCGGTAAGTATGACGCCATTTTGATGGATATTCAGATGCCGGTTATGAATGGTTATGAAGCGACTGAAGCAATTCGTGCATTTAAGCGAGAAGATGCAAATACAATCCCCATCTTCGCACTGACAGCCAATGCTTTTATTACCGATATTGTCAAGGCGCAGAATGCTGGTATGAATGGTCATATCGCTAAGCCAATCGATGTAGAAATACTGATCAAAACATTACAAAAATGGATCGTTTAAGGCGATCCTTTATTTGTTTTCATCTGGATATAAAAATCACCCTAAATCATTTAGGGTGATCGATAAATTTATACCTCAGTTTCCTCATGACGGTAACGGCGAGTCTGATGCTTTTGATAAAACCGCATCTTATCCGCATACATCAGCTCATCCGCTTCCTTGATTACGTTTTGAATGTTAGAGCATTCAGCTTCCCATTTATAACCGATGGCAATCTGATACGCGCTCTGTTTGAAGTTGTTTTTCAGCCGTTCTACATTGTCATAAAAGGCTTCTTCATTCGTTTCGGTATAAATGATGACAAACTCATCACCGCCGATGCGGTACAGCTTCTCAGAGTCAGAACTATTTTTGATAATCTCAGCGCAAGCCTTTAATGCCAGATCACCTGCCGCATGGCCCAAGGAATCGTTGATCCCTTTTAAGCCATTCATATCTAAATAAACAACACCGACACTGCCTTGTAAATCTTCTAATTCAGTAATATTTTGAATGTAGCGATTGCGGTTATAAAAGGTTGTCAATTCATCAAGATAGCTCATCTCATATAATGTTTTTTCGTTTTCATTTCTTTCCATCGCCAATGTAATAAAATACTGAATGGTCTGCAGGAAAGGAATGACAATATCCGACATGCCATAAGCCAGATTATCTAAGCCGATACAGCCGCTTAATCCATTATCCTTTTCTAAAGGTACCCAAACAATGTTTTTGATATCCTGCTGACTCAAAAGCTCATAACCGGCAGGCATTTCATCTTTCAAAATCTCAATATCATCATAAATAATATTCTTATCCTTTTCAAGCAGCTCAAGCCAAGGCCGATAGTCATCCATCACAACGTTTTGAAGATGCTCAATCTGCGGCTCAATGCCGGTATTGCACCATTCGGCAATATTAGAAAAATAAGGGTCATGAAATATAAAAATATAAGCACGTTCGGCGGAGAACAACTGACCGATATGAGCAAGTACCGTTGTTAACGCATCGGTGATTTCATGATTATGGTAAAGTTCACGAATACAGTCAACTAAAACATTATCTCTTTCCAGACGCTGCTTCAATTCATTCTTTTCATTGTTGGTCGCGGTTATATCAAAGGCAATTTCCATCCGTGCTGTTTTACCTTCCCATTCAATCAGCCGATCCTTCAATAAATAATGCTTTTGCAGAAGGGGATTGGTATATTCCCATGAATAAGTCTCATCGGTTTTTAACCGTGAATTAGTACAGAATTCACAAGGTGAATCAAAACCCTGAATCACTTTATAGCATTTTAAATTACTTAAATCATCACTGATATTAAAGATTCTTTTACCGGCATCATTCACAAATAATAAATCATATGTATCAATATCTGACACATACATCAATTCAGATATTTCATTCATCGGTGCCAGCAATTCACGCTGCTGTCTTGTAAGCTGCTCGCTTTTCCGCTTGTTTTCATTTTCTATCCGAATCAGCATTTCTCTGCGTTTTTCCTGATAATAAGTAAATACCGTACAGCCGCCAGCCAAAATAATAAATACGGAATTCAAGATGATTAAATGATTTCTGGCAATTTGAACACTTTGTTCCGTATATTCCTCGGCAGAGCGTACAGTATTATCTGCTAAAACGAAATAATCTTCACTTAAGGCATATAAAGCTTCATTCGATGAACCGGTGCGGACTTTATATATTTCATCCTTGATGATTGACCAGCTGCTTTCCATTTCTGTCAGCTGGGCTTGAAAGGTTTGATCCTCAAGCTTAATCAGATCAAATTCATCACTGCCGTTTGCCAGCCCATACAGAATATTATCCAATCGTTCAATCAGGGCGTCATCAGGCTCATGATTCAATTCTTTTTTTATTAATCTTTGGGTAGCGCCGCGGACGATGCCGATATAATTGATGACTCTGGCATTGCCCTGCAGGTTATCAATGGAAGTAATAGAAAGCAGAGCGGTAAAAATTAAGGCTAAGCATAATATTATGGGGATGGTTAATTCTCCTATTTTTGATAGTTTACTTTTCATAATAGCAGTACCTCATGTGAAGCTTCAACATAGTTATTTTATATATTATAACATTAACAATGTTTAAAAGGTAGCCGGTTAATCATTTTAAAGAAAATCAAATAGAATAATTAAAAGTTAATTATTTATAAAAAGAGCTTTAAGGCAATCGCCTAAAAGCTCTTTCTGTCTGCTGATGCTTATTTAGCGTATTCGGCAGCGCTGGCGCCAGCCAGTCGGCCAGAGGTTAATGCGAAACCTAAACCGGTTCCTTCGACATTAACATAAGCAGCTACAGATAAGCCGCTGACATTATTACCGGTAGAATATAAGCCCTTAATGATCTCATTATGTTCGGTAACAACCTGCATTTCATTGGTAACATCGACACCGCCTAAAGATCCGAGTACCGCGTTGTAGCCTTTAGTAATATAATAAGGTCCAGTTTCACAAGTCCAGATCAGCGAATCCTCATCGGTGTAGAATTCAGGATCATATTTATCATTGACGGCTTGGTTATAAGCAGCAACTGTTGCTTTTAAGGTTTCAGCATCACAGCCGATGAAAGCTGCCGCTTCTTCAAGTGTATTCACAATCTTGCCGTCACCTGTATTAGTCAGCACTTCAAAGTCAGCGAGGAAGGTTTCCTTGTCAACCGGCGCGTGGTAGATAGTTGGATCACCATTTTCATCGGTAATACCGAAACGATCCCAATAATGTACCCAAGAACCGGTGTTGGCCTGACTCATATCCGTCCATTGATCCACGGTTTTCTGATCAACAATCGTATAGGCAAAACCGCCTTGCGCAAGAACCGCACTTGAATAATCAACCGTATCCTTTAATAATGACGCAGCCATAAACCGCTGACCGAGATTATTTACCCAAAGTACCGGTGAATTTAATGTAAGCTGATCAGCTACCTGTACATCCTGGGATTTAGGGCCGACACCATGATTCATTGAAAGCAGTTCACCTTTACCGGCACCCACTTCATACATCATTTCTAAACCGCTGCCGTCGCTGCCGCCCATAACTGAAACAGTTTCATAGATTTCCTCGCCAAGCGCTTCCTTCATCATTGCCTCATTGCCCGCAAAACCACCGGTCGCAACGATCACACTTTTAGCATTGACAATCAGCTTGCTGCCATCTTCATTGCGGCATTCAACGCCTACAACTTCATTGTTTTCATTGACCAACAGTTTGGTCGCGGTTGTGTTGTAATGAATATCGACATTGTATTGATCCAGATATTCCTGTAAATGAACAAATGGCTGTGTATTGCCCCAGCGATGGTAAATAATCGTATCATCAAAGTGAGCAATCTGCTGTGCTGTTTTAGACAGATAGACATTAATATCATGATCAAGCAGATATTCAACGGTATTCTTTGCTTCACTGACAAAGGTACGGATCAGCTGTCCATTGCCAAGATAATTGCTTAATTCAAGATAATGATTAAACCAGTATTCTTCATCACTGCCTAAATCATCGCCGTAGCGTTCTTCTTGAAGGGTTGTGCCGATGGCAAACATTCCCTGTGCAGCATTTCCCATGCCGCCCAATGTACTAGTCATTTCGATGCCGATTACATTTGCACCGGCTTCAGCGGCACTAAGAGCGGCCATTGATCCAGAAGCACCCATACCGATAACTACAACATCGGTGGTTAAGGTTTGATCTTCACCGATAACCGTATTTGCATCAACGGTGAAGCCTGCTTCACTCATTGCCGCATCCACAGCGCTCTTTACCGCGTTGCTGGTCATTGTAGCACCGCTGACCCCATCAATTTCTGAACTTTGTGCGGCTTTCACCTGTTCAATTAATTCAGGCATCGCCGCCTGACCGATCGTCTTTGTTTCATCGGCACCTTCAATCGCAACATCGCTGATTGTACCGGAAGAAACCGTGAGGGTAACTGTCACGTCACCGCCATAGCCTTTTTCTGACGCTGTGTAAGTACCATCTTTAATATCCGTTGATTGATTGTTGTTATCGGCAGGTGTTTGTGTACAGCCGCTCAGCATCAATAAGGATACTAATAGACAGGAAAGCATTTTTGTAGATTTTTTCATGAATCCATCCTCCTTGTTAATAGATTAACAAAATTAGGGCATTTACATAATCTATACATCTGAGATTAAAAGTGGTTTATTTTTAGAATACGATTGACTAAAAGATTACTATCTCCTACAATGTCAATATGAACAACAAACCGATGCACCCGCAGAATGATTTACCGTTGCCCTATACATTGCTCACCTGTGAAAGTAAGGCTTATGCAGCTCATACAGTGAGTCTTTTGATCTGCTTTGAAAATGGCAGAATAGAACTGGAAGGCAGGCGTATGCATCTGCAGGCAGGTAATTCAATTCTGATGCGCAATAAGACACAGTTTAAGATTCAGCCTAAGTCGGATAAGATTTATCTGCTGCATTTGGAAGCAACTGTATTTGATACGATCATGATGAGTCAGTTGGCCGACTGCCGGATCATATATGATTTTCTGACATTAGATGAAAACAGTCATGATTATTTATTCTTTGATTATGGACGGCGCAGTCCGCAAGCTGAATCAGCACGGAACCTCTTGCGTCAATGCATGATTCATGATAACTTTTCCGATAAGCTGCTGCGCTGCTGTTTAGTACAGTATCTGACCAATCTGCAGCGTGATTTTGTACATCATTTGGTTGTCAGTCAATCAACGATGGTACGCCATCACCCTTTTGGCCAAGTGCTGAAATATATCGGAGAGAATTATGCGGAAATTGATTTAAAAAGTGCAGCGGCGCATTTTTCCTATAATCCAGATTACTTCTCCGCTTATTTTCATCATCACGCAGGTATGACCTTTACTCAGAAATTATTTGAAATCAGGTTGGAACAGGCATTGCGTTATCTGATATTAACCGATATGCCAATCAATGAAATCTGTGAAACGATAGGCTTTAAGGAAAAAAGCTACTTTATCCGCAGATTTAAACAGCGTTTTAACTGCACTCCTTCTCAATACCGAAAACAGCATCAAAAGACAAGTACCTAGCGGTACTTTTTTGTATAGTTAATTATTGTTCAGTAAATCATAAGACTTGACAGAAGGTAAAACCTGCGTTATATTGTACCCGTACCCCCAGGGGGTAATAGGAGGCTTGCGATGAATGAAAAATTTGATGTGACAGGGATGACTTGTTCAGCCTGTTCAAGCCGTGTTGAGAAGTGTGTCAGCAAGCTTGAGGGTGTTGAAGAAGTAAGTGTTAATCTGTTAACGAACAGTATGCAGGTAAAGTATAAAGAAGGCGAAATTGATGAAAATGCGATTATTTCTGCCGTTGAAAAGGCAGGCTATGGCGCTAATCTTCATCAGGGAGCACAGCCTAAAAAGGCAAGTGTCAAGGTTGATGCTGTTGAGGATGCAATGCATTCCATGCGTTATCGGCTGATTGTTTCCTTTATCTTTTTGATTCCATTATTTTATATATCTATGGGACATATGATGGGATTGCCGATTCCATCATTCTTGAGCGGCATGGAGAATGCGATTGCTTATGCTTTTACGCAATTTCTGCTTTGTCTGCCCATTCTATATGTGAATCGTAAATATTATCAGGTAGGCTTTAAGACTTTATTTCATGGCGCACCGAATATGGATTCATTAATTGCAATTGGTTCGGCAGCGGCGATGATTTACGGTATTGTCGCAATTTATGGCATTGGTTATGGTTTAGGCGTTCATGATATGGCGCTTGTGGAACGTTTCCATATGGATCTCTATTTTGAATCAGCGGCTACGATCTTAACCCTGATTACCTTAGGTAAATATTTAGAAGCTAAATCCAAGGGAAAGACGAGTGAAGCAATCAGTAAGCTGATGGATCTGGCACCGCAGACAGCTTTAGTTTGGCGGGATGGACAGGAACGTGAAATCGCGGTTGAAGAGGTAGTGATCGGTGATACAGTGATTGTTAAGCCGGGGGCTAAGGTACCGGTTGACGGTGTGATTTTGGAAGGTTCCACCGCGCTTGATGAAGCAGCAATTACCGGTGAGAGCATTCCGGTTGAAAAAGGTGTCGGTGACAGTGTGGTCGGTGCGACGATGAATAAGAGCGGTTCAATTCGTTTCAGAGCTACGCGTGTCGGCAATGATACGACATTGGCCAAAATCATACAGCTTGTTGAGGATGCCAGTGCAAGTAAAGCGCCGATTGCTAAGCTGGCCGATAAGATTGCCGGTATCTTCGTGCCGGTTGTAATTCTCATTGCTATTGCCGCATCGGCTTATTGGCTGATACAGGGTCAGTCAATTGAATTTGCTTTGTCAATTGGTATTTCGGTACTGGTTATTTCATGCCCATGCGCCTTAGGTCTGGCAACCCCGGTGGCAATCATGGTCGGTACCGGCAAAGGTGCGGAAAATGGTATTTTGATTAAATCTGGTGAAGCTTTGGAAACCGCTCATGCGATTCAATGCGTTGTGATGGACAAAACAGGTACGATTACTGAGGGAAAACCTCAGGTTACAGATGTTATAACGCTCAATGCAAGCCGCAATGAACTGCTTGAACTGGCACTGGCATTAGAAAAGCCAAGTGAGCATCCATTAGCGGAAGCGATTGTTGCTTATAGTGAAAAAGCTGGCTTCAGCGCTGCCTCCGTCGAACATTTTAAAGCTGTATTCGGTAAGGGTGTCGAAGCGGATTTTAATGGCAGACATTATTTGGCCGGCAATCAGCGGATGATGAATGAGGCAGGCATCGACTGCAGTGATCTTTTAAATCAATTGGATCAATTGGCAGATCAAGGTAAAACACCGCTGCTTTTTGCGGATACAAAGCAGGTGTTGGGAATTTTAGCGGTTGCGGATGTTGTCAAACCAACGAGCCGTGAAGCGATTCAGCGGTTTCAAAAACAGGGTATTGATGTCGTTATGCTGACCGGTGATAATAAGCGTACCGCAGAAGCTATTCGTTCTCAGTTAAATATTAATACGGTTATCGCTGAGGTCTTGCCTCAGGATAAAGAAAAGGTTATCAGTGATTTACAGGCTAAAGGTCAAAAGGTGGCGATGATCGGTGATGGTATCAATGATGCGCCGGCATTAGCGAGAGCTGATGTGGGGATTGCAATCGGAGCCGGTACGGATGTAGCCATTGAGAGTGCGGACATTGTCCTGATGCGTTCTGATTTACTCGATGCGGTCACCGCCCTGCGTTTAAGCAAGGCCGTAATTCGCAATATTAAAGAAAACCTATTTTGGGCATTCTTCTATAATTCAGTCGGTATACCGTTAGCTGCCGGATTGTTTTATACGGCATTTAATTTAAAACTGAATCCGATGTTTGGCGCGGCGGCAATGAGTCTGAGCAGTGTATGTGTTGTCAGCAACGCATTAAGACTGAAGTTCTTTAAAACGGATCATACGGCAGCTGAACTAAAGCCTGCCGATGAGAATAAACAACAAGGAGAGAATAAAATGAAAACGATTAAAATTGAAGGTATGATGTGCATGCATTGTGTAAACCACGTGGAAAAAGCGCTGAATGGTATTGAAGGCGTTCATGCCAAGGTTGATTTGGAAAAGCAGCAGGCGGTTGTGACTTTGGATCATGAGGTCAGTGATGAGACTTTAAAAGCAGCCGTAGCAGAAGCTGGGTATGAAGTCGTATCGATTGACTGATGAAAGCAAATAAAGAAAGTGTGCTGCGGCTGATTAAAACAGCCCGCGGCCAGCTTGATGGGATCGAGCGGATGATTGCGGATGACCGTTATTGTGTTGATATTTCCACCCAGCTGCTTTCCACCCAAGCCATTTTAAATAAAGCGAACCGAGAGATTTTAAAGGGTCATGTGGAGCATTGTGTGAAAGAGGCAATCTTGACGGGTGATGTCGATGTCAAATTGAATGAGATATTAATGCTGATGGATAAAATGAAATAGACGGGAAACCGTCTTTTTTTAAATTAAAAACTTTATAATTAAAATGATTTGTGCTAATGTATTGAAAAAGGAGATGGAAGCATGCTTACAATTAAACTATGTGAAAGTGAAGAAGAGCTGCAGACGCTGGCAAAGCTGGCAGAAAAGATATGGAATAACTATTTTTTAGGGATTATTACGCAGGAGCAGATTGATTATATGGTAGCGATGAATCAAAGCTATCCGGCAATTAAAAAAGCGATTCAGGAACAGCATTATCGCTATTATCTGGCTTATGAGGGAGATGTGATGGTTGGCTATATGGGCGTAAAACCAGAATCAGAGCGCTTATTTTTAAGCAAACTTTATTTAGACGCGCCGGCAAGAGGTAAAGGCTATGCCAGTCTATTGTTTAAACAAGCGGTTGAATATTGTAAGGAACTTGGCTTGAAGGCTATTTATCTAACTTGCAACAAGCATAATGAGCATTCATTGGCTGTCTACCGCAAAAAAGGTTTTAAAGTCATTGATGAGGCTGAAACCGATATTGGTCAGGGATTTATTATGGATGACTATATCATGGAATTAACATTATAAAATTTAGACAATGATATGCTTTTGTCAAAAATGGTTCAATTTTTAATCGTTGGTTACAATAATGTTATTGACAATTAAGGGTCAAAATGATATTGTACAAGCATGATAAAAATACCCTGATAAGGGGGAGTAGCTGATGAAGCAATTCATAATTACATTCGACAAGCCCGATGCATTCGCATCCGGATGTAATGATCCGATAAGGATAAGCAAGACCTTTATTCTTCATGTGTTGTAGAATAAGGGTCTTTTTTATCGAATTGGGAGGTAAACATGATTAATCAAACAAAACAGGAATTAGAGAAGGCATTAAATGTTGATACGAGTATAGGATTAGGCAGTGAAGAGGTTAAAAAACGTCAGGCTAAGGATGGCTTTAATGAGCTTGAACAGCCGAAAAAAGCGTCTTTGTTTGTTCGCTTTATGCTGCAGTTCAAGGATACTTTAGTCATTATTCTGCTGATTGCGGCTTTGGTATCGGTACTTGTTGAGCCTGGTGATTGGATTGACAGTGCGATTATTGTCTTTGTCGTTGTGGTTAACGCAATCTTAGGGGTGGTACAGGAAAGCAAGGCAGAGAAAAGCTTAGAGGCTTTGCAGAAGCTGAGCGCGCCTAACGCCAAAGTGCTGCGTGATGGTAAAAAATGTGTGGTGCCGGCCAGAGAACTGGTCGTTGGTGATGTGTTAGTGCTTGAAGCCGGGGATTGTGTGCCAAGTGATGCAAGAATTGTAGAATGTCATAATCTCAAGGTGGATGAAAGTGCATTGACGGGTGAAAGTCTGCCGGTAGAGAAAAATGATGAAATCATTGATAAAACTGAGGTAGCGTTGGGTGATAAAACCAATATGGTATTTCAGTCATGCAATGTGACCTATGGCCGTGCAATAGCCATAGTGACATCGATTGGCATGCAGAATGAGGTAGGTAAGATTGCCGGTATGCTGCTGGCGGCAAAGCAGGAAGCAACACCGCTTCAAAATAAATTGGATGAAATCGGTAAAATGATCGGCATTATGTGCATCGGTATCTGTATCGTTGTTTTCGGTATGGAAATGCTGTCAGGGCTGAGTGCCTTAGATGCCTTTAAAACCTCTGTCGCTTTAGCGGTAGCGGCGATTCCGGAAGGCTTGGCAACGGTTGTGACCATCGTATTAGCTTTAAGTGTGCAGAAGATGGTAAAACAGAATGCAATCGTGCGCCGTCTGCCGGCAGTTGAAACCTTAGGCTCTACTTCAATTGTTTGTTCCGATAAGACAGGAACCCTGACACAGAATAAAATGACGGTAGTAAAAACCTATACGCCAGCGATGGGTCTGCGTTCATTTGAAGAAACAGAGGATCATGAAGCAATCGATATGCTGAACTACTTTACGCTATGTTCAGATGCGGAACTGATTGAAGAAAACGGACAGCTGATTGAAATCGGTGATCCTACGGAAACCGCCTTGGTAGCTGCCAGTTTGAAGAAGGGGTTCAGTAAGGAAAAATTAGCTGAAACTTATCAGCGTGATGCTGAACTTGCTTTTGATTCAGAACGTAAAATGATGACGGTATTCTATAAATTAAATGGTCAGATTCTGTCTATTACCAAAGGTGGTCCAGATGTAACTTTAGCCCGCTGTGTTAATGCGGATATCACGAAGGCAATGGCTGCCAATGATGAAATGGCTAATGATGCCCTGCGGGTACTGGCGGTTGCAGTCCGTGTTTGGGATCAGATACCTGAAAAGCTTACTAGTGAACTGATTGAAAATGATTTAACCTTTATCGGTTTGGTCGGGATGATTGATCCGCCGCGTCCTGAGGTAAAAGATGCCGTTGCCGTGGCAGCTAAAGCCGGTGTGCGGACGATTATGATTACCGGTGATCATATTACTACCGCTGTAGCAATTGCTAAAAACCTTGGCATATTGACGGCAGGACAGAAGGCTATTATGGGTGTTGAGCTTGATAAGATGAGTCAGGAAGAATTGGAATCGCATATTGATGAATATAGTGTTTATGCTCGAGTTGCCCCTGAACACAAGGTGCGTATCGTAAAGGCATGGCAGGCACAGGGACATATTGTAGCGATGACGGGTGACGGTGTTAATGACGCGCCGGCATTAAAGAGTGCGGATATCGGCTGTGCGATGGGTATTACCGGCACAGATGTCGCAAAAGGCGCTGCGGCGATGATTTTAACTGATGATAACTTCGCAACGATCATTTCATCAATTCGTGAAGGCCGCGGTATCTTTGATAATATTAAAAAAGATGTGCAGTATCTTTTATCCAGCAATATTGGCGAGGTATTAGTCATTTTCGGTGCCTCATTGATTTCAGTGCTGATTCCCGCCAGCGGCTTTGGTGTACCTTTGCTGCCAATCCATCTGCTTTGGGTTAACTTAATTACAGATTCATTGCCAGCCTTCGCATTAGGCATGGAACCGACAGAAGCTGATGTAATGAACCGCAAACCACGTAAAAAAGATGAGGATTTCTTTGCGCATGGTTTCTTATGGACGATTATCTGGCAGGGAATCATGGTGGGTGTACTGACGTTATGCTCCTATGCGTTAGGAGAAAACGTATCCCACGAATACGGCATGACGATGGCCTTCATCACTTTAGTCGGCTGTCAGCTATTCCATAGCTTTAATGTGAAGAGTCATCATTCAGTATTCTCCAAACAAATTTTCAATAATAAATATCTATGGGGAGCAGCAGCGGTCGGCGTACTGCTTCAGGTGCTGATCATCAATGTGCCGTTCTTGTCAGATATTTTCAAACTGGTGCCGCTTGATCCAATACATGCCTTAGAAGCTATCGGTATTTCCGCATTAACAGTCGTGTTTGTAGAAATTTATAAATTAATCAAAAGAATCCAGCATAAGGATTAGTAAAATCTTCACAAAAAGAGTTCTGCAGAACTCTTTTTCATGTTATAATTTTAATGACTATAACGGGAGTGAATCAATCATGGCTACTAAAATATTAGTATTAGGCGGGAATCGTTTTATTGGACGTGCGATTGTGAATGTGCTTACTTATTACAGCTACGATGTAACTATTTTAAATCGGGGGAGCGAACCAAATTTGTTTGAAGGCGTCTCTCAGATACTTGCTGACCGCAATGATGAGGTTTCAATGCGTGAGGCTTTAAAGGATCGTGCTTTCGACATTGTGGTTGATGTCAGCGGTAAAACTAAGTATCAATGTGAGACAGTGATTCAGTCATTGGAACTGGTAAACCTAAAAAAATATATTTATATCAGTTCATCGGCTGTCTATGATTATGCGGCCTGTACGCTGCCTATTAAAGAGGATGCACCTAAGGGTGCTAATGAATGGGGACAGTACGGCTTGGATAAGCTGGCAGCTGAAAATTATCTGATTGAACAATTTGAAAACACACCGATTGAATGCATTATCCTGCGTTTCCCATATGTATATGGACCATATAATTATCTGCAGCGGGAACGTTTGATATTCCATCATTTGGTCAATGACCGACCGATTTATGTGCCGAATGACGGTAATACAAGAATCCAGTTTTATTATGTCAAAGACGCGGCAAATCTAGTTTTGACATGTATTTCTGAGCCTTGTGAGAATATTACAATTTATAATGCCGGCAATCGTCATTCTATCACTTTTAATGAATGGATTGCCTGCTGTGAGGAGATCGTTGGAAAGAAGGGCATGATTTATCATGTAGATTCTAACACCCGCAATACCAAGTTTTTCCCATTCATGGATCAGGATATCCTATTGGATGTAAGCCGTTTGCAGCCGTTCTTTCATAAAGAAATTGATTTTATGCTGGGACTTGGCGAAGCCTATAAATGGTTTAGAGAAAATGAAGACTTGCTGCTGATTGATGAAAATCAGCTTGAAGCTGAACGTGAATTAGCTGTCCAATTCAGCCATTAATAAGAAGGAGAATTTCATGCAGGAGAATCAGGAAATAGAAATAGAATCAATAGGTCAGACGTACCAGCATCATGATCCTTATTCATTTGAGGAACAGTGCGAGCGCTCACTGGCAGGCAGTGATAATTTTTATAACCGCAGTAAAAATGCCGGTTTCAGTGTTTGGGCACTGCTGTTTGGTCCTTTCTATTATTTATACCGTAAAATGTATCTTGAAGGCATTTTATTAATGGCAATACTTAGCATTCTGCCGATACCGCCGCAGCTTTCGATGGTTGTCTGGCTGATTGAAGGGTTAGCTTTTTATCCATTATACCGTGCGCATGCTAAACGGAAAATAAGCAAACTGCTGTCTAAATACAGTGATCTCAGCAGTGAGGAACAGCTATCTGTGATTCACAGTAAAGGCGGCGTGAATTATTTTGTTGCTTTGATATTTGCGGCATTGTATTTTATGGTTTTGTTTGCTTTATTAGGTAATGCTTAAGAATCCTGTTGATGCAGGATTTTTCTTTAAGGAGGCTATATGAAAATTATCGGTTTGATCGGCGGCATGAGCTGGGAAAGTACCCAGACTTATTATCAGGTAATAAATGAAGCTGTAAAGTCAAAACTGGGCGGTCTGCATTCCGCGGAGTTAGTTTTGGTCAGTGTTGATTTTCAGAAAATTGAGGCATGTCAGTCTGCGGGTGATTGGCAGCAAAGTGCTGAATTATTGACAGAGGCAGCGCTGCGGCTGGAAAGAGCCGGTGCTGATTTTATAATTATATGTACAAATACAATGCACAAGGTTGTGCCAATGCTTGAAAATAAGATAAAGCTGCCTATTGTTCATATTGCTGACGCCACTGCCGATGCTCTGAATGATAAGCATATCAAAAAGGCAGCACTGCTGGGAACCAAGTATACGCTGCGTGAAGATTTCTATAAGCAGCGGCTGATTGAAAACGGTATTGAAGTTATTATACCTCAGGATGAGGATATTGAAGTAATTAATGATATCATTTTAAATGAATTGTGCTTAGGCATCATTCATGACTCATCAAGAAAAATCTTTCAGCAAATTATTATGAAGTTGTATGAGCAGGGAGCGGAAGGCTTGATTCTTGGCTGTACGGAGATTGGTTTGCTGATTAATCAGTCAGATGCACCGATGCCAGTGTTTGATACGACATTGATTCATGCGCTCAAAGCAGTATCATTAGCTATTTAATAATGATTTAATTCATTTATAGAAAATAAACAGGAGCTGGTATTTAAAGGCTCCTGTTGTTTTTTGGCGATTAACAGTAAGTGAAGCGTGTTATAAAGTATACTTTGTGACACAAGACAAATATGGTCAGAAACTGTGTCTAAGTGTCAAAAAACGGTTTACAAATGTAATAAACAGGCATACAATATTAATAAAGAAAGCGTTTCACAAAGTATACTTTATGACACATTTTCTGCTTTTTTGTATATGTTATAAATGTGAAAATTTAGATAAAGGCGGGAGAGATATGTTTCAATCATTAAAAAAACTACTTTTTGTGTGCAGTTTGATTCTATCATCGTGTGTAGTGCCGATTTATGCGGAATCAGAGAATCCGTTAGTTTATGATCAGACACAGGATAGTTTTCAAGAATTTTTGGATCAACAGTCTGGTGATGTAAAGGTAGTGATGGAAAAAGGATTTACTGAAACGATCAGTATACCTGATACTATTACATCTTTGGAGATTGATTTAGCAGGTCACAGCATTTCAGGTACAATGTATGCCAATGGAATACCACTTACGATCAGCAATGGCGAAACTGGTGGTATTTATGGCGGTTCACATAATAAGAATATTACAGCTAATCCTAGAATTACATTAAATAATATAAGGCTACGCGGTGATCTATATGGCGGTGGTTGTTCTGATGATGGTAATTCTGCAAATGTTAATGGTAATGTTATTGTAAAGTTAAATAGTATCAGGTTTACTGATGAAGTGGAAAATCCGCCCGGTATGGGTAATGCTCACGAAGTTTATGGCGGCGGAAAAGCTATAAATGGCGGACAAGCTAACGTGGAGAACACACAAGTCTATGTTTCAAATAGCTATACAAGCAGTATTTATGGCGGCGGTTACGCAGAAGGCGGAACAGCTAATGTATCGGGGAACTCTTCCTTAACCGTTGAATCATTAACCAGCTATGGAGATATGGTAGGCTGTGGGTATCTTAATGGTAATAATTCTACTGCCAATTGCGGAAGTGTTGAATTAACGGTTAAAAACACTTATTTTCCTGCGGCTAATAGTATTTCAGGAGGGATTCAATCAGGGCTGATTATTGGGGGAACGTTGAATTATAATGCAACTAATGATCTGCAAGGTATAGTAGAGGGCAATGTTAAAATTAATGTTATTGATACGAAAATATCTGATTATATTGTTGGCGGCGGTTGCTCGTTTGCAGGTGAAAATTTCAGCGTTGGCAGTGTGGATATGTACCTTGAGGGTGTCAAAGAATTTTATGAGCCACGTTTAGATAAGCAAATAAGCAATGAATTTGTGTTATTGGGTGGTATTTTTAATAATGCTGATGTGTTAGGTGACATTCATGCTATTATTAAAGACTGTGACCTTGGTTATCTGTACGTTAGTGCAGGAAGTGAAGCCAAAGGTACTACAATACTTGAATTTGAAGATGGCGGTGTGATTGCTGGTGTTGATGGAATTAACAAACTTGTACTTGGCGCCCCTTTAAAGCTTACTGATAATGATTTAGGTGATAATTTTAAACCTGTTGAAATTAAATTAAAAGGGAATTGGAAAAATGGTGTTAAAGCATTAACAATAGATGGTTTTAATGAAGGTGCTGAATATGAAGGTCTGTTTTATGGCGATAATCTTATTTATGGCGCAGATGAAACAGCTCCTTATTGGATGACAGACGGCCTTGTGGAAACACCAACTATTGAGCCTGAACCTGATCATTCTTCTTCACATTCCGGCGGCAGTACCAGTAGTACGATTGTCAAGGGTGAAACTGAAACTACGGTTAAGGTTGATGATAAGACAGGTTCTTTAAGCAGCAGTGTAGTGAAAAAACTCGTTCAGGAGAATGAAAAAGTACCGGTGGTAATTGAAAACAGCGATATGAAAATTACTTATCCAAAAGGAGCATTGGGCGACTTAACTGGTGCATTAAGTGTGAATGTAACGGTGGACGGTAAGGATGAAATAACTAAAAAAGCCGCTGAAAAAGCGGGTGAAGCAGTTATGACGTTAAATTTTAAAGAAGAAAAAATGTTTTCTGCTCAGCAGTCAGTTAAAATTGAAATAAAGACTGATACAGAATTAGTTGGTAAAACATTGTATTATCAGAAATATGATGAAGAGACTAATCAATTGGTTTTGGTAATGCCAACTGTGGTTAATGAAGAAGGCTGGCTTGAGGTCTCACAATTAGAAGCTGGCTGCTATGTGCTAAGTGAGACGATTGATCCATACTGGCATAAGACAGTGACTGGCGATTGGTATTATTTTGATGAACAAGGTCAAACGGTAACTGGCTGGCTGGCAGATAACAGTGATTGGTATTATCTCGAAGAAAAGGGTACAATGCATAAGGGCTGGCTGTCGCTTGACGATACATGGTATTGTATGAATGACGCGGGTAAATTGATTAAAGGATGGAACCCACAGGGGTCAATCTGGTACTATCACGATGGTACGGGATCACTTGTTAAAAATCAATGGATCTGGGATGAGGGCGGTTGGTACTATATTGATCATACCGGCAGTATGCTCAGAGATGGTTATACACCAGATGGTTTCCATGTCAATCAATCAGGAGTTTATGATTACTAAATAATAAATAAAGAGTGTTCTGCGCGGACACTCTTTATTATGAATTTTGATTTTCCCTAACACGGTATAAAATTAGTTCACGAATTAAATCAGCAGGCAGCGGTTTTTGATAATCAAGCTGAATTGTATTTTTATTATTAAAGGGAATGCCGTCAAGCATACTCTTGCAATGCTGAATTGCTGCCGGGCTTGAATAAAATCCCAAATGACGTTCATAAGCCGCAAATTGAATGAGATAACCATTCAAGTAGTAAGTGGGAACACTCCAGGAAAGCTTTTCTTCAGCTTGGGGAACCGTTTGAAAAATCAAACTGCGTAAGGTATTTAATATTGCTTGTTTATCCTTGTCAAATTGTTGAATATAAGCAGTTACATCTTTAATGGTAGATTTCATGTTAACGCCCCTTTTATTTATTATAGCACAGTCATAGAGAAGTAAATTAAGAATCTAAGAGGGTGATGCAGTATACCGGAATTCAAATCATGACTTTTAGCTTAAAATAGTGTAGAATAGGGACGTTGGAGGATTTGTTCTATGATAAAACTTGTTATTACGGATATGGATGGCACATTGCTGAATGATAAAAAAGAGGTGCCGGCTGAAATTTATGAGCTGATTTTAAAATTAAAGGAACGCGGTGTTACCTTTGCGGCAGCCAGCGGACGTCAGTATTTCAATCTGCTTGACAGCTTTGCACCCATTCAGAATGATATTTATTATATTGCTGAAAATGGCGCCTATATATTAAATGGCAGCGAGGAACTGTCAGTCAGTGAACTGCCGCATCCATTAATTGAAAAGCTGCTGAGTGTTGCTGAGCGGATTCCAGAAGTATATCCGATTCTGTGCGGTAAAGGCAAGGCTTATGTAACAAGCCGTGAACCACGAGTCATTGAACAGGTAGAGCCTTATTATAAAAAATATGAAATTATTGATAATCTGCATACCGTAGATTCGGTTATCTTTAAGATAGCTGTGCTTGATTTTATCCATGCGGAAAAGAATGCTTATCCTCATTTCAAAGACTTTGAAGATCAGCTGCAAATCAGTGTATCAGCCCATGAATGGATGGATATCATGGTCAAGGGTGTCAATAAGGGAGAAGCGGTTAAAAAGCTGCAGAAAATTTTAGGTGTCAGCAAGGCTGAAACGATGATTTTCGGTGATTTTTTAAATGATTATGAAATGATGCAGGAATGTGAGTACAGCTATGCTATGGCTAATGCACATCCTAAGCTGAAAGCAGTCTGCAACTATGAATGTCCAAGTAACAATGATAATGGGGTTGTCGATACCATAAAAAAAGTTTTTAATTTATAATAATTCAAAAGCATTGTTTCATACTAAGACTGAGGTGAAACAATGGAACACGAAGAAATCTTAAAATCATTAGATACATTATTAAAAGGCAGTCATATGGGTGTTACTACTTTTTCTGATCTGCTTGAGCATTTACAGGAAAGAAGCCTGCGCGATCAATTCAGAGGTTATGTAAAGCTGTTTGAAAATCATGAAAAAGCTATTACGAAAGCGATCTTGTTTTATCATGGACAGCCGGATACTGAATCAATTAAAATCATGATGGGTGAGGTTATGACGAGCTTAAAGAATTTAATGCTGGTTGGTGACAAGGATGTTTTAAACTCTGCGGCTAAGGCTATTGAAATGGGATTGACGCAGCTGAGAGAGTTTGATGATAAAAACCTTGCTGTTACTGAACAGGTGCGTAAAGATGTGAAGATCATCCATGATGATTATGAAGCGATGAAGCATGAGATTCATAAGGCATTAATGGAAAGAGAATAGAGGGTGCTTCCTGGCGGAGTGCCTTTTTCTATGTTGATTTATGTTTTTAAAATTAATGATGAAGCATCAATTTCACCGTACGTTTAAATGAAGTTGTGCTATAATATTTTTAATTGAAAAGAGGAATGACATGAAAACAGAAGAAAGATTTTTAAAGTATGTACAAGTTGATACTGAAAGTGATCCATACAGTGAAACAACGCCTTCCACAATGAAACAGAAAGACCTTGGCAAGCTGTTGGTTGAGGAAATGAAAGCAATTGGGATCGAGGATGCGATGATGGATGAATATGGCCGCGTTTACGGCAGTATTCCGGCGAATACGGATATGGCGTGTGAATCAATTGGTTTCATTGCTCATATGGATACATCTCCGGACTGCAGCGGCAAGGATGTTAAGCCGCGCATCGTTAAGAATTATGATGGTTCATTGATTGTGTTGAATGAAGCATTAAAGGTATCGATGGAACCTAAGGAATTCCCAGCTTTGGGACAATATATCGGCGATGATTTAATTGTTACAGATGGTACTACCTTGCTGGGTGCTGATGATAAGGCTGGTGTAGCGGAAATTATGACGATGGCTGAAACATTGCTGACACATCCTGAAATCAAGCATGGACGCATTGCAATCGCTTTTACATGTGATGAAGAGGTTGGCCGCGGGGCTGATGATTTTGACTTAAAACGCTTTGCTTGTGATTATGCATATACCGTTGACGGAGGCGATATTGACTGCATCGATTATGAGAATTTCAATGCGGCAGCAGCGGTTGTTACCGTACATGGCAAAAGCATTCATCCAGGCAGCTCTAAAAATAAGATGGTTAATGCGATACTGGTTGCTTATGAATTCCATAATTGTCTGAATGTGTTTGAAAATCCGGCGTGTACAGAGGGCTATGATGGGTTTAATCACATGACGGAAATCAATGGCGGCTGTGAAAAAGCTGTAATGCATTATATTATCCGCAATCATGATGAAGAAAAAATGGCACATCAGAAGGCAGAATTTGAGAATGCACGTGATTTCCTAAACAAGAAATATGGTTATGAGATCATTGAACTTGCCATCAGTGACAGTTATGCCAATATGCGTCAGTGTATTGAAAAAGATATGCGCTGTGTTGACCGGGCGAAAGCGGCTATGCTGAGTCTAGGCATTACGCCTCGTTCAACGGCAATCCGCGGCGGTACGGATGGCGCGCGCTTGACTTATGATGGCTTGAATTGTCCTAATCTTGGTACCGGCGGTGCAAATTATCATGGTAAATATGAATTTGCTTCGATTCAGGCGATGAATAAAATCACGGAGCTATTAGTGAAGATTGCCAGTGTTGAAGCATAAATAATGTCATTTTAATCTTTTAATTAGTATGTCAGATAATTTAAAAGGAAGATTTAGATCTTGATCTATTTCTTCCTTTTTTTGACTTTAAATAATTCTTATGCATTATCCTTAATAATCAGTCCCAGCAGCTTTGCCAGTTCAATAGCCTGATACTCTGAAACAATTAACCCCTTTAAAGTATCCATTGATACGGCAATACCCTGAATACTGCATGTAGAGACATCAATACCTGCCAAGGATGAATTGAAAAATTCTGCTTCATCCAGCTTGCTGTCACTAAACAGTACCTCTTTAAACTGGGTTGCCACAAAACTGGCCTGGCCGCAGTCACAATTTATAAACAGGTTATTTTTTAAAGTGGAAGAGGAAAAATTGGCATATGTGCATTTGCAGTGATCAAAGACTGTGTTCTGAATCAGCATGCTTGTAAATTCACTGCCGGTACAGCGGCATTTATGGAACTCACAGCGATGGAATGACCCTTTTTCAAAGCTGAGATTTGAAAGATCACAGTTATCAAAGATGCAGTCGCAGAAATCACAATGATCAAAGCGGCAGTCCATAAAGTCACAGCTTCTGAATATAGAACCATTGATGTGAATCCGCTCGGGTTTCACTTCACTGATAAATTCATTTTCAATTAACACATTTTCAATCAGATCATCCTCAGTCATAGCCTTCTCAATGGTTTGAACCGGTTGGATGTCAGCACTGATTCTTGGTTTTTGGATTGTTTTCATATTGTTCACCTGATATTCATTATATCTTAATCAGGAATAAAAGACACCCCTTATTTATGATATAATAGTGGCTGGGAGGCATTATGCGAAAAACAATTGATCTACATGGCTGTTTGACATCACAAGCCAAGGCATATCTTTTAAAAACATTAGACACCTGTCCTTCATCAGTGAGTGAGCTGGTTGTCATTCATGGCTCCAATCATGGTGATAAATTGGCTCAACTGGTCCGCAAACAAATCAAACATCCGCGTATCAGCAAGATATTTCTGACAATGAATCCAGGTGAAACCATTCTTGAGCTTAAGGCTGTCAAGACTGGAATAAAAAAATAAAAGCATTATAATCATAGAGAGAAAAGAGGTAGCAGTATGGAACATTTAATCGCACCTATCGCGAAAGAACTTAATATATCAGTAAATCAAATTAAAAGTACATTAGCATTGCTTGAAGAAGGCAATACAGTTCCTTTTATCGCCCGTTATCGCAAGGAGATGACAGGGGGACTTGATGAGGAACAGATCCGTGTTATTTCTGAAAAATATGAATATCAGGCGGCGCTTACCAAGCGTAAGGAAGATGTCGCCAGATTGATTGAGACACAGGGTAAATTGACCGATGAAATCAAGGCGCAGCTGGCAGCCTGCACAAAGCTGAGTCAGATTGAAGATATCTACCGTCCTTATCAGCAGAAACGTAAAACAAGGGCAACGGATGCCGTGGCTAAGGGGCTGAAACCCTTTGCTGAATGGATGCTGACGCTGCCTAAGCAGGGCAATGTCGAAAATGAAGCAGCAAAATATCTCAATGAAAAGGTTACAACGGCTGAAGAAGCAATGCAGGGAGCCAGAGATATACTTGCGGAAATGGCAAGCGATGATTTAGAAATACGTAAAAAGCTACAGGACAGCATGAATAATTACGGTAAAATCGTAACTAAGGAAAAGAAAAAACATGAGGATGAGCGCAAGGTTTATAAGATGTATTATGATTTTACGAGCCGGGTGATTTCCATTCCGAATCACTGTATCATGGCGATGGACCGCGCAGAAAAGGAAAAGGTAATTACCGTATCCATTCAATTTGATGAGCAGTACTGTATCAATTGGGCGATCCGCCGGTTTACTAAAAACCGTGAGAGCATCGTAAAGGAACAGATCGAAATGGCGGTGACTGACGGCATTAAGCGGCTGGCTATTCCATCAATTGAAAATACGATCCGCGCTGAATTAAGTGAGCGTGCGCAGAAATCAAGCATTGATGTATTCTCGATGAATCTTGAACGTCTGCTGCTGCAGCCGCCAATGAAGAACAAGACGATTCTCGGCTTTGATCCGGCGTTTAGAACCGGCTGTAAATTAGCGGTTATCGATAAGACGGGGAAGATGCTGACGGTCAGTGTTATTTACCCGCATCAGCCCAATGCGAGAGTTCAGGAAGCTAAGCGCATTCTGCTTGATTTATGTACCCGCTATCCAATTGATATCATCGCTATCGGCAATGGTACAGCCTCACGTGAAAGTGAGAAGTTTGTTGCTGAATTTATCCGTGAGAATAAATTGAATATAGCTTTTACCATGGTATCGGAAGCCGGAGCATCAGTATATAGTGCGAGTAAGCTGGCGCGTGAGGAATTTCCGGATCTGCATGTGGAACAGCGCAGTGCGATTTCGATTGCCCGCCGTATCCTTGATCCGCTGGCAGAGTTAATTAAGATTGATCCGCAGTCAATTGGCGTTGGCCAGTATCAGCATGATCTGCCAGCCAGTCAGCTGAAACAGCGGTTGGATTTCGTAGTGTCTAAGGCTGTTAACCTGGTAGGTGTCAATGTGAATACAGCCAGTCCGGAGCTGCTTAAAAATGTATCCGGTTTGAGTGCTGCCAGTGCGAAGTCCATCGTTGATTATCGTGACAGCAACGGCGGTATCAGCAGCCGTAAGGAATTAATTAAAATACCAAAGATTGGCGCCAAGAGCTTCCAGCAGGCTGCCGGATTTTTACGCATTGAGGACGGCAGTGAAATTCTTGACCGTACAAGCATCCATCCGGAGAGCTATGATGCCGCTTATCATGTATTGAAAGAGCTGGCTGTTGATCCGCAGCAGATTGGGTCCTTACAGGCTCAGGAAAAGGCTGCCGGCGCTGATCGCGAACAATTAATGAAGGTATGCGGACTTGATGAATATACATTAAATGATATTTTAGAAGCGATTGCCGCACCGCTGAGAGATTATCGTGACAGCTATGATGCACCGCTTCTAAGAAGTGATATTTTGGAGATGGAAGACTTAAAGGTTAATGAAAAACTGGAAGGAACTGTTCGTAATGTTGTGGATTTCGGTGCCTTTGTCGATATTGGCCTGCATGAAGACGGACTGGTACATATCAGCAACATGAGCAAAGAGAAGTTTTCACATCCAAGCGAAATTGTATCCGTCGGTGATATTATTACGGTTTGGGTAAAGAAAATCGATGAAGAAAAGCAGAAGGTTCAGCTGACGATGCTGGAGCCATAAGGAGGACAGCATGAATCAAAGAGAATTACAAGATCGCTGTGAGGCATATCAGGTTGATAAAATCATGCAGATTCAAGCATGGGGTGAACAAGCGCATGAGGGCTCATTCGTCTTGTTGGGTGATTCACTGATCAATCGTTTTGATGAACATCTGCTTGACATAAACAAAGAGGTTATAAACTGCGGGATTGATGGCGCTACTTCGCAGACCTTGTATTTAGTGCTTGACTCAGTGATTCGTATGAAGCCGGACAAAATCATTTTTTTGATTGGCACAAATGATCTTGATGATGCCCATGAATTTGACTGTCTGGATATTACGTTTGCGCTTTATAATATGATTTCTTCCATCAGCAGGCAGCTGCCGGCAGTTAAAATCGGTATAATGACGCCGCTGCCAATTGATGAATCAAGACAAAAGACACGGGCCAGAAACAATCGTACATTAAAAATGCTGGGTAATGAAATGATGGCCTTAAAGGATGAACTGAATCATGTAGAGGTGCTTGATCTGTTTGCGTTATTTTCAGATGCGCAGGGCTCGCTGATTGATGAAATGACAACCGACGGCCTGCATTTGAACGCGCAGGGCTATGAGCGTCTTGCGAATAGACTCAATGAATGGCTGGTGAGTTTTTAGTGAATGACTATGTAGAAAAAGCGCTCGCTAATCAGCGCAATGGTTATAATTGTGCGCAGGCGGTTGTCTGCGCTTACGCTGATGCTGCCAATATCAGTGAAGCAGATGCCTATCGGATGGCTGAAGGCTTTGGTTCAGGATTGGCTGGCTGTCAGCTGACATGCGGTGCCCTGCTAGGTATGGCCATGGTGATTTCGCTGCTGAACAGCTCTGGAAAGCTGGGCGATAAGCAAACCCGCGGCCAAACATACAAGCTGATTCAGCAGGGACTGAAAATGTTTGAGACCATGAATCAATCGACTCAGTGTGCTCAATTAAAGGGGATGGGATCACAGCCGATGCTGCGCAGCTGTCCGGGCTGTGTTGAAGACAGCGTAAGGATCATTGAGAAGCTTAAAAACAGCTGTGTCTGCAGCGGAAACATGCGGTAAGCCATGTATTTTATTTGAACACAAAAAAATGAATTGTTGGTGCGAAAAATCTTGTCAATTTAATACTTTAACGATAAAATAAGAAGACGTATAAGGAGAACGAAAATGAAAGCTGTAGTAAGTGTTTTGGGTAAGGATAGTGTAGGGATTTTAGCTAAGGTTTCAAAAGAGTGCGCAGATGTCAACGCGAATGTTTTGGAGGTAAGCCAAAATATTATGCAGGAAATGTTTGCCATGATTATGATGATTGATATCAGCCATATCAATTGTGATTTTAAGGAATTTGTTGATCATATGTCTGCATATGGTGATCAGAACAATCTGAAAATCCATGTGATGCATGAAGATATCTTCAATTCCATGCATCGTATTTAACAGGTGAAGCTTATGTTAAATGCTAATGATATTTTACAAACCATCAAGATGATTGATGAAGAGGATCTGGATATCCGTACAATAACGATGGGTATTTCTTTGCTTGATTGTGCTGACGCGAATATTGATAAATCCTGTGAGAAAATCTATAACAAGATTACTCGCTTAGCCAAGGATTTGGTTAAGACTGGCAATGATATTGAAAAAGAATACGGTATCCCAGTAATCAATAAGCGTATTTCAGTGACACCGATTGCGATGCTGGCGGCAGTCAGCGGCGGTGATCCTATCAAATATGCTTTAACTTTAGAGCGCTGCGCGCAAAGTGTCGGTGTTAATTTTATCGGCGGTTTTTCAGCGCTTGTTCAAAAGGGCTTTTCAGCTGGTGATTTAGAAGTGATGAACGCGATTCCGCAGGCTTTAGCGCAGACGGATCATGTTTGTGCCTCAGTAAATATCGGCTCTACAAAAGCCGGTATTAATATGGACGCAGTTAAGATTATGGGTGAAAAGGTTGTGGAAGCTGCCAAGCTCACTCAAGACCGTAATTGTATCGGTGCTGCCAAGCTGGTTATTTTTTGTAATGCACCTGAAGATAATCCGTTTATGGCGGGTGCTTTTCATGGTGTCGGGGAAGCTGACTGTGTGATTAATGTCGGGGTTTCCGGTCCAGGGGTTGTAAGAGCCGCGCTGGCCAAGGCACCAAAGGATCTGCCGATGCATGAACTGGCGGATATTATTAAAAAGACAGCCTTTAAGATTACCCGTATGGGACAGCTTGTCGGAACAGAAGCGAGCCGCCGGTTAGGTGTGCCTTTTGGTATCGTTGATCTTTCATTGGCGCCGACACCGGCCATCGGTGATTCTGTGGCTTATATTTTAGAAGAAATGGGTCTTGAAACATGCGGTACCCATGGTACGACAGCCTGCCTGGCAATGCTTAATGACGCGGTGAAAAAGGGCGGCGTTATGGCATCAAGCTCAGTCGGCGGTTTATCGGGTGCTTTTATTCCTGTTTCTGAGGATGCCGGCATGATTAATGCAGCCCGCAGCGGTGCGCTAAGCATTGAAAAACTGGAAGCTATGACAGCGGTATGCTCTGTGGGTCTTGATATGATCGTTGTGCCAGGTGATACACCGGCCGAAACGATTGCGGCAATTATAGCTGATGAGGCTGCAATCGGTATGGTTAATTCTAAGACAACAGCTGTCCGCGCAATTCCTGCTATCGGTGTCGAAGAAGGCATGGATCTGGAGTTTGGCGGTCTGCTTGGCAGTGGTCCAATCATGAAAATTAATCGCTGTTCAAGTGCTGTGATGATCAATCGAGGCGGAAGAATTCCGGCTCCGTTGCAAAGTCTTAAAAATTAAAATTCAGCTCTTTTATCAAAAAGAGCTTTTTTAAATGAGTCAGCAAATTTTTTTTACGATTAAATTAAATATTGATAGATAAACAAAATAACTGGATAATTAACGTTTATGTACTGATTATTGGGCTAAATGTATTTTAACGTTAACTATTACAAGCGGCGGTTAAGCTGTTGTAACTTTAAAATGTAAAGTTTATAATAAAAATGAAAGTATCTGAATATCATGAAATAAGGTGAAAATAGTAATTATTGAAAATGATAGGATGATATAAAAATCAATGACTAAAGGAGACACAATTATGAAACGTACGATCTGTTTTGATGGACCGGTTTACGATCATCTGCAATATGCGAAGGATGAAAATTCAGTGGAATGTCAGCGTATTAAAAAGGTACTGACAGATAAAATCGACACTTTGATCAAAGAGGGAGAATGTGTGTTTATGAGCGGTGTGCGACGGGGGATAGAGATGTGGACTGCTGAAATCGTACTTGAAAAGATGGAAGTGTATCCCAATGTAAGTCTGATCTGTGTCTGTCCTTATGAGGAACAGCCAACCTATTGGAATGAGAATCACCGTGAGCGTTATTTTACGATTCATCAGCTTTGTACCAAACTGGTAATGCTTAATCGGCATTATGAGAATGATAGCTATCAGAAACTGGATAATTATCTTCTGGAGCATTGTGATACCATTGTTACGCTGAACAGTGAAGAATCAAGAATGGCAAGAAAAGCGGCGCAAATGAATAAGCTTATTTTAAGCATCGACTAAATGAGGAGGTTCAGCCTCCTTTTATATTGCTTGTTCCTGTTTTCAGTGCTACTATAAGAGAAACAGGAAGGTGATTTCCATGGATGCTTATGAAGTTGGACTGCAGAAGCTGTCAGCCTTATTCAGTCAGGATCGGACATTTGTTTTAGCGACAGTGAAGGAATCAAAACCCTCTCAGCGGGTAGTGGATACTTATTATGATGAGGGTGTATTCTGGATTGTCACCTATGCTCAGTCAAATAAGGTAAAAGAATTAAGGATGAACCCGCAGGTATCCTTATGTAATTCATTTCATACATTTAATGGTTTAGCTTATTATGCCGGACATCCGCTTGATGAGCAAAACAAAGATATCCGCGCCAAGCTGATTCAAGTATTTGAGCCTTGGTATTTTGCGCATAATAATGAAGCGGATAAGGATATGTGTTATGTGCGGATTGAATTAACAGAAGGTTTTTTTCATACTGATGGTTTCGGATATATCATGGATTTTACAAAGCATGAAGCTAAAATTATTCCCTTTACTCCGCAAATCAGTCTGTTACCGATTTAGGCAGGTGATGTAAATGCTGATACAAAGCATAGTGGGTGTAATTTGCGGGGGACTCGCACTGCTGCTTTTGATTTATTGTATTTTTATGCTGTGTGAAAGAGGCCCGATTTTTACTAATCGTTTTATATGGAGCAGTGAAGCTGAAAAGAAAACCTTTGATAAAAAGGCGGAATATCGTCTGGCGAGCATCGTCTACGGCACTCTGGCGTTATTCTTCGCTTTAGAGACGATTTATGTATTTACTTTAGATATGCGGGTGCTGATCGTTGGATTTGCTTTGATCGGCCTGCTTTTTATCTATTTGATAATTAACGCGGTTAAGTCTCAAAGAAAGCGGTAAAGGATTGTTTATAGCAAAAATTAAGTTCGTTAACGAACTTTTTTTATTTTATGCTTGAATTTTAACAGAGATGGATTATAATATCATTAGCACTTAAATGCGATGAGTGCTAACGGAGGGATCAACATGAGCAAAAAGAAAGCATTTAAAGCTGAGTCAAAACGATTACTTGATCTGATGATCAATTCTATTTATACGCATAAGGAAATCTTTTTAAGAGAATTGATTTCTAATGCCAGTGATGCGATCGATAAGTATTATTATTTATCATTGAGTGATGAGAATATTACGGCAGATCGTTCAGCGCTGAAAATTCAGCTGTCAGTGGATAAAGAACACCGTACTCTTACCATCAGTGATAATGGTATTGGTATGAACAAGGATGAGCTTGAAGAAAACTTAGGTACGATTGCCAAGAGCGGTTCTTTAGCCTTTAAGGAAAAAATGGAAGCAGAAGAAAAGAATGATGAGGATGTTGATATCATCGGACAATTTGGTGTCGGTTTCTATTCTGCCTTTATGGTTGCCAGTGATGTTGTAGTGGAAAGCCGCAAAGCTGGAGAAGAAGAGGCATACCGCTGGGAAAGCAATGCTGTTGATGGTTATACAATCGATAAATGTGAAAAAGCGGAGCATGGTACAACGATTACTTTAGTGTTAAAGGAAGACAGTGAAGATGAAAAATATTCACAGTATCTTGAAACCTATGAGATTGAAAATCTGATTAAGAAGTATTCTGATTATATTCGTTATCCGATTACAATGTTTGTATCACATGAAGAACCAAAAGAAGAAGGCAGCGAAGAAATGCAGCTGGTTGTCGAAGAAAAGACATTGAATTCAATGGTGCCTTTATGGAAAAGAAATAAATCAGAGATTACCAAAGAAGAATACAATGAATTCTACAAGAATAAATTTAATGATTACATGGATCCTCAGAAGGTGATTCACACACATGTGGAAGGCAGTGTAAATTTTGATACCTTACTGTTTATCCCGTCAAAGGCGCCTTATAATTATTACAGCAATGAATATGAGAAGGGCCTGCAGCTGTATTCACGCGGTGTCTTTATCATGGATAAGGCCAGTGAATTAATTCCGGAATATTTCCGCTTTGTGCGCGGTCTTGTCGATTCACAGGATCTGAGCTTGAATATCAGCCGTGAAATGCTTCAGCATGACCGTCAGTTAAAAGCGATCGCTTCTAAGATTGAAAAGAAGATTAAATCTGAATTAGTAAATATGCTGAAGAATGATCGCGAGGAGTATGAAAAGTTCTGGAAGAACTTTGGCCTGCAGATTAAATTTGGTATTTATAATGATTATGGTATGCATAAGGAGATGCTGCAGGATCTGCTGATGTTCACATCTTCCCATGAAATGAAGCTGACAACGCTTGATGAATATGTGAGCCGTATGAAAGAGGGACAGGATGTCATCTATTATGTAGCCGGTGATAATCTTGATAAATTGGATAAACTGCCAAGTGCAGAACTGGTAAAGGATAAGGGTTATGAAATCCTTTATCTGACAGATAATGTCGACGAATTTGCTCTTCAGGTAATGATGAATTATCAGGAGAAGAATTTCAAAAATATCGCTCAAGGTGATTTGAATCTTGAAAGTGAAGAAGAAAAGAAGGAAATTGAGGAAAAGGCAGAAGAAAATAAAGATATGCTGTCTGATCTGAAGGAAACATTAAAGGATAAAGTAAGTGATGTTGTTATCTCAACTCGCTTAAAGAGTCATCCGGTATGTTTGAGTGCCGGTGAGGGTATGAGCTTTGAAATGGAAAAAGTATTGTCCCAGATGCCTGAGGGTAATCCATACGGTATGAAGGCAACCCGTATTTTGGAAATTAATCCAAATCATCCAATCTTTGAAGCTTTACAGAAGCTGTATGGCCGCGATAAGGATAAGGTTAAGGATTATGCGGATCTGCTTTATGATCAGGCATTATTAATTGAAGGCTTTGATTTAGATGATCCAATCAGTTTCTCAAATAAGATTTGTAATTTAATGGTTGATGCAAGTAAAGAATAAGAGTGGCTGTCCACTCTTTTTCATCATTATAAAAGGAGCGCCGGGATGGAAAAATCAATAAACCAAGGCAAAAGAAGTCGATTATGAATAATGCTTATATTCGTCTGCTGGTTTTCTTATATACAGCTGAAAAATCCTCTGTGGATTATGAGATTGCCGTTGTTTTGATGAGGGAATATAATCGCTTTCCCAACATACTGATTGAAGATATCGCAAAGCAGGCTTGTACGACGGCTTCAGCAGTTACTAAGTTTTGTCATAAATTAAATTATAAAAGCTTTAAGGAGCTGCGGAATGATTGTATTTGTGATGAACAGCTTCAGGTGATTCCTAAACAGCTTGAACTTGCCCAAACCAGCTATAAACAGGCATGTTTATCTTATTTAGAGCAGGAACAGCATAACCTAGCCTTTTATATGCAGTATCATGATGAAGCAATGATTCAAAAAGCAGCTTCATTGATGCGGGCGGGGATGGAAATCGGTATTTGTTATGCCCCTTATAGCTATACCTGTGTGCATGTGATGCGCAATTATCTGGAGATGTTTCATATTCAGGTACAGGGTGTGCCAAGAGATCTCGATGAGGATTTTATGGCGTATCGCTTAAAGTCATCAGCTTTGATTTGGCTTATCAGCTTGCAGGGGACATGGATCAAGGAGCATTGGAACTGGCTGATTAAGCTGAAGGGTGAAGGGAAAACATTTTTAATCATTATCGCTACCTATGAAGAAAGGTTTAAAGAGCTGACACCTTATATTTTTCCTTTTCAATTTAAGGATACAATTCTGGATACAGCCGCTCAGATTTCTTGTCTTTTCGTGAAGCTTGCGTTTGCCTATGCGAATTTTCCAAAATTGGAAAAAAGCTGAACAGCGTTTATCAAAGACACCTGTTATACTGAAACTGTAAACAGGAGGTAAAGATGATGAAACGTTTTTTGGACTGTGGTTTTTCTGATATGGAGGCAATGAATAAAAAAGAATTGCTGGAATCTTTAGAGGCAAGTGAGGGACGCGTGTTGATTGCAGAGTGTTCTCTGTGTCATGACAGCTTACTGCCCCCGATTAGCAACGCGGAAATCAGTGCGGCATTTGGCGCGGATATTCTTTTATTGAATATGTTTGATGTGAATCATCCACGTATTGACGGAATCCAAGGGGCAGCGGATAGTGAGGTTATTCGTGAATTAAAAAGACTGAGTGGCCGATTGATTGGTGTTAATTTAGAACCCATTGACCCAAGGGCAGAGACCATGGGTCAAATTGAAGCGATTTGTGAAGGCCGGCAGGCTAGTGTGGATACGGCGCTAAAAGCAAAAGCGCTGGGCATTGATTTTATCTTGCTGACTGGCAATCCAGGCACCGGTGTCAGCAATCAGACAATCATTGAGACACTGAAAATGATGAAGGAAGCAGTCGGTGATGATGTTGTATTGATGGCAGGTAAGATGCATGCCGCAGGTTCAAAAAGTGAAGCTGGCGAAAATATTATCACAAAAGAAACGATCCGTGCGTTTGTCGAAGCGGGAGCGGATGTTATTTTGATTCCGGCGCCGGGTACAGTACCGGGAATCACTTTAAATTATGTAAAGGATATGATTGCGTATGCTCATTCTTTAGATGCCTTGACACTGACATCGATCGGCACCTCTCAGGAAGGCGCTGAGGAAGCTACGATCCGTGATATTGCTTTGATGTGCAAGATGTGCGGTACGGATCTTCATCATGTAGGTGACGCGGGTTTTGCGCCGGTGGTACCAGAAAGTATTATGGCATACAGCATTGCCATTAGAGGCAAGCGTCATACATATGCCCGTATGGCAAGATCAATTAATCGATAATGCAAGCGGGCTGTCTGATGGTTGTTATTGCAGAAAGTGACTAAAACTGTTAGAATGAATGTATATATTAGAGAATAAGAGAGGGTTATCATGCAACAATATTTAATAGTTTTAGGGGTTTTTGCGATTATTTATTTAATTTATTATATTTGGAAAAAGAAAAAATCCAATGCTTTAATTGACGAACTTTACAAGGTACTGCTGAATAATGATGAAAAACGGCTGAATGAGATCTGTGATTCAAGATTGGCTAAGTTCTTATTTACACCTTATCATTTATATTACTATAAGTTAAATTTCTATACGAAGAATGATAATGAAAAAAAAGCAACGGAAATTTTAAAGACTTTGCTGCCTTTAAAGATTCGTGATAAAGAAAAGCTGTCTTTCTTAAATCTAACTTTCCCATATTTCTTAGGTAAGGAAAATAAGAAGATGTGTGAAGAAATCGCACCATTGATTAAGACTTTATCCGCTAAGGATAAAAATGCAGAGCTGATCTGCAGTGAAGTTGATTTATTAATGGATATTTATATTCATCCTAACCGTGAGAGAATTGCGGAGCTGCGCGCTCTTGCTGATGAGAATGAGGGCGAGGTTAAGGCAATGTATCTTGAACGTCTGGCTATTCTGTATACGATGCTGGATGAAATGGATAATGCGAAAGCGGCTTTTGATGAAGCGGTGCCATTGGCTGAAAATGCGGCTTATAAGGCTAAGCTGGAATTACTTGCTGAAAAGATCGGCGAAAAGAAACATAAGAAATAGTTATTATAATCAGAAACAAGCTGCCCTGAATTTGCTTTTATAGGGCAGCTGTTTTTAAAATATCAGATATATTACAGATCCAGAATCTGAAAACATGGAGGATTTATGAAATCGATATATAAATCAGCACAGGGAAAGCAAAAAATAATCGATCTATATGATGAACAGTTATCGAGACTTAATGTACCTTATCGCGATATTTATATAGCTACCTCCTTTGGTCAAACGCATCTAATTGAAACAGGGATTCAAGCGGGGCCGCCTCTGCTTGTATTTCATGGCGGCAATGCGACTACCGCCTATAATTTATTAGCGTGTACGTTTCTGTTGGAGAATTTTCATGTTTATGCCGTTGATACAATGGGGCATCCCGGTAAAAGTGCTGAAACTACTTTATCGCCTAATAATTATGATTATGGCAAATGGGCAAGTGAAGTGATATCTAATCTTGGATTCCAGAAAATACGATGTTTCGGCGGTTCTTTCGGGGCGGGCATTCTTGCCAAAACGATGTGCGCGGCTCCTGAAAAGATTGAAAAAGCGGTGCTTTATGTGCCATCAGGAATAAAGAATGCGCCTGCTATCCATTTAATAAGCATGGCATTGCCAATGCTGTTCTATCGGCTTACACATAAACCGAAATGGTTGATTAAAACCATTCTGCCAATGGCTGTATCTGAGGAGAACATTGATCATGACGCGCTTGAAACGGCAAAGTGCAGCATTGATAACGCAAGAATCAAAGCGGGGATGCCAAGTGATGCAGATCCGAATAAAATACGAAAATGTCTCGCTCCTACGCTAGTGATGGCAGGCGAAAAGGATTGTATGTTTCCAGCTGAACGGGTAATTCCACAGGCTGAAAAAATGCTTGTCAGCTGTACTGCATATTTATTGGCAGGCAGAGGGCATATGCATAGCTTAACGGAAACTGAGAAACAAATGATTATTCAATTTCTTATGTGAAATAGTACAATTGAAATGATTGTCAGATTAATATCACCGTTTTTTTTATTACAATAAATATTATTACTATTTTACTGATTTATTAATAATAGACAAAATATATTATAAAAACTAAAGTTTTTATTTATTTTAAGCAAAAAGTTCGAATACAATAATGTTATTAAAAGATAGGTAAGGCTGGTATATATCGGGTGGAGATGATTGCACTTAAATTTGTCTGTTGAATGCAAATTATTACATTTTAATGAAAATTTACAGAAAATGGTTGACATCCATTTTCTTCAGCGTTATGATTGAATCAGAAATAATGTTAAGACTGGAAAGAGTAGAGCTGGGCGCAGTATAGAGAGCTTTCGTTTGGTGGAAGAAAGCCTGTTTAACAGTTTGAACACATCCACGAGCAGTCAGGGTGAATGAAGTAATCCTGAACGGGTCCCTGCATCCGTTATCATGCTAGAGTATGTTTGTACTTGAAGAGGTTGGCATTGTGAGATGTCAATAAAATAAGGTGGAACCACGAAGTCAGCTTTCGTCCTTAGGATGAAAGCTTTTTTGTATTTAAAGGAGGCATAAAGATGCAATTCAGTATTCCGGAGGGAACCCGCGATCTTCTGCAGCGCGAGTGCCGAATTAAAAGATTAATGCAGAATCGTATTGAAGCGGTTTTCGAGCGTTGGGGATATGAGGAAATCATTACACCGGCTATTGAATATTATCGGACTTATCAGACTGGCTTCATGCTGCCCAAGGATGAGGAGATGTATAAGTTCTTTGATCAGCAGGGACAGATTTTAACTTTAAGGATGGATATGACGGTACCCATCGCAAGATTGGTAGCAGCTCGTTTCAAGGATCAGCAGCCGCCGTTTCGTTTTCGATATTGCGCCAATGTCTATAAGGTTAAGGAGCATTTAGCTGGTAAGCAGAATGAAGTGAGCGACTGTGGGATTGAATTGATCGGCATGAATGAGCAGGAAGGCGATCTGGAGGTGCTGTGCTGTGCATGTGAGGTGATTGATCAGCTTTCATTAAAAGACAGTGTGCTTGAAATCGGCAACGTGAATTTTTTTCATCAAGCTTGTTTAGCCTATGGCATTGTGGATGATCAGCAGGCTTTAATGGCTGAATTGATTGACAGGAAGAATCTGCCGGCCCTTCATGAACAAGTATCCAAGCTGCAGTTGGATGATGCGGGCAAGGCATTCTTTCTGCGGCTGCCATGGCTGTGCGGTAAAGCGGATATCTTAGATGAGGCTTTGTCCTATTGTTTCAATGATGAATTGCGTGCAATCGTGCTGGCCTTGAAAAAACAGCATGCGGCGTTAACGATGCTTAGCGATGCTGCAATTACTTATGATTTAAGTAAGGTACCGCATCTGAATTATTACAGCGGTTTGATTTTTGAGGTTTATGCGCAAGGTGCCGGCAGTGCGGTAATCAGCGGCGGCCGTTATGATCATCTGATTGAGAAGTTCGGCAAAGCGATGCCGGCGATTGGGTTTTCAATCAAGCTGGATCAGCTGCTGCCGCTGATGAGTGATGTGAGTGTTAAAAAACATGTTCTGGTATATCCGTTATGTAAACAGGTAGAGGCGTTAAAACAAGCAGCGCTCATGCGTCAGCAGGGAATTGTCGAGCTGCGGGTCGATGATCAGGCTGACATTGTATGGTTTGAGGAGGGATAGAATGAGTCTTTCAATTGCGTTAACCAAGGGACGTTTAGAAAAGCAGACCGTGGAAAGATTGGCGGCAGCCGGTTATGGCATCGAGGCTTTAAAAGATAAGGGACGTCAATTAGTATTTCAGGATCAGATTAAGGATATACGCTATTTTCTGGTCAAAGCAAATGACTGCATCACCTATGTGAATCATGGCGTGGCAGATATAGGTGTTGTCGGTAAGGATACTTTGCTGGAAAATATGAATGAGACCTATGAGCTGCTGGATCTGAAGATGGGCTGCTGTAAATTTATCGTCGCGGGTTTAAAAGATAAGAACCCTTTAATGAAGTTTGGCCACATTAAGATTGGTACGAAATATCCAAATGTTTGCCGGGAATATTTTCAAAAAAGAGGTATGGATGTAGAAATTATTAAGATTGACGGTTCGGTGGAACTGGCGCCGATTTTAGGCTTATGTGATGGTATTGTTGATATTATGGAGACGGGTTCAACGCTCAGGGAAAACGGGCTGGTGGTTTTTGATACCGTCTGTGATTTATCGGCAAGATTAATTGTGAATAAGGCCAGCTTTAAATTAAAACAGGCAGAAATTTCACAGCTTTTAGAAGATCTGAAGAAAGTGATGGAGGATGAATCATGTTAGAGCAAATTAAACAGTCGGAAACAAAAAAGCTGGAAGCATACCTGCGCAGCCGCAGTGATGATTTAAGCTATGAGGTATTAAGTAAAGTGCAGTCAATTCTGAGCGATGTGCGTCAGCATGGTGATGAAGCAATCATTCGGTATACGAAAGCTTTTGACGGCATTGAGCTGACTAGCTTAAGAGTGAGTGATGAAGCGCTTAATGAATGGGCAGCGGCGGCGGATGAAGCGTTTAAGGAAGCAATGGCAAAGGCTAAGGATAATATTATAGCCTTTCATGAAGCGCAGAAGCAGAACAATTATCTTCAGCAGCAATCCTTAGGTATTTGTTTAGGCCAGCGGGTCCTGCCGTTAGAGCGTGTCGGTGTTTATGTGCCAGGCGGCCGTGCTCAGTATCCATCAAGTGTATTGATGAATGTTTTGCCCGCTAAAATAGCTGGGGTGAAGCGCATCGTTATGATTACACCGCCCAGCAAGAGCGGTCAGCTTGATCCCAAAATCGCCTATGCGGCACAGCTGGCCGGTGTCGATGAGGTTTATCTGGCAGGCGGTGCGCAGGGAATCGCAGCACTGGCTTATGGCAGTGAAACCATACCGCGGGTTGATAAAATTGTCGGCCCGGGTAATATTTATGTGGCAGCCGCTAAAAAGCTTGTCTATGGCACTGTTGATATCGATATGATTGCGGGGCCCAGTGAGATTTTAGTGATCGCGGATGAGGGGGCAAGAGCCGATTATACAGCCGCTGATTTATTATCACAGGCAGAGCATGATCCAATGGCTTCCGCCATTCTGGTTACGACTTCATCAAAGCTGGCGGATCAGGTTTGTGAAGAATTGAAACGGCAAAGTGAACAGCTGCCTAAACAGGCTATTATAGCGGAATCATTAAAGGCTTATGGTAAATTAATTCTCTGTGAGACACTTGCTGATTGTGTGGAGGTTGCCAATGCAATCGCCCCGGAACATCTTGAATTAATGGTTGCCGACCCATGGGCGCTGTTAGGCTTAGTACGCAATGCCGGAAGTGTATTTCTCGGCTATTACACATGTGAGAGTGTCGGCGATTATTTGGGCGGTACTAATCATGTACTGCCGACCAACGGTACAGCCCGCTTTGCCAGCGCGCTTTCGGTGGACAGCTTTGTGAAGCGTTCCTCTTTTCTTTACTATTCAAAGGAAGCAATTGAAGCCTATGGATCAAAGATTGTAACCCTCGCCGAATCAGAAGATCTGCAGGCACATGCCAATGCGGTCAAGGTGCGGATGTGATGAAGACGATTAAAACCTATCAGGTAACGCAGAGTCAGGGGATCTTATTGAATGCAAATGAATGCGGTGAAAATCTGCCGCTTACCGTTAGAGAAGAAATTGCTCAGGCAGCTCTTGACTTGGCTTATAACCGTTATCCTGATGATGAATGTAAAGAATTATTGAACGCTTATGCGAAAGTGATGAACCTATCAACAGAACAATTAATTGCCGGCAATGGCAGTGATGAATTGCTGGGCTTATTAATCAGTGTTTTGGCAGCTAACAAGAGCGTATTAACCCTTGATCCTGATTTTTCAATGTATGACTATTATGCTTCCGTTCATCAGGCCGAACTGCTTAAATTTCAGCATGATCTGCATCGTCCCTTTGATCTTGACGCATTCATTCAGATGGGGAAAAAGGCGGATTTAATCTTATTTTCTAATCCAAACAATCCTTCCGGCATAGCACTGTCAGCGGCTGACCTATGTCAATTGGTGGAAGCTGCGGCGCCGATACCGGTAATCATTGATGAGGCATATGCGGAGTTTAATGATGAATCAATGATTGATAAGCTTGCTGTTTATGAGAATCTGATACTCACCCGCACCTTATCCAAGGCTTATGGCTTGGCAGGCTTAAGAGTTGGCTTCGCCATCAGTAATCCCGCCATGATTCAGCGTTTAAAGGCAGCTAAGGTACCTTATAATGTGAACAGCTTTTCTCAGCGGGCGGCATCGATTGTTTTAAAGCATGATGAAATATTCGCACCCCGTACAGCGCAGATTGTCCATGAACGGGAAAAAATGCTGGCAGCCTGTCTATCATTAAAGCATTTTACTGTATATCCTTCAAAAGCTAATTTTATTTATTTCAGAAGCAAACGAAAAGCAGTCTTTATGAGCCTGCTTGACGATATAAAAATCCGTGATTATAACGATGACGGCTTTCGTATTACGATTGGCAGTCCTGATCAGAATGAGCGGATCATAAGCCTGCTGAGACAGGCGGATAAGGAGATTTTATGAGAATATGCAAGATGCAGCGAGTAACAAAAGAAACAAAAATCAGCTGTTCACTCAACCTTGACGGCAGCGGTCAAAGTAAGATTGCGACCGGAATTGGATTTTTCAACCATATGCTTGAATTATTTGCCTTTCATGCCAATTTTGACTTGGAGCTGATGGCTGATGGTGATCTTGATGTGTGTGATCATCATACGATTGAAGACTGCGGTATTTTATTAGGTGAATGCTTTAAAACAGCGTTAGCGGATAAACGGGGAATCAATCGGTATGGTTTTATGAGTCTGCCGATGGATGAAGCATTAGCAAATGTAACGTTGGATTTGTCAGGACGCAGCTATTTAGTTTATCACTGTGAATTAAAACGTGAACAGATCGGCGGCTTTTCCTGTGAAATGCTTGAAGAATTTCTGCGCGCGTTCAGCTTTAATGCCGGCATTACATTGCATGTGAATGTTGCCTATGGAACCAATGATCATCATAAGATTGAAGCGGTATTTAAAGGCTTGGGCCGCGCTTTAAGGCAGGCTGTGCAAATTAGCGGTGATGAGCTGCCCAGCACCAAGGGGATCTTAGCATGATTGCCGTAATTGATTATGGCATGGGCAATCTGCGCAGTGTAGAAAATGCGTTAAAGAAGCTCAATGCAGCTTATATGATTACCGCCGATAAGGAACAAATCTTGGCCGCGGATAAAATTATTCTGCCCGGTGTCGGTGCTTTTGGTGACTGTATGCGAAATCTGCGGGAAAATGGTTTGATTGAGGTATTAAATACGGCGGTATTGGATCAGAAAAAGCTCTTCTTAGGGATCTGTCTCGGTATGCAGGTTTTGTTTGAAAGCAGCGAGGAAGGCGCGCTGACACAGGGGCTGGGTTATCTGAAGGGCAAGGTTGTGAAAATGCAGGATACAAGTGTTAAGATTCCGCATATCGGCTGGAACCGCCTTGAGTTATGCGGCCAGGATGTTATAACCTCTCTGATTGATGATGAAGCCTATGTCTATTATGTGCATTCTTATTATGCTTCTGAAATTGATGAGAAGGATCTGCTTGCTTATTCAAATTATGGAACGATGCGCTTATGCGGGTTGATTCGTCATGAGAATATCATCGGTGCCCAGTTTCATCCGGAAAAAAGCGGTGAGACCGGCTTGAAAATATTAAAATATTTTGTGGAGGAACAAATATGATCTGTATTCCGGCAATTGATCTGCTTGATGGTCAGGCAGTACGGCTGTTTCAAGGTGATTATGAAAAAGGGGAAGCAGTTGGTGAGGTTGACAGCATTTTAAAGCGGTTGAATCATGCCAAGGCTCAGCTGCTGCATGTCGTCGATTTGAATGGCGCAAAATGCGGTCAGCGGGTGAATGAGGCATTAATCGCCAAGATTGTGCAGAAGGCTGAAATGCCGGTTGAGGTCGGCGGCGGTATCCGCACGATGGAAGCCATTGAAGCTTATCTGAGCTGCGGTGTAAAACGGGTGATTTTAGGTACGGCAGCCTTAGAAGATGAAACATTTTTAAAGGCTGCGCTGGCTCGTTACGGCGATCAGATCGCGGTCGGCGTTGATTGTAAGGATGGTTTTGTCTGTGTGCGCGGCTGGCTATCTGAAAGCCAGGTCAATTATATTGAATTTGCGAAGCATCTGGAAGCACTGGGGGTTTTGACGCTCATTGTGACAGACATTAAAACTGATGGTACATTACAAGGGCCTAATTTGACGATGTTAAAAGCGCTGCGCTCACAAGTATCACTTCAAATCATTGCCAGCGGCGGCATCCGTGACCTTCAAAACCTTCGGGATTTGAAAGCTATCGGCATGGACGGCGCTATTATGGGTAAAGCGATTTACGCGAATACCATCGATCTTGAGGCGGCAGTTAAGCTCTGCCGGGAGGCTTGATATGCATACAAAAAGAATAATACCGTGCCTTGATGTTAAGGATGGGCGTGTTGTGAAGGGAATTAACTTCCTTGGTTTAAAGGAGGTCGGCGATCCGGTTGAGCTGGCTCGTCAGTATTATGAACAAGGTGCCGATGAATTAGTGTTTTTAGATATTACAGCGACCAATGAAAAACGGGAAACGATGCGTGAGCTTGTTGAGGCGGTGGCTAAAGAGATTTTTATTCCCTTTACGGTTGGCGGCGGCATTCGCTCACTCGATGATATAAGAAAACTGTTATTGGCGGGTGCTGATAAGGTCTCATTAAATTCAGCGGCGGTTTATGACCCGCAATTAATACGCACTGGTGCTGATAAGTTTGGCAGCCAGTGCATCGTGTTGGCGATTGACGCGAAAAAGCGGTCTGACAGCGGCTGGAATGTCTATACTCAGGGTGGTCAGAAGGACAGTGGGCTGGATTTGATTGAATGGGTAAAGGAAGGACAGCGGTTAGGTGCCGGTGAGATCTTGTTGACGAGTATGGATGCGGACGGTACCCAGCAGGGCTATGATCTTGAGATGCTTCAGGCAGTGCAGAAGGTTGCCCGTGTACCTTTAATTGCATCAGGGGGCTGCGGCAGCCTTGATGATTTTAAAGCTGTATTCCTTGCAGATGCGGCAGACGCGGCATTGGCGGCTTCGCTGTTTCATTATGGAAAGCTTACAGTCAAGGAAGTCAAGAATGCTTTGGCTGAAGCGGGTATCGCCGTGAGGAAAAGCCTATGATCGAGTTGGATTTTGAAAAGAATCATGGTTTAATACCCACCATTGTACAAGACAGCACAAGCCGGCAAGTGCTGATGCTGGCCTATATGTCAAAAGCCAGTCTTGAACGCACGCTGGCAAGCGGGCTGGCCTGCTACTACAGCCGTTCCCGTCAAGAACTATGGACAAAGGGAGAAACCAGCGGTCATTATCAGCATGTGGAAGCCATCTATGTTGATTGTGACGCGGATACGCTTTTGCTGCTGGTCAGACAAGAGGGAGCCGCCTGTCATACCGGTCATCAAAGCTGTTTCTATCGGACAATTAAAGGAGAAGAAAGTGATGAATGAATTTGAAAATCTATATCTTACCATCAAAGACCGCAAACAAAATCCAGAGGCAGGCTCCTATACCGCCTATCTGTTTGACAAGGGCTTAGAAAAAATATTAAAAAAAGTCGGTGAGGAAGCTTGTGAGGTAGTAATCGCGGCAATGAAAGATGATAAAAGCGAACAGGTGAATGAGGTCTGTGATCTAATGTATCATCTTATGGTACTGCTTGCGCAGTTAGATATTCCATTGGCTGATGTATGCGAAGAATTAGGCAGACGTTCCGCTAAAACACATAATCTGAAGGCAGAACGCAAACCGATTGAGAAACTGTAAAAATTGATAATTTATCTGAGTTGTGTTATCCTAATCACTAAGAAATGAGTGATTGGATGAAATTATTTGAAATGCTGAAAAAATATCGCCGGCAGCTGCTGCTTACCATGGCTGTCTGTATCTTTTTATTTATTGCCTGTGCGCTGAAACTGAATCAGCTTTCCGCATTTGATCAGCAAGTCTATACTTTTGTATCACTTGCAATCTCTAAAACACTGACGCCGCTGATGCGCTTGCTGACTGAATTAGGCGGGACGCTGGGCTTAGTTCTTTTATGTGCCATCGGCGCACTGCTTTTAATGCTAATGAAAAAGCGTGTACTGGCTTGTTTAATGATCAGCAATCTGGCAATAACCGCAGCCAGTAATGTTCTCTTGAAACAGCTTTTCATCAGACCAAGACCGATTGGTTACCGGCTGATTGAAATTGATGGCTATTCATTTCCCAGCGGTCACTCGATGGCGGCGATGGCCTTTTATGGCTATTTAATCTATTTGATCTGGCATAAGCTCGAAGTAAAATGGCAGAAGTATCTATTTACTTGCTTACTAAGTTTATTGATTGTTTTAATCATGCTGAGCCGTATTTATTTGGGTGTGCATTATGCCAGCGATGTATTAGCCGGCGCGGCTGCGGCATTGGCGATACTGATTTGTTTTACTTCATGTACCAGAAAATATTGTCTGCTTGAATTAAACGATAAAAAGGACTAAGATTAAGGCAGAGGTGATCGTATGAGCGAGCTTAGCAAGCTGCCAAATGTCGGCAAGGTATTGGAAGACGCGTTGCTGCAGATTGGTGTGCATAATGAAGAAGAATTATGTTTAATGGGAGCCAAAACAGCTTTTATTAAAATCAGGGAACAGGTGGATGAGGGAGCCTGCCTGCATATGCTCTATGGTATTGAAGGAGCTATTGAAGGAGTTAGAGATAATCTGTTAGCTGATGAGGTCAAACAGGATCTGAAGCAGTTTTTTAAAAACTTATAATGAAAAATGATCTGTGGGTAAACCATGGATTATTTTTTTATGTTCTTAAATAAGCTGGATTTGGAGAAATGTGTAATAAATGAGTCAAAAGCTTGGAAAAATGTGTAAAACTTTAATCGGCTATTAAAAATACTCAGTTAGAAAAACAAAAGAATTCTTGTTAATACATGGTAAAACGTAATTCTTATAAGTATAAAAAAATCCGGGCACCTGTGCAGTGAGCCTGGATTTTATTGTTTTAAATGGATGATTAATTCGTATAATTATCAAAGTAGCCCTGTACCAATACAATCGGTGTTCCCTTGTCACCAGATCCGCTGGTCAAATCACAGAGAGAACCAATTAAATCAGTCAGACGCCGCGGTGTAGTACCCTGGGAAGCCATTGAGCCAACAAGATTATCATCTTTTGATTTAATCTTTTCGCTGATGGCAGCTTTTAGTGCTTCACCATTCAAATCAGAGAAATCATTGTCTGCCAGATATTTCAGCTTTAATTCATTCGGAGTACCTTCAAGTCCGTCAGTATATGCAGGCGATACACATGGATCAGCCAATTCCCAGATTTTGCCGACAGGATCACGGAATGCACCATCACCATAAACCATAACTTCGATATGCTTTCCGCAGCCTGCTTTTAATTGCTGCTGAACCGCTTCAACAAACGGCATGCAGTTTCGCGGGAACAGCTTAACGCTCTCTTCGGTGGACTTGTTTGAACCAAGCAAACCAAATTGCTCATTATAGCCGCTGCCATTTACACTGGCATTCAGGATATCGTCCAAGCCGCATACAACTTCTGCACCGGCTTTTTTAAGCAGGCGTTTTGTACGCTGGCGGGTATGAATGTCACAAGTCAGAATCCGTTTAGTATAATCAAGAATCACTCTTGGATCATTCGCAAATAGGATTTCAACCTCAGCACCGCTTTCTTTAATCAGCGAGCTGTAATAATCAACATAATCTACACCAGTAAAGGTATGTTTATTTTCACCGAATAATGAACGGTATTTTTCTAAGGTCAGTACATCACTGTAAGGGTTGATGCCGGCTTCATCAAGCATATCTAAAGATACTAGCTCATTGCCGACTTCATCACTTGGATAACTCAGCATTAATACTACTTTTTTCGCACCTTTGGCAATTCCTTTAAGACAAATTGAAAAACGATTGCGGCTAAGAATCGGGAAAATGACACCGATGGTTTCACCGCCAAGCTTCTTTCTTACATCTTCGGCAATCGCATCTGTAGACGCATAATTACCCTGTGCTCTGGCAACGATTGATTCAGTAACTGCCACAACATCCTTGTCTCTTAGTTCAAAGCCTTCTGCTTCTGCAGCTTCAAGTACGCTAGAGGCTACAATGGCTGCCAGATCATCACCCTCGCGAATGATTGGACAGCGGACACCTCTTGATATAGTTCCAACTTTTCTTTCCATAAGAATCCTTTCTTGTCTCACGACGTTACAGTATTATTATAAACGAAAAGCGGGTAGGTTTACAGATGCAAATGCAATTGTTCGACAGTTTTTCGCTGATAGGCATGAATGATGTCTGACATCTTATACAGGATACCGGCTTCATCACAGGCGCTTTTAAATATGGCATAGAGCCGGCGGGCATTCGGCACCTGACAGTTATAGCTGCTGCCAAAGGCATGAATCATCTTCTGGGCAGTGCCGGGGAATAATTCATCTGCTTTCTTTAAATAATAATCACGCTGATTATCACGCAGTGTCACACCAAACATTGGATAAATGAAAGGTATCTTATGCTCTTTTGCCTGCTTGACAATCGCTGTTATATTTTCTGATGTATCATTGATGAAAGGAAGCAGCGGCATCAACAAAATACCGGCATAAATCCCTGCCTTATTCATGGCCTGAAGGGCTTCAAAACGCTTAGAGGATGGGCAGACATTTGGTTCAATCAGTTTGGCTAAGTTATCATCAGCACAGGTAATTGTCATTTTCACGATTGCGCTATTATGTTCGGAAATACTTTTAAGAATATCAAGATCACGAAGAATTAAATCACTTTTAGTCTCTAATGACAAACCAAAACCATAACGATCAAGAAGCATTAGCGCTTGTCTTGACAGTTTGAGTTCTTTTTCAAATGGGTTATATGTATCTGACATAGCACCCATACCGACAATACCTTTAACCCGTTTTCGGCGCAGTTCATTTTCTAATATCAGCAACGCATCTTTCTTAATCCGTACCGTATCAAAATGATCGATGCCGTAACAGCTGCTTCTGGAATCGCAGTAAATACAGCCATGACAGCAGCCGCGATACAGATTCATATTGTAATCAACACCAAACCAGCCAGCTTTATAGCTTACATTCTGTAAGATTGACTTAGCGATAATTTCTTCCATATCAGATTCCCAAGAAGCTTTTAATTTTCTTTTCTGAATAGATTTCATTGGTAACAAAACAACCATCTTTAAATAACGCATAGGTTGTTACCGGGGATGGACAAGCTTTGGCTTTTTCAAGCGTATCGATATGGATCAATGTCATAGGGATATTGTTTTCATCCGCAATCTTTTTAAATAACGGCGCATATTGAGCGGTAAACGGACATTGAGCGGTGTAATACAGGCAGAGCCCTTCTGGCGCTTTTGAACAGTTAAAGGCAGGTAATGGCTGATCATCAAAGGGCAGTGCGGCTAACTCAAAGGGAGCCCAGCTGTCAGCCAGCACAAAGCCATTTGCTTTCAAAAAGACAGGATCGGAAAGAAAGGGCATTTTCTTCGCTGAGGTTATGGCCGCCAGCCCTGATTTACCTTCGGCTTTTGCTTGGTCAATCAATTTTGCGAGTAATTCTTTTCCGTATCCGCAGCCCTGATACTTACCGCTGACCCAGAAACAGTCAATGATCATATAATTATTGCCGATTATCGGCAGCCAAGCCTTTTCAACCGGCATCGCTTCGATAAATACCTTTCCGCTGACATCACCCTTTAAAAAATACAAGCCTTGATCAAGCTGCTGCTTCAGCCATGCTCTTTTTGCCGCAGTACCTAATTTATTTGAAGTTGCACAGCATAAATGCTCTTTATCGATATTTTCTTTTGTTAGTTGTATGTAATTCATTCTTGTTCTCCTTGATATAATATAGACAGTTCTTTTAATTGACGGTTTATCTCATGCCGCAAAACACTAGGTTCAAGTAATTCACAGGCATTGCCGAAAGATAATACAAATCCAATGATCCAGCTTTCATCAGGAAAGGTTCCGGTAACGATGAAATAGCCGTTTTCATCACGGGTATAAGCATGCGGATCAAATTCATCAACGACCCGAAACCCCATGCTTGGATGAATCCTTAAAGTGTAATTAAATTGTTTATCAGGCTTGGGCATCGACGGCAGTTTTGTGATTGGCTTTCTGTTGAAGGTTTCCTCTAACACTGTCAGATTAATAATGCGTGAAATCTTAAAGAAGCGAAATCCCTGACGTAAATGACAATAGGCATAGATATACCAGGCAGATCCTTTAAAAATCAGCTTATAAGGATCGACTGTACGCTCACTTTCTTGACCTTCATTGCTGATATAAGAAAAATGCAGGCATTGGCAGTTGAGAATTGCATTTTTAAATAAATTGAATAATTCGTTAGAAGTATCCACTGCCCAGTTTGTAAAGTCAACATGAATCCAATCAACATCAAGATGGGGGAAGAGGGCGGAAAATTTATTTAGAACAGAGGATGTGGCAGGATCATATACTTGATTAAAGCTATGGAGGGCAGCCAGAATTTCCTTTTGTTCATCATCGGTAAGATAGGTACGGTTTAATACATGATCATCCATTAAACGAATCCCGCCGCCGCGGCCTTTTTCAGTATACAGCGGTATTCCTGCCGCACTCAGCACATCTAAATCACGATAAATTGTCCGCACCGATACTTCAAAATGTTCAGCCAGTTCCTGAGCGGTAATTGAACGTCGCTGAATCAGCAGCCAGATTGTTTCAAGATAGCGTTGTAGTTGCATTGTTATCACCTGTTGATATTGTAGCACATTAAACTGACAACCCTATGTCATATTAAAAAGAAAAGATTATATCGGTTCATATAATTATTCGTTTGTTTCAATGTGATGACGTATTTCAGCTTCATGATTTTGACAAAATTTATAACTTGTCTGCATAAATTTATCAATCGGCATTTGCTGGTACATTTCATATAAGTGATCAAGAATGCACTTTTTATCAATAAATAGTGTGTAAAAATAATCATAGACACACCCAGTCTCAAAATAAGGGTTAATTGAGCTTAATAAAGGATCACGCATAATTGGATCAACAACCATTTCACTTAATATCCATTTTAAATGCGGCGTTTCATATTCTTCAGCTTGATCATGAAAGATTTCTTGCCACACTTTAAACCATATAAAATGAATGATTTCGTGGATTGCGATACCGACTGCGCCCTTGTCACTATTTAGATAAAATTTTATATCTAATTTTTGATTATCCGTATAAACACTATACTTTCAAATATTTTGAAGTATAGAAAAGCACTCATTTTACCACGAATTTACCATAATTAAACGAGCCTTGATATGACTATAAATAACACTAAAAAGACCTCACACCTAAACGGTGTCTTTTTTAAAAGCAGTCAATCATAAGACCAACTGCTTTGTAAATATAGATATTAAATTGTTAAGCTGAGATTTTACTTAGATTTATCTTTCACTGGTTTGCTATTTTCATCATTTTCTCCTTCAAGCCATGCCATTATGCCAAAGTTACAAAATGGATAAATTATTACTTCTTTATAAACTTCTTGCTCACAACGAGGGCAGATGACATATTCTTCACCTTTTACATTTTTTAATTACCGAAATTCCCTTTTTTATTTGCAAATTACATGTCTTATAGCTTACCATGTTTTTCGTATCTTGCGACTCTTGATATTTTGTTATCCTCATCTACAAATACTACTTTAGGTGGATTTTTCTTTACCTCTTCTGGAGTCATCTGTGCATAGCACATTATGATTATCTTATCACCTGTCTGAACACATCTTGCAGCAGCTCCATTGAGACATATCATTCCGCTGCCTCTTTCTCCTGCAATTGTGTATGTCTCAAATCTGTTCCCATTATTTATATCTACGATACTTACCTTTTCATACTCCAAAATTCCAGCACTGTCAAGTAAGTCTTCGTCTACAGTGATGCTTCCTACATAATCAAGTTCTGCTTGAACTACTGTAGCTCTGTGTATCTTCCCCTTTAACATTTCAAATGTCATATTTAACCCCCGTTTAACCTTCGTAAATAAAGTTGTCAATCAATCTGGTTTTGCCGATATAAACTGCCATGGCAACTAGTACTGGTGCTGTCATCTCCTTGACCGGTTTAACTGAAACAGCGTCTACAGCCTGAACATAATCTATTTTCGCCATAGGCTCAGTTTCAATAAGCTTAATCATTTCTGATACAATTTTATCTGTATCTTTTTCTCCTGCTTTTGCCATATCTTCTCCGAGCTTAACTGCTTTGCTTAAAATTAGTGCCGCCTTTCTCTCATCTTTGCTTAGATATGTATTTCTTGAACTCTTTGCAAGACCATCCTCTTCTCTAACTATAGGGCAGCCCACAATTTCGATATCAAAGTTCAAATCTCTAACCATTCTTTTTATAATCGCAAGCTGCTGTGCATCCTTTTGACCAAAGTAAGCTCTGTCGGGATTTACAATATTAAAAAGTTTAGATACTACTGTGCCTACACCCCTGAAATGTATTGGTCGTGATTTTCCACAAAGTTCCTCTGAAAGACTTTCTATGTTTACATATGTTGAAAAATCGTCAAAATACATATTTTCCGGCTCAGGATTAAATATTAAATTAGCACCTGCCTCCTCACATAGCATAGTATCCCTTTCCAAATCCCTCGGATAGCTTTCCAAATCTTCCCCTACTCCAAATTGAGTCGGATTTACAAAATCACTGACAACAACTCTATCGTTTTCTGAAACAGCCCTTGTAATTAAACTCTTATGTCCTTCGTGCAAAAATCCCATAGTAGGAACAAGACCTACTGTAAGACCTTCTTTCTTCCATTCTTTGACTATAACTCTCACTTCATCTACGGTTTTTACTATTTTCATCGTTCTATCTCCTAATATAACTTGTTAATTACATCTTCTGAAATTTTAAATGTGTGTTCAGGTGCTGGAAAGCTTCCCTGTTTAGTTTCTTCTATATATGCAGCAAAGGCTTCTTTCATTACATCTCCTACCTTTGCGAATTGTTTTACGAATTTAGGTGTAAAGTCAGAGACCATTCCAAGCATGTCCTGATAAACGAGAATCTGTCCATCGCAGCCAGATCCTGCACCTATTCCTATTGTAGGAATATTAATGCTTTCAGAAATAATTTCCGCTAATTTTGCAGGTACGCATTCCAAAACAATCGCAAATGCTCCTGCTTCTTCAACAGCTTTTGCCTCTTCAATGAGTTTCTTTGCTCCCTCTTCACTTTTTCCCTGAACTTTAAAGCCTCCAAAAACGTTCACTGACTGAGGTGTAAGTCCAATATGTGCCATAACAGGAATTGAAGCAGCTGTAATAGCTTTAATCTGTGGACAAACAGAGGCTCCACCTTCTAGCTTTACTGCTTGACATCTTCCTTCTTTCATAAGTCTTCCTGCGTTATACATGGCCTCTTCAACTGAAACTTGATATGACATAAACGGCATATCTCCAACTACTAAGGCATCTTTGGCACCTCTTGTAACTGCTCTTGTATGGTGAATCATATCTTCCATTGTTACCGGCAAAGTATTTTCGTATCCGAGCATAACCATGCCAAGAGAATCTCCAACGAGAATACCGTTAATACCTGACTGATCCATCAATTTAGCTGTCGAATAGTCATAGGCTGTCAGCATTGTAATCTTATCGCCCTTAACCTTCTGTTCTTTAAAAGTGGATACTGTGTTTTTCATTTTTAATTACCTCCGTCATCTTCAAATAGTCACTGTCTAAATGTTTTTCCTGTGCAATACTGAGAAGCTTTTCTGAAAGCAAAAGATATATCATCTCATATCCCACCTTTTCCTCAGACTCGTTTATCCATGCTGCCTTAATAGCTTCAATGTGTTTTGTGATAGTCGACAAATCATTTCGCTCAACAGGACCTGTGAGGGCAGCCGCAACTCCTTTTTCTGCCAATGTGTCGGCATTTCCAGTAAACAAAGGCACTAAGGCTTTCTTTGCATCTTTTTTATCAAAGCCGCATTTTACAAGCATTTCAGCCCCCACTTGAAAAAGTCCGTTTACGAGATTGCTTACAACTACTGCACCGCAGTGGTAAAGAGATTTATTTTCCGCTCCCATTGCGATTACCTTATTTCCTGCTCGCTCAAAGATACTCTTAATCTCATCTAGATTCTCTGCCGAACCCTCCACAGTAAAATAAGCCTTATTCAAGTGTTTCCATGATTCGCACTTATCACTTATTGCATATAGGGGATGTACCGAATAGATATTTGCACCGAGGTTTTCACCATCAAAAAAAACGGTTGATGAAATCGAACCGCTGCAATGACAAATATTTTTATTTTTAATATCCAGATTCTTCATATAATCCCATACTTTGCTTATCTGTCCATCAGGCACAGTAATAAACAGGGTATCACTGTCACTTAAGATATCCTCTATACTCTTATATAGTTTTGTGTTAGTAAAATCTGCTGCTGATTTAGCTGATTCCGGTGATTTGCTGAAGTAACCCGTAATCTCTACGCCGTTTTCCTTCAGGTATTTTCCAAGGGAAAATCCTACTTTCCCCGCTCCGATAAATCCTGCTCTCATATCGATCACTCCTTTCTGGGAAGTGACAATCATGAAAATCTGCATGGATGAGGTCTCGTTCAAACTGATATAATCCTCATGGTTTAAAAATAAAAAATATGTGGTATAGTTTCTGTTCGAATACTATCTACCCATTACTATAGCACCTATTTAAGTGATTGTACAGAGAAAAAAATAAGGCACCACTCTAACTAATTTATCATTAAAGTGATGCTAATATAAATCGTGTTATTTAGCTTTTCTGTATTTAATCATTTTCACAATCTGAATTATCAAAGTCGGGATAAAAATATAAAGCATGACAAAACACTTCTTCATTTTTCGCTTGATTACCCACCACAGAAAAGAAAGAACCCTGTAAAGAGCCTTACCACCATTGGTGGTGCTTTGCACTCTTGATTGGGCTTTTTGTTTGCTGTATCTTTCATGCAAGAGGAAAATTAAAGTCCTCTATTCCATTTCTCTTTTAGATAATCTTCATAGTCCGTTTCATTAAAATCTAATTGTGGCGAAGTGTTGGGAATGTTGTTTCTGTTGTCTATATCTGCAAGCTGACGGAATATCCAATCATCATAAGGGTCGTGATATTTATACTCTTTGGGCTGTTCTCTGTATCGGTCTAACCCTCGCATTTCCTTATGTACTTTCATCATGCGTTCCAATTTCTGACGCTGTATCAACTGCTTGATTTCCATAAGTTCTTCCAACTCTACTACCTCACTAGAAAGATAATTGCTAATGTATCTAATCAATGTAGTTTCCATGTAAAATCTACATTCTTTTTCGTCATTGAAAAATTCATTTTCAGACAAATAATCTAAGGAAACATTAAAATCCTGTTCTCGTTTGATAACGTCCATGATATATGGCTCGGTGTGGTCAATATATTTCCATTCCCCCGACAATAATTCATTCGGTGTTACTCCCAGCACGTCCATTATCTTTTCCAATGTATCAAAGGTAGGATAATTCACACCTCGTTCAATCTTGGAAAGGCTCTGCATATTGATACCGATTTTATTGGCAAGTTCCTGTTGTTTCATTCCCCTGTGTTTTCTTATGATTTGTATGTTTTCTCCTAAGAAACTGATTTTCTTTTCATAATACTCCATAACTTAGTATAACCGCTCCTTTCGTTGCTTTTATTGTCATTTATAAGCATATCATACTTAATATATATCGAAAAGTCAATCGAAACTTCTTGACAAGTAATTCTAGTGGCGTTATTATCTTATCAGACAGAGTGATTAAGCACGCTAGGGTCAATCACACACTTGAGTAAGCATATATAAGAGATGTTTTCACTTTGATAGCATGAATGAGCATGGACTATCAGACTAAAAATAGGGTTTCTGACTGGGGCTGTTTCGTTTAGCCACGAGCCTCTCAAGGCTCGTGAGCGTTAAGAACGGAACAGACACAGGAAGAAAGGGAACGCCTTTAGGCGCTCGTAAAGGGCGTATATGTAACACCGCCCTGCGCATACATGTCATAGTACCTAGAAACTGTGATAAATAAAGGACAAAACGCTATTTTTACCCCGCAAAAAAACGGGGCATACGAAAGGAGTAATGCACTATAACTACACACAAAAATTTATCCGTTAAGATTGATTACATCAGCATTGTATTTGAAACGGCAACCGCTGAAGATGTAATCATGCACATTTTAGGTTTACCGACTGATATTTTCAATGTCTATCCGGCAAGCATTAAATACAAAACCTATCAAGCACGCTGGCAGATTGGAGATATTTATGTATCGGGGGACGCAAGAAAGACAGAGGACAACCCACAGGGGCTAGGCTGTTATCTTGTTATGACTGGCAGAGGTTGTGATGATATTTTCCGTATTCTCGACAGTAGGAATTATACCTTTGGGGATATGTTCCGACGCTGTGAGCGAAGATACGGACTGGATAATTTTCATTTCACAAGACTTGATATTGCCATTGATGATAAGAACGAAAAGCCATTCTTTACCATAGAGCAGATAAAGAAGAAATGCGAAAAAGAGGAATTTATCTCCAATAGTGAGGGCTACCACTTTGATGAAAGCAAGTTTGACGATTTCGACACCGCAAAGACTGTTTATATCGGTGCTGGAAAATCTGGATTATCCTACCGCTTTTATGATAAGGATAAGGAAGTCTGTTCAAAACATAATAAGACGCTTGAGGAAGTCGGCAGTTGGAAACGAACAGAAATGCAACTGCGTGATGATAAGGCTCATGTTTTTGCCATGACATTTAAGGACAGACCGCTGGAACTTGGGGAACTGGCTTTCGGGCTACTGGCAAACAACCTACGCTTTGTCGTGCCAAACAGAAATGAAAGTAATAAGAGCAGATGGAAAACGTGTCGGTTTTGGGAACGATTTTTAGGGGCTGTGGAAGTCTTGAAACTGCAAGTACCGAAACTACATAATTCCCTTGAGGAAACACAGCAATGGCTCACAGAGGGTGGCGTGATTTCTGCTGTCAAAAGTTTTTATTTCTTAGAAGAACATGATGCATTAGGTGGACTGGAAAAAGTGGGAACTATGCTTGACAGGGCAAGATACAGCAGTTCCCTTTCCAGTAAATTAACCGCCCACTTACAGAGGATAGACCGCACCGACCTTATCCCCTATATCCAGTATGACACGAAACATGGGAAAGGGGGTATCTGATGAATAACAACGATATTCCCGTATGGGAAAAATACACCCTTACCATTGAAGAAGCGTCAAAGTATTTCCGTATCGGAGAAAACAAGTTAAGACGCTTGGCAGAGGAAAACAAGGACGCTGGCTGGCTCATTATGAATGGCAACCGCATACAGATTAAACGCCGACAGTTTGAAAAGGTCATTGATAAATTGGACGCAATCTAATGCAAATGAGCCTTGTATGTGTTATGATGAACACAAGTCATATCAAGGCTCTTTCCAACAAGGAAAGGAGCAGACACCATGAAAGAAAAAAGACGGGATAGTAAAGGACGTATCCTGCATACTGGAGAGAGCCAACGAACAGACGGAAAATACTTATATAAATATGTGGACGCATTTGGAAACACAAAATATGTGTACGCTTGGAGATTGACACCCACAGACCCGACACCAAAGGGAAAACGGGAAAAACCCTCACTTCGTGAACTGGAACAGCAGATAAGACGGGATATTGAGGACGGTATCGACAGCACAGGCAAGAAAATGACACTTTGCCAACTCTACGCCAAACAGAACGCACAGAGGGCAAACTTGAAGAAAAGCACAATAAAACAACGGGAACAGCTCATGCGGTTATTGAAAAAGGACAAGTTAGGTGCTAGGAGCATTGATACAATCAAACCCTCTGACGCTAAAGAATGGGCTTTACGCATGAAAGACAAAGGCTTTTCCTATAACACCATTAACAACCATAAACGCTCGTTAAAAGCGTCATTCTATATCGCCATACAAGACGATTGTGTAAGGAAAAATCCCTTTGATTTCAAGTTAAGTGAAGTCCTAGAAAATGATACCAAAGAGAAAGTTGCATTGACAGAGGAACAGGAACAAGCCTTACTCTCATTCATCAAGACGGACAATGTGTATCACAAGTATTATGATGATGTGCTGATACTGTTAAAAACAGGACTTCGTATCTCGGAACTGTGCGGACTGACAGTAGCCGATATTGATTTCAAGAATGAAGTTGTGATTATCGACCACCAGTTACTAAAGAGCAAGGAACAAGGCTATTATATTGAAACGCCTAAGACGAAAAGCGGAATAAGGCAAGTACCATTAAGCAGAGAAACGATACAGGCATTTCAACGGGTTATGAAGAAACGCCCAAAGGCAGAACCATTTGTGATAGACGGACGGGGCAATTTCCTATTTGTCAATCATAAGGACAAGCCAAAAGTTGCGATTGATTACAACGCCTTATTTGTCCGTATGGTAAAGAAATACAACAAGCACCACAAAGACAATCCCTTGCCACATATCACACCGCATACGCTACGCCATACGTTCTGCACAAGGCTGGCAAGCAAGAACATGAACCCAAAAGATTTACAGTATATCATGGGGCATTCAAACATTAGTATCACAATGAATTGGTACGCTCATGCGTCCATAGATACCGCAAAATCAGAGGTTCAGCGTCTAATTGCATAGAAGTATTTACCACGATTTTAACCACGTTTGATAGAGAAAATATAAGAAGATAGACCTAGATATGTGAGGTTTACCACAAAAGCAAAATGCCCGTAGAGCCGATAAAATAAGGCTTTGCGGACATTTAAGAAGATATAAAAAGATAGTCAAAAACACATATATAATTTATTATCAAATAAATCGAAGCTATGCTCAGACAGTGAACGAGGACATATTGGATTGAATGTAATTTTTGCGTTCATATCGTTAAATTCTTCTTCGAGATTTATTTTAAATGCTGAATTTAAAGCTTTGGTAATTTGCGGCAGACATATCTCCCAATGGTTTTGATAAGCGATGCGTTTAGCTTTTAACGTATTTTTATTTTCTTCAACCAGTTGTGTGAAAATAGTTCTTAAATATAGTTTTTGATCTTGCTTTTCTAATTGGTAAATCTTGCTGCGGTCAATTTGTGGAATGAAAGCAAAGATAGGTTCTGTCCAATAAGCTGTTTGACTGTTATCTAAAAATTGTAAGATACTTTGAACATTGTAATCGACATCCGCTAAGGTAAATACTAGTTTCATAAGGGCCTCCTTAATCAGAATCATTATTAAGATGATTATACCATGCTGCGCCCTTGTTTGATTTATTTAACATTATTATGCAGGTTGAAATTATTGTTATAAAATAGTTGACAAGAGGTAACGAACTGGTTATAATTTAATCATAAAGTTAACCAAAGCTAATTATGGCGGCTGTCACTAGATAAGAATTCCTTCTTTTTTTAGCCGTCTAGTTAGAAATGGGTAACTTTTAAAGGAGACAGCTGCAATGCATGTCATCCTCAATGCCTTGAAGCAATGATGACCCTCATGAAATCAAATGTTTCTTGGTTTGCCGATGTGTTTTGAACATGAAGGCAGAAATTATCTGGTTATACGCTTTTATATAAAAGGAAGCTCTTGTACCATGATATAAGAAGTTATGAATAAAATTTTGGCAGTAAATCTTCACAGATTCAGCTCAGGGTTATCGCATGCTGGTAAAACTTTGTTTAACTCCTATGGATGGGGAGACAGACAATGGGTATGACTGGCAGATACTCGCTTACTTGAGAAAGCCCTAATGATTAACGGTATTCCCGAAACCGTTGAGATTTGAATTCTTTACCTTTTGACGCTGAATTTACAAAATTTTTATTCCTGTTTAATCCCGTTTTAGTTTTTTAATTCCCGTAAACAAATTTTTATAATTTTTACCCCTTTCTTAAAAAACGATGTTTAGCCGCATCGTTTTTTTCTGTGCTATAATGTTGAAAATGGAGGTCGGCTTATGAAGATAAATGAACGGATAGAAAGCAGCTTTGATGAGGTTGACCGCTTGGATAATGAACGATTAGATAATTTTTATACGGCTTCACAGGTTTATGAAAGCCTTGGTTTAAGCCGTGAAACAATCAGATATTATGAAAAGCTTGGATTATTAAGTCCACTGAAGCAGTCAGGGAATAATTATCGGCAATTTACGGTATATGATTTTCAGCGTTTAATGATCATCGATGCTTTTAAGAAACGCGGCTTTATGGCATCACAAATTTGCAGCTTGATGAGCTTGGATACTCCCGAGGCATTGGCGGCTGAATTGGCAGGCAAGGCAGAGGAGATTAGAGAACACATGATTTTGCTGGAAAAACAGCTTCATCAAATTGAACAGGATCGTTGCTTTATCAATGAGCTGCCTCAAACCTTACATCAATTTACAATTCGGTCGATGCCTTTATATCGCGTTTGTTCTGTATTTCCGGCGATTACTAGTTTTGAGGAGTATGCCGATAAAGTATTAAACCGCATGGATCTTGATCATGAGGATATTTTAAATAAGCTGATCCGTGTTGTCCATTTTGATCATGAGTCGGGTTATCTCAATTCTCAGATTTGTGTGGTTGAGCTGGCTGAAACGGCTGAAGAAGGTCAAACGTATCTGCATAGCGGCCGCTGTATTTATTCGGCGGTTGCTTCAGAGATTGGAGAAATGAATACAATGGGAAGAATGTTCGAATTGACTTCATCTTGGATCGATGGACAGCAGTTAAGTGATCAAGGGGTTGTTTATATCCGGCCTCGCTGTGTGCTTGCCGGTAAGCTGCCAGCCTTTTACTATGAATCATGGGTGCCTTTAAATGATTAGGCTTGACCTGGGGGTATGAACCACGTTTACACTCTATATGAAGGATGTGAACGAATGAAAACTTTTATTGTGAATGAGTATAAAGAATTAAAAGATTCTGATGTCTATGATTTGCGTACAGAGACATGTAAGGATTGTATTGGATGCTGGACATGCTGGCTGAAAACACCGGGCAGATGTGTGCATCATGATTTAGATACTTATTATCAGTCATTGCTTCAAGCGGATACGGTTTTGTTTTATTTGCGGCCTAGCCATGATTTTGTCAGCGGCAGAATAAAGACATTATTTGATCGTATGATTGTTTTAGGACTGCCTTTTATTCGTTATGACAGCGGCGAATCAATGCATTTAATGCGATATAAGAAAAATCCATCAGTTATTGTGCGCTATCTTGATGAATTTTCAGATGCGCAGGCCCGCTCATTATTTGTGGAATATTTACAGCGTGTTTTTTTTCAGTTTGGTATGGAGGTAATTGAAATCAGCGCTGATGGAGGACAAGCATCATGAAAACGATATTTATCAATGGTTCTCCGCATGGCCGTCAGGGTAATTCTGAAATCTTTATCCGTCAGCTAATGACCGGTATGAATGTTGTATCAGATGTTCTTTATGTCAGTACGCATCAATATGATGAATTGGCGGATCAGGCTGCTTTGGCAGATCGGCTGATTTTTGTCATGCCGCTCTATGTGCATGCCATGCCGGGAATTGTCATGAAGCTGTTTGAAGTAATGAAGCCTGCGAAAGAGGGAGCGCAGATTCTTTTTGTTGTGCAGTCAGGCTTTATCGAAGCGGCTCAGTCAGCCTATTGTGTCAAAGCGCTTAAGCATCAGGCTGCACGGCTTGGCTATGAATGTTTAGGCGTCGTTGTTAGAGGGAATTCAGCAGGTGTTTCTTTAATGCCTGAAAAAGCGAATCGAAAGCTTTTTGAAGATTTGCAGGCGCTAGGTCAGCGGTTAGCGGAAACCGGCGAACTCGATGAGGTGATCGCTGCGCGGCTTGGTGATCCCTATCGGCTGAACCGTAAAAAGTTATGTCAGCTGCAGCTTTTATCACGGCTTGGTTTAGGTGATTTATACTGGCAATATATGCTTAGAAAAAACCATGCCTACAAAAAGCGGTTCGATCGTCCCTTTGGCCAATAGGTTTGTTTCCAAAAGCTTAAAATCGTGGTAAGCTATTCATAATAAATCATGGAGGTGGCTTATGGCTGTACTGCATATTAATTTTATGTCAGCAGCACTAGGACGTCAGGTTAATTTTACGGCTGTGATACCTAGTGTCGATTTTGATCATCTAAATATTGAAGAAATGTATAACCCCAAACGAAAGCTGAAGGTCTTATGGCTGCTGCATGGCTTTTCAGGGGATGAGAATGATTATCTGACCTTTACCAATGCGGCCCGTTATGCCCAGGATCATCAGCTGGCCTTGATCCTGCCGCCAGCTGAAAACGGCGGTTATACGGATATTCCCAAGGGGGCCAAATATTTCAGTTTTATCGGGGAGGAGCTAGTCGCTTTCTGCCGTTATTTGTTTCCTTTAAGTGATCGGCGTGAGGATAATTTTATCGGCGGCTTATCAATGGGCGCGATGGGGGCAATGAAGCTGGCGCTGGCCTATCCTCATCAATATTCAAAAGTGGTATTGATGTCCGGCTGTGCTTTTGATTTAGCAGACGGCGGAATGGGAAATGTTGACTGGTTCGGTGATGCTCCACAAGTATTTGGCGGTTCCATTCCAGGCGGCAGGGAACTGATCGGCACACGTGAGGACGCTTATGCGATGCTGAAGGAGAACGCGGAAAAGCATTGTGAACTGCCTTGCTTTTATATGCGTGTCGGCAGTAAGGATTTTCTGCTGGATAAGTGCCGTTATGCGAAAGCACAGCTGGAAACGTATGGCTATGAGTTAGATTATGCTGAGATAGAAGGATATGGACATGAATGGCGTTTCTGGGATCTGGTTTTGAATGAGGTCATTTCAACATGGCTGTAATTTATTCAGAAGAAGAAATCAGGCAGCTGATAGCACAGCTTTACGCATCAGATGCTAATGCCGGTTACGCGGCTTTGAAGCAGCTGGAAATGATGAGTGAAGAGGGGGCGGCAGTAAGTCTTTACTTAGATGAATTCTTTTCAATGCTGAATCATAAAAATTCATATGTGCGTAATCGGGGGTTGGTATTGATTGCGGCAAATGCTAAATGGGATAGTGCGCAAATGATTGATGCGAAGCTTGAGCACTTTCTCGATCATCTTCATGATGAAAAGCCAATTACCGCCAGACAATGCGTCAAACTGCTGCCGCTGTTAGTAAAAGACAAACCAGAACTAACTTTAAAAATAACGGCGGCCCTGCGGCAGGCACAACCCATGGCCTATTCAGCAAATATGCAGAAACTGATTGCTGAGGATATTAAGCAAAGCTTGGCGTTGATTGAAAATACCGATGATTATTAGCGTTAAAAAAACACATCTTTCTAAGAAATGATGTGTTTTTATATTATTGGCATTTTCAAAGGCAAACGATGCAGTTAATAGCGGGATTGATTCTGGATGGCCCACATGATCCAATTCGACCACTCAACGGCTAAATGTTTTTGGTGTTCCTTGAGAATTATTTTTGGACATAAACGGGGAAATTCGACTAAGGTTCTGACTTCAATTCCCGTGGTTGTATCTTTAAATTGATGTCGGACACCGCCGATAATTGTACCGTCTTTGAGCTTCGCAATGCCTGTTGATTGAAAAGGGTAATCAAAATTTCTAGGTTCTTTTAATCCGGTTTCATCGTTAAACGTGATATAGAATTGAGTAGGAACCGGTGTGCAGCCGGCGGTTTCAATCACTTCAAGCGTATCGTTTAAGGGTCTTAAAGCATAATGATCGGGACAGGCAGCAAGATTTGCACGGCGGTGTTCTTCACTGTCTTCTAACATCAGCGCGTCGATCACTTTAGAGAATTTTGCTGCTGTAATACCATCAGCCGATAGAATTGTTATCGCCGCCCGGCGTCTGCCGAATGAAAAAACAGCGGCAAGCTTCATCGCAAACTTGCCAAACGCCAATTTAGTTTTAATCAAAGATGTTATTTCAGCATAGGACATTTCTGCTTTTAGGGTCGTTAAGCTTTCATACAAACGGTCTGTATCATCAGTCATGGGCAATGTTTTCTTAAGATTTTTAAGAACTTTACCGATTCTTTTACGAATCCAAGCCGCTTTTTCCTCTTCGCTGAATTCTTTTCCATCAATCAATATTTTCATAAGCATTATCCTTTCAATATTTTGTATACCATATTTTTCATCGCATCCAGCGCGTCTTTATTGATTTCTGTGTTTTCATCAAAGACGCATATTAAGCCATTTAATATAAAACCAGCCGTAATGGAAACATTATTTACATGAAATGCATTTTCTGATAACCCTTGTGTCAGCACGTTTTCTGTTTCTTTCTTTAATTGCGAAATCAGCTTTTCTGTCAGGGCATAATGATATTCACTGCGAAAGGGGGCGCTTGAGCGAAGCGGTGCCATCTTTTCAGCATAATTGAAAAAGGCGGTCAATACAGCTTCTAATTTATCCCAGGCGGTAAGCTTTTGATCCTTTAATATTGCTTCAAATACGGCAATTTCCTGTTGGATGTAGTAATTTAAAGCTTCATCAAGGAATTCATCCTTTGATTTAAAGTAATAATAAAATAAGCCGGTAGCAACCTCTGCCTGTTTCACCACCTCTTGAATGCTGACTCCTTTTTCACCTGCTTCAAAAAATAATTTAATACCAATATCTAATAATTCTTGCCTGCGTATATCAGGCTTTTTTACGATTCTGCTCATAATATACCTCCACTGAATATGATTCAATTATAATATACTGAATATGGTTCAGTCAAGGATCGGCGCATAAAAAAATGCAAGTCTGTTTATTTGACTTGCACTTTCTTAATCCTATTTTACGACTCTGACCCAATTAAACGGATCTTCAACCTTACCCCATTGGATACCGGTTAATGTATCATAAAGCTTTTGCGTCAGCTCGCCGGTTTTGAAATCATTGATCGTTACGATATGACCGCGATAATTCAGTTCACCAATTGGCGAGATTACCGCCGCTGTACCCGTACCGAAAGCTTCTTCCAGTTCGCCTTTGTCACCGGCCGCCATCAAATCATCAATTGCCAGATGTGTCTCATGAACGGTATAGCCCCAGCTTTTCAGCAGCGCGATGATTGAGTCACGCGTTACACCCGGCAGGACAGTGCCTTCAATCGGTGCGGTATAGATTTCATTATTAATTTTAAACATGACATTCATCGTGCCGACTTCTTCAACATATTTGCGTTCTACGCCATCAAGCCATATAACCTGAGTATAGCCTAATTTTTCTGCTTTTGCCTGAGCGGCCACGCTGCCTGCGTAATTACCGCCGCATTTAGTGAAGCCAGTACCGCCGCGAACGGCTCTTACATATTCTTCTTCAACATAGATTTTAACTGGATTAACACCCTCTGGATAATATGCGCCTACCGGTGAGCAGACAATAACGAAGGTATACTTCTTTGAAGGGTGAACACCGACACTGGCTTCTGTTGCGAACATGAATGGACGAATGTAAAGGGAAGTGCCTTCAGCTGTTGGAATCCAGTCAGCTTCTACCTTCACCAATTCCTCAACGGCTTGAACAAAGTCAGCTTCCGGGAAAATAGCCATGCAGAGACGTTCATTTGAATTTGCCATACGGCGGGCATTCATTTCCGGACGGAATAATAAAATTTCATTCTTAGGTGATTTATAAGCTTTCATGCCTTCAAAGGTTTCCTGTGCATAATGCAGAACCATTGAAGCGGGATCTAACATGATCGGCGCATAAGGCTGAATACGGGCATCATGCCAGCCTTGACCTTCATCCCATTCGCAGACAAACATGTAGTCGGAAAAGTATTTGCCGAAACCTAAAGCGTTTTGATCGGGTTTAGTCTTAAGATTCTCTGATTTGATAAATTTGATATCCATGATGTTCCTCCTATAATTTTGAAACAATTTTATCGCCCATTGCTGAGCATGTCAATTTGATTTTACCTTCTGTATAAATATCCGCTGTGCGGTAGCCTTCATTCAGCACCGCGTTCACCGCATCTTCAATCGCCTGACTTTCAGCCTCCATTTCAAAGCTGTATTTCAGCATCATCGCCGCTGATAAAATCGTACCGATTGGATTTGCGATATTCATGCCGGCAATATCCGGCGCTGAACCATGAATCGGCTCATACATGCCGCGGCTGCCAACACCCAGTGAGCTGGATGGAATCAAACCGATTGAACCGGTAATCATGCTGGCTTCATCACTTAGAATATCACCGAACATATTTTCAGTCACCACAACATCAAATTGTGAAGGATTTTTGACTAACTGCATCGCTGTATTATCTACCAGCATGTCAGTATAGGTTACATCTGGATATTCTTCAGCCAGCCGATGCATTACCTTACGCCATAATCTTGAGGTATCTAATACATTTGCTTTGTCGACGCTGGTTACATGATGACGGCGTTTGCGGGCAGTTTCAAAGGCAACTCTGCCAACCCGTTCGATCTCATGCTCACTATAGCTCATAATATCCGTAGCCTTTAATTCATTGTTTATTTCCTTGGTTTCACGCTTGCCAAAGTAAACGCCGCCAATAAGTTCCCGCACAATCAGTAAATCAATACCCTGAGCGACAATTTCTGGTTTCAGCGGTGAAGCGGCAGCCAGTACGTCAAAAACCTTAGCTGGCCGAAGATTAGAAAATAAACCCATTTCCTTGCGGATTTTAAGTAATGCTTTTTCCGGGCGAATCGCTGGATCGACCTGATCCCACTTTGGTCCGCCGACCGCTCCCAACAAGACGCTGTCACAGTCTAAACAGGCAGCTAAACTCGCATCAGGCAGGGAAGTGCCGAATTTATCGATTGCACAGCCGCCAGCATCAATATAATTATAAGTAAAGTGATGATGATATTTATCGGCAACAGCATCTAAGACCTTGATGGCTTCATCGATGATCTCAGGCCCGATGCCGTCACCCTTAATAACGGTAATACGCTTATTCATGAATAGACTCCTTTTTTAATTTATTTATCAGGCCATTGCATTCAATGATCTCTTTAATAAAATCAGGGAAGGCATTTGCCTGATAGCTTTCATTTTTTGTATGATTGGTTATGATGCCGCTGTCAAAATCAATACTGATTTCATCCCCGGTTTCAATCTTATCACTCGCTTCTTCACATTCCAGAATCGCCAGCCCAATATTAATTGCGTTGCGGTAGAAGATACGGGCAAAGCTTTTGGCGATGACACAGTCGATGCCGCTTGCTTTAATGGCAATCGGAGCATGTTCCCGGCTTGAACCGCAGCCAAAATTATAGCCGCCGACCATGATATCACCAGACTGCACTTTCTTCACAAAATCCTGATCGATATCAATCATGCATAAGGCACCTAATTCTTTAGGATCACTCGTATTCAGATAACGGGCGGGAATAATTACATCAGTATCAATGTTATCACCGTATTTATGTGCCTGACCATGTGCTTTCATTTACATTACCTCCTTCACATCAGCAATTCTTCCCATGATGCCGCTGGCCGCCGCGATGGCAGGGGAAGCCAGATAAACCTCAGAATCGACATGACCCATTCGGCCGACAAAATTGCGGTTCGTAGTGGATACACAGCGCTCACCCTCGGCGAGAATACCCATATAACCGCCCAGACAAGGACCGCAGGTAGGTGTTGAGACGATACAGCCGGCTTCAATAAAGATATCCATATAACCGCGCTTTACACATTCAAGCCAAATCTTTTGTGTAGCAGGAATAATGATGGCACGTACATCACGATGAATTTTCTTGCCCTTTAATACCGCGGCAGCCGCTTCCATGTCGGAAATTCTGCCGTTGGTGCATGAGCCAATTACGATCTGATCGATTTTTACTTCACCGACTTCATCAATTGTTTTTGTGTTTTCCGGCAGATGCGGGAAAGCAATCGTAGATTTAATGGCTGATAAATCAAGGTCAATAATTTGATCATACACGGCATCTTCATCCGCTTTATACGTTTTATAAGGACGATTGACACGTTCCTTTACATAAGCTTCAGTAATTTCATCAAACTCAAAGATTCCATTTTTTGCCCCGGCTTCAATCGCCATATTGGCAATACACAAACGATCATCCATGCTTAGATTTTTTAACCCGTCACCGCTGAATTCCATTGATTTATACAAAGCTCCGTCAACCCCAATCATGCCGATAATATGCAGAATGACATCTTTGCCGCTGACCCATGGATTTAATTTGCCATGAATATTAAATTTAATGGCAGATGGAACCTTGAACCAGCATTCGCCGCTTGCCATACCGGCACACATATCTGTAGAGCCGACACCCGTAGAGAAGGCGTTTAACGCGCCATAGGTACATGTGTGTGAATCAGCGCCGATAATACATTCACCAGGCCCTACCAAGCCTTTTTCCGGAAGCAGGGCATGTTCAATACCCATAGTGCCGACATCATAGAAATTCGTTACGTCAAAGCGTCTGGCAAAGCTTCGGCACTGTTTGCATTGCTGAGCGGCTTTAATATCTTTATTTGGTGAGAAATGATCCAAAACGATGGATACTTTATCTTTATCAAAAATATCCGTAAAACCAGCTTTCTCAAATTCTTTGATTGCTACCGGTGTTGTGATATCATTACCCAAAACCATATCTAACTTGGCATTAATCAGCTGACCGGCTGTAACCTGATCCAATCCGGCATGAGCAGCCAGGATTTTTTGTGTCATTGTCATTCCCATTTTATTTTCCTCCCATTAAACGATTTACCGCCGAGAATAAGGCGATTACACTGGCGGCGATAATATCATCATGAATACCGGCGCCCCAGTACATCAATCCTTTTTCATCATGGATTCCCACATAAGCAACCGCCTGTGAGGTTGATCCCTTTGTCAGCGCGTGTTCTTTATAAAGCAGATCCTTATAATTAATATTTAAGGATGAAGTAATCGCATTGCTTACTGCATCAAGACGTCCGTTGCCGCGGCCGACGATATCTCTTTTTTCACCATTCATTTCAATCGTTAAAGTAACCATCACTTCATTAGTTCTGACAAAATGATAATCCAGCATATGAATCGGCATCGTTTTGTTAAAGTATTCCTGTTTGAAGATTTCAAGAATTTCATCACTCTTTAACTCCTGATGGCGATGATCAGAAATACCCTTCATCAGATAACCGATATCCTCACGCATTTCCTTTGGCGTATCATAACCGTATTTTTGTTCCAGCAGATAACCGATACCGCCTTTGCCTGACTGTGAGTTAATGCGGATAACACCGCCGTCATACTGTCTTCCAACATCCTGCGGATCTACCGGCAGATAAGGCACGGTCCAAGTATTCAGCTGTTTCTCTTCACGCCATTTCATACCCTTGGCAATCGCATCCTGATGACTGCCGGAGAATGCCGCAAACACTAATTCACCGGAATATGGCGAACGTTCATATACATGCATACGGGTTACTCGCTCGTATACTTCAATGATTTCAGGAATATTAGTAAAATCAAGATTTGGTTCTACACCCTGAGAATACATATTCATTGCCAAGGTGATGATATCTACATTACCCGTACGCTCACCATTGCCAAACAATGTACCCTCAATGCGGTCAGCTCCGGCCAGCAAGCCCATTTCACTGTCTGCAACACCACAGCCGCGGTCATTGTGCGGATGCAGGGATACAATAATATTTTCCCGCTCATGGAGATGATCACACATATATTCAATCTGATTGGCATACACATGCGGCATACTGACCTGAACCGTTACCGGCAGATTGATAATTACTTTATTCTCAGGTGTAGGCTTTAAGACATCAATGACAGCATTGCAGATATCAGCCGCAAAATCCATTTCCGTCTGGGTAAAGCTTTCCGGTGAATATTCAAATTGATAATTACCTTTCGTTTCATCAGCAATGGACTTAATCAGCTTAGCGCCGTCTACTGCAATCTGGATGATTTCTTCCTTGCTTTTTTTGAACACCTGCTCACGCTGGGCAACAGAAGTAGAATTATACAGGTGAACGATCGCTTTTTTAGCACCCTTCAAGGCATCAAATGTCTTACGGATAATATGCTCTCTGGCCTGTGTCAGCACCTGAATTGTCACATCATCAGGAATCAGATTCTGATCAATCAGCGCCCTTAAAAATTCATACTCAGTTTCACTGGCTGCCGGAAAGCCTACTTCAATTTCCTTAAAACCGACTTTTACCAGCATTTTAAAGAATTCGAGCTTTTCTTCAAGGCTCATCGGTATAATCAAACTTTGATTGCCGTCTCGTAAATCAACGCTGCACCAAATCGGCGCATGATCGATGTAATCCTTTTTAATCCAGCGCATCGGTGCGTTTTCTACATTAAAATATGTACGCTGATATTTATTCGCATGTTTCATTTTTATGTCCCTCCCAATAAAAAAAGCCCAGTCTTATCAAAAAGACGGAGCTTAACACCGCGGTACCACTTTTCTTGATATCAAATTGATATCCTCTCAGCCAGTTTCAAACAAAACTGTTCTTCAATAACGGGAAGTCCCGACTTCCTTACTCGTTGCCTTTCAGGTTGCAGCTAACGGGCGAGAGCTGGATGTACATGGTACTGCTTCACATCAGCCAGCAGCTTTCTGTATCCGTTTTCCATCAGCATTTCCCGATCATCGCTTTTTATTTGATACTAAGAGAATACCCTTGTTTCATGAAAATGTCAAGACTATTTACAGCTTATTTCATAAATTTACAATAAATGAAATCAATACTCCTTGATGACTCTGATCCAGCAAGTAGTTTTCTTTGGCGGATCATTTTCTTCCACCATAGTTTTCTTTTCATAAGTGACAGATTTAGGTGACCCTGATTCATGGATGGCCTTGTTTAAAGAACGCTGCCCTGAGTTATTGCTTACATCTATGCCGCATTGCCAATCAATATTGCCATTATCATACATATCAGCTTCATGAATACAGTCATACTCATCACTGTCACTTTGGACATTGGTAAAATTAGCTTCGGATTGTGAAATATTAGCTTCAATTTCATCATCCATTTGCTGCATCTGTGTCTTTTTCACTGGCGTTGACTGACGTTTTGTGCATGTATCATAATTTGAGCAATCTTTACAGAATTCATCTTCACTGACCATCTCATCATAAGGATCATCAAAACTTGCACAGAGTGAGTCATCAAATAGATCATAAGGACTTTGATCATCCTCTTTCCAGACATGCTGATCCCCGTATTCCTTGATTCTTTCCTTTACTTTATCGAAAGTATCTTCCTCATGATCAATTAAATCATAAGGACTGCGGTCTTGTTCATGCCATACGGCGGTTTCATTTTGATCATCATTGACTGAATCCATCGTAGCTTCTTCACCGTCTGCTTCCATCAAATCATAAGGACTGATGTCTTCTTCGCGCCACACCGGCTTTGTCTGAATGGATGGATCTTTTACTTCTTCATCAAGAAATGGCTTAAATTCTTCTTCAAAGTTTAGCTGATCATTATCCAGATCCACATAAATTTTATCCATAACATTCTCCTTTCTTCTACCCATACTATGTAGAAGTAGGCATTTGGTTCATCCTCACTTCATTCTTATTAAGAAATATTTGCTGGCGTAATGGGTCTGATAAGAAAAAAATGATATAATTAATTTATAGAAGAAACATAAATGATATGCGCATGGAAATAAAGCAGCTTTAAGATTGATAGGTTTGAATAATTAAAAATTGGAGGGCTTTTTATGAGTAAAGAAAAGAAAAAAAATAACCATGTGAACCGTACGCTGGCAATTATCATTATTGCTTCATTTTGTCTGCTTATTTTAGCATTTGGTATGAGTCATCCACGAAAGCGTGAAATTCCGGTACTAGAAGATGGCGGCAGTATCTTTATGTCCTATGACGGCCCGGTTTTTCCTTTGACAAGCAGTGAGGCAGTGCCGGGGATTGAAGTAGTTCGTGAAATTGAATTTGATTTGTCTGATTATGACGTTTCATACGGTTATCAAGGTCTGCGGCAAAGTAAGATTCATGATCGTTATGTTTTGATGAATACCACAACGGAAGATAAAACGTTTACAGCACTCTATCCATATGTTTCTTCGTTTGATTCTAAGCTAAATCCAATCATTACAGTGAATGGTAATGAAGCAGAAACAAGGCTGCATAGTGGTATGTATAGCGGTGATTTCAGTGGTGCAGGAAGTAATACAGAAAGCTTGAATCTAAACGAAATATCCTCATGGGTGGGTTATCAAGCACTGCTTGCTGATGATGCCTATATAGAAGCAGCCTTCAGTGACTATCCAACACTGGATGAACCGGTATATGTTTATGAATTTAGTGAGATTAGCGATGGCGGCTCGGATGCCGCTGCTCCAACATTAAGCATAGAATTTTCAATGGATTATAATCAAACAGCAGTTTTTACTTATGGTTTTAATGGTGGCAGGTTTGAGCCTGAAAATAATTACTCACAGCGCAGTTTCTTCATTCCTGCCAAGGATGACTATGATTATGGAATATTAAGAATGTTGATTGTAATGGGTGATGATATTGCAGCTTATGATATACAGGGCTATCAAAATGGCGGCTGTAAACCCGGCGAGGAAATTGAAGGAGCAGAAGCTGTCATCAGACGTTTTGAAACAACACTAGGTGATATACTGAAAACGATTACCACTGCTCATTATGAACAAAGTATCAGGACTATGGCTGTTGATGAAGTGGCCCCCTTGATAGCTGGTGGAATTAGTGAAGAAATGTTTTATGGTGAATTATGTCGTGTGTTTAAGCAATATAGTATCATTGGCAATGATACAAAAGAAAGGTATCAGACTGGCATGGTAGAGGATTTGCTTAGTGATGTTGAGTTTTATAAACGCATTCTGTATGAGGCTTTTGAAATAACTATTCCAGCGGGTGAGAGTATTAGCGTTGAAGTGGAATTTAAGAAAAGTGGAAGCTTTGATTTTGGCGGTACAGGCGGCAGGAATTTCGGTGTTACCGGTTATGATTTCGTCACTCAGCTAGGCTCGGTTTTGGATTTTCAAAAACAGTCAGTGTTGGTTAATCATAATCATAATGTCGAAATTGTCAAAGAAAATCTCGGCATAGATGCTAATCAAAATCATGCCGAGCTTGATTTAAATGTTGAACACTATTATCTTGAAGTGCGATCAACTGACAAATAGTTTTTATGGAAAATACTGGCATTTCACCAAGCCTTGACATTTGTGAATGGCTATCTTAAAATAAGAATATCATTTCTAAAGGAGGTGCAGGGCAAGTGATGATTCGTATGATAGAGAGTACAAAACATAACCAACAGTTAGCGCATGATGCTTTTTGTCGTACGATAACATTCACTGTTTTTCTTGAAAATAGGGACGAGTGCGTCAATTTTTAGGGAAAACTTAAGTAAAAAGCCTTGCATCAATATTATTTTATAATTTTGAATGTCCCACTTTTTGCTGGGGCTTTTTCTTTTCCCGCGTTTAAAATGGAAAGGAAATTTTATTATGACAATACAATTAAATCATGTCACAAAGACATATACTCAGGACATTGTTCTGGATGATATCACATTGAAAATAACTGATGGTGAACACATAGCCATTGTTGGTGAAAACGGCTGCGGCAAATCCACGTTATTAAAGGTAATCGCTGGCTTGGAAACGATTCAGGAAGGGGAAGTGCTGATTACTAAGAATACCAGAGTTGCTTATCTGAATCAGATGTTTGATGCTTATGAAGGAAATGTTTTAAGCTATCTCATGGAAGCTCATGAGGACATTATTAAGCTTCAGCTGCAGCTGCAGGACTTAGAAGCACAGATGGCAAAAGCTGACGGTCATGAGCTTGAAAAAATATTAGATAAATATGGCAGGCTTCAGGCACGTTTTGAAAGCATGGATGGATATCAGGTAATGGTAACAGTGGAGCAAATTGCCTGTGGCTTGCAGATCGAGCATTTGCTTCAAAGTGATTATCAGGTGTTAAGCGGCGGCGAGAAAACACGGGTGAATCTTGCTAAACAATTGCTGATGAAGCCAGATGTATTGCTTTTAGATGAACCGACGAATCATCTTGATTTTGTTGGCATACGCTGGCTGGAAAACTATATTTTGAATCTAAAAGAAACGGTGATCATCGTATCTCATGACCGGACATTTTTGAATCATACGGTAAAGAAAATCTATGAGATTACTTATGGTGAATTATCGATGTATATCGGTGATTATGATGCCTATCGCAGACAAAAACAGGAACGGTATTTATTATGGCAGCAGGATTATGAGGAACAGCAGAAGCAGATTAAAAAGCTGCAGGATGCAATCCGGCGTTTCCGTCAATGGGGACATGAGGGCGATAATGAGAAGTTTTTTAAAAAAGCTAAAATGTTAGAAAAAAGATTGGCGAATATTGAGCGCATTAAGCGTCCGCAGATATTGACACGGCGTTTTGATGTATCGGTGAAGGAAAAAGAAAGTTATTCGAAGAAAGTATTAACGATTCATCAGCTTTCGAAGGCCTATGGTGAGAAGCAATTATTTGATCAGGCAGATGCTGATGTCTATTGGCAGGATCGGATCGCTGTCTGTGCTGAGAATGGGCAGGGGAAAAGCACACTGATAAAAATGATTATGGGTGAGGAGAATGCTGACAGCGGTGAAATCAGCCTTGCGTCATCTGTACAGATTGGTTATTTGCCGCAAATGATTCTTTTCCCCAAAGAAGAGGAAAGAATTCTGGCTTATGCACAGTTCATGTTAAGTTTAAATGAAGAAGATACACGAAGATATCTGACGCGTTTTGGCTTTGATCAGGCGGACATGTATAAACGCTTGAAGGTGCTCAGCGGCGGTGAGCGAACCAGATTAAAGCTGGCACTGATATTAAAGCAGGAAGTAAATCTGATTATTTTTGATGAGCCGACAAATCATCTTGATTTCACAAGCATTGAAATCATTGAACAGACTTTACAGGAATATACGGGAACCTTATTAGTGGTATCACATGATCGTTATTTCATTCAGACACTCTGTGAAAAGGTTTGGCTGATTAAGGCAGGGAAAATAAAAGAATATCTGAATGATAATTGGCTTGATGATTAATTTAGAAAATTAGTGGTAATTGTACAGTCGTTTTTATCACTTCACCATAGAATAGTGCAGGAGGTGAAGGTAATGACTAAAATTCTTGTTTATGATCAAGATAAGAATCTGATGTACAACTTTAATAAAAATGAAGATGATCCGATGCCTTATTCTTATGGCCGAACTTTGTTAGTCCGTGAATTCCGCGGTTCTTCAAGAGCGAATGTATTATGGACGACAACAAGAGCGATGGAAGCATGGAATGATACCCGCCGAACTTATGGCTCTGGGATTCCAGTCGGTTATGCTTTTAAGCGCATTTGGGAGGGCGGTCACGGTCAGCAAAGTCAGCATTATGCCGGTGTATCTTTTGATGTCGGTCAGCGGCTGACTGCGGCTCAGCGGCGTCAGATTCATCAGATTGCTACTAATCTGGGAGTATGGGGTTATGTTGAACCTTTATCAATGACACCAACTTGGGTGCATATGGACCGCCGTTACATTGGCGCGGCCTGCGGCGGTACTGCTGGCTTTCCAACCTTAAGAAGCGGTAATTCTTCAACCTATGTTTTAGTGCTTCAGGATGCGCTGAACGCGTTAGGCTACGGTACTTCTTATTTGGACGGTATCTTTGGCCCGGCAACCAGAAGCGCATTGGTCACATATCAGCGTAATAATGGTTTAAGTGCTGACGGCATCTGCGGATGTGCGACTTGGCGTAAAATTGTTGCCATGGTTGTTGGTATTGGCAGAACGCCATCCGTTATAGATTACTAAGCAGGAAGCAATTCCTGCTTTACATATGTGATGTAAAAGAAGCTGGTTTATTCTCAAGCTGAACATGAAGAAATGAAATTAATTGCTGACCAGCTGCATGAATTTCCATAATCATAATAATAATTTTGAATTGATTGATGTCAGGGTCATAAAGGACTAGTATTAAAATAAAGATATTAGTATTCGTTTTATTACTTTCAGCTTTTATTCGTGAAAGAAAGGGGCGAAATAAATGCTTAAAAAACAACTTAAGATAATGACCTGTCTGACTTTGCTGCTGTGTGGGTGCAGCGCGGATACCAATGATTTTGAACCAGTGACCAAGCTTGGTGATTTAGCTAAGATTGCGAAACAAGAAAGGGTAATTGTTACTGAGGAAAAAGTCAACCCCCAGTCTGTAACAACGCAAAAGGTGACAGAATTACCAATTTTTGAGGTTGAAAGTCTGTATAATGTAGGATGGAATCTGATGGGGCTTGATCTGTCTGAATTTGATTTATCCGAGAATAAAAATCTGATTTATTCATCCTTTGACACTTTTACTGTCTGGCCTGATAAGCTGCCGGAAACTTTTGATCCAATTCAAATTATGGAACAGGGTAAAAATCCAGGCTTAGGCATTCGCGCCCTTCATGAACAGGGAATTACCGGCAAGGGTGTGAGTATTGCCATTATCGATCAATCCTTGGATGTGAATCATGAGGAATATGCTGATCAGCTGATGCTTTATGAAAAAATAAATGTTTATGGTGATGGTATTTCAATGCATGGTCCGGCGGTTGCCAGCTTGGCAGTAGGTAAAAGCATTGGTGTCGCACCCGATGCAAAGCTGTATTTTATAGCCTGTGATTTTATTGATTACGATGTAAAAACAGATGAAGCCACGATTAATTTTAATTACTTGGCATCTGCGATTGAACGAGTGATTGAAATCAATGAGGTGCTGCCAAAGAATGATAAAATCCGTGTGATTTCAATATCCAGAGGCTATGGACTTGGTAAAGATGCTGAATTAGGTTCTGATGAATTATATGCCGTCATTGAAAAAGCTAAATCGGCGGGTATTTTTGTAATTACTGTAACACCAAGTGTAAATTACAGCTTTGATATTAATTTTTTAGGCCGTAAGCTAAATACAGATTCGGATCAATTAAATTCGTATACCTTACCTCTGATATGTCAGACAATTCCAGAAGCGATTTGTATTAGAGATGAAACCGTAAATCCAATGATATATGCACCTATGGATGGACGTACATTGGCTGGTGATGGCGGTGAAAATTCATATACATATCTTTCAACCGGCGGTGCGAGCTGGACAGTGCCATGGCTGGCAGGCATGTATGCTTTATGTGTTCAGGCGGATCCTGATATGAATCCGGATAAATTCATCAGGAAAATAAATGAAACCGGTGATATCTTAACCTTGGATACCGGCGAAAAAATTAAAACCGTAATCAATCCACAGCGGCTGATAGAAGCAATTCAGGCTGATAAAAAGTAAAACTAAATGGATCAGGATTCCTTTTCGTAACTTGAAAGGGAATCCTTTTTCTAGTGCTGATGGGTTGGTCTAATTGATTAAAAAATGCTATACTAATTACTGAATGTTAGGGGTGAATATATGATTAAACGATTTATACAATATTATAAGCCGCACAAACGGCTGTTTATTCTGGATATGATTGCAGCTTTTTTTATTTCCATTTGTGATCTGTCCTATCCAATCATAACCAGAGGGATTCTGAATGATTACATACCTAATCAGCAGCTTCGCTCTGTTGTAGTAGCTGCTATATTGCTGCTTGCCATCTATTTACTGAAATGTCTGCTTGCTTATTTTGTACAATATTACGGACATTTAGTTGGTGTATATATGCAGGCGGATATGCGGCGTGATGTATTTAATCATCTTCAAAAGCTGCCGTTTTCTTATTATGATGAACATGAAACCGGTACGATTATGTCACGGATGATCAACGATTTAATGGATATATCTGAGCTTGCGCATCATGGGCCTGAGAATCTGTTTATTTCATCAATTATGATGATTGGTGCTTTTATTTACTTATGCACAATCAATGTGCAGCTGACGGTAATCATTTTTATCTTTATTCCAATTTTAATTTATTTTGCGATTAAAATGCGTGCTAAAATGACGGAAGCTTTTACGGAGGCGCGTGTTAAAATCGGTGAGGTAAACGCTAATCTGGAAAATTCAATTTCCGGTATCCGTGTTTCCAAGGCTTTTACCAACGCGGAATATGAAGAAGAAAAATTTCAGGCTGGTAATAATGCCTTTAAACGGGCCCGTGAAAAATCATATAAAGCGATGGCGCAATTTCACAGCGGTACCGGCCTGATCGTCGATCTGCTGAATGTCGTAGTGATTTTGGCAGGCGGTATTTATACTTATTTTGGTGTGATTGAAGTTGCGGATTTTGTGGCGTATATGCTGTTTATCAATATGTTTGTATCACCGATTCGCAAGCTGATTGATTTTGTGGAGCAGCTGCAGTCAGGTGCGACAGGGTTCAGCCGTTTCTGCGAGCTGATGGATCAGGAACCTGAACAGGAAAGCAAAGATGCCCGCAATCTTGAACGTGTTGAAGGTCACATTCGTTTTGATAATGTAAACTTTACCTATTCTGACGGCAAGGAAGTGCTTCATGATATTAATTTAGATATTCCGGCTGGCAAGACAGTCGCCCTCGTTGGTCCAAGCGGCGGCGGCAAAACTACGATCTGTCATTTAGTTCCGCGTTTTTATCAGCTTGAAACGGGCACAATCAGTATTGACGGCATCAATATTGAAAATATCTCGTATGAAAGCCTGCGTAAGAATATCGGTATTGTTCAGCAGGATGTATTCTTGTTTACAGGTACTATCCGTGAAAATATCGCTTACGGCCGTCTTGATGCCAGTGAAGAGGAAATCATTCAAGCGGCTAAACGGGCAAATATTCATGACTATGTGATGCAGCTGGAACATGGCTATGATACCCAAATCGGTGAACGCGGTGTTAAACTGTCCGGCGGTCAGAAGCAGCGCTTGTCAATCGCCCGTGTATTTTTAAAGAATCCGGCTATTTTGATTCTTGATGAAGCTACCAGTGCTTTGGATAATGCGACAGAAATACTGATTCAGGATGCTTTGGATGAATTATGCAAGGGAAGAACGACTTTAGTTGTTGCCCATCGTCTGTCGACCATTAAAAATGCCGATGAAATTGTGGTAATAACCGATCACGGCATCGAAGAGCGCGGCACTCATGAAGAATTGCTTGAGAATAATAAGCTTTATACAATGCTTTATAATTCTCAGTTTAAAACAAATTAGTGACACTTTGTTCAGAGTTGTTGCAACTGTTCATAAATCGCTTATACTTAAAAGAAAGAGGTGTTATTTATGAATGAAACAGAAGATCTGAGAAATTTATTGGCAAGAGCTAAAGAAGATGGTCAGGAATTTTATGTGAGCTCACTAGAAAATATGATTGAAGTTTTGATGGAAAAGGTAGACCGCCTGACTTTAGAAAATCAGGAATTAAAACGCGGTGAATTAGCTTTGGATGAATATCATCTGCGTTTCTTTGAAGAGGCTTATCTGCCTGATCCGGATAATTTTAGTGAAGAAAAGATTACGAGCTATTTGTTAGTTCATGATGAACATTACCGGATTGCTTTTGAAGAGCTTCTGGTATACGGGTATTTAAGAAAACCGGCGAAAGACAGCTTGATAAGACTTTATACAGTGCCAAATGAGAAGAAGATGAAGCTGTTGTCTGCCCTTAAGAAAAGACTGCCTAAAAGTGAATAAAAGGGCTGTAAAATAAATTAGAATGACGTATAATATTAACGGATAAAAAGGAGATATTTATGGCAAAAATTAAGAATGCATGGGAAAAGTATGATGATGCCGCGATGCAGGCGTGCTTTTCTTTTAATGAAGAGTATAAGAAGTTTATCAGCAGCTGCAAGAGCGAACGTGAATGTGTAAGCGAAAGTGTGCGGCTCGCAGAAGCAAAAGGCTATCGTGATTTGGAAGAGGTTATCAAGACTAACGGTAAGTTGTCAGCCGGGGATAAGGTTTATGCGGTAAATATGGATAAGGCGCTGGCTTTATTCCACATTGGCAGTGAACCATTAGAAGCGGGTATGAAAATTTTAGGCGCTCATATCGATTCACCGCGTATTGACCTGAAGCAAAATCCGGTATATGAAGATAATGAATTAGTTTTATTTGATACGCATTATTATGGCGGTGTTAAGAAATACCAATGGGTAACGCTGCCTTTGGCAATGCATGGGGTCGTAGTGAAGAAAGACGGCACTAAAATCAATGTTGTCATCGGTGAGGATGATTGTGATCCAGTTGTTGGTATTTCTGATTTATTAGTTCACCTTTCAGCTGATCAGCTGCAGAAGACAGGTGCTAAGGTTGTAGAAGGCGAAGATTTGAACGTATTGGTTGGCAGTATTCCAGCGAAGGATGCGGAAAAGGAAAAATCAAAGGCAGCAATTCTGAATTTGCTGAAAGAGAAATATAATATCGAAGAAGAGGATTTTGTTTCTGCGGAGATTGAAGTAGTGCCAGCCGGTAAAGCAAGAGATTACGGCTTGGATCGCTCGATGGTTATGGGCTATGGTCATGATGATCGGGTATGTGCATATACATCCTTGATGGCTCAGCTGGAAATTGAAGAAACAGATCGAACTTGTGTTTGTCTCTTAGTGGATAAAGAGGAAGTCGGCAGCATCGGCGCAACGGGTATGCAGTCACGTTTCTTTGAAAATACGGTAGCGGAATTGATGAATTGCATGGAGGCTTATACAGAATTAAAGGTTCGCCGTGCATTGAAAAATTCAGTCATGCTTTCTTCAGATGTAAGTGCTGCTTATGACCCGAATTATCCAAGTGTTAACGAAATGAAGAATACTGCGTTCTTCGGTCATGGCTTATGCTTTAATAAGTATACAGGTTCACGCGGAAAAGGCGGCTGTAATGATGCCAATCCGGAATTTATTGCTAAACTGCGTGATATCATGGACAGCAATGAGGTAACCTTCCAAACTTCTGAGCTTGGCCGTGTGGATCAAGGCGGCGGCGGAACGATCGCTTATATTACTGCACAGTACAATATGGAAGTTATTGACAGCGGTATCGCGGTTCAGAACATGCATGCACCTTGGGAAGTTGTATCGAAGGCAGATGTTTATGAGGCCTATAAGGGTTATTTGGCATTCTTAAAAAACGCGTAATATAAATAATGAGATGGCTGAAGCTGTCTCATTTTATTTGCAAAGCGCTATAATGAGAATTAAAATAAAAATAGTTAAAGGAGGACAATCAGATGGCATTTACAGTAAATATTTATTATACAGGTAAAAATGGAAGTGCAAGAAAATTTGCCCAGGCGATGATTGACAGCGGTATCGTAGAGGATATTCGTGCGGAAAGCGGCAATCTGCGCTATGATTATTTCTTCCCTATGGAGGATGAGGAAACGGTGCTCTTAATTGACAGCTGGCAGGATCAGCATGCGCTTGATCTGCATCATGCTTCACCAATGATGGAACAGATTACGCAGTTAAGAGATAAATATGACCTGCATATGAAGGTAGAACGCTATATTTCAGATGCGAGTGGGGATGCTGCTTTGAATGATTCGTTTATCAGAGAATAAAATGCTGACTGACATGAGGAGTGTATGGCATAGACAGCAGCCAGTTTAAGCTTGCCTTGATATTGTTTGTTTAAGCGGCTATGATATAAGGTAATAAAAGCAAGGAGAGGGATATAGTGAAGGATTATAAAATAATGATTGTCGATGATGAAAGGGATATATTGGATTTACTTGCAAGGGCATTAAATATCGAAGGTTTTAAAAATATCATAAAAATAGATAATGGTATCTCAGCAATCGCAAGCTGTCAGGAACAGCAGCCGGATATAATCATTTTGGATGTAATGCTGCCCGATATGGATGGCTATGAGGTTTGTAAACAAATCCGACAATTTTCACATTGTCCCATTCTATTCCTTTCTTCTAAAAATGATGAACTTGATAAAATATTAGGTTTAGCGGTAGGCGGTGATGATTATGTCACTAAACCATTCAGTCCCAAAGAAGTCGCATATCGTATAAAAGCACAGCTGCGCCGTATGGGCTATACTGAACAGGCATCAAAACCGCATTGGCTGCAAATAGGAAGCCTGATCATCGATGGTGAAGGGTGCCAGGTAACTAAAAATAATCAGCCTGTTGAATTAACGGCAAGAGAATTTGAAATTTTGTATTATTTGGCACAAAACAAAGGACGTGTTATCAGCCGTGAACGATTATATGAGGCAATCTGGAGTGAAGACAGTTTTGGCTGTGATAATACGATCATGGTGCACATCAGCCATTTGCGTGAAAAGATTGAAGATGATCCTAATGATCCCCAATACATTCTCACGATGAAGGGCTTAGGATATAAGCTGGTAGAACCCCATGAAAAAGCGAAGTAAAAATATCGTATTGAGAATCAGTGCTGTCATATCCATTCTTATTCTGCTGCTGACCGGGGCGCTCATGGGTATGGTTTATTATATTTTTTATATTCCAGAACCAGAAGGACTTAGTTTAGCATCATGGCCAAGTATTTTTACGGATAACTTTGCGGTATGGCTTGATTGTGAAGATGGAAAGCTTAATGTTGAGGCAAAAGGGCTGACCCGATTAGATGAATATGGGTTATGGATTCAAATTGTTGATGAAGACGGCCATGAGGTGTTTTCACACAATAAGCCTGAAGATTATCCTAATGCCTACTCGCCATCAGAACTGATTTCATTCACCAAAGATAATTATGATGAAAACTATACGCTTTTTGTCAGCAGTTTTGAAGATAAGGGAAATCGTTGGAATTACATTATTGGCTTTCCCTATGCGATTGGAAAATATATGCTTTATTACAATGGAGAAAATCTTGGACGGCTTTCTCCCATCGTCAAGACCGCTATGCTGGCAGCTTTACTGGGGCTGATCTTTTTGGTTATTGCGGCATGTTTTTGGCTGTCACATCAGCTGTCGAAAATATCTGCTGGCATTAAACAGCTCTCATTGCGTACTTATGAGCCGATAAAAGAGAAGGGTACTTTTGGTGAGGTTTATAAGGCATTAAACAAAATGGATGATGAAATTAAGCATGCGGATCAGTTAGAGGCAGAGAGTGAACAAGCACGCAGAGAATGGATAGCCAATATCACTCATGATATGAAAACGCCGCTGTCACCGATTAAAGGGTATGCGGAAATATTATCTCAGGGAACGCTGAATGATGAAGCACTGATACAGGAATATGCGTCAATTATTTTAAAGAATGTGAATCATACAGAAAAACTGATTAGCGATTTGAAGCTGACCTATCAGTTAGAGTCAGGTGCTTTGCCATTTAACCCACAAGAAGTTTCTATCATTCACAGTTTGCGGGATTGTATTATTGATATAATCAATGATCCTCAATTCAGTGAAAATGATATAGAATTTGTCAGCAGTCAGCCGGAAATATACGCGCAAATTGATGAGGCATTGTTTCGCAGAGCGATACAGAACATAATTATTAATGCCTTTATGCACAATCCGCCTAAAACTAAGGTAGCAGTAACGGTTACCGAGAATGATTGTGAAAAAATAGTGATATCTATCCGTGATAATGGCACGGGCATGGATGAGGAAGCATTAGCCAAGCTTTTCAGCCGTTATTACAGAGGAACGAATACTGAACAAAAGGCAGAAGGCAGCGGTTTAGGTTTAGCGATTGCTAAACAGATAATTCAACTGCACGGCGGTGAAATTAATGTGATGAGTCAGCTTAATGAAGGGACAGAATTCATCCTCTTGATTCCCAAATTCACAGCTTAAGGTAAACTTAAGGAAGGCAAAAGGTTAATTTAAGATAGGCAATTTATGCTATTAGCATAGGTTGCCTATTTTTTATACCAAGGGAGGTTTTTAAGATGCAGCTTGAATTGCAGAATTTAACAAAACAATATGGAGCTAAATGTGCAGTTGATGATATAAATGTTGTTTTAAGACCCGGTGTATATGGCTTGCTTGGCGCTAATGGTGCAGGTAAGACAACACTGATGCGGATGATATGCAATGTTTTGAAACCCTCAGCCGGCAGTATTTTATTAAATGGAAAGACGGCGGCAGAATTAGGAGAGAGCTATCATGCTCAATTGGGGTATATGCCGCAGGATTTTGGCTTTTATCCAGATTTTACCGGCCGGGAATTTATGTATTATATGGCAGCGGTGAAAGGGCTTAATGAAAAAGAAGCTAAATATCAAATAGAACATCTTCTGCAAATGGTTAATCTGCAGGAAGCGGCAAATAAGAAAATTAAAACATACTCCGGCGGCATGAAGCAGCGATTGGGAATTGCTCAGGCTGAATTGAATAATCCTGCTATCCTGATTTTAGATGAACCGACAGCCGGGCTTGATCCTAAAGAGCGTGTGCGTTTTCGCAATCTTATTGCCAATTTTGCTAATGAAAAAATTGTAATATTATCTACCCATATAGTTTCTGATGTTTCCTACATTGCTGATACTATTCTGATGATGAAAAACGGTAAATTTCTCTTGCAGGAGCCAATGAATACAATTACCAATTGCATGGAGGGTAAGGTGTGGGAGCTTTTAGCGGCTGAGCATGAAGTAACAGAATACAATGAATGTTTTTCAGTAGTTAATCTTCATCATGAAAATGATACTGTACGTTTGCGGATCGTCAGTGACACGGCTCCCTCAGAAAAAGCGGTTAATGTGAAACCAAGTTTAGAAGATTTGTTCTTATATTACTTTGCGGAAGAAATGCAAAATGAAGGGAGCGGTGAATTATGAAGACCTTAGTAAAATATGAATTTTTAAAAATCCTGCGCAAACCTTCTACATTGATCGTGATGGTCGTCAGCGTGCTTTTGACAGCCTTCCTTTTCGGACTGCCAATATTGCAGTATCAAACTTATAATCAAGAGGGTGTACTGCGTGGCTTGGCGGGAATTGAGTATGAAAAAGCTCTTGCGTCTGAAAATACTGTTGTGCTGAATGATGAATTTGTGCAAGATGTTGTTCAGGAAGTAACTCAGCTTTTTGCTGATCCGGATAATGTTGGCTTTGACGGCACGGAAAAATTCTTAATCGGTAATGCTTATTGGCAGGATATCGCGCCCAAGGAAAAGCTGCTGCGCTTGATTGCGACCAATTACGCCAAGCAAGGAGAGTCTGCGGGATATAATCAATTACCTGAATTGAATTTAAGTGAAACAAGCTTCTATGCGGCAAGGGCAGAAAAGATTGATGCTTTGCTGAATGCTTCATCCCGCAATCTCTCTGATGCGCAAAAGCAGTATTGGCAGAACTTAAATCAGCATGTTGCGGTGCCGTTTAATTATGGATATTATGAAGGCTGGGAAGTAATCTTGACGAGCTTTGAACTTTTAATATTTGCCATCCTCTCAATTTGCATCGGAATCGCTCCTGTGTTTTCCAATGAATATCAGATGGGAACCGATGCCCTCATCTTATCCGCAAAATATGGAAAAACAAAATGTGTCAGCGCTAAAATAATCGCCGCATTTCTATTTGCCATTATAGCGTTTACTCTGCATATCATCGTTGCTTTTGGCTTGCCGCTTGCCTTTTTCGGATTCGATGGCTGGCAGCTGCCCTTGCAGATATTGGGAACAACCATTCCCTATCCTTTCACCTTGCTGCAGATGTGTCTGATCAATACTGGTGTTCTTTATCTTGTATTGATAGCCATGGCTGGCTTAACATTACTGTTATCCGCTAAGCTGAAAACTCCTTATATAGTATTGGCAATATTAGTGCCTGTTTTATTTATTCCAATGTTTTTGACACCTACGGGAACTCAGGGAATATATAACCAGCTTCTATTCTTGCTGCCATACCGTGCGATGATGCCTGAATTTGGCAAATATATTTCATATCAGATTGGCGGCTTGGTATTTGATGTTCTTTCTGTAAGGATGATAGTTTATCCGATTATAACGATTGTTTTTGTGATATCAGCATGCCATGCTTTCAAAAAGCATCAGGTTTCTGCTTAGAGGCTCTTATGAAAAAGAAAAACATAGTTGGCATGATTATCTTCATAAGTTTATTACTCGCTGCCATTTTTATGCTGATATCCACTAAAGCATCTGAAAAAACATTCGAAGCTGTTATTTTAAATACTGTTATACAAAGTGATGGGGAAGTACGGCTGATTGTGGAGCGAACAACGCAAATATATGCTGATCCTAACAATTCACTCGCAATCAGCAGTGAAACATCATTAGTTGACGAAAAGGGTAATAGGGTAGAGATTGCTGCACTTCAAAGCGGCACTCATGTGAAAGTGAGACTGAAGGATGCATTCATTGAAGAAACGCCATTTTATTATCCAACCGTATATGAAATAAGAATCATTAAATAAACAAGAAAAAACGATATAGCTGGACTATATCGCTTTTATATCTATAAGTTAATTAGCATTGAATGGCCTGAATGGCGATGCACTGAGGACCTCCCTGGGTAATAAAGGCAGGTGTCAGTTCAAATAATTCAATTCTGATATCTGGAAATGCAGTTTTAATTTTTGTGAGAATGCCTTCTGCCTGCTCTTTCGCATAGGCATGTGATACACCAATAGAATAAGAGGAATCAATGCCTCGGCGGCGCATATCTTCAAGAATCATATCGACAGCTTTACCCATGGTACGGGCTAATGCGAATTTTTCAAGACGGCAGCCATCTTCAGTCTGCATCATCACAGGTTTCAGTTTTAAAACGCCGCCAATCGTTGCGGCTAACGGTGTTAAACGGCCGCCGCGTTTTAAAAAGCTAAAATCCTGAGGTATTAAAAATGAGAAAGCAGAATCAGCCATACGCTGAATCTCAAGGAGTATTTCATTTGTATTTTTACCTTCAGCAACTAATTCCATGACTTTATCTACCATGAAACGCTGTGGTGCGCAAAGCGTTTTTGAATTAATGACATGTATATTTTCTTTTGAAGCCGTACTATCTTTAGCACTTAACGCTGATTGATAAGTACCGGAAAGACCATCTGCCATACAGATATGAATGATTTCATCATTCTGACATTCATCATAGGCTTCCATAAGCATACCAATCGGCGGCTGAGAAGAAGAAGGAATACTTCCTTTTAATACTTGCTCATAAAAGGTTGGGGTGTCAATATCAACAAATTCCTGATAAGTTTGGTTATTGATTGAAACACTTAATGGGAATACCTTAAAGCCTTTTTCAGCGCCTTCCTTAGGCGTATACATGGTTGATGTATCGGTAAAAATTTTAATCATGATTCTCTCACTTTCTATTATATTTCTCATATGAAATCTGACATAAAGTAGTATTGAATACTACTTTATGTAATTAATCATATCATAAAATAAGGTTTTTACAACCTTAAACTTGCAAATTTCTATAAATAAAGTACAATATGAATGAAATGAGGTTTTTTATGGAAACAATGGAATTAAAAAAAATGATACATGACACGTTAAATGATCGTGATTTAAGTGTCAGTGAAATACCAGATCTTGATTTATACATGGATCAGATCATCAGTTTGATCAATCATGCTTTTGAAGAGAACAAGCGTGATCCTGAAGCTAAGGTTGTTACTAAAACAATGATTAATAATTACACTAAGGAAGGGCTGCTGCCGCCGGCAAAGGGTAAAAAATATACGCTGGAGCATATGCTGAGGCTGATGATTGTTTTATCAATGAAGAATACACTGTCCTTAGGGGATATTAAAATTGTGATGCAGAATTTATCGGAGACTGACGATTATAGTGTGGATTCTCTGAAAGATAGTTATACGAGTTATCTTCAGCTGAAGCAGCAGATTCGTGAGTCAGTAGGTGATGCGATCTGCTGTTTGATTGATGTTGAAATGCTTGATCCGTCACAGAAGAAGGATTTATTATTGCTGCTGCTTGGTTTTACTTCTATGGCTGATGAAATGAAGCGGGTCGCGGAGAAGATGATTGATACTTATTTTAAAGGGGAATCAAAATGAAGCTGAATCAAAGTTTAAATATTAAAGTCAGGCAGCTTGCAATGGATGGTCAGGCTTATGTACCAATTCAAGGTGAAACGGTTATACTGAATGGTGTTTTACCTGATGAAGAAGTAAAGGTGACGTTAATCAAACGTATTAAAGAGGGTTGGATTGGCAGAGTGGATGCGTTGATCAAGCGTTCGCCGAAAAGAGTTAACAGCGCATGTCCGTACAGTTTGAAATGCGGTGGCTGCGCTTATCTGCATATGGATTACGCTTATGAGCTTCAGCTTAAGAAACAGCAGCTCATTGATCTTGTCAATAGTCAGGGGCTGCGGCTCAAGGTGCATGATGTGTGCGGTATGGAGGCTCCCTGTGCTTATCGAAATAAGATTATCATGAGTTTTGGACGGCATGGCAAACAGGTGCAGTTTGGTTTTTATAGTGATTATTCTCATGAAATCGTGGATATCAAGAATTGCTTAAATCATGATGAAGTCAGCAATCGCATTCTTCAGACGATTAAAGAGCTGGTAATTAAATATCGCGTTGAAATATATGATGAAGACCGCCGAACTGGTTTTCTTCGTCATGTTTTGATTAGGCGCGGATTTATGAGTAATCAGACGTTAGTCTGTTTCGTAGGTGCGCAGAAGGTATGGCCGGGCAGTAAAAATTTTGTGAGTGAATTAATTCAGCGCTGTCCGGAGGTAACAAGTGTGGTTCAGAATACAAATTCAAGAAAAACAAGTGTTGTGCTGGGCGATGAAGAAAAGATACTGTATGGCAAGGGATTTATTATTGATAAATTATTAGGGGTAAAATATACCATATCAGCTAAATCATTTTATCAGATCAATCATGATCAGACAGAAAAGCTTTATGCCAAAGCGATTGAATTGATGGCTTTAAAGGGTAATGAAATGGTTTATGATATGTATTGCGGAATCGGTACGATTGGCATCAGCGCGGCTTCTAAGGCAAAGAAGGTCATCGGTGTCGAAGTTAATCGTCAGGCGGTTGAGGATGCGAAGAAAAATGCGGCTGTGAATCAAATTAAAAATGTCGAGTTTGTCTGTGAAGATGCTTCAGCATATATGAAAAAAGCAGCGGCTCAGCGCCGAATGGTAGATGCTGTGTTTATCGATCCGCCAAGAAGCGGCAGTGATGAGGCTTTTTTGACAGCGTTGGCGAATATGAAACCGAAGCAGATTGTGTATGTGTCATGCAATCCGCAGACGCAGATGCGGGATATTAAGGTGCTGATGAAATATGGCTATCAGGCAGAGGAATGCTATCCGTTTGATATGTTTCCAAGGACGGCGCATGTTGAGAGTGTTGTGCTGATGTCGAGGAAGAGAATTTGATTTTACGAGGGTTTATAAGTGATAACAAACCGTCTATTCAACCTAAAGTGTGCTTTTTTGCTTGTGGGAACAGATCATTACATGTTAAAAGAGTATTTTAAATTTAATTAGGTAGAATTGAAAAAATATTATTAGGAGCTTGAAGAGTTAAAGATAAATTTCAAAACAATAATGAAATGGTATATAATTGAACGAGATAACTGCAGGTAATTGTTAAACATATTGAGGTTAAATCATAATGGTTTAGCCTTTTATTTTTGCATTTTGATTTCAGAAATAAAAGATTTAAAAATATTTTTTGTGGCAGCAAAGATTATAAATTGACTTTATGCACCCAAAATAATATAATTATGGGTGCAAGAGGTGGCGTGAATGAATTCGATTATTATTCAAATAGAAAACATCATGAGTGAAAATCAAGGTAAAATTTATTCTATTCATGATTTTTATAATTTAGGAACAAAAAATACAATAAAGTCTGCTTTATATCGTTTAAATGAAGAAGGTAAGATTACAAGGCTTATTGATGGATTATATACAAAACCTAAATTTAGCGAGATTTTAAATGAATATTCTTATCCGGATGCAAATGCTGTTGCTGAGAAAATCGCAATTAAGTTTTCTTGGACAATATCGCCAAGTGGAGATACAGCCTTGAATAATACTGGCCTTTCTACTCAAGTACCAAATGAATATGTTTATATTTCAGATGGTCCATATAGAGAGTATCTTTATAGGAATAAAAAAATCATTTTTAAACATACCGCGAATCGAAACATAACATCTTATTCAAAAGAATTATCTATTCTAATTCAGGCAATTAAAGCTATTGGAAAAGATAACATCAGCGATGGAGATATTCAAAAACTTGCATATTTTTCTAAAAATATTAATGAAGATTTGCTTAAGGATACTTTGAAATTACCTTTTTGGATTCAAGAAGTTTTAGAAAGGATACAGAAGAAAAATGATGAGTAAATTACTGCAAATATCAAGTGATGAGTTGGAATTAGTAATTCAAAACACGGCAGATAAACTCAATATGTCAAAAGCTATAGTTGAAAAAGATTTATGGGTTTGCATTATTTTAAAATATTTGTTTCAGGATTTTAAATATAAGAATTCTATTGTTTTTAAAGGTGGTACAAGTCTATCGAAAGTATATAAGCTAATAGAAAGATTTTCAGAAGATATAGATTTGGCTTTGGATTGGAAAGTTATGGGCTATGGAAGTTGTGAACCTTATGAAGAGAGGAGCAATACCAAACAGTTAAAATTCAACGATAAGTTAAATGACGACACTAAAGCTTTTCTTCGTAATGAATTTTTACCGAGACTTCAAAATGATTTTAAAGAAATTTTAAAAGATAGAAATTATAGTTTTTACATTGATGGAACTGATGAACAGACAATTTGCTTTGATTATCCTAAAAATCATCAAGATACTTCTATCTCACAAGTTGTTAGATTAGAAATTGGATGTTTGGCCGAGCCTATTCCTGCATTTAAAAGGAATATACAAACTTATATTGAAGAAGTGTATCCTGCTGTATTTAATGAAAACATTGAAGTTATAGCAGTTGATTCTTTAAGAACATTTTATGAAAAGATTACAATACTTCATCGAGAAGCGAACAGAGTCAATGGAAATTATCCTGCGAGATATTCAAGGCATTTTTATGATGTGTATAAAATGCTATTGACGGATATTAAAGAGAAAAGCTTTGAAAACTTAGACCTTTTAAAAACAGTAATTGATTTTAAGAAGAAATTCTATGCAAGTAATTGGTCGAAGTATGATGATATCATGGCTGGAAATCTAAGGCTGATTCCTACTGATGATGGATTAGAAGTTTTTTGTAAAGATTATGATAGCATGAAGAATATGCTGTTTGGTGAAAAGATACCATTTGAAGAAATAGTAAGTACTATAAAAGATTATGAAGCAGAGTTAAATAAAGTAATTAGAAATAGTTAAATTTCACATTAGAAAGCAAAAATAAAGGTAATGTTATTTTAGAAAGAAGGATAGATAAAGATAACGAAGATCTCAGATAGAATTATACACCAAGAGAAGTTATTTGTTATTGGCATATCATCAAGTGACTGTTTAGAATATAAATGTGATGATTTAAAAAATATCATGAAAAAGATTTAAGAAAGGAGTGAAAGCATATGGTAAAATTAAATGTAAAAAAAGAATTAAGTTTTAACTGTAAGAAGCCTAACATATATTCAATGCTTTTTAAATATGCAATTTTTCCATTTGTGTTAGTAATCATTGTTGACTATTTTAATGTTCCTTCAATTATAGGTTTTGAAATGAGTAATATAAACTTTGATTTGATTGGTGCGCTTATCAATGCTTTAATTGTGTTATGCTTATATATTATTACATATGCTGTTATTGATAGAAGGCAAATGCAAAAAGATGATAATGCAAAACTAACTGCAAATTTGCTAATACTATCTACATATAAAAAGTGCCAAGATTTACTCAAAATTATTGATAATCAAGAATGGTTAGAGAATTATATTGTACCAAAAATCGATTTCAATAAGATAGACTCAAAAAACGAAGTGAGTATGAATTTGCAAAATGATCCTTTTACTGAACATTCGCATATTTTAGATTTAGCAGGTAATGGTTCGATTACTATTTCTGATTTAAAGATGTATCTTAATGTAATGGAATCATATAGGTCGTATGTATCTATGAGAATAACTTTTTATGATATATATAATGCGAAAACTGTTGAGCAAATGCAATTATATGAACATATTATTGAAAAAAGAAATTTGTTAAATGATACACTAGAAAGTGAAGTTGAGAAAATGAAAAGCAAAATATGAGGAGATGTAATTGTGTCCATTTTTAAGAAATATCACATATTTCGATTTCACATTATCTTGCTTATCATTGTTGTTATATACACGAGATAATTTCACTTTTCCTGTAAATTAACAATTCCATTAATATGACCGGAATACCATTTGCAAATAAAACAATATTAATGCTGTTTTCGTTGAATACAGAACCTTTTACCATACAAAATATTGCAGTTAAGCCAAAAGTAAAAGTTGAAGCAGACAAAGAAAAATTGCTTTTTAATCACCGTAATGAATGTGCTGGAAAGCGTAGAAGAAACCGAAATTCAAATATAATATGATAGAATATTATTAAAAGGCAAAAGGGGGAATTAAAATGTTACTTCGGCAAATGAAATACTTTGTTACTGTTGTTGACTGCAGCAGTTTTACAGAAGCTGCTGAACAATGCTATATATCACAATCAGCAATTTCCCAACAGATTCATAGCTTGGAAGAAGAACTAGGCGTTCAATTAATTCATAGGGAAAACCGCCGGTTCGATCTTACCCCTGCCGGCGAGTATTTTTACACGCAGAGTAAGCTTTTACTAGATGAAGCCGATAGGATCAGGCGGGAAACGATACGCATCGCACAGATGGATGAGAGCCGGCTGCGCATTGGCTATTTACGAAATTACAGCGGACAGGAATTGCATATGGCAGTTGCTGAATTCTCAGGCCTATATCCTGATATTTCAATTGAAATAGTTGCCGGCACACATGAAGAATTATATGATTTGATTCGTTTTGGCGGTGTTGATATTGTCATCAGCGATCAGCGGCGGGCCTTTTCAGAAGCATATGAAAACAAGATATTGCTTGAGTGCGAATGCATAGCTGAGATTTCTGATAATCATCCGCTCAGTATCAATAATACTTTAACGCTCAAAGAATTAAAACAAACACCTTGTATATTGATTGCTCCATCTAAATATCAGGACAGTGAAGCTGCCTATTATCGTGACACATTAGGTTTTTCTGATCACTTTTTATATGCGGAAAATCTTGAAGAGGGAAGATTGATGGTGCTTGGCAACCGCGGCTTTTTACCTCTAGAAACCATAGGTACCTTGCCGCCAAAACTGCCTAAAATTAAACGCATAGCATTATTTAGCCAAGGAGTGTTAATAAAACGAACAATCTGTGCTTTCTGGCTGAAGCAGAATACCAATTACTATATTGAGGAATTTGCGGAAACCTTGTCTGCTTTAATTAAACAAAGCAATCGTGCTTAATGAATAATTTTAAAGTCAACTCACTCACATTAATTTGTGATGCAGTTGGCTTTTCTTTTCACATAAGTTTTACTTATGAAAAAGTCTTAAAAACAAAATTGCTGATTATCAGCTCTTTTTTTATAATGGGTACAACAAGAAAGGATGTGGGTTTATGAAAACTTTAATTGCATATTTTTCAAGAAGCGGCAGTAACTATGTCAGCGGCAGTATTGTGAATCTACCTATAGGTAATACGGAAATTGCGGCGAAGAAAATTGCGGCAGTGACGGAGGGTGAACTTTTTGAAATTAAAGCGGTGTATGCTTATCCAGAAAATTATGATGCTTGTACAAGAGAAGCACAACATGAGCTTCAAAGTCATGCACGGCCTCAGTTAGCATCAGATATTCCTAATGTTTCAGATTATGATTTAATCTATATTGGTTATCCAAATTGGTGGGGAACCGCACCTATGGCAGTATTTACCTTCCTAGAGGGTGCAGATTTTACGAATAAAATAATCATGCCATTTTGCACACATGAAGGCAGCGGTATGGGACATAGTGAAGCAGATATTAAAAAAGCTTGCCCTAAGGCAAAGGTCGTAAAAGGTCTTGCTATTCGCGGTAGTGATGTAAATAAAGCTGATGCTGTGATCAGAGAATGGATCAGATAATATGGAAAAACGAAAATTAAGAAAAGTATTGAAGGTTTATGCAGTTGGTTTTGATACTTCCAAAAAAGAAAGGAGTAAGTGATATGAGTATCACAGATGCTTCTAAAAAGTATCATGAAAAAATGTTTCCAGGCTATCATTCAAGCTTTTTGAAAACAGATCCTGAATTTATTAAGCGCTTTGATAATTTTGCTTTTGATGAATTGGTAAATCACGATGATTTAGATGGCAGAACAAGAATTTTGGCTATTTTGGCTGTCTTACTTGGCTGTCAAGGGATAGATGAGTTTCGTATTATGCTGATTGCAGCAATGAATTTTAAAGTTACGCCCGTTGAGATAAAAGAAATTATATATCAAGCGGTATGCTATCTGGGTATCGGCAGAGTATTTCCATTTTTGAAAGTTACTAATGAAGTGCTGATTGAAAAAGGAATTGTATTACCGCTGTGCGCTCAAACCACCACTACAATGGAGAATCGCTTAACAGCTGGTGAAAAGGCACAGATAGATATTATGGGTGATTAGATGAAGGGTTTTTGGAATTCTGGCCCTGAGGAAAGCCGTCACATCAATATGTGGCTGACGGATAATTGTTTTGGTGATTTTTACACCCGTAACGGTCTCACTTATCAGCAGCGTGAGATGATTACATTTTGTTTTCTATTGGCTCAAGGCAGCTGTGAAGAACAGCTGCTATCACATGCCGGTGCCAATATGAGAATCGGGAATGATAAGGCATTTCTTATTAAAATTATTTCACAGTGTATTCCTTATATAGGATATCCGCGCAGTTTGAATGCGCTGCGTTGTGTTAATGAGGCAGCAACGAAATAAGCTATGTCAGTATTAACTGATTTTAATACTGACAGGCACAGTGTAAATGCAAAGTAAAGGAGGAGGTTTAAATGAAAAACGTAATGATTTTATGCGGTGCTGGACAGATTGGTATGGCGATTGCCCGCCGCATGGGATATGGTATGAAAATTATAATTGGTGATAAAAAATATGAAAATGCGAAGGCGGTTGCTGATATTATGACAGCTGCTGGCTTTGATGTGACAGCGGTAACAATGGATTTATCTGAGCGTGTTTCAATTCAATCAATGATTACTGAAGCACAAAAGTATGGGGCAATTAAAATGCTGATTAATGCAGCTGGGGTTTCTCCAAGTCAGGCGCCGATTGAAGCAATCTTAAAAGTAGATCTATATGGAACTGCCGTTTTGCTTGAAGAAGTAGGTAAAGTAATCGCTGAAGGCGGTGTGGGAATAACCATTTCCAGTCAGTCAGGGCATCGTATGGCTCAGCTTAGCGCTAAACAGGATGAGCTGCTTGCAATTACTCCTGCCGAAGAATTGCTTAGTCTGGATATGCTGCAGCCAGCTAATATTCATGATACTTTGCATGCCTATCAGTTAGCTAAGCGCTGTAATGAAAAGCGTGTCATGGCAGAGGCTGTCAAATGGGGCAAGCGGGGTGCCAGAATTAATTCCATTTCGCCGGGGATAGTTGTAACACCGTTGGCAATCGATGAATTTAATGGCCCACGTGGTGATTTTTATAAGAATATGTTTGCTAATTGTCCGGCAGGACGTCCCGGCACAGCGGATGAAATCGCTAATGCTGCAGAGCTTTTAATGAGTGATAAAGGCTCTTTTATTACAGGGGCTGATTTCCTTATAGACGGCGGTGCGACAGCTTCCTATTTTTATGGTCCGCTGAAGCCTGAGATAAAAGCATGAATATATTTGAGCGCTTTAAAAGGTGAAGTTACTCATATGTAATAGGATAAAGCATACCCAAACAGCTGCACTGGAAGCGATGGATCACTGTCATAAGCTGTGTTTTACAATTAATCGCAAAAATGCTGATCCTGGTTCTTATGAAATGCTGCTATAGTATCTTAATCGGAAACCTAACTAAAGGGGCTAATCAAATTGAAAAATAAATCAAAACATACAGAACGGAGGTACCTATGAAAAAAATACTCTCTTTATGCTTATCACTCATGTTATCATTGATTCTTGCCGCCTGCAGTTCAACGATTGAGAATAACCCTGCAGATTCATTTTTTAATACAACGATAACGGAAAATGCCGATTCGCCTAAAACAGATGATGAATCTGAAATAAGCGAATCTGAAAAGGATGTCGTTGTCACAGATGATTTGACTGCTTCAACTACTAAGGCTGATGATGAGATAAATGATGAGAAATTACAAGCGAATGAATCAGACAATTTGCTTGAGACAGAACAGCTATCAAATACCGAGGAAGTACAGGTGTTTGAAAATGAAGCGACACTAAAAATTCTAATAGCTTATTTTTCTCGCGCTGGTGAAAACTATAATGTTGGATTGATTGAAAAAGGCAATACAGAAATTATCGCCGAAATTATTGCTGAGCAGACTGGCGGTGATCTGTTTCATATTGAAACTGTTCATCCATATCCTGTAGAATATGATGCATGTACAGCGGCAGCTCAGCAAGAATTGCACGATCAAGCCCGGCCAGAGTTAACTGCGTCTGTCAATAATTTTGATGACTATGATGTGATTTATCTTGGATATCCTATTTGGTGGTCAGATATGCCGATGGCTGTCTACACTTTTTTGGAAAGCTATGATTTTACGGGTAAAACAATAGTGCCATTTGATACAAATGAGGGAAGTGGCTTAGCCTCTACTGTAAACAGTATCCGCAATACTTGTGTTGGCGCTAATGTGCTGGATGGTTTTGCCATCCGCGGTTCACTAGCTCAAAATAGGCAGGCCGCAACTGATGAAGCTGTGAACTGGCTACAGTCTGCGGATCTTGTTGAATAAACCAAAAAATGAGGATACAATATTTAATCCTCATTTTTAAACTAAGTGTATACATGCGTTGGTAATGTATGGCCTTTGGAAGTGATTATTAAATGAAACAACTTAGCTGGCAGAATAAATTTGTAAAATAAAATAGTGAACTAAAAAATACTAAAAACCCGACTATGCACAAACTTTATGAGCATATAGGAAGCCGAATGCAGAATGATGATTGGGTATGCTTTTTAGGTATTAATTCATAGAGAAAATAGGCATTAGACATAGGCGACGGCTGTAATTATAATAGAAGCAATGATTGTATGAAGCGGATGACGAAAGAAGGTTTTGGTAAAGAAGGGTTGATGCGTATGTGAATTACATTGAGAATAGAATGTTCTGAATACATTTAAAAATGTAGAAAAATTTGTTTAGGTCTGCAAGCCTATCAACTTGAAATTTAAATTAAAAGGGAGGTAAATCAAATGAAAAACAATCTTAAGAATTTAACAATAACGGCAATGCTTTTTGCGCTAGGTATGGTGCTGTCGTTCTTTACCGGGCAAATACCGCAGATTGGCGGTATGCTGCTTCCAATGCATTTGCCAGTATTTTTATGCGCATTAATCTGCGGCTGGCAGTATGGCCTTCCTATGGCTTTTCTATTACCACTGCTGCGTTCAATGCTTTTTGGGATGCCGCCAATTTATCCAACAGCGCTTGCAATGGCTTTTGAATTAGCTGCTTATGCGTTTGTATCTGGCTATTTATATGAAAATTCTAAATGGCAGTGTGTTAAAGCATTATATAAATGTCTATGTGCATCAATGATTATAGGCCGTATCGTCTGGGGTATTGCGCAAATACTGCTGCTGGGTATTTCCGGTACAGCATTCACTTTTCAGGCATTTATTACCGGCGCCTTGCTGAATGCTGTTCCTGGTATCGCACTGCAGCTTATGCTAATTCCTGCCGTGATGGCGGCCTTGAATCGTGCTAAGGTAGTACCGTTTAAGCATGAGATAAAACAAACAGCAGGCTCAATGGCTAATTAATGAGTGAAGCAGGGTTAAAAATCCTTTTTAGCTTAAACGAAAAGGAGGTGAATCAATGATTGTCAGCATGGTGCGTGAATGAATCTATCTTTATTTATGAAAGCTTGAAGATATCATGCTTTTTAATCTTTTGGTCAGTATAAATTAGGTGTCGCTGCCAGCATTTCTGGAATTTTCTCGCCATAATGTATAGTGCAATTCCTATTACTGCTTCATTTTATAATAGCGGAATTAAGGAAGATCATTTAATGGAGCAGATTTAAAGATTAAGTATTATATCAATTAAATAAAAAAGACTTGCGCTGGAGTTAACTCCAAGGTGTATAACTATGATGAAGGAGAATCTTTAAAAACTTCAAAATTCAAAATCTTATTGTTATATTAAAAGTTTAATTTAAGCAAATTTGAAAGGGGACGCGTTATGAAAGCAAGAGTTTATTTTACACCAGAAATTACAGCAGCCAGTTTAATTAAAATCTATGAGGCATTAGGCAGAAAGCTTCATGGAAAAGTAGCAGTAAAAATTTCAACTGGTGAACCGGGCGGCCATCATTTTCTGAATCCATTATTAATTAAGGACTTGGTAAAGCAGCTTGATGGTACAATTGTTGAATGTTGTACGGCTTACGAGGGAAAACGCATGAATCCAAAGGATCACTGGGAAGCTATTAAACAGCATGGATTCAGTGAAATCGCGCCTTGTGATATTATGGATGAAAAGGGTGAGATGGAAATACCGGTTAATGGCGGGTTCCATTTGACTAAAAATATTGTCGGTGAGCATTTTAAGGACTATGATTCATGGCTGATTCTTTCTCACTTTAAAGGTCATGCTATGGGCGGTTTTGGCGGCGCACTTAAAAATATGAGTATAGGGATCGCATCGACCGATGGAAAGACAAATATCCACACGGCTGGCAAAACATCTGATCACACAAAGTTATGGGAGAATCTGCCTGAACAGGACGCCTTCTTAGAATCGATGGCCGATGCTTGCAAAGGTGTCGTTGATGCTGTCGGTGAAGAAAATATTATCTACATCAGTGTGGCTAATAATCTGTCTGTGGATTGTGATTGCGATGCTCATCCACATGCACCTGAAATGGCGGATCTTGGTATTTTTGCTTCATTAGATCCGGTCGCCTTGGATCAGGCTTGTTATGATGCTGTCATTAATTCGCCGGATTCAGGCAAGGCTGCGCTGATTGAAAGGATGAACAGCCGTCATGGAATTCATACTGTTGAAGCGGCCGCCGATTTAAAGCTAGGCAGCCGTGACTATGAAATTATCAATTTATAAATAGGATAAGGTGAGATATATGGAATATCGAAGGCTTCCCCACGGTGATGAACAAATCAGTGTTATAGGTCTGGGTACCAGCTCATTAGGTGAATCGGACGAAGCGGAAATTATTAGTGTTATTGAACAAGCGATGCAAAACGGCATCAACTATATTGATTTGGCAGCCGGCCATGCGAAAACATTTGAAGCAGTAGGCAAGGCTATCAAAGGTAAACGTGATCAGGTCTATCTTCAGATTCATTTTGGCGCTTTATATGATTCCGGAGCGTATGGCTGGAGTACAGATCCTAAGGCAATAAAAAAATCAATCGCATGGCAGTTAGAGAAGTTAGGGACTGAAACAATCGATTTCGGTTTTATACATTGTCTTGATGAAGCGGCTGATCTTGAGGCCTTTAAGCGTCATGGCATTATCGAACTGCTGCTTTCGTTAAAGGAACAGGGTATTGTAAAGCATTTAGGCTTATCTTCACATACACCAACCTTAGTTCATAAAGTGTTGGACATGAACTTAATCGATATGGTTATGTTCAGTATTAATCCGGCCTATGATAATCAATATGGTGATTATGCAATCGGTGAAAACAATGAACGTATGAATTTATATCGCCGCTGTGAAAAGGAAGGGGTGGCTATTTCAGTCATGAAGCCATTCTGCGGCGGACAGCTGCTGGATGCTAAAAAGTCACCTTTCCATCATGCTTTAAGTGAAGTTCAATGTATTCAATACGCCTTGGATAAACCAGCGGTTGTTACTGTGTTGCCGGGGGTGCGTAATTTGCGTGATCTGCAAAGCATTTTAAACTATTTGAATGCTTCTGATGAAGCGCGTGATTATTCTGTACTTGGCTCATTTGAGGCCATCAAGCAGCAAGGCAAATGTGTCTATTGCAAGCACTGTCATCCTTGTCCTGCCGGCCTAGATATTGCATTAATTAATAAGTATTATGATTTAGCTTTACTGGATGATGAGCTGGCTAAGGATCATTATCATCATCTGGCGAAGAAAGCCAGCGATTGTATACAGTGCGCTCATTGTAATAACCGCTGCCCGTTCAGGGTGAATCAGATGGATAGGATGAAAGAAATATCAGCCTATTTTGGTGAGTAAGATAAGTTCTAATCAATTGTATCTTCGATTTAAATGTGTTATTCTACATTTAGAAAGTGAGGTACATTTATGGATAAAACAAGCTTAGATTTTGTGATTGAAAAAACGCATGAGTTAATGAAGGCATCAACTTGCTGCAATGAATTGAAAGCGGCTGCGCAGGCATGGCTTGATGCTTTAGGAACTGATCGTGAGACAGCTGAAACAGTACGGTATTTTGATGTATTGGCAGAAGATATTGAAACTATCGATAATTTAATCGCTTTTGCTGGATCAGACGCTGGTGTACAGTATTTTGGCGCTGAATTGGCCCATAATATTGTTGCTCACGGTAAAGAAATTAAAGCGGAAGGGGCTGTATATTGTGACTGCCCGGCTTGTGCGGCTGCTGAATTGATTTTAGCAAAGAAGGATAGCTTGCTTAAATAATGAATACGGAAACACTGATCGTTAAGATTGGTGTTTTTATTATAATGCGTTCAGAATACTCAACATGTGATTGCCAGTTATACAAAATAGTTATTATAAATAATAATATAAGGCGAAATTTAAGAGATATTTAGTTGCAAAGCAAAGCCTATATCAGTAATTTGATAGTAAAATTCAGAAAGGATAAATGTGAGTGCGCATGGCTACAATCATAGATGTAATGCTGTCAATTAAAAGAGAAAGAACCATCCTGTTTTATCATAAGGATACAAATCAATTTGATAATTATCCAATATCAAAGACTGAAATGAAGAATCTGTCTGATGATGCTTCAATTCCTGAATATGACTATAATAATTTTAGACTGCCATCATACGAAGAGATTGGTCACAAGGAAATTATGCGTTTGTATGTGAAAGATTGCGTGGAAGATAAAGTAATGAGAACTGCATTATTTAATATTTTAAGAAGAGATGATTATGTGGATGCTTTCTTAGAGAAACTACAAGAATTAGCTTTATATGATGATTTTTTAACAATTTGCGGTGATATTTATAATCAAATCTTTGAAGAATGGGCATCCAAAAATGATTTGCATTTTAGCTAAGAATTTATTAACATGAAATGGATATGCAGTTTAGATATTAAGTCACTGAGGAAGGTTTGATTGAAATAGTTAATATTTTACAATTAATTGGAGATGTTTATGACATTTACATAGATTTTGTATTCTTTAAGCATAAGCTTTTTAGCAACTTCCTGTATAATTACATATGATAAAAACAAGAAAAGGACAAATGAAAACCAGCCTGCAAGGACTAAATTTTTCTTAGGTTTTTTAATGAATATTTCTGTAATCAAACTATTGACAGGCAAATTACACGGTGCTAGAATGATAGCGTATACAAAATATAGATAGGACTGTCACTTCTTTAGAAGGCATAACCTTAATAGCTATTTAGTTATTTTTTAGGGCGCCGTAAAGAAGTTTTTTTTATAAGGTGGTGAGTGAATGCTTGTTAAAAAAAAGATAAACAATAATTTTGCTATTTGTCTAGACTCAAATGGTCAAGAAATTATTGCTTACGGCAAGGGGATAGGTTTTGGTAAAATGCCTTATCAGCTTGAAGATTTAAGCTTAGTAGAACGTACTTTTTATGATATTGATAATCATATGGTATTACTTGCTAATCAAATACCTGAAAAAACATTTGAAGTTGCAACGAAAATAGTGGATATTGCGAATCTTTATCTAAATAACAGCTTCTCTTCAAATTTGATATTTTCTTTGGCGGATCATATCACATTTGCAATTGATAGACTCAATAAAGGTATATTTATAGCAAATCCTTTAGGAAAAGATATTAACTTTTTATATGAAAAGGAACTGCAAGTAGGTCGGATAGCACTTAATATAGTTGAAAATGAGTTAGGTGTTCGACTTCCAGATAAAGAGGTTACAAATATTGCCATTCATTTTATTGAGGCAGAAGTATATTCAAGCAATACTGCTGAATTTCAAAGTAAAGAACAAGTGATAACTGAAATAATGGATTTGCTTGAGAAAGAGATGGAGATATCAATAGATAAAAATGATGCAACTTATATAAGATTTGTCACTCATCTGGAATATCTGTTGAAAAGAAGTCCATCTAAAGTGGAAGCATCAAGTAAGAATATGCAGTTGTTTGAGCAGTCAAAAGCAGAATTTACAGAAGCTTATCAGGGGGCTATGTTAATTAGTGATTATATTTATGCAAATCTAAAATGGTTGCCAAACGAAGAAGAGTTACTGTATTTAATTATACACATTAATAGACTTTGTTCAAAAGCGGATTGTCACCTTTAAGGGCATCACCGGCATATAAAATTCAACTGGATTTTTTATGTCGGTTTTATTTTGAAACAATATGTTTCATTTTACAAGTATGGAAGCTCTCTCTGAAATATGTTTAAGTATTTTAACAAATCTAAATGAATTTAAATATATCTGATGGCCGTGAGGTATATTTTGAAAGGAACGGCAAGAAAGGAATTTATCAATTATCCTATATTGATAAAAATAAGAACAGTATGAATAGAATTAATGATAACTATCAAAATCTATGTGAAAATATTCTGACTAATATTGGCGGCAAAGATAATATTTTGTCGGTAACCCATTGTGCAACGCGTCTACGATTCACATTAAAGGATATTGGTCTTGTGAAGCAGGAAACGATTAAGAAACTGAAAGGTGTGATTGGTACGCAAGTTTCAGCGGGTCAGTTTCAGATTATCATTGGCCAGCATGTTCCTGATGTATATGATGTGTTTATAACATTAGCAGGAATCTCAAAGGCAGAGCCGATTAACGAAAATTTAGATGCGAATCTCAATAAATTATCATTTAAAAATATTCTAAATAGAATATTTGAAACAATATCTAGTTGTGTTATTCCAATTTTCCCAATTTTTATTGGTGCAGGGTTAATCAAGATGCTTGTTGCAATTTTAGGCCCAGGTTTACTCAATGTGTTTTCAGATACGAGCGATGTTATGGTCCTATTAACATTTGTCGGCGATGCTGGATTTTATTATTTCCCAATATTTGCTGCATGGTCTGCTGCTAAGCGGTTTGATGTAAGTATTCCAATTGCATTATTCTTGGCTGCAATTCTGGTCCATCCTACATTAGTGGGTATTGTGGCTAATGGTGAACCATTCACCGTGTATGGTATTCCTATGACACTAGTGAATTATTCAAGTCAATTTATTCCTGTAATTCTAATGGTTTGGGTATTATCGTATGTACAGCGATTCGTCGATCGGATTTGTCCGGTTGTCATTAAAGTAGCATTCCTTCCACTTCTTTGCGTTTTGATTATGCTGCCTATTACTTTATGTGTACTTGGCCCGATTGGTACATATTGTGGCATTTTGATTGAAAATATCGCGAACCTATTAGCCTCTACAGTTGGACCTTTAGCGGTCGGTTTAATTGGTGGAGCTTGGTACTTCTTGGTTGCTTTGGGTATGGATAAAGCTTTAGTTCCTGTGATTTTAAATTCTTTTGCTTCACAGGGCTATGATAATTTGTTCTGGCTCAGCGCTGTTGTTGCTACATATGCTTTAATTGGTGTTGCTTTTGCATATTTCATTCGCTGTAAAAAAGAGGATCGAGCAATGGCAGGGTCCAATGCAATCACAATAGCTTTAGGTGGAGTTAGTGAGCCAACCATTTATGGATGTATTTTTAGATTTAAAAGAGCAATGATTTATCTGTTTACTGGTGGCTGTGTAGGTGGTATCCTTGCTTCACTTTTACATGTAAAAGCATATACACTAGGCGCTGGTAACATTCTATTCTTTACCATTTTTGCAGGCGGGGATGGTAAAAGCCTAATTCCTGGTATTATTTGCTGTATTGTAGCTTTTGCTATAAGCTTTGGACTTGGACTTGTTTTTGGCTTTCCCACAAATAAATCTGCCGAATAACTATAACCTAGAGTATTAAAATAATAGAAAGAGGTAATAACAAATGAAAATATTGATAGCGCATATGACATCCGAATGCAATGAACATATATCACATACAGTAGATCTAGATGAGTTTTTACTATTATATGGAAATGACTGTATTAACGCCATGCACATACAAGATGTTTTTGAAGCAGAAAATATAGAAATCATCCCTTCAATTTATGCAAGCTTACATCCAAATGGGATGATAAAAAGAGAAGCTTATGAATTTATCGCAGATAAAATACTGGAAACGATAAAAGGAAATTTAAATGAGATTGATGGTATCTATTTACAACTGCATGGTGCAAGTGGAATTGTAGATTTAGAGGGTGTATCAGGTGAACACGATTTGATTTTACGGATTCGTAGGCTTGTAGGGGAGTATATGCCTATAGCGGTTGTGATGGATCCTCATGGCAATTTAACAAAGACATTTGCTGATAATGTTAACATTGTCCGATGTTACCGTGAATCACCGCATAGTGATCAGATAGCTACAGAAAGACTCGTCGCTGAAAAATTAGTTCATTTATTAAAGCACCGTAGAGGCATGCATCCTATTCTGCGCAAATTGCCAATTATGGTTGGCGGTGAACGAAGTGTATCAGCTAAGGAGCCTGTTCGCACAATCAATCAATTAATGGATGAGGCTGAAAAAGATTCAAGAGTATTTTCATGCTCTTATCATGTTGGATATATTCGACATGACGATGATAAACTAGGTGCTGCAGTAGTAGTAATCCCTAATACGGAAAAAGACATTGAGTATTGTTCTAAAATTGCCGACAAAATATCTCATTATGCTTGGAATCATCGTATGGAATTCAAGTTCAGTGGAAATTTTGCAGAACCTGTTGAAGCAGTTGCTCAAGCCATTAAATATTGTGAAAGTAATAAAGAAGAAAAAGGGACTGTTGTTATTACAGATTCTGGCGATAATTGCGGTGCGGGAGGTTACGGACAAAATACAATTATGCTGCAAGAACTTCTAAATGGAGATTTGAAAAAGCATAGAATACTTATTGCAGGGATTAATGATAAATATGCCCATGAATACTTAGCAAATAAAAAAATCGGGGAGAATGTTAAGTTTGAATTGGGTATAAATGAAGATGAGTTTTCAAAGCCAGTGAAAATACAAGGTACTTTGCTCAGTATTGGTGATGCGGTCTATGGCTTAACGCATGAACATGTTGTTGGAAAAAACTACACGGTACGATTAAGCGATAAACCTATTGATATCATTGTCCTTGATCATAATATTCAATACGGTAATATGAGTCAGTTTGAAAAAGCTGGTCTGCATTTTCATGATTATGATGTGGTTGTCGTAAAAATGGGTTATTTGGACACTTATCTGATTCCAGAAACTGCTTATCATATTATGGCATTAAGTGATGGCCCGACTAATCAGAGGACTGAAAATATTTCTTTCAAAAAAATCGCACGGCCAATGTGGTCCATTGATGATTTTGATGAATTATATTATCTATAATTAAACATCTAATCGATTGAAATTTGAAAGCAAGTAGCTGCATTATACCTAAGTTGTAGTTACTTGCTTTTATTATAAAATTATGAAGGAAAGCGAATAATCGTTTAGTTGTTGATAACGGTTGGCTAAAATGGTAAAATTTGAACACATGTAAATGTATCTGAATTTGATAGCGATGCAAAATAGAAGGAGATTGTTATGCAAAGAAATTATCCCAAGGTAGTTATTTCAAAAGAAGGTGAAGAATGGCTGAATAAAGGGCAGATGTGGATGTACCGCAATAATGCTGTAAATCTTGATGAAACTATTGAGAATGGCTCGGTGGTAGATATTGTAACGACCCAGGGCGATTATATGGGGACAGGTTTTGTATCTATGAACAGTCATATTACAGTGCGGATTCTTTCTAAAGATTTGCATGATGTATTTGACCGTGCTTTCTTTAAGCATAGAATTCAGTTTGCCTATGCTTTTCGCAAGACTTTGGAAGCGGAGAATCTCACCAACTGCCGATTGATTTTTGGTGAAGCAGATCAGCTGCCGGGATTGACCGTGGATCGCTATAATGATATTTTGGTTGCGCAGATCAGCTCTTTTGGTATGGATAAAATCAAGGATATGCTTTATGAAGTATTACTTGAGGTATTAAAAGAAGATGGACAGGATGTGAAGGGAATCTATGAGCGCAACGATATTAAGGTTCGCACGAAAGAAGGACTGCCTTTAGAAAAAGGGTATTGGCGGCAGGCTCAATTACCTACTAAGACAGTTATTAATGAGAACGGTTTGCTGCTTAATGTTGATGTGGAAAATGGTCAGAAGACAGGTTACTTTTTAGATCAGAAATCGAATCGCGTCTTGCTGCGCAAAATGGCACATGGTAAAAGAGTGATGGATTGTTTTACACATACTGGGGGCTTCGCTTTAAATGCGGCTTATGGGCAGGCATTGGAAGTTGTTGCTGTGGATGTTTCACAGATGGCGCTGGATCAGGCGTATGAGAATGCAAAGCTGAATCATTTAGAAGATCGAATGTCATTTGTTAAGGCGGATGTCTTTGATTATTTAGATGAATGTGAAAGTGGACGTTTTGATATCATTGTTTTAGATCCGCCGGCGTTTACCAAATCAAGAAGAACTATTGATCATGCATACAGCGGTTATAAAAAAATTAATATGAAGGCCATGAAGCTGTTAGGTAAGGGCGGCTATTTAATCACTTGCAGCTGTTCACGCTTTATGGAAATTGATAATTTTGAAAAGATGCTGAGAGAGGCTGCTCATGAATCAGGTGTAACGCTGAAGCAGGTTTCGGTTACTCAGCAGAACCATGATCATCCTATTTTATGGACCATGGAAGAGACATCGTATTTGAAGTTTTACATCTTTCAGATAATATAAGTTTTTTGAGTGTTAGAGGGCTGCGCGGCTCTCTTTTTTGATGCCTTCAGAGCAGCGAAGGGTTCTTTGCTGACATAAAGTTGACTGGATAAATAAGTAAAGCCACACGATAATCGTATGGCTTTGTTAATTGTTTATAATCCATTCTGTTATTCATATTTTTCAAAATAACCAATATTATAGAATGAAAATGTTCGGCTTTTTACCTTAATGGAAATTGCAAAAGGCAGCAAAATGAGACATACCGCAATACCGACAGAAATACCAAGGCCAGCAACAATATCTACAATTGAAAATGTCGATTTCATCAGCCATGAAATTCCCCAAATCGCTATTGGCAACAGAGGGAATATTGATGTGATAAGACCAGGCGCATAGATAGTATGTTTACCCTTATTTCTATATCGAAGATACATTCCGATGCCTTCTCGTGTGTGATTTATCATCTCCACAATGCCGAAAAAAACAACGACAACAATTACGGCTGCTTCCATTTTTAGTGCGTTAATGGTTAACAGAATAAAGACAATCTCAGCGCCTAAGTTAGTAATCATATTCGTTAGACGATTCTGAGGGTAAACCCTTGGTTCTTTTGAACCGAAACTTAAATTATTCATATAAAAGAAACCGCCCGGATAAGTGTTTTCTTCAAATATATGTATGGGTATGGCAACAGACAACATACATATTAACTTCTGAGATATTGCCCAATTGCTCCAATTCAGCAATAAAACCAAAAGCATTACAAATCCCATCATATAAACAATATATAACCATACCTTATCACAAAATTTACTTAATAAATTAAGCATTCTTTATTCCTCCTGCCATAATTTTGCACGTAACATAATTAATACTGCTGCTATTTCTTCAACAGGTTCAGGATTTTCACTGTTCAGCCAGTCAGTAAGTACAGTAAATGTGCCTTGGAAGATAAAACGGCGAATGTATTTTGCCATAGTATCAGAATAATTATGTTCGCTCGTCATGTTTTTAAAAATAATACTGATACTCGGAATTGAAAATAAGTGCATTGCAAATTCCTGAGTGGGCATCGATTGAACAAGGAGACAGAATAATTCTCGCTGCTCATATAAATAATTGAGTACAGGAAGAAGAGCATCTGTACTCTGTGTAATAATTGATTTTAAGCCTTCATTTAACTGCGCCATAAAATCTGCTTCTATTTCATTTAAAAGATCTGTCTGACTGCCATAGTATTTATAAAATGTAGTCCGGTTGATCTGTGAAACGGCACATAATTCATAAATAGAAATTTGATTCAGAGGCTTTTCTTTTAATAATTGCAGCAGTCCTGATTTGAGCATCGTTTTGCTGATGCGTATTCTTTGATTTTCCATAACTTTATTTCACCTCGACAAATCATTGATAAATGTTGATTTTAACTCATAATATGAGCTGATAGTATACTACACAGCATTCTTAAATCAACAGTTTGTTGACTTAAATTCCTTGTGTTTATTATAATTACACTATAATGATTTGTCAACTTTTGCAGGAGGTTAATTAAAATGAAATTTTGGCGACGCAATTGGTATTATATCGGTGGCATTTTGTTTGTTGTGCTGGCTTTTATAATGGGACTTTGGGGCAGTAATCATATGAGTAAGCTTCAAATTATACTGGTGTTTAGCTGGATGGGCATGCTGATGCATCAGTTTGAGGAATATGCATTTCCTGGAGGGTTTCCCATTATCTCAAATATGGCAGGATTAGGAGAAACAGAGCATCCAGAACGCTATCCGCTGAATGCCAGACAAAGTTTTTTAAGTAATACTATTTTTTGCTATTTAAGTTATATTATTCCGATCTGCTTTCCAAATTTGATTTGGATGGGCGCGTGTCAGGTTTTAGCTGGTGTATGGCAGTTACCAGGTCATGGCATTGCTATGAATCTGCGCTTAAAGAGCAAATATAATCCGGGTCTTGCTTCAACAGCTTTTTTACAAACACCGGTGGCCATTTATTATATTTGGTATGTATGTACAACTATGCCAGATAAGGCCAGTCAATTATGGTGGGGCATTCCGGGTTCAATTCTAATGCTGTTGTTGACTTTTATTGTACCTATCTTATTTATGAAAGATAAAAATTCCCCATATCCTTTTGAGGATCGTGAATTATATGGTTATAACAAAGAACATGTCTTAGCACTTTGGGAAGAACGGAAAGCAGCGAAAGCTAGTAAGGAGGGTAAATAACGATGATTAAAAAGCTGGATAAATGGTGCGATGTTCATTGGATAATTTTTATTTGTGTTACAGGTGTAATTACTGCTGCAACAGCAGCAATATTTTGGGATAAGATGCCGCTTGGCGCTCAAGGTGCAGTATTTGTAGCAATTATTATGCCGTTTCATGTGTTAGAAGAATGGAAGTTTCCTGGTGGTCTTCACTATTTCTATAATGTTTTGCTGGGACCAAAAGAAGCTGGTAAACAACAGCTTGACCGTTTCCCAATGAGCCGCATAACGGATATGATTACTAATGTCGGATTACAATGGATACCGTTAATATATTTAATCTTCTGTTTTTTTACAAACCTTTCTAATGCAGCTGCTTTATGCATGATGTTGCTTTGCTTCATTGAGGTTTTAGCGCATACAGGAGCCGGTACACTGACTTATATTTGGTTGAAAAAGGATGGTAAAAAAACTATTTATCATCCTGGCTTTGCTACTTCTTGGATGTTGTTTCTGCCGTTCGGCATCTATCTGCTTGCTCATTTGCAAAATGTTACAGCCAATGACTGGCTCTGGTGTATCATTCTCTTTGTTATTATGATGCTGATCTGTATTCCGCTTACTGAAACGCCGCTGAAGAAGTGGGTAATCAAACAGGATCAGGGGATGTTTGCTTTTGCCGATGCTAAGTATTATAAAAAATATCCCAATTTTGGAAAAAAGAAATAAGGTGTATTTATGAAATTTTGGAGGAGATATTGGTATCTGATTGGTGGTGTGTTGTTTGTGATTCTCGCATTCTTTATGGGATTATGGGGCAGTGAGCATCTGCCGCCGATACAAACTATTTTAATATTCAGCTGGATGGCAATGCTTGTTCATCAGCTAGAGGAATATGCTTTTCCTGGCGGTATGCCTTCAATCACTAACATGGCGGCATTTAAAGAGAAAAAGGCGCCGGAGCGTTATCCTTTTAATGCCCAGCAGTGCTTTATCTGTAATGTTTTTTTGTGCTATTCTTTTTATATCTTGGCAATTTGTTTTCCTAATGTGATATGGCTCGGGGCTTCTCAGGTATTATGTGTGCTTGTACAGCTAGGTGCTCACGCGCTGCTGATTAATTTTTCGTTGAAAGACTTCTATAATCCTGGTTTGGGTTCTACTATATTTCTGCAAATACCGGTAGCGGTTTATTATATTTATTATGTGGTAACAACGATGCCGGATAAAATAGATCAATTATGGATAGGGATTCCGGGTGCATTCATTGCGATGATAATTTGTTTTATTGCGCCTGTATTCATTATGAAAAACAGGACGAATCACTATCCATTTGCCGAGGCAGAGATGTATGGCTACAAAAAGGAAAAGGTATTGAAGATTTGGAAGGATAGCAAGCAATCAATTTTACAGAAAGTAGGTATCAAGTAATGATAAAAAAATTAGATAAATTCTGTGACACGATTTGGCTTGAGATTTTGGGTATTATAGGAGCAATTGTCACTATACTGCTTGTGATTAATTGGAATCATTGGCTGCCTGGAACTAAAGCCGGTGCTTTTCTGGCGATTATTATGCCTCTCCATGTATTGGAGGAATGGAAATTGCCTGGTGGCTTGCACTACATTTATAACATAATATTTGGACCGAAAAGTTATGGCGATAAATATCTTGACCGATATCCTATGAGCCGTTTTACGGATATGATTACCAATATAGGTCTTGCGCTGATACCTTTGATTTATGCGGTTCTTGCGCAAAATTACGGATTATCAAACATTGTGACAATCTGTATTATCATCCTTAGTTTTGGTCAAGTTGCCGCCCATACTATTGTGGGCTGTTATGCATATAAGCGTTATCATAAAACAGGCAAAAAATTTATATACTGTCCAGGGCATATTACAGCTCTTACAATGTTTTTACCAGCTGGCATCTATCTTTGCAGTACAATTTCAAACATCACTTTCACAGATATTTTTGGCGGTATCCTAGCAATGGTGTTTCTTGGTGTAACTTGTGTACCATTACAAGAGATTCCTTTAAAAAAATGGGTATTGAAGCAGGGAGGAAAAACATTCGCTTTTGCTGATCCTAAATATTTCAGTAAATTCTTAGATGATAATAATTACTAATTAAAGGCATGCTTTATTAAGTAAAGGTGGATTCAAAATTAAACTTTCTTATTTGATGTTTTGATTTTCCTAAGTCTTGAGAGCCGCAAGGCTCTTTTTAATATAATTGTCATATTTTATATGGAATCTAATCATGTTAAAATGATTTCAGGAGGGAAGTGTATGAACAATAATGAAATCAATGCAGCATGGTTTATTAATAAATACCATTGTAATCCAGAATCAATCAAAGTGGTTATGATAAATGAAGTTGTCCCTGAGGATGTAAAGGATGATTTTTATGTACCCGATTCATCCTATTCTCAGTCAATCATTGGATTGTTCAGCAATGCTGGTATATTGTGCGATATGCAGGAGCTGCTTGAAAAGGGAATCTATGTATGTAATGCTGTTAAAACACCTAAAGAGCAATCTGTTATACCTATACTTCAAATAAAAGATTCATTGGATGAGCTGGAAGCTGAACTTTCCCTTTTTGATAATTTAAAAGTCATCATGTTGATGGGAGATGTTGCGCGCAAAGCTTTTAATATGATTGCAAAAAAGCAGACAGGAAAAAATGTCATACCTTCAGGATCAACATATAAGCTGCGTCATAATGAATATTTTTATCATGATATCAGGGTGATGCCTTCTTATATTTGTACTGGCGGTAATTTGTTGATTGAGAAAGGGAAGGTGTCTATAATCAGCGAAGATATACAGCTTATGTTGAGTATCATTGGTGATTGTCATGAGTGAAAAAGCTAAAATGATTCACGGTGAGCCTTACAATCCTATTGATCCAATGCTTGTTCTTGAGCGTGACCGTGCCAGCCGTATCTGCGCGCGTTATAATAGAAAAACATATCATGAATACGACATACGTAATCGATTAATGCGAAAATTAATTAATACTAATGGGAATTTCTGGGTTAAACCGCCCTTTTACTGTGACTATGGGTATAATATAACGCTAGGACAAGATGTTATGATCAATTATGGCGGTGTCTTTCTTGATGTTTGTCCGATCGTAATTAAAGACAAAACTTTAATTGGGCCAAACGTCCAGATTTATACGGCTTGTCATGCGACCGATCCAAAACAGCGCTTAGCAGGAGTAGAGTTTGGAAAATCTGTGACTATTGGTTCTAATGTTTGGATTGGCGGCGGCAGCGTCATTTGTCCGGGTGTAGAAATTGGCGATAATACAGTAATTGGGGCAGGGAGTGTCGTAGTGAAAAGTATTCCTGCGAATGTAATGGCCTGCGGTAATCCTTGCGTGGTAAAAAAATCATTAAGTAATGACTAATATAAGAATGGTTGTAAATTATTAAGATAGTATCGAGAAGTGCAGGTGATTAGGATCATCGGCATTTTTTTATAAATAATTGTGGTTGGTAAGCGGTGTTTACAAGCATTGTTGTTGACAAAGTTAAATGTATCTGATAAAGTTACAGTGTAAAGTGTAACAAGTAAAGTTACAGATAGGTGAAGAGACCTATGGAAAGGGTTAAACTATGAAAAATTATACAGATGTTATCATTGGCTTTGGCAAGGGCGGAAAAACGCTGGCGGGAAAATTAGCAGCTTCAGGCCATCAGGTCGCATTGATAGAAGCATCTAAGAGGATGTATGGCGGTACTTGTATCAATGTAGCCTGTATTCCTTCTAAATTTTTAGAGAATAATGCCCGTCTTTCAATGGCAAAAGGCGGCAGCTTTGAAGAAAAAGCAGCTTTCTACAAACAGGTTATCGCCGAAAAGAAACAGCTTATTGCGGCGCTTCGTGAAAAGAATTATCAGAAAATTGCCGGCAGTGTAGATGTGATTGACGGCCATGCATCATTTATTGACAGCCATACAATTCAAGTTGAAAGCAGTGAAGGAACGAAAGAAATCAAAGCCGATCGTTTCTATATTAATACTGGCGCGCGTCCATTTGTACCGCCGATTAAAGGGCTAAAGGAGAGCCGTTATGCTTATTTGAGTGAAACCATGATGGATAATGATCGGCTGCCAAAAGAATTAGTAATTATAGGCGGTGGTTATATCGGTGTTGAATTTGCTTCTTATTATGCTAATTTTGGTTCTTCAGTAACTGTACTTTTAGATGGCAAAGACTTTTTGCCAAGGGAAGATCAAGAGGTTGTCGCATTAGTTGAACAATCATTTGAAAAACGGGGTATTAAGCTGCTTCGTGAAGCAAAGGCTGAAGAAATTATAGATGAAGAGCAGCATGCTTTGGTTAAAGTAAATGTCAAAGGTGAAGATATCGTTTTATCTGCTGATGCTATTTTAACCGCGACAGGCCGCCGACCTAATGTTGAAGGATTAAGGCTTGAAAATGCCGGTGTTGAATTGACGGAAAGAAAAGCTGTAAAGGTTGATCAGACATTAAAAACAACCGCTGAAAATATTTGGGCAATGGGAGATGTTACCGGCGGTCTGCAATTTACTTATATCTCACTCGATGATTCGCGGATTGTGGCTTCTCAGCTGATGGGTGATCATCAGCGTACAACCGAAAACCGCGGCAATATACCAACCAGCATTTTTATTGATCCGCCATTCTCAAGAGTGGGTCTAAGCGAAAAAGAGGCATTGGCCGCTGGTTATAAAATTAAGGCTGCCCGTATGCAGGCAATGGCAATTCCTAAAGCTAAAGTGCTGAAACAAACGGACGGTATGCTGAAAATGATTATTAACGCTGAAACGGATCAGATTTTAGGCGCTCATTTCTTCTGTGCTGAATCACATGAATTAATCAATCTAGTCAAGCTTGCGATGGATTCAGGTTTACCTTATCAGACGCTTCGTGATAATATATATACACATCCGACAATGAGTGAGGGACTGAATGACTTATTGTCCAATGTGCAATAATTAAAAAGGAGTGAATTGCATGACAGGTGAATTAAATGTTGCCGTTCACGCACTGGTCTATCTTTATCACAAGGATACACTGCTGCCAAGTGATGGTTTGGCAGCCAATGTTTGCACTAATCCGGCACGTATCAGAAAAATCATGGCTAAAATGAAAAAAGCTGGTTTTGTCGATACCAAAGAAGGGATCAGCGGCGGTTATTTTCTGATTCGCAGCGGTGAAGAGATTACTATCAGGGATGTCTGCGAGGCACTGTCTGACAGAATTGTCAAATCGGCATGGTCAAGCGGTGATCCTTCAATGGAATGTCAGGTAGCATCTGGCATGGCTAAGGTTATGGATAATATCTATAATCAGCTGAATGAGCAATGCCTGAACATGCTTGCAGAAATAACAATTAAGGATATCAATGATCAATTATTTAATCAGTAGATAATAAGCAGAGTAATATGAAGCCGGCACTTGTTCCGGCTTTCTTTTTCTTCGTTTCAATGCTAGAATAAGAAGGGTTTAAAAGTGAGGTACTTATGAGAGAAAAAGCGAAAGCTCAGGCGGGAATGCTTTATGATGCTAATTTTGACGAAGAATTGTTAAAAGAGCGGGCGGCGGCAAAGGAACTGCTGTATGAGATTAATCATCTGCGTCCAAGCAAACAGTCAGATAAGGAACGCCTGTATAAAAAGCTGATTGGAAAGCTTGGTGAACGTTTCTTGATTGAATCACCCTTTCATTGTGATTATGGCTATAATATCGAAATTGGTGATGATTTTTATGCAAATGTCAACCTTGTCATTCTTGATGGTGCCAAAGTTAAAATCGGCAATCATGTGTTTATTGCACCGAATGTTGGCTTATACACAGCCGGTCACCCGCTGAATATAGCAAAGCGCAATGCGGGTCTTGAATATGCCTATCCCATTACGATTGGCAATAATGTCTGGATTGGCGCGGGTGTCAGCGTATTGCCTAATGTTGTCATCGGTGATAATTGTGTAATCGGCGCCGGCAGTGTAGTGACCCATAGTATCCCGCCAAATTCATTGGCAGTGGGAAATCCATGCCGGGTAATTCGTACATTAAATGAGGAGGAAAGCGAATGAAAGCAGCAGTTACAACGGAAAATCAGGAAGTATTTCAGCATTTTGGAAAATGTCAGACGTTTACTTTGGCAGTTATTGAAAACAATCAGATTCTATCAAAAAGTTTGCTTGATGCACAGGGCAATGGTCATTCAGCATTAGTTGGTTTATTACAGGCACAAGGCGTAGATACATTAGTCTGCGGCGGCATCGGTCAGGGAGCCGTTGATGCTTTATCGGCGGCCGGTATTCAAGTGATCCGCGGCTGTCAGGGCAGAGTATCGATGATTCTAGAACTGTTGGCCCAAGGTTTATTAAAAGATAATCCTTCACAGGTTTGTGATCATCATGATCATGATTGTAAAGAACATACTTGTTAGGAAGTTACAATAAATATTAAATGGAGAGGTAGATTTATGAGTGTAAAGAAAGTATGTTTAATCAATGATATTGCCGGATATGGCCGTGTTGCATCAACAGCGATGATGCCCGTTTTATGCTCACAAAACATTATGAGCAGCATCCTGCCAACCGCTTTAGTCAGCAATGTGCTTGATTATGGTAAATTTCATATTGAAGATTTAAAAGAAGTGATGGCTAAAACCATTGATGTATGGAATCAGCTGGATTTTCATTTTGACGCAATTGCGACCGGTTTTGTAAATTCTGACGGGGAATTTGAGCTGATTGAGAATTATTTGTGTCAGCAGCAAAATACATTGATTTTAGTTGATCCTACGATGGGGGATGATGGTCATCTCTATCCCGGGCTTGATCCGCATATCGTTGACCGCATGCGCTCTCTGATTGCCTGCGGTCATGTAATTACACCTAATATGACGGAAGCGGCTTTATTGTTAGGTGAGGATTTAAAGGACATTGATGAATCAAAAATCTATCAATGGGTAGAGCGCCTAAGGGAGATGGGGGCTGAATCAGTCGTGATTACCAGTGTGTTTTTGAAGGATGATCCAAGGGGTTATATGTTTGGGTATGATCATGATACGCAAAAGCCTTTCAAATTAACATTTACACCCATTGACGCACGTTTCCCCGGCACTGGCGATGTTTTTGCCGCCGTGCTTTTAAGTAAACTGCTCAGCGGGTATTCATTGAAGGAGGCATGTCAGATTGCTTCAGATTTCATTTATGACTGCATCAATGACAGCATGCTGGCAGACTATGATCATATCGAGGGTATGCTGGTAGAAAAAAATCTCTATCGCATCATGGAGCTTGATTATGTCAAGGGCTAAGATTCGTTTAACGCTGATTAAAAAACTGGGTAATGGTCAATGCCATTATAATCATCAGGTTGGTGACTGTTTTGATTTCGATACGGATCGGGGCAAGCTTTGTCCAATGGCAATGCATGTTGCCTTTCCTTATGTAGATATTTTACGGTATGGCGGTCAAATTCCCGGTAATCCGCATAACGAATGTGTATTTTCATGTCCGGATGTCGATATTCTGAATGTTTTTAAAATCGAAAAGATTGATGAATAAGGTTCACCATTGCTGGGTATCTTAAGGGTGGAGGAAATGAACCTATGAAACAAAAATCTTTAATTTTTATACTCAGCAGTATGCTTGTTTTCACATTAAGCGGCTGTTCATGGTTTGATCGTAAAGATTCTTCAGCTAATAACAATAATACGACCAACAATGCATCCGAAAATGACGCTTCTAAGAATGATGCGAATAAGAATAACGCGTCAAATAATGATGCCGATAAGACAGCGAAAACGATTCAGGATATGATGAACAGCTTTGAATCATCAGGTGTCACTTTCGGTAATGTCACACCGATTGACAACATGGATTTTGCTGCTCATGAAGGCAGAATGTTTGATGTTAATGGTGAGCGTGTTTACATTTACCGCATGAATCTTGAAGATGCTCAGATGAATGAGCTGATGCAGAAAGCAATGGCCGATAAACGGGTGACCGTAAACCGCAACGGGGTAGATGAAGAATACAATGCCTTAGTAAATAATGATTATTTATTGGTCTATGGCAGCAATGCTTCAATCGCACCGCTGGATGAGTTATTTACGCAGTATCGTTAAAGTAAACCGAGAAATCGGTTTATTTTTCTTTGTGAATGTGCTATATTATTAAAACAATCTGAGGTGATTTATATGATAGGGAATTTTATTCTGAAGCACTGTGCAAAGGGTGCGGAAGTAAAGAGCAATGAGGTCAGAACTAAGGTCGGCAATTTAAGCAGCATCATCGGTATTGGTATCAATTTGGTGCTTTGTACAAGCAAAATAGCCATCGGTACACTTTTTGGCAGTGTTTCAATCAGTGCTGACGGCATTAACAATCTATCCGATGCCGGCAATTCAATTATTTCACTTGTCAGCTTCAAGCTGAGTTCACGCCCAGCGGATAAGGAGCATCCGTTTGGTCATGCACGTTATGAATATATTGCAGCGATGATTGTCGCTATGTCGATTTTAATTTTAGGAGTAGAAATGATCAGAAGCTCAATCGATAAAATCATCAATCCCGAACCTGTTAATTTTTCGTGGCTGGCGGTTGGTGTTCTGATTTTTTCCATCCTAGCGAAAGGCTGGATGTATTTCTTTAATTCCGGTGTCGGTAAGGCGATAGAATCAACCGTGATGCAGGCAACAGCGGCTGACTCGCTTTCAGATTCTGTGGCTACTACGGTAGTTTTAATATCATTGTTTATCTCAACCTTTTTTCATATTCAGCTCGATGGTTTTATGGGGATCATTGTGGCCTGTTTTATAATGTTTACAGCCTTTAATATATTAAGAGAAACCTTGGATAATCTTTTAGGAACAGTGCCTGAATTAGCCTTTGTCCAGCATATTGAAAATAAAGTGAAAAGCTATCCGGGAATTTTGGGCATCCATGATCTGATGATTCATAATTACGGTCCTAACCGCTGCTTCGCAAGTGTACATGCGGAAGTGGCCAGCAATGTAGACATATTAAAAAGCCACGATCTGATTGACAATATTGAACGTGACTTTCTGAACGAGGATAATATCCATTTAGTGATTCACTTAGATCCGATTGTTATTGACAATCCGCATATCAATGAACTGTATGATTTTATGAAGCAGGCTGTTTATGAAATTGATCCTGAGCTTCAGATTCATGATTTCAGAGCTGTCCTGGGTGACAGTCATAGCAATATGATCTTTGATTTAGTCATGCCATATAGCTGTAAGCTTTCTCAAAGTGAGATTCAGGAACAAATCAATGCCAAGCTGGCAGTGCGTCCTGAGAAATTATATACAGTCATTACCTTTGAACGGCCTTTTAATTAAAGCCGTTTTTATTTATACAATAGTTTTTCTTTCTTTTCATGCAGTGTTCAGGGTTCGACAAAATTGCTTAAGGGAAGATAATCTGAAGCGTTTTTAATCAGCAGTGGATATTCATGAATCAGGGTAAATTCATCCAGCTTTGTGTATGCGTCATAAAGGGAATAAAAAGTAGTGATGGACAAATTGGTTCTTACCAGCTGAATCGCTTTTAGAATATCCACTAGATTTTTATTAGCCGCTAGTGTCTTCAGATCTTCGATCCCTAATTGATTCTGCAGATCCACATAGCTGTCAAGGTTTAGCTGAAATGCATTGTTCAGGGAATTCATCAGACATTTTGGTGATGCGGAGAAGTTGATTTTTCGCAATGGCATTGCTTCATTATTCATACATGCAATGGGTATGCGGGTATTTTCATTCAAATGACGGACATGAATTGTATCTAATGAATCAGTATATTCTACAAGGTAAAAGGTATCTGTTTTAACATTAAATATTACGGCTTCATGTGTTGTCTTTGGCGTGTTTGGCTGCATCAGCAGCAGACAGACTATCAGTAAATTTTTCATTGGCGGCACCTCGCAGTTAGTTTAAACCATTGAGCCTTGTTTATGCAGCTTCATGTTTTTTTAAGTAAAATTAATAAAACATGATATAATAAATAAGGGTTTGACACATCATTACACTTTTAAAGTGTTACTATAAGGAGAATTGTATGCGTGATTTTGATCTGCGAGCGTTGCAGCTGAAAGAGCTGGAATGCCTGAAGGAAATTGATCGGCTGTGCCGTAAGCATAAGATCGAGTATTTTCTTTCATGGGGCAGCGCCATCGGCGCCATCCGTCACAAAGGATTCATTCCATGGGATGATGATATTGATGTATCTATGAAAATGGATGATTACCTGCGTTTTAAAGAAGTATGCGCGCAAGAATTAGATGCGAAATATTTCTATCAGGATTGGGAAAGCGATCCTTATTATTATTCAAGCTGGGCTAAAATAAGAATCAATGATACGACCTCTGTAATGGCTGATATGGTAGATTATCCAACCCATAATGGAATTTGTATCGATATTTTTCCATTGCTGCCATATCCATATGAAAAGCTGGATAAGAGAGATGCATGGCTGGCTAAGCTGGTAACTTTCTTTTCATCTAAGCGGTTGAATGAGTATCATTTGGGTAAGTATTTTTATGAGAATGATAAGCTGAAATATTTTCCAAGTGCTTTTTGTGATTTTGTAAGAGATCATGCTTATGCGAAATTAATTCATTCACATAAGCATGAGGAATGTAACTATTATTTATGCAATGGCTGTCATATTTATGATGTCAGCTTTCCTAAGGCAATCTATGAGGAAAGTATTGAAGTTCCTTTTGAGGATGCCATGTTTATGATCAATAAGGAATATGATGCTTGTCTGCGCAGCTATTATGGTGATTATATGCAGCTGCCGCCAATGGAACAGCGCGGTGGTCATGGCAATATCCTTGTTGATTTAGAAAGGGATTATAAAACATACCGGAGTGAAAGGAGCAGCCATGCGAACGAAAAGAGCGCTTTATAACTTTCTGACTGATTTCTTTCCGCTGATTTTAATTACCTTGATCGGCTTGCTGAAGCTGAAACTGATCAATGTTAATTTAGGCGAAGAATTATCAGGAATGAATACCCTTTATGTGAATATTATGACCTATCTTTCAATTATGGATGGCGGTCTGGCCTCGGCTTTGATCTTTAGGCTTTATAAACCCATTGCCGATAGTGATACGGATAAAATCAGCGCCCTTGTAAGCGGCGGTAAACGTATATTTAATTTGATTGGTGCGGCGATGCTGGTCATTGGCATCGTTGTTTCTTTCTTCGTATTCTTTTTCTTTAAACGGGAAGCTGGATCAACGATTACCTACAGCTATATGCAGACTACCTTTCTGATTTATTTAATCAGCTCAGTGATTCCATATTTGGTGGTTGTCAATAAATCGTTATTTGAGGCAGGTCAGCGAAAATATGTCACAAATATGGTCTTGCAGAGCTTTATGATTTTTAAGAGTATCGTGGAAATAATTCTGCTGATGAATGGCTATGGTTTGATTGAAATGTATTTACTATTAGCTTTCTGTAATATTGCTTCCTCAATCATTATCTATTTTTTAAGTAAAAGAGCTTATCCTGAGATTAATTTCAAAGCAGAAAATAAAGATTATGAAATGCTGGGCGATGTAAAGAATCTGCTGATCCATAAGATTGGTACGATGGTTGCTTATAATATTGATTCGATGATTATCGGTGTCGTGTTAGGGATGGCAGTGGTGCCGTTTTATACCGCTTATCAATATATTACCGATAATCTAATGACGATGATTGGTAAGATTACATACAGTGTGACGGCGGGTGTCGGTGATTTGCTGGCACGGGATAAAAAACGGGCATTTGAAGTATTTAATGAATTAAATAATCTGTCTTTCTTTATTGCAAGCATCGTTTGTGTACCGCTTGTATTAGTAATTAATCAGTTTATTGACGTCTGGCAGCCAGGCTTATTTAATACGAATTGGGCCATGGCGATCTGTTTTGTGCTGCAGCTGTTTTATTATGTAATTCGTATGCCGCTGACAACCTATACGAACGCGGCGGGTCTGTTTAAGGAAACCCGTTTGTGTCCGATTATTGAGTGCGCGGTCAATCTTACTTTATCTTTAACATTGATTAATATTATCGGCTTGCCGGGAGTCTTAATTGCGACTTTTATCGCTTATCTGGTATCTGATTATTTTATCAAGCCAAGAATCATTTATCATCAAGTATTTGATGAAAAAGTTATGCCATACTATGGTAAGAATCTGTTATTTATCGCATTAATTATTATTCTGTCTCTGGGCTTTGTGAATGTACTGCCTTTCTTTGATTTCAGCGGTTATCTGAGCTGGTTTGTCAGTTCATGTATTCTGTTTATACTGAATTTTGTGATTGTTTTTGCGGTCTATAAAATCAGCGGACAAGCAAACTTTATGAATCGTGTATTCGATATGATTAAAAGAAGGGTGGGTAAGGCATGAAGCTGAGTATCTTAATTACGGCTTATAATGCGGAGTCTACCTTAAAGCGCTGTATTGACTCACTGCTTCCTTCATTAAATGAAGAGATTGAGATTATTGTGGTGGATGACGGCAGTCAGGATAAGACAGCGCAGATTCTGTTGGAGTATGAGCAGATTAAAGTCATACATCAGCAAAACGGCGGTGTTTCTAAAGCCCGCAATACAGCCTTGGATGCAGCTGCAGGTGAATATATCACCTATCTTGATTCCGATGATTTTGCGGTGGCAAAGGCTTATCCAAATCTGCTGCAGCAGGCGGTGGATACGAAGAGTGATATTCTTCTTTATGATGCTTATTTTGACTGGGGATCACATCAGGAATATTTTGACATGGGTCATCATTTTCCTGCCGGTTCCTTAACGCCGGCCCAATATGTGCTTTGTGATCCATGTCCATGGAATAAACTGATGAAGCGTTCATTATTTACAGATCATCAACTGCATTTTGCAGAGGGGATGATTTATGAGGATTATGCGCTGATTCCACAGCTGGCAAACTGGGCTGAAACGATTACCTATGTTAAAAAGCCATATATTCATTATTGGCAGTCAGCATGTTCAATTATGCGCGGTGAGGGTTACCGTGAAAAAAGCAAGGATATTTTAAAGGCCTCAGAGCTATTGATTAATGGTCTTGAACTGCAGCGTTTTCATGATGAAGCAGAAGCTGTGGTCTATGAACATATGCTGCAAAACAGCAGCCGCTATTTTCTTGAACATGATCATTTAGAAGTGATCGATGAGATTGCTGACTTAATGAAGCAGTATTTTCCTCAGTGGCATAAGAATCCGTATATTGCTCAGCGTTCAAAAAAGGAACGGCTGATTGGTTGGTTATTTTATAAGCATCAGGCAAAACTGGTAAAGAAACTGGTAGCCTCAAAACAGAAAATTAGGAGTGAAGTGAATGATTAAGAAGCTGAATAATCTTAAATTTGAAAAATATCTAATGTTTGTGCTGATACTGCAGCCGCTGTTAGATATATACCGTACTTTTTTTCAGGACAGCATCAGTGTTGCCGGTTTCGCAATCGAAGAACTGATTAATATCGGTTTAATTGGCTTTGTTGCCCTTATGGCGCTGCTTCATTTGATTGAAGCTAAGGATAAAAAGCATCTGCTGATGTATGGCGCCTACTTTGCTGTACTGGCTGTTTATTTGGGTTTGCATGTCATAAATACCGGAAAATTTGATGTTTCCATAATTCCTGAATTAGCGAAGGATAAGAGCTGGCTGCGTGATGTTTATTACATTATGCGGGCCTATGTCATGCCAATCACGTTGATGATTTCGATATTTACTTTAGGAATGGATAACAATTCATTTATGAATGCGATTAAGATGGTATCATTAATCATGTCAGCGGTGATTGTGATTACTAATGTTACCGGCATTTCCTTAGTCTCTTACAGCACTGAAAATGAACGCATATTAGGCGGCATCTTTTCGTGGGGTTCTCTGCATGCTGATTCAGAGTTTGAGCTATATTCATCCCGAGGCTTTTTCTATTCTGCCAATCAGATAAGCTCATTGATGTTTGCGATGATGCCGCTGATTGTTGCGGAATGTATCGCAAAGTTCAATTGGAAGAATTTTGGCTTAGTGATTCTGCAGTCATTGGCAATGCTGATGATCGGCACAAAAACAGCCGCCCAGGGGACATTGATCATCTTGGCGGTAATGATAGCGGGTACCTTGATGCTGCATCTGCTGAAATTTGAAAAAATTAAGAATAAAAAGGTATTGCCCTTATTAGTTGTGGTACTGGTGGCTTCCTTTGGCTTATATACGAAATCACCATCTAAGCTAAGAATTGACTATATGAAATATCTCGATTTGAATCCGGATCGTGAGGAAAAAGAAGAATTACCGCCGATGAGTGATAATGAAATGGTTAATTACATCAATCATGAATATTGGTTCTATTATGTTAATGGTGAATATCTTGAACAATATCCGGTAGCGGATAATCTCGATTTCTGGGTAAAGGTCATCACTCGCGACCGTCGTCTGAACCGTGATAACCGTAATTTTAAAACGTTTATGATTAATGATATCATTGCTAAAAATGATAATCCGATGGATAAATATTTAGGTATCGGTTATACATCCGGCGTTCCTTATACGGAAAGAGATTATGTCTTTGAATATTACATTTTTGGCATCGGCGGTGTAGTGCTGCTGATACTGCCGTTTATCGGGGTTGTTTTGCTGGCCTTAATTCGAATTCTAAAAGACATGAAGCATCATGCGAATGGATTGAATCTGGCGCTTGGGGTGGCACTCTGTGCTTATTTTGTGACCGCTTATATTGCCGGTCATACCTTTGGCAAGCTGTTGAATATGATTTTTATGGCATATTATGGGGCCATGCTTTTATTGAATACAAAGCGGGAGGGATAGCATGAAACTATTGTTTCTCCAGAATGTTTATGATGCCATGGGCGGTTCTTTTATGGTTAACTGCTCACTGGCCAGAAAATTTCTTCATGAAGGTCATGAAGTCTTTTTCGTATCGTTACGTTCCAGCGGCCGCAGCGATTTGCTGCCATATCCCAACACAGCCAAAAAGCTTGTGATTAATGCGGATGAAATATGGCATACACCGCTGTTGAGCGATGCGCTGAAAATGTTTAAGGGAGGCCATTTATTACGGGGGATGAGGCAGGTTAAAGACCGCCGTCATTTTGATCTTTCCCTGAAGCTGGACTTTGAAAAGTGTAAGCTGGAGATTGGCAAAATAGATCCTGATTTTATTATCTGTTCACATTATGAATGCTTAGAAGCGGTACCGGCGGCTTATTTGAAAAAGACGATCAATCATTATCATACGACGTTTAATCAGGTCGAAGCGCACCGTACCCAGCTGCCGTTTTTTAAAAAGTACAATGATCGTGTCGGCCGTCTGCTCTGGCTGAGTGACGCGACTTGCAAGCGGGCTAAAGCGGCCGGTTTATCGAATTCTTCCTATATCTATAATCCGATTAATTTTGAATCATTAGAAGAAAGTTCATGCATGAGCAATCATGCGTTGTTTATCGGACGCTTTTCATCAGAGAAGCGTGTAGATTTATTGGTCAAGCTGTTTGATGAAACGATCCGCGAATACAAGATTAATTACTGGGAGCTTGATTTAGTAGGCATGGGTGAATTAAGTGATGAAGTTAAAGAAATCATGCAGCGCAATCCACATATTCATTATCTGGGACCTACCGCTGATCCTAAATCGGCATATCTGAATAGTTCATTGCTATTGCTGGCCTCGGAGTATGAAGGCTTTGCTTTGGTTGTGCTGGAAGCAAATGAATGCGGTGTGCCTTGTCTGGCCTTTGATTTTGGTGAAGCCGCAAAGGAAGAAATCATCCATGGTGAAACTGGATATTTAATTGTTCAAAATGATGTTGAGGCTTATAAAAAAGCCATGGCACAAATCATGATTGATGAAGCACTGCGTCTTAAACTGGGCAGTGCCAGTAAAGAATTTGCAAAGCAATTTCATATGTCAGCCATCTATCAGCAATGGCTTGAATTGTTTGATGAATTAAAGGAGAGCAACGGATGAAAAAGCTAAGTCTGGTGATACCGATATATAATGTAGAAGCCTATCTGCGTGAGTGCTTGGATTCAGTTTTATCGCAAAAGAACGTTGAGATGGAAGTAATATTAGTGAATGATGGCTCAACCGATGGCTCTAAGTTAATTCTGGAAGAATATGTCAGTAGGTATCCTGAATTATTCATTCTCGTTGATAAACAAAATGGCGGATTGGGGGATGCCCGCAACTGCGGTGCTGCCAAGGCACAGGGTGAGTATCTTGCCTTTCTTGACAGTGACGATTTTTATGAGGCTGACGTACTGTCCAAATTAATTGAATTTGCGGACGTTCAGCAAGCGGATTTGGTTAATTTTGATTACTATGAATATTATAGTGAGGATCATAAAGAAAAACGTGGTGCGCTGCCTAAAGAATTTGACGCAATGACTTCTAAAACATACCTATTAGCTAATCCATGCGCTTGGAATAAGCTGATTAAACGTTCATGCTATGAAGCGAATCAGACAATGTTTCCAGCTAGAATCTGGTACGAAGATATTGCGACAACTCCCGCTTATGTTAAGGTTTGCAAGCATATTATCCATTATCCAAAACCATTAGTTAATTATCGCCAGCGTACTGATTCCATTACATCTAAAAGTACCTTTTCTGTCCGCACTTTGGAAATTATCCAGGCTATGCAGCGGACGATCGATGCTTTTCAAGACAGCGCCTATCTGACAGAAATTGAATATCTGTCAATCTATCAGCTCTGTTATATCGCATCCTATCGTTTTCTGGCATTTAATAAATATACTGAATTTAAAGAATGTTTAAACACCCTTAAAAGCAATTTTCCTAATTGGCAGCATAATGCCTATTATCGGGCAAAGCCATTTGCTTTCAGATTATATTGTGAAAGTCTGATGAAAGGGTATTTTACCTTTGCAAAGCTGTTGATTAAGCTGCGCGGATAGGAGGAGTTATGAAATTAAGTGTTATTGTACCAGTTTATAATACTGAACGATATTTAAGAAAATGTCTTGATACAATTTTAGCACAGACATTTACCGATTATGAAATCATAATTGTGAATGATGCAAGTCCGGATCAATCACAGGTGATTATTGATGAATATATGCAGGTGCATTCTTGTATTACTTGTATTAAGAAACCCAACGGCGGTATATCAGATGCCCGCAATGCTGGGTTGAAGATTGCCGGCGGTGAATATATCAGTTTTATTGACAGTGATGATTATATCCGAGAGGATATGTTTGAGAAGATGATTAAAAAAGCTGAAAGTGAAGATTTTGATTTAGTATGCTGCGACATGGACTATATTTTTGAGGATGGCAAGACAAAAACAGTATCCAGTCATATTGAAAGCGATCTGCATGATTTTGAAGCAATCAAGGAAAGTATGACACGTATTTATCCCGCACCTTGGAATAAAATTTATCATCGCCGTTTGTTTGACCATGGCGTGCGCTTTACCAAGGGTGTCTGGTATGAGGATATGGAATTCATTTATCGGCTGTATCCTTATATAAAATCAATTGGAACCGTAAAGGAGCCTTTTAATCAATACGTTCAGCATCCAGGTGCTATTACCTATACTTATGATGAGCGGCTGTTTGATTACATCAAGAATTGGCAGCATATTCTTTCTGATTATGAAAAGCTTGGCTTGATGGCAAGCTATCATGATGAGTTGGAATTCAGCTGTGTCAGGTATTTGTATGCGACCTTCATTAAGCGGGCAGCCAATTATTCTGATAAGAAGCTATTTGATCAAGCTGTAGACAAAGCGATGGCAATGATCCATGAACGCTTTCCTGATTATAAGAAAAATAAATATTTTAAAGGTGCTGGTCTTAAAGGCCTGTATCTGCTGACATTTAATCGCTTGACTGCTAATCTGGTTTATTACAAGACAGTCAATAAATTGGGGTAAAGGTTATGAAACACAAGGTTTTATTTATTTCCAGCACCGGCGGTCATTTGAATGAATTGCTGCAGCTGAAGGCATTGTTTGATGATACGGATTTTCATTTGATTACTGAGAAAACAAAGAGCAATATGAAGCTAAAGGAACAGTATCCGGGCCGTGTAGATTATCTGGTCTATGGCAGCAAGGATCATTTATTAGCCTATTGTTTTAAATTTCCGTATAATATTTTAAAAAGCTTCTGCTTCTGGCTCAAGCTGCGTCCGGAATTCATTGTCAGCACCGGCGCTCATACAGCAGTGCCAATGTGCTATATCGGGAAGCTGTTTGGCAGTAAAATCATCTATCTTGAGACTTTTGCTAATATTAAGACTAAGTCATTATCTGGAAAATTAGTCTATCCCATTGCGGATCTGTTTTTAGTACAGTGGGAAAGTATGCTGGAATGCTATCCAAAGGCAGTGTATGTTGGAGGTGTTTATTGATGATTTTAGTAATACTTGGAACACAGGATAAACCCTTTACACGGCTTCTGAAAGCCTTGGATGAACAGAAAAAAAGCCATCTAATCAACGATGAATTAATTGTTCAGGCAGGCTGTACGAAGCTTGATACCGATTCGATGAAATTGTTTGATTTATTGCCGATCGACGAGTTTGACCGGCTGATCAATGAGGCTGATGTTGTGATTACACATGCCGGCGTCGGTTCCATTCTTTCCGCATTAAAAAAGGGAAAGAAGGTTATCGCATGTGCGAGACTGTCAAAATACGGTGAGCATACAAATGATCATCAGTTACAGATTCAGGAAGAGTTTGCCAGACAGGGATATCTGATCAGCTGCAATGATTTCAGTAAAATTCATGAAATTCTTGATAAACTTGATGAATTTACACCAAATCCATATATTTCAATGACAGAAAATGTAGTAAATGCGATAAGAGACTTTATTCAAAAGGATTAAGTGTGTTATAATAAGCAATGCAATTTGCATTGTTTTTTTATTTTTTTTAAAACTATTCACCTGATTTTCACAAGGGTTTGTTAAAATTCCATCAGGTATTATAAAGTTAGAGGGTGTTTTATGCGTTCGAAATGCTTATTCATATTTAATAAATTAACAGCGCTGATACAGTGGCTGCTGCCAATGCTTTTTATGTTTGTTGGCTTTTTCAGCACCGATATCATTTTGCGTTATTATACTTCGGATATTGGTTTTTATGATATTCGTCATTTAGCGCCAATGCTTTTTACTGTATGCTGGTGCTGCTTTTTAATTCTGCTGGTATATTCATTACCGCGCAAAATCGGCCGTATTGTATATTTTATAATAGCAGTGGTAGTTACATTATATGGCTGTGCCCAATATATCTATTATCAATTATTCCAAAGCTTTATATGGTTTAATGATTTGGCAATGGCAGGGGAAGGCAGCGATTATCTAAGCTTTGTGCTGGGCTTAATCGATAACCGGCTGCTTTCGATCTTACTGACAGGCTTAATCTGTATGGTGTTTGCGTTGATTTTCTTTCCTAAAAAGAAGAATACATTGTTTTCGCTGAGTGTTCATTCAATAATATTTGGTTTTGTGCTGATATTTTACAGTACAATTCCGGATATGATAGGAATCCAACAGACTGAAGCTCGATGGGATTCATGGCGAGATCCTCGTAATGTTTATGATCAATTCTCAAATCAGGCGTGGATGATGCAAGTATCTGGTTTCTATGAATATATTAACCGTGATTTTTATATGACATATATTAAAACGAATTCGGTGGATCAGGCTGATTATGATTCGATCAATGAATATTTAGATGCAAAGCCGGAAATTGAATCGAATGATATGACCGGTGTCTTTAAGGATAAGAATGTTATTTTAGTACTGATGGAGAGCATTGACGACTGGTTAATTTCTGATAAGTATACACCGACTATAGAATATATGATGGCTAATGGTCTGAACTTTACCGATCATTATGCGCCGATCTTTTCATCAGGGGCAACATTTAATTCTGAATTTGCAGCCAATACGGGTACTTACTCACCGAATGGCGGTAATGCGGCTTATTCGTTCAGTAAGAATACGTTCTCACAAAGCTTGCCTAATTTATTTAAGAATGCTGGTTATTCTGTGAAATCGTTCCATTATAATGTACCTGAATTTTATAATCGAGCGATCATGCATAAGAATTTTGGCTATGATGAATATGTATCTTTCACTGATTTATTGGGCGGTGATTATACTGCAGCATCGATTGATACTATTATTACTCAGAATGAGGAGATTTACAGCAAGCTGACTGAGGGTGAGAAGTTCTTTGATTTTATTATTACTTATTCAGCCCATCTGCCTTACAGTACATATGCGGATATGTGTGCTTATCAGGTTGAAAATGAACCGGAGCTTTGGGATTATGATATGAATAATGAGACCAACTGTATTTATATGCAGGCAAAGATCACGGATAATTTCTTTAAGGAGCTGCTGGAAAGACTCAATGAAGATGGCTTGTTGGAAGATACGGTAATCATAGGGTATACCGATCATTATACTTATGGATACAGTGATACGGAGGCATTGCAGGCTTATACAGAAGCGGCCGGTTCGCCGCTAGTCGATAAGGTGCCGTTCTTTGTCTATAACTATGGCAGTGAAGAATTAGCTCAGGAAGTAACAAAGGCTAATTCAACGATTGATATTTTACCGACAGTTGCCAATTTGTTAGGTCTTGATTACGGCAATACCTATGTTGGTTATGATATCTTTGATGATCGTTACCGCGGCTACGCTTATTTTAAAGATTATTCATGGTATGACGGGCATACTTATTATAAAGATGGGGAAGTTGTATTTACGGATGACAGCGGTTTGACAAATATTGATGAAATGAATCGAATTGTTTCAGATAATATTAAATTTGGTGAAATGATTGTGACAGACGATTATTTTGCTTATCTGAAGAAGCATGGAAATGAGTAGATAATCTAATTAGACTATGACTTTAAAGAAATATAATTTCTGATAAGGTTGTAGTCTTTTTTTAGCATAAAAGAAAAAGCATCTTTAAGTACAGGTTTGACCTTGCAGCTAAAGATGCCTTTTGCTAATAATAAATCTTTTACAAAGTAATTATTACAATCCACAGGGTAAATTACTCTATAAGTAAGATAACATAAAAGTTGTATTATTCAATTAATTATATATTATAATTTAATTGAATATTCAATTGTTTTGTTAAAAGATTAAATTGACAGCGCTTACATTCTGAATTAGTATAAAGGCAAATAAAAGAAAAGGAGGGAAATTAATGATTGAGAAAGCGTATCCGATAGCCTTTGAAATAGCAGGACCGTCTGCAATGTTCGCACGACCAGATACTGGTTCTTCACCTGTCTCTTATGCCGTGCCAACCAAGTCAGCGCTGAAAAGCATGTTTGAATGTGTCGTCATGTCAAAGGATGCTTATTTTGAGCCGCAGCGAGTTGAGATCTGTTCACCGATTATTTATCACAAGTATGTGAACAATTATCAAGGCCCATTGAAAAAGAGCGGAACTGTAAATTATCAGATCTTTGCTACGGTATTAGAAAATGTCTGTTACAAGGTGTACGGTGTGATTAAAGCATACAATGCACCTGAACATAAGTATAACGCACAGCATCAGCTGCAAGAAGTATTTATGCGGCGTTTAAAGTCTGGACAATTCTATTCAACGGCATTTTTAGGATGGAAGGAATTTACACCAAGCTATTTTGGGCCTTTAAGAGAGTCAACGAAAGCGGATAAAACCCTGAATCTCGTCATCCCATCAATGTTAATTTCGATGTATGATCGACCAACAGATGGTCATGTTTCACCATCATTTGTTCAAATGATTGAAGTGCGGGAAGGTGTGGTCAGATATGATTAATGAGCTCTACGGATTAAGCTTAGCTTTGGAAAAGCATCAATTGCTGCAATCGTCGACGCACCCTAATGTGACGCAAGTTGGGAAAAGCGATGTGATAATTGTGGAAGTTAATGCAAAAGGTGAGCCAAAAGGTCTGCGTTTTATTCAAAAAGCAAAGATGCCTGAACTTTGGAAGCATAGTAAGGGGAATCATAATAGCTTTCCGGCAATTCGTATCCAAAAACCATTATTAGCTATATCTGAAAGTAAAAAGATTGATGAAGCAAGTTGGAAAAAAGCCAAATTGACTGAAAAAATAAATCTTCTCTTATCACTTGATTTTAATGCCATGAATGCGAATTCAAATGAAATAATGATCTCAGAGTGGTCTTTGAATGAGTTAAAACCAGTCATCGAAAGTGATTTACCAGAGCTTGCTGCATTAAAAGATTTGCTTAATGCATTTCCATCGGATCAAGCAAGCCAGCATGAATTTTTAAGCCATCTTTTACAGCTAATGCATGATAAAATTGTAGACTGTAATGATGAAATGATGCTTAACGGTTTAAAACTAGTATTGGTAGGTCAGAAAGAATCAAATGGCCGCTATAAATCAGGAATCATGACTTATTATGACGCGTATGGAATGCTTAAGTATGAGAATTATGTGTTCTCAAAGGATACACAAATAGCGTTGGTTCAATTATTAAACAGCTTTGAAAATCGTGAAGATGCGCAAGAGAAAGCAGCAATAAAATCACCATTAAGTGGTAAGCGGACAGTAGGTGTTGGTGCTAAATATCCTAACCCTAACCTGCCGCTGCTTGGCCTTACCTACTTATACTCTAAAAAAGCTGATACCCCATGTCTTTCTCGTTATCATTTAACGGGTGCAAAAGCATATCAAGCAGGTAAATCGGAAATTAATAAAATTAATGATGCAATCTCCTTTTTAACGCAGCCAGATAATGAGAATAAGACTTGGCGTGCTGTCAGCGACAGTAATAGCGATAAGCAAAATTTGCTGCTAGCTTATATACCTGATGAACCTAAAAATGATGCTTTTTTGGCAAAAATACTAAGTAATCCATTCAGTTATGAAGATAATAAAGAATTTTCAAGGGTGCACGCTGAAAGTGCTTATAAAGCTATTTGTGAGAAAGTTCTTAAGGATATGGAGGGTATTTTAAATAGAAATAAGGAGGCCAAGGTTTGTTTGATACTTTTAGGAACATTAGATCCAGGCCGCAAACAGGTTATTTATGAAAGTGCTTTTAGCGTTGAACAATTAACTGAAAATATGCGATTATGGGACAGCGCTTTAAAGAACTACCCGCCTTATGAAATTAAGATTTGGAATAAAAAGGAAATAGCCAATTATGAATTCAATTGTCTTGGACCGGACACGCTATGCCGATTATTCAAAACGAATTATAATCGGTCAGGCAAAAATAATACGCTGCCGCAGAGTGATGTCACTTTACAAGAGATATATAATCTCTATATGCCAAGCTCATTAGAAATAAGAAATGAAGCTCTAATTGATCATTTCTTACAATTATCTGTAAATAAAGCTAAATATTTACTTGGCGATATTGGTCAACAGTTGACTTTAGATCATATTTTATCATCTTCAATGAAGACACAGGCTGAGAATGCCGCAGCATTTATGTCCCTTTATTCAGTTTTATTATATCTGAAAGGGATTAGAAAGGAGAATTACATGTTAGATGCACCGTTCAATATAGGTCAGCTTTTGAAATTGACTGATATGTTGCATAAAGAATACACAATACAGGTACGAAACAATGGCAGCAAAACTGCATCTTTACCGTCACAGTTAATGGGAAATGAGTTATTGCCAATTGTTTCAGAAAAACCTTTAGAAGGCTTAGTCAGGCTGAAGGATCGTATCCGCATTTATCAAGCATGGGCTTATACGGCTGTGGGTGAAAACAGTCGTAAGGCAAAATGGATACTCGCTCGTTTTGAAGAGATCTGTTTGAAAATTGCTGAAAATGAAATACCTGAAAATTTTACAACTGCTCAGCAAGCTCAAGTTTTACTTGGTTATTTAGCAGTTATACCTTATGAAAAAAAGAAAGAAGCCAATAATGGCAAGATGGAGGAAATTACAAATGAATGAATTTATTAATCGAGGTACAGGGCTTTTACTTATTGATGTGACAAATTCTAATCCTAATGGTGATCCTGATCGTGAAAGTGATCCAAGAATCAGACAAGATGGCTGTGGTGAAATATCACCGGTTTCTTTTAAGAGAAAACTTCGTGATTTAGTAGAAGCAAAGGATTCTCCGCTTTGGCAAGAACTCGCAGAAGAATTGAATTTACCTAAAGGAGGTTTTGATATTATGGAAAGCAAAAAGACAAGACGAGCCGATGTTAATAAGCTTTCTTTGCAAGAATTACTTGATAAATATTGGGATGTACGTGTATTTGGGTCTACATTTTTAGAGAATGATAAAAATGAAAATGAATCATTTATTGCTTCGGGGGTAGTGCAATTTGGTTTAGGTGTTTCCTTAGATCCAATAAGAATTGAACGAATGACAACCACTAAGGTAATGCCAGTAGAAGAAGGTAAAAGCAAAGGGATGGCACCGCTTGCTTATCGTATCGTTTCATATGGCTTATATGCAATGCCTTTCTTTGTGAATGCTACGGCAGCGCATAAAACACAATGCACAAAAAAAGATATTGAATTACTTTTACGTTTAATTCCTCATGTATATAAAGAAACCGCTTCTTATATTCGCTCACAAGTCGATATTCGTTATGCGTTTTATGTAGAACATAATCGTGCACGGGGTACTTATAATGATTTTCGGATTATAGAAGCGTTAACACCAAAGCGTATAACGGGTATGAGTGGACCTGCAACTTCATGGCATGATTATGATGAAGCAGCGCTGATGCAAAGCCTTGATGAGTTAAATGTGAAACTTATTGGCAAAACAGCGCCAGTTATTGATTTGATGGAGCAATTATGAGCCTGCTTGCTAGAAGTGCAGGGGATAGAAATCAGGAACAAACGTATTCTGATCATATTCGAGAAGTCGTGGTAAAATCACTTGATAACTTACATGCCTTGACCTTCTATGTTGGTGAGGATAGAACAAAGCTTTATGAAGAGATTTTACGTGATGCTGCTGAGTATCACGATTTGGGGAAATTGAACGCTCAAAATCAAGAGGTCTTGCATGAGAAAAACAGAGCGAAAAAATTGCCAATTAATCATCGCGATGCAGGTTTGACGTTTTTACTTGATAAAGATTCAGAAAGAATTGAGGCAACCTTAGTATATGCCCATCATCGACCAGGGTTGCCTGATCTTGTGAGAGAAGAAGTAAAGGACTCACCATTTCGTTTCACGGATAGTATGGCTGATAGTGAAGCTCATTTAGAAGAATATTTGCAAATGCATTATCAGGAATTAGGCAATTTTATATTGAAAAAAAAGAAAACAAAGAGATCAAAAACAAAGAGATCATCAATGGAATACAGAATGCTATTGAGTTGTCTTGTTGACGGTGATTATACAAGTGCTCAAGGGTATGTTGAACCACTAAGCGTTTCAAATCGCTGGAGTGAAAGAATTGGAAAGCTGGATCAGTATATTACGAATTTGTCAAATGAAAAAGAAAATAATCAGAGAAATCAAATGCGTAAAAATATGTATTATGCATGCAGAGATGCAGATACGGACAATCCGATAGAATATTGTGGCAGTCCAGTTGGAACAGGAAAAACAACGGCGGTAATGGCGCATATGTTAAAAGTTGCGGAAAAGTACAAGCTACGGCATATTATTGTAGTATTGCCGTATACCAATATCATTACTCAGACAGTAAAAACTTTAAGAGATGCTGTTGTTTTAGAGGATGAACAGGGTAAAGAGCAAGAAGTAGTGGCTGAATTGCATCATCAAGTAGATTTTGATAATTCTAAATACAAGTATTTAGCAACCACATGGCGAGCGCCAATAATCGTAACGACCGCAGTTGAATTTTTTGAAACACTTGCGAGTAATCAACCAGCTAAATTACGTAAATTACATCAATTGACAGGCAGCGCGATAATTCTCGATGAATATCACACGATGCTTCCGCTTAAATTAATGCTCCCCGCTTGGCAGTGGCTGAATGATTTAACATCTGAATGGAGATGTCATATTTGTATGAGTTCAGCGACACCTATTGAATTCTGGAAGATTAAGAAATTCAAAAAAAAATCTAATCAGTCAGTATCATCTCTGCTGCCGCCTGAAATTAATAAGCAATTATCTGAATTTGAACGCAAGAGAGTCACTCATAATATTCTTAGTGAGAAACTATCTCTCTATAAGAGTGTCACAGAATTGAAAGAACATGTAGAGAAATTTTATGGCAGCAAAATAGTATTATTTAATACTATACAAAATGCTGCATATTTTGCTAATTATTTGAAAGTAAATGGATGTGATGTCTTACATTTATCAACTGCGCTTACACCTGAAGATCGAAAAGAGATTATCAAAGAAGTTAAGCATCGATTAGAGAATAAAGATGAGTATCAAAATTGGTATCTTGTGGTTACAAGTGGTGTTGAGTGTGGGCTAGATATCTCATTTCATTATGGTTTTTGTGAGTTGAACTCTTTACAGAATTTGCTTCAGTTGCTAGGAAGAATATGTCGGGAGAGTGACTTTGAAGATAGTTTTTTAGAAGTTTTCAAAATAAGTGATGATCATTTTGTACCTAATTCATCATTTGAGATATCAATTGAAATTTATGAAGAGATGATGAAGTTAGACGAATTAAAGGATTGTTCTGATAATGAGTTAGTGTCAATTGCATTTAAGGAAGAATGTAAAAAGAGTGATGAATTATCGGAGGAAATTTGTGATGGGGACCTTTCTTGTGAATTTGAAACAGTAGCATCAAAATTTAAAGTGATTGATGAAGATACAGTCACTGTTCTAGCCGATAAAAAGCTTGCAGAAAAAATACGATCAGGTAAATTTGTTTCAGCAATGGAACTTCAAATGGGTAGCGTTAATATGAGAAGAAGTGTTCAGAAGAAATTAGGACTGCGGGATGATGACATAATGTTTTTATCGGATAAGCAGTATGATAATTTTATTGGCTACATGAAAAGCTTAGTTTGATATTATTAAGTTATTGAGTGCGAATGTGAAGTGAACATGAATTTCCTGGGGGATTCGCACTTAAAATCGAGATGAAACATTCAAAAAGAATGAATATTTAAGATTGTTTTGAGTCTTTGAAATTGAAAGCTTAAAGAAAAAGCTTCTTTTTTAGTAAAATTATTACTAATTTGGTAATATTTTGCTGTCGAGAGTCGCAGGACTCTTGTGGATTGAAATACATATAACTTCAACAATCGCTTCCGTGCTTGTTGTCGAGAGTCGCAGGACTCTTGTGGATTGAAATGGTGTAACTCAGGACAAGATACAAGGGCTATCGTTGTCGAGAGTCGCAGGACTCTTGTGGATTGAAATCAATCCATCTGCTATTTTACCAAGATTATCACTATCGTCGAGAGTCGCAGGACTCTTGTGGATTGAAATTTGACCGCATTATTTGTCTGACTAACTGCTGTATGTCGAGAGTCGCAGGAATCTCGTGGATATTACAATACAACAAAAAAATACATCAGCACAGATGTATTTTCTTTATGGTATGTCAAGCAGTGCATAAATCTTGGTGGTGCAAGTCCACTATGGGGCTTGCAACGCAATCGTCAACTATTGGCCGTAAATGTGGCGGATATATGGAGAGAAAGATACATAACCTTATCTCGGGAGGTATTGTCAGCGAAAATTAGGGATACTCTCGTAGTAACAACGAATGGCAAGAAGCATAGTAAGTAAGCCGAATGTTATAAAATACCTAGGCTTTTTTCTACAAGGATAACCAGATACAAAGTTACAAAGTAAGACTATATGAAATATTCATTGCAAAACCAAAAGAGAAACTGAAACAACGTACATTAAGAAGCTGTTGAGTATAGATTATTGTTTATTAATGATAAAAACAGTTAATTACAGGAAGATAAACTATTGGTAAAATTAGGGGTAGAATTTCACAAAGTACAATCATGGGCATACTCAAGAAAGATTTACACAAGATGTGTAAATAGTTTTCTGCAAGTGGCTATTCGCAATATAGCGTTTAAGAAAAGAGGTCTAGTATTATTACTAGACCAATATCAATTGATACATATTTAGAATAAATCCGATCCGTTGTATGTCGAACGACACATACGATGGTGTGAGAGGACGATAATTGTAATAATTATTATCTCATACTTTATTATATTTATTTATACAAATGAATCAAACCATTATCATTTAGATTTATTACAATAATCAGCAGCATTGGCATTAGGAAGATACCTAGAAAGCCAAATAAACGAGCGCCTAAGTACATACATAACAGCATCAGCAGTGGATGCATGCCTAATTGTTTACCTACAATTTTTGGTTCTACCACATTACGAATTAAAGTAATGATTAAATAAACAATTAATAATCCCACCGCAAGCTTTGTTTGCTTCACAAAGAATACATAGATAATCCATGGAATCATGATGCCGCCTGTGCCGAATACGGGTAATAAATCAAAGAGTGCGATTAAGAATGCAATAATAATCGCGTTATCAATCTTAAGCAGACTTAAACCGATGGTTAATTCAATAAAAGTAAGCAGCATCAGTTTCATATAAGCAATTAGCATAGAGGAAGCTGACCCAGTGATATATGATTTTATACTCAACAGCAAATGTTTGGATTTATCACTTAGTTGCCGCATTAGAAAATTTGTGATTTTTCGATAATCGAAACTGAAAAAGAAAGAGGATAAAATTGTAAAGAAGAAACTAATGACTCCGTTAGGGACTGAGCCAGCAAAATTGGTCAGCATATTTAAGAATCCCTTTGATGCTGATGTGATGATACTTGATAAGGTTTCATTAAAATTCATTAGTAAATTTTGTACGGTTTCCCATATATCTGGATGTACCTCACCTAATGTTGACTCAAGAGAGGCAAACGCGGCAGTTAATGATGGTTCAAACTGAGTCTGATATAGGTCAGGAATGCGGATGATAAAATCTTTAGCAAATCCATAACCCTTAAAGCAAAGATAAGCTGCACAAGCGCCAATCGTTGCATAGAAAAGTATAAATACAACAGTAGCACATAATTTGTTTGGTAAATGTGTTCTTTTAATCAACGAGCGAATCATTGGCTGCAGCATAAATGCAATTGTAAATCCTAGGATAAAGGGCATGATCCAATAGATAATATATCTTAAAAAAACATAAATTAAAAATAAAACAATGGCATAATAGAAGAAATGAATTATAAAAGCTCGCTGTTTTTCAAGATCCAAAATTATTCACCCCACTTTTCAAGCTTTTTCTTAATTACTTCAGCTGAATTACGAATGTTGCGCAGCCGCTCTGAGACAATCTGGTTAGGGAATGCCTTGCTAAGACGAAGTTCAGTATATGGCTGATGTGCCTGCATAGCTTTGAATTTAGCATTAACACGTTCTAATACTTGCTTCAAACGTTCATCGGCATCTGTACTATCAAACATTGCTTGCAGCTGTACAGAAAGCGGTTCTTCATCATTATAGCTGAAATCATGGATAACCTGCCGCAATTCCAAAAGACAATCTTCAATCTCTGCAATATCTTTATTCTTGCGTAACTGAGCTTTAATTGTATTAAACAGATCATAGGTGAATAATAAGAACAGAATGAGTGAAACCCATGCCTGATAATGCAATGGAATTAAATTAATTAAATCACTCACTTGTGGATGCAGAACATAGATTACAAATAAAGACATAATCCCAAATAAGGTTGAGTTTAGCAAACATACACGACCATTGATATTAAACTTGTAATGTGAATAATCCCACCATTTTTTATTAAATAGCTTTTCCATGACAAAGCTTGTGACATATTCAAGCAGACTGGTCAGCACCATGCCAAGAAAGAAGACTAATACAGGATTATTCAGATATCCGTCCAGAAGTACCGTAACTATTAAAGCACCAAATCCATAGATTGGACAATATGGGCCGTATAAGAAACCGCGGTTGATAAATTTTTTAGCTGGAACAGAGCAATAGATACACTCACAAATCCAACCTCCGAAACTGTAAATGAAAAAATATAGAAAATAATTTAAGAAATTACTCAAGAACTTCACCTTCTTTCAGAACGTTGTCGAAGAATTGATTCAATAGCTGTAATCCTTTTAATACGCAGCTTTGATCCTCCTGGCTGAATGCCTCCCATGACAGCTGGCACCGTTTTAGCATTAATGCTTCAATAGAATTAATGATAGCAGCACTTTTCTCGGTCAAGGCCAGCTGAACGACACGCTCATCATTGATACTGCGAACCTTCTTCAGCAATGCCTTCTGTTCTAATTTTTTACAATAGGCGGATACATTGCCAGCATCCAATGCCATGACTTTAGCAAGCTTTCCCACGGTAATTTGTCGAACTTGCTGAACTTGGCGTAATAATTGAAATTGTAGAAAAGTCAGGTTGTATTTTCCTAGATAAGGATTTAATAATTCTTGCTGAGATTCATTGATTTGACGGCTTAATGTTTCAATCATTGTATGATAGGATAAAAAATCCATAATTAACCTCCTTTATATGTATATTACATATTATATGATTCACATATAAGAAGGTCAATGGTTTCTTGTATAAACACATACTTTCGCATATTTGAACTTTGGCCAATGAAGATAATAGAAAATAAAAATACATCAAGGTGAATGTATTTTTATTTTGAATGATGATGTTTTATTTTATACTTTTGATTCAAATAATCCACAAGAGTCCTACGACTCTCGACTCAAACCAGCGGCTGAATTTCCGACAAACCGTTCCATTTCAATCCACGAGAGTCCTGCGACTCTCGACTCATTATTCATCAATTTACGCCTCCTTTACATAGTATTTCAATCCACGAGAGTCTTGCGACTCTCGACCATGCCGATTCTTTGCATCCCAGCAGCTGTGATGGATTTCAATCCACGAGAGTCTTGCGACTCTCGACTAGCGATTGGATATCTATTGATAACCAATTGGGATATTTCAATCCACGAGAGTCTTGAGACTCTCGACAAAGCGTTGAATGATACAGATGCCAAACTCTACAAAATTTCAATCCACGAGAGTCCTGCAACTCTCGACTAAGTGCAAGTGACTGACATCGTTGCAATGAATATTTCAATCCACGAGAGTCCTGCAACTCTCGACAGCAAAATATTACCAAATTAGTAATAATTATACTAAAAAAGAAGCTTTTTCTTTAAGCTTTCAATTTCAAAGAATCAAAACGATCTTAAATATTCATTCTTTCTGAATGTTTCATCTCTATTTTAAGTGCGAATCCCCCAGGAAATTCATGTTCACTTCACATTCGCACTTATTGATTTTTTTAAAGACATGCTTTCACATGTCTTACATTGAATATTATACGATACCTTGTGCCTGCATGGCTTCCGCAACCTTTACGAAACCAGCAATATTTGCACCAGCAACATAATTACCTTCAGCGCCAAATTCACGGGCTGTCTCATCGACTGTCTTAAAGATTGAAGTCATGATTGATTTAAGCTTGTCATCAACTTCTTCAAAGGTCCAGCTGTAACGCATTGAATTTTGTGACATTTCTAAACCTGAACAGGCAACACCGCCGGCATTGCTTGCCTTACCTGGCGCGTAGAGTACGCCCTTTGACTGAAGCAGATGAATTGCATCAGGTGTTGTCGGCATATTTGCCCCCTCCGCAACTGCAAAACAGCCATTTTTAACTAATGTCTCAGCACTCTCCTTATTCAGTTCGTTCTGGGTAGCACATGGCAGAGCAATATCACAAGGAATTGTCCAAATAGCTGCACAGCCCTCCAAATATTCTGCATTCGGATGAGTTTCTAAATATTCTTTGATCCGTCCACGGCGAACCTCTTTTATATCCTTCACCAAGGCTAAATCAATACCATTAGCATCATGAATCACTCCATTTGAATCAGACATAGCAACGACCTTAGCACCTAACTGCGTAGCTTTTTCACACGCATAGATGGCAACATTGCCGCTGCCTGATACGAGCACCGTCTTACCTTCAAAACTTTTACCGTTTTGTTTCAGCATCGCATCAACGAAATAGCACAAGCCATAACCGGTAGCTTGAGTACGAGCCAATGAACCGCCCCATTTTAAACCTTTGCCGGTTAATGTACCAGTAAATTCATTTTGGATGCGTTTATACTGTCCAAACAGATAACCGATCTCTCTTGCTCCAACGCCGATATCCCCAGCTGGAACATCTGTATCAGGTCCAATATGACGATATAATTCGCTCATGAAGCTCTGACAGAAGCGCATTACTTCACCATCTGATTTACCTTTAGGATCAAAATCACTGCCGCCTTTACCGCCGCCGATTGGCAGGGTAGTAAGAGCATTTTTGAAAATCTGTTCAAAACCAAGGAATTTGATAATACTTAAATTCACCGATGGATGAAAGCGTAAACCGCCTTTATAGGGGCCGATAGCAGAATTAAACTGCACACGGAATCCGCGGTTAACCTGTACATTTCCCTGATCATCTACCCAAGGAACTCTAAACAATATCTGACGTTCAGGTTCTATTAAACGTTCCAGCAAACTATCTTTTAATAGCTCAGGGCGTTTTTCTTCGACTAATTCCAATGATTCCAGCACTTCTTCAACAGCTTGCAGAAATTCCGGATCATTAGGATTGCGGGTGATAAGCAATGCTTTGGCTTTTTCTATTTGTTTCATAACGATACCTCCGATATAATCATTATAAACAGTTTTTGAAGAATGAAAAGAAAAAAATTATTTTCTGACAAAATTCTATTATTTTCATGAAAAATATTCATTAGAATAAAGCTGGTGATAAAAATGACAGCTTCCGAATTAAAAATCAATCAGCGGGCAATAATCAGTAAACTTCATTTAAAGCTTAGTGATCGCCGCCGCTGTTTTAATATGGGAATCTATGAGGGCGTCAGTATTACATTGATAAAGAAGGCTCCCTTTAAAGATCCCTATCTTTTTTCAGTCAACGGGAATGAAATCTGCATGCGGCAGCAAGACGCAAAAAGAATTGAAGTGATTCTTTCATGAATTATACCGTAGCCTTTGTAGGCAATCCCAATGTGGGGAAGAGCGCGTGGATCAATGCCCTCAGCAATGCGCATTTTCAGGTTGGCAATTGGCCGGGTGTAACGATTGAACGCAAAGAGGCAGTGATTGATTTTGCTGGTGACAGCTATCATTTGATTGATCTGCCTGGTGTTTACAGCCTTGATGAACAGACCAACGAGGAAGCGGTAACCAGCCACTTTCTTGCGGAAGAAAAGATAGACTGCATTGTAAATGTTGTTGATGCAAGCAATCTTTCCCGCAATCTGATGCTGACCGTAAAACTTAGAGAACTGAATATCAGCATGGTTTTATTATTTAATTTCATGGATGAGGTAAAGAAGCAGAACATTGTAATTGATCAGTCGGCTATCAGTCATCGCTTAGGTTTGCCGATCTATGCCGGCAGTGCTTTTGATCATCAGCGTGAACCGTTAATGAAGCTGATCCAACAGGCATGCCGAAATCAGTCCTTTTACCATCCTTTATTAGATGCGGAAAGCGACCGTTATTTTGTTTACTTGTTTGATTTAATTCATCAAGCGATGCCAGAGCTGGATGATCGTCAGGCAGCACAAGCGGTTTATGCGTGTTTTGAAGGTAAAGCACAAGTTTTGAAACTGCTGATGGATCAGGGGCTGAAACTTGAAAGCTTGAATCAGATGACCATGGAACGGCTAGAGAAAAATCAGATTGAAGCGGTTGCTTCCTGTATGCGTTATGTGAGTCAGCGTGATGAGAAACGTTATCACATAACACATAAAATTGACGCTGTGCTGCTGAATCGCTGGCTGTCCTATCCGTTGCTGATTTTATTCTTTGTTTTGTTATTAATGATTGTTTTTAATGGTTCACGCCCTTATATTGATTTTATAAATCAGTTTTTTAATGAATTTCTCGCTAATTATATTCGCTTTTATTTAGATTTTCTGCCTGTTTCAATTCTAGATTTAATAATCAGCGGTGTGCTCGGCGGAGTGGGCGGTGTTTTATCCTTTCTGCCGTTGATGGCCTTATTGTTTTTCTTTCTCGGCATTTTGGAAGAGAGCGGATATATGGCCAGAGTAGCGTTTCTTTTAGATAAAGCCATGCGTGCCTTTCATCTTTCCGGCAAAGCCTTTTTGACATTGCTGATTGGTTTCGGCTGTAATGTGCCGGCGATTTATGCGACAAGAACACTGGATAATCAAAAACAGAAGGAATTGTGTGCGACCCTGATCCCTTTTATGAGCTGCAGTGCCAGACTGCCCGTATATATGCTTTTTGCATCGGCATTTTTTCCGGATCATACCGGCGCCGCCATCATCACTGTCATAGGCTTTGGTATTTTAATGGCATTGATTTTAGCACTGGTGGTAGCGCATTTTAAAGGCCATCAGGAAACGACGATATTTTTGCTTGAACTGCCGGTTTATCGTCTGCCGCGCTTATCGGTATTGCTGCAAAAGGTAGTGCGGGAAGTAAAGAGCTTCATTCATAAAGCATTCACGGCTGTCTTATTGACAATGATGCTGCTATGGGCGTTTAGTTATTTTCCTAACGGCGATGTGAAAACCTCCTACATCGCAGATTTCTCCCGTCATGCAGCTGTATTGTTTGAACCGCTTGGTTTTGGCACCAGCTGGGAAGCGGTCGCTTCTTTACCGGCGGGAATCAGCGCCAAGGAAAGTGTGGTAGGCTTTTTATCGCAATGCCTGCTTGATGAAGAACCTGAAAGGATTGAACCTGAAATTGGTCGTGATTTGAGGGAGCAGGGAAAGCTGCTGTTAAATGCCGTAAAAGAGAGTACAATGCAGTTGTTTACGGTTGAAAAGCAAGAGGGGAATAAGGCGCTGAATACATCGATTCAGCAATTATTCACTGATCGTTATGCACCGCTTAGAGCCTTTAGCTTTATGGTTTATATATGCTTAACAATTCCTTGTGTCATGGCAATGAACGCATTATATCAGGAATATGGCTGGAAGCTGCTGCTGCGGTCAATCATTATTATGCTGATTGTGCCATATGTTGTCTGTCTATTGCTTTTTCAGGGACTAAGTCTTTTGCTGTAAGGATTTTTGATTGAAACAAAGGTTTAGCTGTGATAAACTTAAACCAGTTGTTGACACTGGAGGTAAAATCATGGATTGGAATGAAGAAGCAAAGAAATTAGAAGTTTATCAGGAAGCCTTTAAATTGTTTAACGGCATACAGAATAATGCGGCTGAGCTGTTGATGGAATGCCAAATGAATTATGCAGGTTTTCTTGATAACCATCCTGAATTTAAGCCATGTTTTGCTTATGCCGGTGCAAATATGTTTGTTGGCTTGTATCAGCATTTTTTGGAAAGCGCCGGTTATGTCGCTACGATTGACTGGAAAGCGACAGCAGGTCTGTGCGTTTATGCGCTGGCTCGCTGCGGTCTGCCGGAAGCTGAATACCGCAAGCTTGATTTAGACGCGTTAGCACCTTATGATACACAGGCAATTCTGGCTCGCATCGGCTTGCAGCTGACAGACAGTGATGTACGTCTGTTTCAGATTGCACCGGAATTTGATGATGTCTTTGTGGCCGGCATCGCGCCTGCCAATGTCATACCGTCATTGATTCAAACCGCCGGTAAAGCTGGGGTTCATATTGTCTGCATCGACCAGGCTTATATCAATGAAAAGAAGATTGATCTTAATCAGGTCTGTGATAAGGCCGATCGTCTAGGCATTGATGCAATTTATCAAAAGGAAGAGAATAATGAAAAACATTATCTGTTTTCAGATGTCCGCTACTCAGAAACCGGCCGTATTCAATTTGAAAAAACACCTTTTGGTGAGCGCTTGAGTCCTGAATGGCTGCATGCGGTGCTGGCTGATCAGCCTGAACTGTTGAAGGCATATCATGAGGGCAAGGCAGAGGTTGTCTTAAGCGTTGTCTATGATCCTAATGAAAAGCCTTTGATCTTTAATGATCCTTATTCACGTTTTCATCAATAACCACTGAACACTTCTCAAGCGGAAGTGTTTTTCATTTATCGAAAGTTGGATGACAATCAATTAAGGGTATGCTACAATGCCATTAAGTCAGGTTTACGCAGGAGGCATTTATGATATCATATACATTAACCAAACAGCAGGCCCGAACTTTTTTGTTATTAAAGCATGGTCTGATCGGTGCTTACCGATTTAAAGGCAAAGGTGGAATTATAGAATTTATCAAGCAGGCTGGCTGCATACAATATGATCCGATTGATGTCTGCGGACGCAGCCCTGAATTAGTCTTATTATCAAGAATCAAGGGTTATAAAAAACAGATGCTTTATGATTTGCTTTATAAAGAACGCAGGCTAATTGATTATTTCGACAAAAATCTGGCAATCATTTTAACTGAGGACTGGAATTATTTCTATTCTGAGCGTCAGCGGCATCGTGCTAAAAATTACGCACAGCTTGAGATTTTTGAAGCATGTAATAAAATAAAAGCTGAAATTGATCGGCGGGGAGCTGTTTGTGCCAATGATTTAAAGATGAATGAAAAGGTTGACTGGTATTGGAGTAAAACTTCACTAGCCAGAGCGGCCTTAGAACATCTGTATTTTATCGGTGATCTTTGTATACATCATAAGCGGGGCATTTTAAAATACTATGATTTAAGCAATCGCTGTCTGCCAATGTCATTGCTTAATGAACAGACACCATTTAATTCTGAGTATGAGCGTCATAAATGGCTGGTGCTGCGGCGGATTTATTCTGTGGGAATGATGTGGAATCGGGCCAGTGATGCCTGGCTTGGAATTTATGGCCTAAAGGCACCTGAACGCAGTCAAATCTTTAATGAACTTATAAAGGAAGATCAATTGATTGAACTGCGAATTCAGAATATGGAGACTTGCTACTGCGGGGCTGAGGATGCTGAATTAATTGAATATGTGCTGAAATCACCGCGTTTGCGAAAACGCTGTGAATTTATCGCTCCCTTGGATAATCTGCTGTGGGATCGTAAGCTGATTCATGCGCTGTTTGATTTTGATTATAAATGGGAAATCTACACACCCCAATCAGAGCGCAAATATGGCTATTATGTACTGCCGATACTTTATGGCATTGATTTTGTCGGCCGTATTGAAGCAGTTTATGATAAAGCAAAACAAGAGCTTACGGTTCATCACGTCTGGCTTGAACCTAATGTTCATGACACCCCAGCGCTTCAAGCAGCGATTCAAAAGCAAGTGAGCTTGCTGACACAGTTTAATCAGCAGATGGTAAAAGAATTATAAGTACGGTATTTAAATTTTCAAAAAGGGTACCCAATTCCTATGCTTTTATGGGCGCAGCTTTAGCATGGAAACAAATACACTGAGGTAAATAGATATGGAACAATATTTAAGAGAAACACCTTTATTGGATTTTTCAGCCGCCAATATACAGCGTTTAATAAATGATAAACTTTGGAAACAAGCTGATGAATATCATCGTATCAAGCTAATATATAACTATGTTCGTGATGAAATCTTATTTGGTTACAATATAGATGATGGTATTCCAGCGTCGAAAGTGTTGGCTGATGGATATGGACAATGTAATACAAAAGGCATTTTGTTCATGGCATTGCTCCGGGGTGTGAATATTCCATGTCGGGTACATGGGTTTATGATTGATAAGAAACTGCAAAAGGGTGCAATGACAGGTATTATATATCGAAGTGCTCCCAAATATATTTTCCATAGTTGGGTAGAGGTCTGCTTGGATGGAATATGGTATGAATTAGAGGCATTTATATTAGACAAAGGGTATCTCTCACAATTACAAAACATTAATTCAACTTGTTCAGGTACTTTTTGTGGGTATGGTGTAGCTGTTAAGAACTTTCATAATCCGATCATTGATTTTGAGCGAAATAATACCTACATTCAAAGTGAAGGTATAACTCAAGATTTTGGGATTTTTGATTGCCCAGATGATTTGCTTAAAAATTATCATCAAGAAATGTCTCCCTTTAAAGCTTTTCTATATAGAAATTTTGGCAGACACTTAATGAATCACAACATCAGTAAAATAAGAAATGGCAAATGATAAATTCTAATCTGTCAGGCTGAATTAGCTTCACCTTATTGGTATAAGTCGTTATAATCGAGGCAAATGATTTAAGCTCTATTTTAGCTTGCAGGCAACAAAATTAGTGTTTAATTTTGATCTAATAGTGTAAATATTGAAAGAATGCATAAATATCGACTTTTAAGGTTTTGTATATTCTATGTTTTTGCGCAACCAATGCGGTTTGATGCTTTTTGATACTCATGCGTTATGAGAATTTGAAGATAATTATTTTTTAGAGTAGTTTAACCAGTTTTTATTTTTAACTGTCCTACTTTAAAGGTGTGGTATTATTAAAGCCGTATTAAGTTATGTCCGTGAGCAATAATCAAAATGCGATTTGTATTTTCAACAGAGTGCTCAATATGAATTAAGGAGTGGCCGATGAATATAAAAAAGATGATTGATAACAATTTTAGAGGTAATGTATATATTGTTCAAGACAAAGAGATTTTGTGTGAAAGCTCGACAGGTTTTGCTGATTTAGCAAATGAAGTTCCCAATTCATTAGAAACTAAATTTGCCAGTGCATCAGCAGGCAAGGTGTTTGTCGCAATAGGCATATTACAATTAATTGATCAAGGAAAAATTAAGTTTGACGATACTTTAGGGAGGCTTCTTGATATTGAATTAAATAATATTGATGTAGATGTAACCGTAAAGCAATTGTTGAATCATACTTCAGGAGTTCCTGATTATTTTGACGAAACTATTATGGAAGATTATGAAGAATTATGGATAGATTATCCTAATTATAAAATTAGGCATAATAGCGATTTGCTTCCGCTTTTTATAGACAAACCCATGATGTATTCTAAAGGTGAGAAATTTCAATATAATAATTCAGGTTATGTACTGCTTGCTATGATAATTGAAAAAGTAACGGGAATGGATTTTGATCAATACCTAAAAATAAATGTTTTTGATGTGTGTGATATGATATCAACAGGTTATTATGAATTAGACAGATTACCAGCAAAATGTGCATATAATTATATTTATTGTGCAGATACAAATGATTTCCGCACAAATATCTTTTCTGTTGATGTAAAGGGAACAGGAGCGGGCGGCGCTTATATCACTGTAAAAGATATTATCAATTTTTGGCTTGGCTTATTAAACGAAAAGCTGATTTCAAAAGAATTAGTATCTGAGATGCTTAACAAACAAAGCGGGAACGGCATGGACACAGAAGAAGGCTTTTATGGCTATGGTGTATGGATTATTGATAATCCAAAGGGGAAGGATCTTGCGTATTTTCAAGGCTGTGACCCGGGAGTAAGCTTTCTTTCTGAATATAATCCCAACAATGGAATTATTTCTGTTTTGGTAAGCAACTATGGTGATAATGTTTGGCAAGAAATGCGAAAAGTTAGAGAAAAGCTTTATGAATAACCGTTTGTTTTAGGCAGTTAAGCAAGCAAAACCAAAATTTTACTTAAATTTCATTATTCTGTTATAATAATTTATAGAACAATTTTTATAAATAGAATCAGTAAAAAATAAGAAAGCGGAGGAAAAAGTATGGGATTATTTAAACGATTCAAAAAGGCAGCCCCTCAAATCGATACACAGCTGTATACAGAAGCTGAAGTAAACGAATTGGAAGCTTATATCAATCAGCATTTTGGCGAATTTGATCAGGTTTTTCATGAGCTTGTATCACCAGATATTCATGTCGATATAGCGATTATTCCGCCAAACGCTGATAGAAATTATTATCGGCTGATTACAATGGGAATGGGGGCACATCGGATGAATGTTCCTTCTGCCCTTGATGAATATGAATTAAATTATGCTGAACTGATGATTGATTTACCGCCGGATTGGCTTGTACAGGATGATGATGAAAATAATTACTGGCCGATTCGCTGGCTGAAAATCTTGGCGCGCCTGCCAATCGATTCAGACACTTGGCTGGGTTATGGGCATACGATAGCAGCGGGTGAAAATCATGAAACCTTATCGGATAACAATCAGTTTGAGGGTGTAGGCTTGATCAACGCGATGGATGAAAACGGGAAAGAGGCTGTTTTAAGAATGAAAAATAAAAAACTGGTTCATTTTTACCGCATGATTCCGCTTTATGGCGCTGAAATGGATTTTAAACTGCAATGTGAAGATATTGAACCTTTACTGAAACGTTTTGATACAGCAGATCAATCGCATATTGTAAATATTCATCGCAAAAATTATGGACTGCTGTCTGCAAAATAAATTTTCAAATACATATAAAAATAAACAGCTGAGGATACACGTTCTCAGCTTTCATTTACTAATTTTCGTCAATTTAATTGGATAAAAGAAATCAGGAGCGCTTCATAGATATCACAGATAAGCCATGTTATCATCCTATCAAAATGTAATAAAGTGAAATCGTAACTTCGGTTAATCAAATTTATCAATGCCAATTTCTTCACATATTATGTTAAAATAGAATTAAATAATTGTTGATGAAGATTGTTGAGGTGCAAATGATGAAAAAGAAACTATATGCGGGATTAGCTGGTTTGTTTTGTGTCTTTTATTCGTCGCTTTTCAATTGGCATATATGGCAGAAATTTATTCATGATTTCTTTTATAATACATTCCATATTGAACAATTTTTAGGACTGCGGATGGATTCGATTATTTTAATCCTGTATGCTGTTTTAATGTGTGTGTTTGGTGTTTTGGGATATGACAATAAATACATTAAGAAAAAATATGGCATTCCTGTAATCATTGCTTTTGGTTTCTTGCTGTGTATATTGGCATATGCGAGATAAGGGGGAATCAGTGGGGGATTAGGATTATTCTATTAAGATAAGGAGCGCTGGTTATGAAAGTGAATGATTTTTCAAAACGTTTAGGTATCGGCAGCAGCAAGGTGCGTTATTATGACCGCATTGGTTTAATTAAGGGCGGCCGCTGCGAAGCGAATAATTATCGTGATTTTACTGATCTTGATGCGCTGAATATTTATCATGCTCAGATGCTGAGGAGCTTTGATATGAGCGTTCAGGAATCTTTGGCGGCTAAGCAGAAGGGGCTGACGCAGATCAGCGGCTGGGTTGAAGAACATGCGTTAGAACTTGAAGAATTAATTCGGCAGGAAGAGATGCGGCTTTTTCGTCTGCGGGAAATGCAGGACTATTTCACAATGATTCAAGAATCAAAGAGCTTGCTTACAGAGCATTTGCTTGATGATAATTATAATGTTTTTAATTTTGGCAGCTGTGCGAAACCAGATGCAGTTACCTTAAAGGCGATTGAACAGCTTGCGGAGGCAATGCCGTTTTCTTATATCGCAATTAAAGTATCAAAAGCGAGCTTGTTTGATGAACAGCAGCCACTGGCGGTCAGCATCGGGCTTGGTATTTTAGAGCGTAATCGTAAAAAGCTGGGTGTAGAGCTGCCACCTCAGATTGAGAAGACAAGAAGCCGTAAAATCTTGCAGATTTTGATTTTGAGCGCTGATCCTTTTCATCTGCAAAGGCATGAGCTGGCCCCTTTGCTTGAAGAGGTTAAACGCCGCGGGATTGCTGTGAGTGATGATATTGTCGGCAGAATTTATATCAGCTATCAGGAGAATGGCACTTTTATACATGGTATTGGCTTGAGCGTACCTATTGATAATGAAAAATAAATCATTCACAATTCCCTTGACCTGTTAGCTGCTAACAGGTTTAAAATACAATTATTCCAAAGGGAGGAATAGAAATGAAAAAGTTACTGCTTTCTGTAACACTGGCTTTAGGCATGGTTGTCAGCCTAGCCGGATGTTCCAACACAACAGGCAATGAAACGAAGGATAATACTTCGGTTTCAGGTGTGTTTACTGGTACTTCTACTGGTATGCAGGGTCCTGTTACGGTTGAAATGACAATCGAAGAAGGCAAGATTACCAAGGTTGAATTGACTGAATGTCATGAGACTGCTGGTCTTGCCGACGTTGCTCTTGAGCGTATTCCTGCACAGATCGTCGAGCATCAGACAACAACATTGGATACTGTGACAGGTGCTACACTGGCGAGCAACGCAATTATGCGGGCAGCGAATGAAGCTGCTAAAGCAGCTGGTTTAGATACTGATGCACTGGCTGCCAATGCATATCACGCACAAGCAGGTGAAGATGAAAAATGGAGTGCTGACGTTGTTGTTGTCGGCGGCGGCGGTGCCGGTTTAAGTGCAGCCATTTCGGCAGCACAGCAGGGCGCTAAGGTTATCCTTGTTGAAAAAAGCTCATTCTTGGGCGGTGACACAATGATGGCCGGCGGTGCTTTCAATGCGGTTGATACAGTTGCTCAAGGTGAACGTGTATTATCTGAAGCACAAAAGCACACAATGGATTCTTATCTTGAATTATCAGCAAGTGATGAAGCTCTGCATTTTGATCAGTTCCCAGAATGGGCTGAAGTATTAGCACAGCTGCAAAGTGATATCAATGATTTCTATGCAGCGAATGCAGGCAAGACAGCCGGTGTCGATATGCCTGGCTTTGACAGCATCTCATTACATATGTGGCATATTTATGTTGGCGGTCTGCGTCAGATGAATGACGGCACATGGATTGCTTCTGACATTGATTTAGCCCGCACATTAGCTGAAAGTGCTCTTGATTCTTATGACTGGGCAGGTTCTTTAGGTGTAGGTACTGCATCTCATGAGGGTGCCGGTGAAACACTGTATACCGTATTAGGCGCCATGTGGCCAAGAACGCATGCTTATACAGCCGGTGTTCCTTTGATTCAATTATTGAAGGATGCAGCTGAAGCTGAGGGTGTTACCATTTATACAGAAACTGAAGCAACTAAACTGCTGACTGATGAAAATGGCAAGGTAAACGGTATTGAAGCTGAAAAAGCGGACGGTACTAAGGTTACGATTGATGCTGCGAATGGTGTTGTACTTGCCAGCGGCGGTTATTGCGCAAATCCTAAGATGGTTAAAGAATATGATAATTATTGGGGTGATGATCTGACTGATCACACTTTGACTACTAATGTCGGCACCAATACTGGTGATGGTATTGTCATGGCGATGGAAATCGGCGCGGCTACGGTTGATTTAGGTGTATCTCAGCTGATGCCTTCATCTTCACCAATTAAGGGTACGATGACAGACGGTATCTGGGCTGATGCTTCAGAACAGATCTGGATTGACGGCAACGGCAAACGTTTTGTTAACGAATATGCGGAACGTGACGTTTTAGCTAAGGCTTCACTTGAATTAGATAACGGTATTTTCTATATCATTTATGCAGGCAGCGGCACACAGGAAGCGGATGGCTTATGCAAGGGTACATCACTGGATGCGGGTCTGTTTGGTACAACGGTTCAATCAATGGTTGACAATGGCCATGTATGGTATGGTTCTACTTTAGCTGAATTGGCTGAGGCTACGAAGAATGCAGCCGGCGGTGCAACGCCAGCATTCACTGAAGAACAGCTGCGTGAAGTAATTGAAACTTATAACAGTTATGTAGCAAATCAAAGTGATCCTGATTTCGGTAAGGAAGTATTAGCAGGGGCTATCGATCTTGAAACGATTGAAAATGATCCAAGTGTTGGTATCGTTATCTCTCCTCGTAAGGCATCTTTACATCATACAATGGGCGGTGTTGTAATCAATACAAGCGCTGAAGTATTAAATGAAGAAGGCAACGTCATCGAAGGCTTATGGGCTGCCGGTGAAGTTACAGGCGGCGTTCATGCGGGTAACCGTTTGGGCGGCAATGCAATTGCTGATATCTTCACATTTGGTCAGATTGCCGGTGAACATGCCGGTGCTGCAAAATAGCATATGAAATAAACCTCTCTGTCATGGAGAGGTTTTCTAATCCTTGACAGTTAAGCTGATTTAGCTTAATATTAAAGTTAAGTGACTGAGATTGAAAACTAATGCAAAAAAATGTTGACTTTAGTTATCAGCTCATGTATACTTAACAAGTAAAGATTACGTGGAAAGTAGAAGCACCCCTTCTCACCTGATGGCTGAAGTCATAGGTCAATGCGACGAACGATCAAAAGAGATCAATGTTGATAGCGGGTGCAGACTGTACCCGCTTTTCTTTTGTACACTAAAATGGAGGTGTCGGTTATTAATAAAAAAGTGATTCCCAATAATGTGAACGATGATTTAGTTAATGAGAAGATCAAATTTAAAGAAGTTCTGGTTATTGGCCCTGAAGGTGAACAACTTGGAATTAAACTACGTCGTGAAGCATTAGAAATAGCTTATGACAAGGAATTAGATTTGCTATGTGTTTCGCCTAATTCTGTTCCACCGGTTTGTAAGATTGTAAACTATGGTCGTTACCGTTTCGAACAACAGAAGAAGACTAAAGAAGCAAAGAAAAAACAGCATGTTACAGAGGTAAAACCTTTACGTCTGTCACCGGTTATTGACAAACATGACTTTGAAACCAAACTGCGTCAGGCACGCGGCTGGCTGGAAGACGGCATGAAGGTCAAGATTGACATGCGTTTCCGCGGCCGTCTAATTACGCGTCTAGAAGTTGGTAAAAAGATCATGGACAGCTTTGTAGAAGAATGTCAGGATATTGCCAATATCGAAAAGAAGCCATTGCTGGAAGGAAACACAATGTCAACCGTATTGGCACCGAAAAAGAAATAAATACTAGGAGGGTTATTGATATGCCAAAAATGAAAACACACAGAGGACTTGCAAAACGTGTAAAAATGACAGGTTCTGGTAAATTGAAAAGAAGTCATGCTTTTACATCTCACCGTTTCCACGGAAAAACTAAAAAGCAAAGACGTCAATTAGCTAAGTCAGGATTGATCAACAAGACTGATTACAAGCGCATTAAGTTAATGCTGATTAAATAAGGTAAATAGGAGGAATAAAAGATGGCAAGAGTTAAAGGCGGAATCGTATCACGCAACAGAAGAAAAAGAACATTAAAATTAGCTAAGGGCTATTTTGGTTCAAAACATTTATTATACAGAACTGCACATGAACAGGTAATGCGTTCACTGCGCTATGCATACAGAGACAGAAAACAATTGAAGCGTGAAATGCGTAAATTATGGATTGCACGTATCAATGCTGGTGCTCGTTTAAATGATATGAGCTATTCTACATTAATGCATGGTTTAAAAGTGGCTGGTATCACAATCAACCGTAAGATGCTTTCTGAAATCGCTATTCATGATCCTAAGGGATTCACAGCAATCTGCGACAAAGCTAAAAAAGCATTAGAAAAATAAATCCTTTAACCTCTGAGCAATCAGAGGTTTTTCTTTATGGCAAATGATAAATTTTATAACTGCATCAACCTTTTTAGCCAACTGTTTGAGAACGTGGTATAATATTTATAAAGAAGAGGTTCAAAACCATGAATGGAGGAAGATTTATGGACAAAAAGATCATTATTACGATTGCCAGAGAATATGGCAGCGGCGGCCGTGAGATTGGCAAAAAAATCGCCGATAAGCTTAAAATTCCTTTTTATGATAAAGAATTGATTACGATGGCAGCTAAAGAGAGCGGCTTCAAGCAAGAAATGTTTGAAAAGAATGATGAGCAGGTAGATTACAGCAATAATTATTTGACTGCCATCGGTTATGTGCTGGGTTCTCCGATAGCTGGTTTAACGGATATTTCAATGAATGATGAGCTGCATCAGATTCAGGCAAATGTAATCCGTCAGCTGGCAGAGAAGGGAAGCTGTGTGATTGTCGGCCGCTGTGCAAATTATGTGCTGCGCAATGATCCATCACTGGTATCCTTGTTTATTACCGGTAAAACGGAAGATAAGGTCTTAAGAGTTGTGAATGATTATCATACGGCGTCTTTGGAGGATGCGGAAAAGCTAATGGAAAAGACGGATAAACGCCGTGGCAATTATTATAATTATTATACGAATCAGGATTGGAAGGATGCCCAGCATTATGATTTATGTGTAAATAGTTCTGTGCTGGGAATTGATAAAACGGTGGATTTGATTTGTGAGTTCATTAATTTAAAAGCATAAAATAATGAGAACAGGCTGATTTAAAGGCCTGTTTCTTGCTTTATCAGGGTGTGTAAATCAACAATGTAAGCGGTTTACAAGAAAGTTTTTTCATAAATTTACTGAAAAGAGTTGACAAATGCTTCACTTCAGCATAAGATAGGAACATACAAAAAACGTATAGAGGCAGCGATGCATCAGAGTAATCAGCGGAGTCGGCGGACTGTGAAGCTGGTGAAAGGTAACCATCGCCGAAAGAGAGCTTTGGCAAAGGCTTGTCTTGGGGTTATAGGGAATACCTATAACACTCCTTCAGCAATGAAGAGGAGCTATTAGTACTCGATCGGTAATTAGAGTCGTGCTAATAGCGCGGCTTTTGTATTTTAGAAAGAGGGACAAAAACATGAAAAAATTATTAAGCGTATTTATGGCAGCCATGCTGCTGGCTGGCTGCAGCTCAACACCAGCAGACAACAATCAAGGTGATGCAAAGGATACCTTTACTGTAGGTATGGAATGTAACTATGCACCATTTAACTGGACAGATCCTCAGGCTAGTGATTTCAATGTCGCAATCAGCGACGGCGGTTATTGTGATGGTTATGATGTTCAGATTGCCAAAGCGGTAGCAGAGAGCTTAGGTAAAGAATTAGTCATTGCGAAGCTGGATTGGGATGCACTGGAACCATCATTAAATTCAGGTATTATCGATGCGATTATCGCCGGTATGACAGATACTGCGGAACGCCGTCAGAATGCTGATTTCACAGAACCTTATTATCAGTCACAGATGGTTATGGTTGTCTTGAAGGATGGCGCTTATGCGAATGCATCAACACTTGATGACTTTGCCGGTTCAACCATTCTTGGTCAGATGAATACAATGTATGATACAGTTATCGATCAAATCAAAGATGTTAAGCATGCGACACCGTTAGAATCATATCCATATATGATCATGTCATTATTAAATGGAGAGGTTGACGGTATTACTGCTGAAACACCGGTAGGACAAGGCGCTGTAGCGGCACATCCTGAGCTTGCGTTGGTTGAATTTGATGAAGGCAAGGGCTTCAATATTGATTTAAGTGATACAGCCGTATCTGTTGCCGTTAAAAAAGGGAATACTGAATTACTTGAAGGAATCCAAAAAGCATTAGATGGTATCAGTGAAGAAGATCGTTCATTGATGATGGAAGCAGCGACAACGCGTCAGCCTGCTAACGAATAAGATAGAAAGAGGACGGTACGAATATGAATTTGATAGAAGTTATATCAGTGACTAACCCAAATATGATCGCTGATGCCTGGAATGTATTTATCAAATATAAATCATTGCTTCTCATCGGTGTAAGAAATACACTGATCGTTGCGCTGATAGGTACGCTGGTGGGTTTGCTGATCGGGTTAGTGATTGGCGCCATTCGTGCCGTAACCCAGAATAAAGAGGCAAGTGATTCTGCCTTTATAAGGATTATTAAAAAAATTGGTTATCTGATTACCAGTATTTATGTATCCATCTTCCGAGGTACACCGATGATGGTACAGGCAATGTTTTTGTTTTATGCGCTGAAACCGATTTTGAACTGGAATCCGATCAGCGCGGCTTGTGTGATTATTTCAATCAATACCGGTGCGTATATGGCGGAAATTATCCGTTCAGGTATTCAGTCAGTAGACCGCGGACAAAGTGAAGCCGCCCGTTCAATCGGTATGACATCGATTCAGACGATGCGTTATGTTATTCTGCCGCAGGCCATTAAGAACGCATTCCCGTCAATCGGCAATGAGTTTATCGTTAATATTAAGGACAGCAGTGTTCTGTCAGTAATCGGTTTCTCAGAGTTATTCTGGCAGGCAAAAAGTATTGCCGGTTCAACGTTCTCAACAAGTGAACCATTCTTAGTTGTTGCGGTAATGTATTTTATTCTGACTTACGCGACAGCGATGCTTCTGAATTATTTTGAAGGCCGTATTAATCATACTAAATCAAGCTTCCCAGCTTCTCAGACTGTGGAAGATTCAACATACTAGGAGGTTGTCAAATGGAGAATATTATTGAAGTCAATCATTTACGCAAAAGCTTTGGCAGCCTTGAGGTATTAAAGGATATTAACTTTAATGTTGAAAAGGGCGAGGTAGTTACCGTCATCGGTTCTTCTGGTTCCGGTAAATCAACAATGCTGCGCTGCATCAATCTGCTTGAAACACCGGACAGCGGTGAAATCCTGGTAAATGGCGTCAATGTCATGGAGGGAGATATCAATAAGCACCGCAGTGAGGTGGGAATGGTTTTCCAATCCTTTAATCTATTCAATAATTATACTGTGCTTGATAACTGTGTGCTCGGCCAGACTAAGGTTTTGAAGCGTTCGCATAAGGAAGCGGTTGACAAGGCACATCAGTATCTGAAAAAGGTCGGCATGGATGAATTCGCGGATAAACCTAGTACCTTATTGTCTGGCGGTCAGAAGCAGCGTGTCGCGATTGCCCGTGCTTTATGCATGGATTGTGTGGTACTGCTGTTTGATGAACCGACCAGTGCGCTGGACCCGGTAACCGTCGGTGAGGTGCTTGATGTTATGAAGCAGCTGGCTGATGAGGGCTTGACTATGGTTGTGGTTACTCATGAAATGGGTTTTGCCAGAGATGTCAGTGACCGCGTCGTGTTCATGGAAAACGGTGTTATCGTAGAAGAAGGCAAGCCTGAGGATATCTTCACGGCGCCTAAGAGTGAAAGCCTGCAGCGTTTTCTCGGCCGCTTTATTAATCAAAATTAAGATGCTCCGGCATCTTTTTTTTCAATGGAAAGCGTGCTAGAATGGATGAAGATAGTTGGAGGAGCTTATGAAAATGGAAGTAAACAGAGATTTGATTGTCGATATTACAAGAGATTTTATTAATACGCCTTCACCGGTGAGCTATTATGATGAAATTCATCAGCTGCTTGAAAAAAACGCGGCACGATTTGGCTGTGAGGTCAGCTATGACCGCAAACGGACGGCTTACATCACCTTAGCAGGTGAGGATGATTCAAAATGTGTTTGTGTCGGCGCGCATTTGGATACGCTGGGCATGATGGTACGTCAGATTAATCGTGATGGAACGATTATGACCAGAGCCTTAGGCGGCGTCAGCTATGCCAGCTTGGAGGGCGAGAGTGTCATTGTCCATACCTGCAATGGTCAAAAATACAGCGGCTTGATGATGTGCAAATCACATTCCGTTCATGTCTTTGATGATGCCCGTACTGTTGAACGTGATGAAAACAGCATGATGGTCATTCTCGATGAAGAGGTAAGCAGTGATGAGGAAGTCTATGCGTTAGGCATTGAGCATGGTGATGTCATATCAGTAGAACCGCGTTTTCAGCTGAGTGCTTCAGGCTATATTAAAAGCCGCTACATTGATGACAAAGCCGCGGTCGGAGTGGTATTCGGCATGCTGGATTATCTTAAGCAGCATCAATTAAAACCTAAGTATAAGACCTTATTGGCATTTCCTATTTATGAGGAAATCAACCATGGCGGTGCTTATGTGCCTGCGGAAGTCAGTGAATATGTAGCTATTGATATCGGTTTGATTGGCCCGGATTATCATGGCAGCGAACATAAAGTTTCTATTTGTGCCAAGGATGCTTTTTCACCGTATGACCGCGGTTTAACAACTAGAATTATCGAACAGGCCAAAAAGGTTGAAGCCGATTATTGTGTTGATATTTTTTACCGCTATGGCACTGATGCGAATGCGGCAATCCGTGCCGGCAATAATCTGTATGCGGCTGCGTTTGGCATGGGCTGTCTTTGTTCCCATGGGATGGAGCGCACCCACATAAAAGCTCTTGAGGAAACTACAAAATTATTGATTGCTTATGTATTAGATTTATAGAAAAAGAAGGATCGCATCCAAAGGACAGCACCCATAAGGAAGTAATTTAGTAACCGCAGGGCGGCATAGTCAAAAGCTATGTCGTTCTGCTTTTTCTCTGCCTTTCAATGGTCTGCTTATCCTCGTCTGTTCCAGTTCTCCGATAAAGTTCCAGACAATTTCTATCCACTGTCTGCGGTGTCCGGTGGACTTGTCCGGCGCATAGACTATGATTTTCTTCACAAACTTATTGACGATAGTAGGCGCTAATTCCCGTATTCCCACTTACTTGCGGTAAACAGAAGAGAAGCTGTCAAAATCCGTCTTGTCCATCTGAACAAAATGTTAAAATAGTTTTCCACTGTTTTCTGTACCCCATTGACACATACTTTCCATAATTGGGAGCAAAGAACGACCTTTATTAGAAAGACTGTATTCAACCTTAGGTGGAATTTGCGGATACTCTTTTCGGATAATAAGACCATCTGCTTCCATTGCTTTTAATTCCGTACTTAAAGTTTTGAATGTGATTGTCCCGATTTTTCGTTGCAATTCATTGAAGCGAATTGCTTCATATTCAACAAGCCAGTAAAGAATGACCAATCTCCATTTTCCGCCAATCATGGATAGGGTATAGCCAAATGGTGTATCAGTTAAAGACTCTATTCTCTTTTCAAATTTTTCCATGCTCATAGTAGATACTTTCCTTTACGATAGTATATGTCAAAAAAGTGCGTACTTTTCTTTTTGACACTTTATATATAAAATAACATAAAGAGATAAATCAAACAAGAGGCGCGAACTTTTATGAAGAAAAAAATTTTGATTATTTTGGGTGGCGGACGTTCAAATGGAAATACGGTACAGTTAGCTAAAGCATTTATGAGAGGAGCCACAGAAGCCGGGCATCATGTGCAATTTATATCATTGAATAATATAAATGTGAATGGTTGTTTAGGCTGTAAAGCTTGCCGCTATGAAAAGCCTTGTGTACAAAAAGACGATTTTAATTCTCTTATTCCAAAGATAAAAACAGCAGACTTAATTGTATTTGCTTCACCCTTATATTTCTGGACTATATCATCAAAAATCAAAGCATTCATTGAACGCTTTTACTGCATAGCAAAGCAGGATGAAAATCCACCTTTGGGGCGGTATGAAAAATACCCGATACACGATTGTGCTTTGCTTATGACTTCTGCTGATAACTTTTTTTGGACGTTTGAGCAGGCTGTTTCTTACTACAAATTTACGTTGATAAATTATATTGGTTTTCAGGACAAGGGTATGCTGCTTGCTGGTGGCTGTGGTAATACAAATGGTAAACCGCAGATACATTCAACAAATTATTTAAGAGAAGCGTTTGAATTTGGAAAAAGAATATATGAAGATGAAGAAATGTACAGAAATAAAGGAGAAGAAGATGAAGAAAGTGAAAATAACTATTTTGAAAACTATGTTAAATGTTGAACTTGCAAAAGAATATGGTGTTGATGGTCTGACCGTCTGCCCTATGATGAAGGAAGGGCAGGTTTTCTTTGCTGACTATGCGAAGCCAGAAGGGTTTTGCGATGAAGCATGGAAAGCTATTTATCAGTATGTTTTTGCTCTGGCACATGGAATGGGAAAAGAGTTATTTTACTACGGCGACTGGATAAAAAAACCCGGTGTCGCCATTTGTAGCTGTAATGACGGATTGCGACCAGTTATTATGAAACTTGAAGCTACTGAAGATGAAGCGGAAATCAATTACACACCAGTTAGATAGAAAAATCAAACAACAACAAAACCGTTACTCTGACGGAAAACGATTGTTGTGATGTTAAGCGGCGGCTTTCATAAATCACAATCAAAGCCGCCGTTTTCCTTTTCAAAATGAAAATACGGAGAGTGTATTAAAGCTGCCCATTTTTAAGGATTTGGCAGTATTAAATGCTTAAAAGCATTGGAGGTATCGATATGTCCTTTTTCTATATATCGAACACTATGAAATCATCAAAAAAAGCCTGTCTAATTCAACGGGATATTATGACTATAAAGATGAACACACATATCATGTAGTATGTTTTAATAATTCGTATTACTCAGCGCCTATACAGTTTTCTATCGTATGGGCGCTTGTTGTAATAGCCCCCTACTGGGAAGAAAGGGGGTGAGAAAAATGAGTTATTCCGAAGAATACAGGGAACATATTGAGTACGCCTTTGCAGCCTTTTGTAAAATCGTTCTCCGTAACGCCGCCATGTCTGCCTATCGGGATATTGGCAGAAAATGGAAGCACGAAATCTCTCTTGATTATCTCATGGACGAACAATATTATAACCCGTCTACGACAGATAGCTACTTTGAAGAATCGATAAAACTAACACAACCGACGGAATTTGTAGTGTGTGGAGAGATAATTGAAATTGAAGATGAACGATTAGCAAAAGTGTTTTCCACTTTGCCGAAACTGCGACAGGAAGTTTTGGTACTGTATTTCTTCTTGCGATATACGGATAGGAAAATCGGAGAAGTGTATGGAAGAAGCCGTACAACAGTAAACTACTGGAAGTTAGCCGCATTGAAGCAGCTAAGAAAAGAATGGGAGAGATTGGAGCATGAGGAACGAAAAGCTGATACCTTTTGAAGTGCTTGAAAAAGCGGTTGCCAAAGAGCCGGAAGCTATACACTTTGTCTTGTGCCATTACAGAGGATACATAAAATATCGGTCTGTATTTCAAGGGCATTTTAACGCCGATATACAAGACAGATTAGAAGCACAGCTAATTAAGGCAATCTTTCAGTTTCGCTTCGACAGGTAGGAAATAGCAAAGCCAAAGAAAACCGTCAAGGATAAAATATACGCTTCGCGTCCTTGACGGTTTTCTCTGTCTTTGTTGTTAGGCAACTAAGAGGGGGCAATCGGATAAACTGCTTGCCCCCTCTGTAAATTATCCTATATGTGAAAACGGAATGTCTGTATTTTCCTTTCCTTTCGCTTCCGTTCCGTGAGTTTTGTTATTAGGGGAAGAATTATTGGAAAGGAATATTTGTAATTCTTTAATCTTTATTTTATATATCTTTATTTAATTGCATTGGATTTTCCAACGTTGGAAAATTTAATATAGGTAGATTTAATATCGGACAATTTGACGCTTTTATAAAACGACTGAATTTCGGGTAAGAATGTTACGCAGTAGAGGGCAAAATCCCCTTGATTTATGCGGTTTTCAGATCATGAAAATTATATAGCCGATATTTTATACTTAAACCCTCAAAAATGGCGTTCTACTGCGTAACAAAAAGCAGAGAGCCGACCACTTATGAAAGTGATTTACTCTCTGCTTTGTTGCACCTGTTTGTCGGCCGTTAGATTAGTACGTTTTTAAAACTTCCTTATCAGCATTCATCCAATTTTGCGGTCCTTTATGATTTGTTAGCTATCAGCGCGCGCAAGGCTTGATATTTATCCTTGGCAATATCCAGGTAAACTTGTTCATGACGGGATTCAGCCATCATCATAGCCCAAGTACACCAAAGAACATCTTCAAAAATTTCCCATTCTTTCAGCTGATTTAAAAGCAGAATATCAGGAGCAGCGTTAAAGTAAGCGAGATAAAATCGCTGCCGCAGCTCTTCATCAAAAATTTGATTTTCACTGAGAAATGAAATGACATCAAAAAGCGGATCATTCATGGCCGCGTATTCATAATCAATCAGATATAGCCGATCTTTTGAAAATAAGAGATTGCCGCTGACCAAATCGTTGTGACAAAGCACCTGATGCTGATTCTGACTGGCAATCTCACGCATCCTTGCCTCATAACAAGTTAAATCATAGATTGGTTTCTGCACGTGAGCTTTATATTGCAGATAGCGCTCATATGGATCGAAGGCATAAGGGCAATGTAAGTCTGCCTGATGGAATTTTCTGAGCAGCCGGCCGACCTGTTCAATTTTATCCTGGGCGGTGCAAGGCTCATATTCCTGACAGTCAGGGATAAATTCTGTAATCTTGATGCCGCTTTTTTCATCGTAATAAATAGTAGGTACGTCAAAGTCCAGATTTTGAATGGCTCGTAATGCGGCTGTTTCGTGGCTTCGGCTGACTACCTGTTCGTTATCGGCACGGGGAACTCGGACAATATAAGCCTGATTTTTTGTTTCAGCATAGTAATTATGGTTGGTCAATCCTTTTTCATATCGTTCAAAGCGAACTAATTCACCAAGGATCTGTTCAATCGTATTTTTAACTTTCATAAAATCACCTGTACCAATGATAGCATATTTGACTGAATTTTAGTATAATAGGGCGTAGAGAATTGAAGAAGGTGAAGGTATGAAGGTCGTGCTGACTACTTTAAATGCAAAATATATCCATAAGAATTTAGCTCTGCGCTGGCTTTATGTAACCTCGCCGATCAAAGAGCAGGTTGTATTAAAAGAATTTACCATCAAGGATGCTCATGAAAAGGTGCTTGACTGGCTGATTGCACAAAAGGCGGATGTTTACTGCTTTAGCTGTTATATTTGGAATATTAAGCAAACCCAGCTTTTGATCAAGGATTTGAAGCGGCAGCATCCATGTACGGTTTTAGTCGGTGGCCCTGAGGTGACTTTTGAATCAGAGGCTCTGCTTCAGGAGGGGATTGATGCCATTAGTATCGGTGAGGGAGAATTGAGTGTTTGGGAGTATATTCAATCCATCATCGATCAAAATCCGCATCCTATATTAGGGATAAATACATTGGCTTATCCTGATACGACGTATGCTTACAGTGATCTGACGTTTAATGAAGCGTGTGAGAGTCCTTATTTTCTTCCTTTTGATGAAGCGGATATGGATAAACGTTATTTATATTTTGAAACCAGCCGCGGCTGTCCGTATGGCTGTGAATACTGTCTCAGCTCAACGGATAAGCGGGTGCGTCAGTTTTCAGAGGCTTATATCTTTAAAGAACTCGCGAAGATCAGTCAAAGCAAGGTACGTCAGGTAAAGTTTCTTGACCGTACCTTTAATACAGATCCTAAACGGGCATTGCGGATTGCCCGCTACATCAATGAACATTGTACCGGGCAAATTTTTCAGTTTGAGGTGGTAGCGGAAACCCTGAGTGAGGAGCTGCTTGATTTCTTCATCAATGAGGCAGACAAAAGCCGTTTCCGCTTTGAGGTAGGTGTTCAGTCATTTAATGGCAATACATTAAAAGCGGTAGGCAGAATTCAGAATAATGAACGGTTAAAGGAAGTCATTCACCGCATGCGTGAGGCAGGTCTTATTCTTCATGTAGACTTAATTGCGGGTCTGCCTTATGAGGGCTTAGCTTCGTTTAATGCTTCTTTTAATGAATTGTTCTCCTTAAAAGCGAGTGAGCTTCAATTAGGAATCTTAAAGCTGCTTAAGGGAACCAGCCTGAAACGAAAAGCTGAATTCTATGATTTTGATTATGACAGCGATCCGCCTTATGAGATCTTATCGACGAAGTGGCTCAGCAAAGAAGAACTTTGCAGTATTAACCATACAGCCTTGGCGGTTGAGAAATTTTGGAACAGCGGTAAATGCCGCAGGGCCATCGATACTTTCTTAAAGCTAAAGCTAAGGGAGAACGCGTTCAGCTTATTTATGGCTTTAGGTCAGCGTTTAGCTGAATACGAACGGCGCTATCATGACCATGATTTGTTTCTGATTCTGAAACAGGAACTGAGTGATTGTGATGAAAGACTTGTAGAGGCTGTCTTAATGAATGATTATATGCGTTTGTTTAAACAAAAGCCAAAACGATGGAATACATATCGTGTTGATCACGAAACGATGAAGCATTGTTTTCAGCTGCTGATTGATGCTCATGAGAGCAGTCAGAATGAGCTATACCATTATGGCTGTGTGGAGTATGCGTATTCAGAGGGAATCTGTTACCAAGTATGTGTTTATAATGCCAGTCAGACTTATCCAAAACGCTGGCTGATTAAAGAAAAGGAAAGGATTGAGAAAATATGAAAGAAATATTAATTGCCACAAGCAATCTGCATAAAGTTGAGGAATTTAAGAAAATGTTAGAACCGTTAGGCTATACGATTAAAAGCTGTCTGGATCTTGATGAACCAGTAGAAATCGATGAAACCGGAACGACATTTGAGGAGAATTCTTTGATTAAGGCACGGACGCTTCATGAGATGTTTCATACCGCGGTTATGGCTGATGATTCTGGCTTAGCGGTTGACGCGATGGATGGGGCACCTGGTGTATACAGCGCGCGTTTTATGGGGCATGATACGAGCTATACGGTAAAAAACAATGCAATCATTGAGGCGGTTAAAGGAAAGCCGCGCGGGGCACAGTTTGTCTGCGCGATTGCTTATGTTGAGGAAGATGGCACTGAGCATGTGTTTAAAGGTGTAGTTGAGGGTGAAATCGCAGAGACAATTATCGGTGAGCATGGCTTTGGCTATGATCCGATTTTCTACTATCCGCCTTATGGCACCACCTTGGCAAATGTGAGTGATGAAATGAAAAATGCCGTATCACACCGCGGCCGCGCATTGAAACAATGTGTGGAATATCTTGAAGGAGGCAGATAAGATGATTCATGTAGTTTTATATGAGCCGGAAATTCCTCAGAATACCGGTAATATGATGCGTACATGCATGGCAGCCGGCTGTAAGCTGCATCTGATTGAGCCTTTAGGCTTTTCACTTGATGAACAGCATTTGCGCCGTGCCGGCATGGATTACATCAGTGAATTAGATTATGAAATTCATAAATCATGGGATGATTTTGTCAGTAAAAATCCTGCTGAGCATTATTATTATCTGACCCGCTATGGCAAGAAGGCACCGTCACAGTTTGATTTTACTGAATGCAAGGGTGATCTGTATTTTATCTTAGGGAAGGAAAGCACCGGTATTCCTAAATCCATTTTAAGCAAGGATCTGGATCATTGCATGCGTTTGCCGATGAAGGCCAGCGCCCGTTCGCTGAATCTGTCCAACTGCGCGGCAATCATTGTCTATGAAGCGCTGCGGCAGCTTGATTATCCAGGCCTGAGCCGGGTTGAAGTAATTAAAGGTGAAGATTGGATCTATGAATAGGATTGATGCCTTTTTAAATACCCGCGCTAAACGCAGCTGTCTGTTTTCGCTTATCCTTTATGGTCTTTTATGTTTTATTACAGCGCTGCATCTTTATTTGGGAATGGTAGTCATTAAAGCGGCAACCTATGAACAAATCGTATCGTTATTGAATATGAAAATTGTTCAGCTGGCTTTTTTAGGAAGAATGGTGCTTAGCTTTATCTCAACAACATCGATTTCACTCTTGCCGCTGCTGTCAACCTTCTTTCGTTCATTATATTTATATGAAATTTTATTCTTTTTATTTTCGATGATTGTTATTTTCAGTCATGCTAAAACACGGCTTGAAAAGAGTCTGAAAAAGATGACTTGTCTGAATTTGTGTGTCTTTTTGCTGATTTGTGTGCTGTTTGCGATTGCGGCGATGATGGCGATGAAGTCCGGTTCCTTATTTTCCGGTTTCTCATTAATTCACTTATTTGGTTATGGTTTAATTGCCGCTAATGGTCTCTTATTGATTCTGGATGGCTATGCATTTTGTCAGATTCTGCTGATTGATTATCCTCAGGCGATGGCTTATGATGTCATCGAGGAAATCCAGTGAATACCCTGAAACGGGCGGCAATCGGCTTGTTTTGTCTGCTTCTTTTAGTTGGCAGCATCATACTCGCGGTATGGATCGTGCGTCCGCAGTGGCTGCAGCTAAAGCCGGATGAAAAGGTTGAAGCGGATCACGAACCGGAACCGGAACCAATCAAGCCTGTTGAACCCAGTGAACCGGTGATTGTGAAAACCCGGGCTGAGGAACTGCTTTCAGAAATGAGTCTGGAAGATAAAATCGGTCAGATCTTTTTTATCCGCTGTCCGCTTGATGAGGAGCTTGAATCCGTGATGGAATTGCAGCCCGGTGGTGTGATTTTGTTTGGCCGAGATTTAAATGGCAAAACCAGTCAGGAAGTGATCGATAAGAATGCGCTGCTGCAGTCTATGAGCAAGCTGCCTTTACTGATCGGTGTTGATGAGGAGGGCGGTATTGTTAATCGTGTCTCCTGGAATCCAGCTTTAGTGCCGACGCCGTTTCCAAGCCCGCAGGCATTATATAATGAAGGCGGTCTGGCCGAGGTCAGTCAAGACGCCAAAACTAAGAGCAGCTACTTGCTGGCGCTTGGCATCAATGTAAATCTGGCGCCGGTAGCCGATGTGACTGATAATCCTGAGGATTATATGTATCCGCGAACGGTTGGCTTAGATGGTGAGGGAACAGCCGCTTATGTGGCGGCAGTGGTTGATGCGATGAATGAGATGCAAATCGGTTCCTGTCTGAAGCATTTTCCCGGCTATGGCAGCAATATCGATACTCATGAAGATATTGCCGTTGATGAACGGGCAAAGGAAGTTTTTTATAATCAGGATTTTATTCCCTTTAAAGCGGGTATAGACCATCAGGCGCCAGCCATCTTAGTCGCTCATAATATTGTCACCTGTTTTGATGAGCTGCCGGCTTCCTTATCGCCGACGATCCATGAATTATTGCGCAATGAACTCAATTTTCAAGGTGTTATCATGAGCGATGACTTATCGATGCAGGCAATCCGTAAGTTTACCGATGAGCAGGAACCAAGTGTTGAGGCATTTCTGGCGGGCAATGATTTACTCATCATCACTGATTTTAAAGCTGGGGCAGCGGCAATGAAGCAGGCAGTTGATGAGGGCAAGGTCAGTGAGGAGCGCTTAAATGAATCAGTGCTGCGTATTTTAAACTGGAAGCTGTCATTAAATTTGATGGATTAAAAAAAGTCACAGTGAATATTCACCATGACTTTTTTTCAATGTTTGAACTCTATTAATTAGAATTCTTTTAAGTTAGATAAGTTAGTTGACTCATCGCCGTCGTTGATACCACGGATATGACGAGCGCCATCACGGCCAGTAAATGGCAGAGCGTTTTCAATCATTCCGTTTTCAACAGCTTCCAGTGCTTGTTCGTAATCGTATACTTTACCAGTATTTGATTTAAATTCCTTTAAAGTACCATCAGGGTTACGACGTGCAGCTACAAACTTTTCTTGCTTAGAGCTTTCTTTAGAAGATTTTTTCATTTTTTTTACCTCCTGATGTTATTGTAGACAAAGCTAAAATCATTATCCAAAATTGATGTTGAGAAATTTTGGAAAATTTATTAATGTATAGAATTAGTGAATTGCTGCATTATTTAGGATAGCCATTGTGTACTTCGTTTGAATTTTAACTGCTTTTATCGTATAATATCAAAAGAGGTGATTTGATGATTGAAAATATTAATGACTTATTGTCGATCTTATGTCTGCTTGGACTGATCGGCGGCATTGCTTTTATATCCATCAATCATCTGCTTCAGAAAAGGCTTAAAAAGAAAAGAACACTGGCAGGTAAGTTTTACCGCGAATGGTAGAGGAGGATTTCATGTTTTTACAAGCAATTAAACCAGCTAATGGACCGGAAGCAATCGGACCCTATTCACCGGCTGTAAAATTAGGTGATTTCGTATATGTATCCGGACAGCTGCCGGCTGATCCAAAAAGCGGCGATATTGTTGGGACAACCATTAAGGAACAGACTCAACAGGCTATCGCTAATCTTGAAAATGTATTAGCTGAAATGAATTTGGAATTGCGTCATGTCGTTAAGACAACGGTATTTATGAGTGATTTGAATGAATTTAATGAATTTAATGAGGCTTATGCTGAGGCATTTACCGCTCCATATCCAGCCCGCAGCTGTGTGCAGGTAGCCGCGCTGCCTAAGGGTGCTAAGGTGGAAATTGAATGTCTGGTTATCGATACGTTGATTTATGAACAGCAGATGGCAGCTTCAAGCTGTGGCGGCGGCTGTGGCTCTGAAGGCGGCTGCGGTTCTGATTGCGAAGGCTGTCAATAAAGTGCAGAAATGCACTTTTTTCTTATATTAATCAATTTCCGAGGCTTTTGAATCATAATCTTACAGTTAATTGTAAAAATAAAGTTCTCGCTGTGCAGTTCCATGGTACAATGGTACTGTGCGAGGGAGAAAGGGGAATGTAAGATTATTTACTTTATTAAAGGTAACGATGAAGAGTGTACCATTATTTATGAAGACTTAAAGTGGGGGAGGGTTGAAACAGAGCATATAGACTGTTCGGCATTGAAGCTGATCAAGGCAATATGCGCTCATCATGAGCTTGATTTTGATGGCTGCCGCAAAGCGGTGTCAGTGAATCATGGCTTTAAACAGAAAATACCAGTATTTATTAAAGAGAACTGGCTGCTTCTTTATCCCTTAACCGCTTTACGGGATAAAAACAGTATCTGGATCAATTATTATGCAGTTAGGCGTATCAGCGGCAATGCTGAACAATCAACGCTTGCGTTTGGCCGCCGTGCTTCTTTTTCAGAAAGAATGATTCAGCAGGCATTGGCCAAGCCTGATCAGCCAAAATCGAAGGCGAGTTATAGCTTTGCGTTTGATGTGCGGATGATCCGCCAACAGACTGAGCGATGCCGCCGTGTGGATGATTTTGTCAAACAGCGCCGTTATGAAATCTTAGATTAGCTTAATCAGCAGACGCACTGTCAATTATTTACCAAGGCTCGCACAATGATGGGGAAATTTTTTAGAAATGGTTGTAAATAAAGGCAGAACGTGTATAATAAGTTTGCTGATTAAAGAAAATTAGAGGTTTATCATGATAAATAAGAAAACAAAGAAGGATCTGTTTACACTGATCTGTGTTATTATCGGCGCGCTTATCATGGCTGTTAATATTAAAACCTTTGTAAGAGCAGGAAATTTATTTCCAGGCGGCTTTACAGGGCTGACAGTAATGATTCAGCGTATAGCTGATGAGTATTTTAATGTGAGTGTGTCTTATTCATTCATCAACATCACGTTAAATGCCGTACCGGCGATTATCGGATATAAAACAATTGGTAAGCGATTTACGATTTATTCATGTCTGATGATTTTGCTGACCGGTATTTTTGTCGATTTTCTGCCTTCTACACCGCTGACGTATGATCCATTGCTGATTGCTGTTTTCGGCGGTATTTTCAATGGTGTCGGCATCGCATTCGCGTTAAGAGGCAAAGCCAGCAGCGGCGGTACTGATTTTATCGCGGTCTACTTATCGGATAAGCTGCATGCGCCGGCATGGAATTATGTGCTTGGATTAAATGCGGTGATGCTAGTGGTAGCTGGTTTATTATTTGACTGGAATCAAGCATTATATTCAATTATCTTCCAGTTTGTATCGACGCAGGTTGTCGGGGCTTTGCATGTGCGTTATAAAAAGGTTACGGTGCATATTATCACCAGTAAGCCAGATGATCTCTCTGAGAAGCTGATGATTTATACGCATCATGGCATTACGCGTTTTGAGGGTCATGGCTGTTATTCAAATCAGCCGAGAACTTTACTTTATACAGTAATATCGACGGAGGAGTTAAAAGAGGTTATCCGTTTTGTTCACCTTGTTGATGATAAGGCATTTATAAATGTAATGAAAACCAACAGTCTGGAAGGACGTTTTTATCAGGAACCGATTAATTAATGAAGAATAATCTGACTTTTAGTTTTTATTCTTCGCACCACTTCATAAACTTCAATGAGGTGGTTTTTTTGTTTACTAAGAAATGCCGTAAAATGACAATTTATATTTTGTTATGTACATTATTAGGAATCCTGACAATCGGCAGTTCAAGCCGGGTTTGGGCTTTATACAAGTTTAATGATGCCGCGTATTTTATTAAACGGCAGGCAGTGTTTGCTTTTATCGGTGTTTTTGTGATGATGATGGCATCAAAAGTCGATTTAATGAAGCTGAAGGCACATAATAAAGGTATCTATCTGGCTTGTATGGCATCACTGGTTCTGGTATTGATACCAGGGTTAGGTGTACAGCGAAACGGCAGCCGCAGCTGGTTTGGCGTTGGTTCATTGCTTGTGCAGCCTTCAGAGTTTTTTAAGATAGCGATTATTTTGATGTGTGCGCAATGGCTCGCATCCCGCAGCCGGATAAAAAGCTTTATGAAGGATTTATTAATGGTGGCAGCTATGACGCTGGGCGGTTTTTTATTGATCCTGCTGCAGCCGGATTTTGGCAGCGGCATCGTTATGGTTTGTTCAATCGTGGTAATGGTCTTGGCCGCCGACAGCCCGCTAAGCTATTTTGTACGGGTTGGCTTTTTAGGGATTCTCGGCTTTGGAGCTTTGATCTTATCGGCACCTTATCGTTTGGCCCGCATTACATCTTTTATTGATCCATGGCAGGATCCTTTAGGCAGCGGCTTTCAGATCATTCAGTCGCTGTTTGCTATCGCGCCGGGTGGTTTATTGGGAAAGGGCTTTGATGCCTCGGTACAAAAGCATTTTTATTTACCGGAACCGCAGACCGATTTTATCTTCGCTATTTTTGCGGAGGAATGGGGCTTCATTGGCTGTGCGCTGCTGATCCTGCTCTATATATTGATTATCTATGAAGGTGTGAAGATTGCAAAGAATTCAACCAATGCTTATCTGGCTTATGTAGCCATCGGCATTATCTCATTATTTGCTATCCAGGTACTGATTAATCTGGGGGTTGTAGTCGGTTTGTTTCCGGTAACTGGGATTACTCTGCCGCTGTTCTCCTATGGCGGTTCATCACTGGTGGTAATGATGGGCTCATTGGGTCTTTTGATGGGGATTGCAAATCATGATTCGGCAGCATAAAATTATGCTATAATAAATAAAACGGAGTGTGAGAGAATGAAGATTTTAATTGCTACCGGCGGAACCGGCGGTCATATATATCCGGCTTTGGCATTGGCTGATGCAGCGTGTAAGCAAGATCCGAAAACAGAAATTCTGTTTATCGGCAATCATGACCGTATGGAAGCAAAAGAGATTCCCGCTCATGGTTATGCGTTTAAGGGACTCAATGCAAGCGGCTTGACCGGCAATGTGTTTAATAAGATAAAGGCAGTGACATTGATGGGTATTGCTTTTACTAAGGCAAATAAGATCGTGAAAGAATTTAAACCGGATATTGCGGTAGGCTTTGGCGGTTATGTCAGCGCACCGGTAATGATGGCGGCTCATCATAATCATGTACCAGTGATGCTTCACGAACAGAATTCAATTGTTGGTGCCGCAAATAAGCTGTGCGCCCGTTTTGCGGATGCGATCGTGCTCTGCTACGAAAAGTGCTTCGATGAGCTGGGCCGGGAAAAGACGCGTCTGCTGGGCAATCCGCGGGCCAGTATCGCCAAACAGTCAGTCTTTGATGAAGCGTATTATAAATCGCTGGGCTTAAGCATGGATAAACCATTGGTTTTGATTGTTATGGGTTCATTAGGCTCAACTTCGGTGAATGAGGCAATGGTTACCGCGTTAAAGGAAATGAAGGCTGATATCCAGATTCTTTATGTCAGCGGCAAGCAGAATTATGAGACTATGAAGAATAAATTCAGCAATAAAAACATTAAAGTTGTTGATTATGTCAATCAAATTGCTATAATGGAAAAAGTGGATTGCATTATCTGCCGTGCGGGCGCAACAACGGCTGCGGAAATTACGGCATTCGGCATCCCGGCTATTTTGATTCCATCCCCTTATGTAGCGAATAATCATCAGTATTATAACGCCAAGGTACTCGTTGATAAGAAGTGTGCTTATATGATTGAGGAAAAGGATCTGAATGGTAAAATTTTATTTGAAAAATTGAGCCGGATCATGAATAATTCAAAGCTGCGGGAAGAGATGCATGAAAACATGCTGAAGAATGGCTTCGTTAACGCAAGCGATGATATTCTGACCTGGATGAAGGAATTGGTAGGGTGAACTGAATGAATGATGTTGAAATCAAGCTGCAGATGTACGGTGATCTATTAGTCGATGCGCCGCTGTCTGCACACACTACATTTAAAATCGGCGGCAAAGCGAAATACTTTTTATATCCTAAAAGTACGCTTGGCTTGATGCGGGTTTTAGATATCGCAAAAGAAAATGGTTTGGAAGTAAGAATTTTTGGCAAGGGCAGCAATATTCTTGCCAGTGATGAGGACTATGCAGGATTGATTCTCTGTCTTGATCGTTATTTCTCAGATTTTTATTTTGAAGAAGATGGTACGTGCATCGCGCAAAGCGGCACATCGATTATATTATTGGCTCATGAGGCGATGAAACGCGAGCTGAGCGGTTTGGAATTTGCGAGCGGGATTCCCGGTACATTAGGCGGTGCGGTATTTATGAATGCCGGTGCTTATAAGAGTGAAATCAGGGATATTCTTGATAAGGTATTTGTCTTGCAGGACAATAACTGCTGCTGGCTGAGTGTTGATGAGCTGGCAATGAGTTATCGCTCTTCGATTTTTCAGAAGCAGCGTGACTGGATTATTTTAGCGGCTAAGCTGAAGCTTTCTAAAGGCAACGGTGCAGAGATTCGTGATCTGATGGATTCCAGACGTCAGCGCCGCTTGGCTTCACAGCCATTAAATATGCCTTCAGCTGGCAGTATTTTCCGCAATCCTGAACAGCTTCCGGCATGGCAGTGCATTGAAGAGGTGGGCTTGCGCGGTTATCAGATCGGCGGTGCGATGGTTTCGGATAAGCATGCAAATTTCATTGTGAATGCTGATCATGCAAGTGCGAATGATGTGATTGAACTGATTACTTTGATTCAGCAAAAGGTAAAAGATAAATATCAAATTGAGTTAAAAACAGAAGTGGAGCATTTTAATTGGCCAAAAAGAAAATAGAACTCCAGCAGGAGAATGAACTTGAAAAGCGATATTTGTCGCAGCTGAATCGTAAAAAGAAGATCAGGACACGCAGAAGAATCTTGCGTTTAGTTGGTTTGATCATTTTGGCACTTTTGATCTTTGCATATTTTTCATCAGATATTTCTAAAGTCAAAACATTGTCGGTTAATGATAATATGATTTATTCTGATGAACAGATTTTAGATAAAGCTAAATTAAACTATCAGTCTTCTTATGTGCTGAATCCCGGTTTTTTGATTGAAATGCGGCTGAAGGATGATCCGCTGATCAAAGATGCCTCGGTTAAGAAAACTTGGGGCGGCGGTATTACGATTCAGGTTGATGAAAGGCTGATTATCGGTTATCTGAAGGATGATGCGAATACGCTTCTCGTACAGGGCGTAGGCAGGCTGGATGCCAGTGAATTGAGTCAATTGAATGCGGCGATGATTCCTAGAATCGGCGGCTTCAGTGAGGAGCAGCTGACAATGCTTGATGAGGCTTTTGCGAATGTAGATAAGGAAGTCATGCCTTTGATTTCTGAATTGGAGCCTTATGTTACCAGTTATGATGAGAATATGGTTCAGTTTGTCATGATTGACGGCAATCGGGTAACGACCTCAATGAAGGGTATTGAATTGCTGAATAGCTATCGTTCGGTTTTAAAAGAACTGGAGGGTACGCATGTCTGTCTGTATATGGATGATATCAGCGGCAATATTTTTAAGGAAGTGGATGATTGTTCGGTGGGCTTAAAGGATCGTGAGCCAAAGCCTGCTGAGGATGAAAATACTGAGGGTAATGAGGGTGAAACACCGCCGTCAGAGGATGAAGAAGATCCGCAGGCATGGGTTCCTGATGAAGAAATGCCTTCAGAAAATGAATAGTTTTTGCATTTGTTCAGAAATACGGTTATAATATTAGTTATTAATAAGGAGGTTGCTTTATGTCTATTTCAAAGAGCACACAATTTGGTAATATCAATATCTCTATTGAAGCGATTGCATCTTTGGCGGGTGGGGTAGTCAGCGAATGTTACGGCGTTGTCGGTATGGCTTCTCAAAAGGTTTTAAAAGATGGTCTTGCTGAACTGCTGAAAAAAGAAAATTATTCCAAGGGAGTTGTCGTTCGTCAAAACGAAGGCAAGCTTGAACTTGATTTATATATTATCGTTTCACATGGTGTTAAGATCAGTGAAGTTGTTCATGAGGTTCAGAAGAAAGTAAAATATATGCTTGAAAAGAGTCTTGAACTTGATTTTAATGTAATCAATGTTTTTGTTCAAGGCGTCAAGGTGATGAAGTAGGGTATGACTATGGAAAAAATGAATGGTGCCATCTTTAAAAAGATGCTGGAAAACGGAGCGAACAATCTATCGAATCATTTTACGGAGATTGACGCGCTGAATGTTTTCCCGGTTCCTGATGGTGATACAGGGACAAATATGTCAATGACTTTTAATGCGGGCTATAAGGAAACTTTACAAACTACGCATGACAGTGTAAGTGATATTGCTAAGGTATTGTCTAAGGGCTTGCTGATGGGTGCCCGCGGTAATTCAGGCGTTATCCTGTCACAGATCTTCAGAGGCCTTTATCAAGGCTTAGAGGGTATGAAGGAAGTGAATGGCTTCCAGCTGGCTGCTGCGTTTGTTCAGGGCAGCCGGGTTGCTTATAAGGCGGTTATGCGTCCGGTTGAAGGAACAATTCTTACAGTTATTCGTGAATCTGCAGATTACACGTATGATTTTGCATCTAAAAAGGCAAATGTTACTTGTACAGAAGTAATTGACAAGTTGGTTTTGGAAGCCGAGGAATCTTTAAAGAGAACACCGGAATTACTGCCGGTTTTAAAAGAAGTCGGTGTTGTTGACAGCGGCGGCGCGGGTTTGGTTGCGGTTTTGAAAGGCTTTCAGGCAGCGCTGCATGGCGAAAGCATTGAACGAGCTGAAGCTAATGAAACAAGTGAAATGGCGGCGGCTAATCTTGAATCAGAGGAATTTGGCTATTGTACAGAATTTATTATTCGTTTAAGTGCTCAGGGCATGGTAGCCTTTAATGAGGATGCACTGCGTGATTCATTATCCAGAATTGGTAATTCATTGGTTGTTGTTCAGGATGAGGATATCGTTAAGGTTCACGTACATACGCTGACCCCTGGTGATGCTTTGAATCTTGGTCAGCGCTATGGTGAATTTGTAAAGCTGAAGATTGAAAATATGTCACTCCAGCATGAAAATGTTATGATTAACGCAGAGACTGAAAAGCAAGCGGCGCCGCGTAAGAAATATGCGATTATTGCTGTTGCGGCAGGTGACGGGCTGTCTGAAATGTTTAAAGATCTGCGCGTTGATTATGTAATTTCCGGCGGTCAGACGATGAATCCATCGACTGAAGATTTTGTGGCGGCAATTGCTAAGGTGCATGCTGAGAATGTATTTGTATTGCCTAATAATTCTAATATTATACTGGCTGCTCAGCAGGCAGAAAGTGTGTGCGATGAAGAAAATGTCATTGTCCTGCCTTCTAAATCAATCCCGCAGGGATATGCTGCATGCATCAATTTTAATCCGGAAGTCGATGTTGATGTCAACAAAGCTGAGATGACGAATGGCATCGAAACGGTTAAGACTGGTCAAGTAACTTTTGCAATCAAAGATACGACTTTTGATGGCATGGAAATCAAAGAGGGCGATTACATGGGTATCATGGAAAAGGATATCGTTGTATCGACCCAAGATAAATTTGAAGCGACTAAGGCTCTGCTGGATCGTTTGATTGATGATGACAGCGAGTTAGTTACGATTTTCTGCGGTGAGGATATTACTGATGCAGAGACAGAAAAGGTAGAAGCTTATATCAATGAAAAGCATCCGCATGTTGAGGTGGAAATGAATCAGGGCGGTCAGCCGGTATATTCATTCATCATTGGTGTAGAATAACAAAAACAATGAAAAGTGCCAATAATAGGGCACTTTTTTGTTATATGTAAATAGTTTTAACGTTCATTTGGAATTCATATTTATTTTAATATAATGAACACCTTCTATTTTTTTGTAAGTTCAAGTATTTGCATAACCAGTAGATTGGATAATAGTTACTTCATATTTTTGAATATTGATTGTGAAATTGAATTTGATTTTATTTAATTTATATATTCTTTTGTTTCAATCTATTTGATGATACAATAAATACAAATCAGAATTATGAAATGATAAAAAATGTTGAATTTATAAAAATATTATAAAAGACGAGTAATTAGATTGTATCAAAATGAAAAAATGCTTTTACTTTTCTTAGCATTTTGCAGTGGTGTATACAGTCGATTAGCAATTAAAAAGAGGAATCACAATGGAAAAAGAATTACAAGTCAACGGTTTTAAGCTGCACGCAGTATATAATGATGAATTTATTAATCAGCAACTCATGCCCCTGATTGCTTCATGGCAGCAGCAGGCTGTCAAAAAGCAGCGGCGGATCATAGTTTTCTTGGCCGCGCCGCCGGGAGCCGGTAAGTCAACATTGGCATTATTCATTCAAAGCTTGTGCGATGATATTCAGGCATTAAGTCTTGATGGTTTTCATTACCCCCAGCAATATCTAAAGAGTCATTCGCTGGTACTTCACGGCGAGGAAGTTTTGATGAGCAAGATAAAGGGCAGTGCCGAAACATTTGATACTCATGCTTTTAAAAAGCATCTGGAACAGCTTACAGGGGATGATTGCTGGTGGCCGATTTATGATCGCAATCTGCATGATGTCATTGATCATCAAATCCATGTGACAAAACCTATTGTTTTGATTGAAGGTAATTGGCTGCTGCTTAATGAGCTGCCATGGAATGAATTAGTCAAAGCAGCTGATACTACGATGTTCATCCATGCTGAGCTGAAGCTTTTAAAAGAACGCTTGATCGAACGTAAAATCAAGGGTGGTTCAAGTCCTGAAGATGCGCTTCTTTTTTATGAAACAAGTGATAAACTTAATTGTGAAAGAGTAATGCAGCATAGTCTTCAAGCTGATATTGAAATTAATGAATCCATGATGTTTTAGGGCTGTAAGCCCTTTTTTCTTTTTTTGTATAGAAATTTCTTGTTTTTGAATCATCAGAGGTTTATACTTTTCTATGCTGGAAAGAGGGTGAATATATGAAGTGTATGGTTATTATATTGAATAAGACTGAGGTTTTAGATGATCTTTTAACTAAATTAGGGGATAACGGTATCAATGGTGCCACGATTTTATCATCAACAGGTATGGCACACCGGCTGCTGAATGAACGTGAGAATGAGGCAGAGCGTTTCATTGGTTCACTGCGTTTTCTGTTGAATCCAGAACGTGAAGAGAATAAGACAGTTCTGGTAGTATTAAGGGATGATCAGGTATTGTTGGCACGGGCTGCTGTGCATGCTGTTTTAGGCGATTTAAGTAAGCCTGATTCAGGTATCATGTTTACGATGCCAGTTGATTTTATTGAAGGCGGAAGTTTTAAAATATAGGAAAGAGGGATTGTTTTGTCTAATATATTAGTACAAGTGTCCATCATTTTCTTTACCGGCCTGCTTTTTGCGCGGCTTGTGAAATACGTTAAGCTGCCTTCAGTTACTGGGTATCTGATCGGCGGTCTGATTTTGGGACCGCATGTTTTAAAGCTGATTACGTTAGAAAGTGTTGAGACATTAAAAATATTTTCAGAAATAGCACTTGGCTTCATTGCCTTTTCAATTGGCAGTGAATTTAAGATGAGCTATTTCAAAAAGGTGGGCATGACACCGATTGTCATCGCTTTTATGGAAGCTTTTGTAGCCGTGTTTCTGGTTGCTGCGGCTTTGATTATAACAGGAAATGACATTAGTTTTTCAATCATGCTGGGAGCAATTGCGGCAGCGACCGCACCGGCTGCAACGATTATGGTTATTAAGCAGTATAAGGCTAAGGGATCAGTGACTGAGACTTTGCTGAGTGTAGTTGCTATTGATGATGCGGCGGCTCTGATTGCCTTCGGCTTTGCTTTAGCGATTACGAAGTCAATGTCAGCGGCGGAGAATACGAATTTGCTGCTGTCTCTGCTGAGTCCATTCAAAGACATATTAATGTCTGGGGTTATTGGCTGTGTGCTGGGCTTAGCATTTACTTATTTGCTGCGTTTCTTTAAGGATAGCGGTAATCGTCTGTGTTTAGTTGGCGGCTTCATTCTGCTTGCCATCCCACTAGCTAATGCAACAGGTGCTAGTTCTTTGCTTGTCTGTATGATTTTAGGAGCAGTATTCTGTAATTTATCTAATTCATCGGATGCCGTCATGTCAATGATTGACAACATTACACCGCCGCTGTTCATGATGTTCTTTGTTTTATCAGGTGCTGAGTTAGACACTTCAGTATTGGGCAGCATTGGCATCATTGGTGCGGTTTACATTATTGTTCGTGTCGTCGGTAAATGGCTGGGTGCTTATCTGGGTGCTGTAATTATGAAAGCCGACAGCAAGGTACGCACATACCTTGGACCATGTCTGATTCCGCAGGCAGGTGTAGCCATCGGTCTGTCATTGATTGCGGAAAGTGCAGTGCCGGGACATGGGGCAACCATTCGTGCGGTTATTTTATGCGGAACGATGGTTTATGAATTGATTGGGCCATTTATTACAAAAATGAGCTTACAAAAAGCCGGCGAAATACATCCAGGCGCATAGACAGAACTTCGGTTCTGTTTTTTTTGTATTATAGGAAATTTCATTTTCAAGCATCAAAGCACTAATATCTCATTATGAAAAGTTATCTAAAAAAATAATAAGATAGATGAAATTAGCGTGTGGATATGGTATGCTATAAAAACATATATTTAATCATTTATAGTAAGCATTACCTAGTTTCTTTTGTATCAATCGAATGTCAGCTTACAGCCACATTAGCCCTATTTAGATAACATGAAAAATCAGTTCAATGAATCAAAGTGAATAGACCTAAACTAGAAGAAAAGGCTGTTTACTTGATGGAAATCATTGAACTGATCAAAAGAGTGCCTGTAAGGATTTGCTCGGGTATGACTCCAATACCGATAGGTAGAAAGTAGTGACATTGAAATACAGGAATGAACAGCGCCGCGAGAAAGGCAGCTGGGTGTCATCATTGATGGCATGATTTCCTGAAGGATTAAAGGAAATCATTTTCTTGTTTATAAAAGCACCCCGAAGGGTGCTTCAATCACTATTCTTTACGAAAGACATCATCCATATGTAATTCAAACATAATGTTCGGGGCTACATAATATTGATCAAGATCAATCGTAACCGCTGGCATGGCAGCACATTTAATTCGATCATCTTCTCGATAATAGACATTGTAGACCGGAATGGTATCGTAAAGATAATCTTCGGTGTTATAACCAACTGTGACGGTCAATACTTCATTGATTTGCGGTGGTATTGCCATTAATTGATTAAACTGACGAATTGCATCATCAACACTAAGCAGCGTTGTATCGCATATCTTGGTTCCTATGATTGGTGTGTAGGAGATACTATTTAATCCTTCCTCTTTAAACCTAAAACCAAGCTGCTGATAGCTGGCGGCGAATAATTGTTGGCTCAAAGTGAGATCAGCGCGATTTTCCTCAAGCCTTGTCCAGTAATCTAATTCATGATTGGTTGCAATGCTGCTGGCGGAAACCTCCTGAATATCAGCAATTGGCGTATCCAGTGTCCATAGATTTTTGAAGATTCGCTCATAAGCAGTCAGCATTTCACGCTGATAGAAGGCTGTGTTCTTCTCAGTATTGGCTTGTGGGTCAATGTATTCCGTGTAATTTGAATCTGGATTTTTAGAATATGGGAAATCGGTCGTATCAGCATAAGGCAAGTCGATGCTTAGTACAACGGTGCCATGTTCATTGATTCTTAAGTAAAACAGGTCAGTATCAACGGTCAATGATTTTTGGGTCGAATCCATCCGATGGGAACGGGTTAATATGAAATCATCTGCATGGAAGTCGAGGGGTTCATAATACTCTATTGATTTAATCGTGGCATTAAAATAGTTACAGATTGCATCGGCCATGCTTTGCATATCGGCTTCACTTAATGATGCTTTATGATAGATAGGGAATAAAGCATCACTTGTGAAGTTTGTTAAGTTCCAGCGTGAGCTTTTAATTGCTTCCAGCTGTTTTTCAGTATAGAAGTAATACAATCCGCCAGCTGCCCCAACACCGCCGACTGCTGTATATGAGAATTTTGCATCCTTATTTTGTTTAATCATCGTTAAATCATTAGGCAGAGAAACTTGAAGTGACAGCGGTGCTGAATTAATGGCTGCATTGGCAATTGCCTGCTGCTCTTTAGAATGTTTTGAATCAAGATATTCTTTGTCAAGCTTAACTGCCGGTGCCTGCATTATATGATAGGTGTTGGGTTCTTCACTGTTTTTGTAGTAGAGCTGATAAACTGGAATGGTTTGTTTTAACTCAAACGCATTGGCGTAAAACAGTTTGCCATCATAGATTTTTTTAATTTCCGGCATCGTTTCATCATCAATGAATAATTTTAACTGTTCGATTGCCTCATCCACACTCAGCAGGTCAGCGTTTCCAACTAAAACTTTCGCTGGTGCATGATAATCGATTTGTGTCAGACCATGCTCATCAAAGCTTAATGTCAATGTGTTGTAGGAAGCATTAAACTGTTTTTCTTGTTGCTGAGAAGCGGCCTCTTGAATGGTAGCCGAAGCGGTAATGACACCTCTAAATCCACTTTGATAAGTAACACTGATTTGTGGTTTTGTGTAGGATACCAATTCTGTGAGATGTTGTTTATAAAAACTTCTCGCAAGCTGTTTGATAAAAGAACTATCATTAAATTCATTGGTGGTGTAAGCTTGTTTACTCACTGAGAGCGGTTCATCAAATCGCAGCGAATAAGACCCGTTTTCATAAAAATATAAGCGATGGTTATCACCAACTAGATAAATATTTTCACGGTCATTCTCACTGAAATTCTTACGGATTCTGTTTGATTTTAATCCAAACAGAGCTTCAATTGCTTCTGCCTGTTTCATCATTTCATCAAATTCAAGCAATTCATATGTATAAATAGGCAATGATTTCAATTTGGACAGCTTCTTGATGTTCCATGGCTGATTCCTTAAATCATTAGGATTGTTCACTTCTGTAAATGGAAATGGCTGGGTATCACCGTTAAAGGGGTAATACAAATGCTGTAAGTCCGCGGCTTTAATTGGACAGACACTTAGGGACACACCGAGTAGGAGTGTCAGCAAGACTTTTAAATGTTTCATATGTTTTCCTCCCTGATGAAAGCGTGACTTATCTCCCCAAATAAAAACGCTCTCATTTCTTCTACCTTTACTCTAACACGCTTTCAGCATTTAAACCACAACATAAATCAATATGTGAAATAATTGTTTTAATCTTGGCAGTCTTAAAAGACCATTAAAAAGCACCCCAAAGGGTGCTTCAATTAATTATCGAAAGGCTTGATCAATATGCAGTTCAAACATAATGTCCGGTGCTATATAATATTGATCAGGATCAATGGTTACCGCTGGTATTGTAGAACAAATGATGTGTTCATCCTGCCAATAATAGATGTTGTAGACAGGAATGGTATCGTAAAGATAATCGCCATTATTATAGCCAACTGTCACCGTTAATATTTCATTGATTTCAAGCGGTTTCGGACCTATGGCAGGCGGCAGTAATGACAGCTTGTTAAACTGTGAAATTGCATCGTCAACACTAAGCAGCGGGGTGTCGAATACCTTTGTACCGAAGATTGGTGTGTAGGTAACGCTGCTAAGACCTTCTTCTTCAAAGGTGAAATCAAGCTGCTGATAACTAGCGGTAAATAATTGCTGGCTCAGACTGACATCCGTTCTGCTTTCGTATAGTTTAGTCCAATAATAAAATTCATGATTCGTATTAATATGAGAACAAGAAGCTTCCTGAACATCAGCGATTGGATTATCAAGCTGCCATAAGTTTTTGAATAGCTGTTCATAGACAGTCATCATTTCACGCTGATAGAAGGCAGTATTTTTTACTGTATCGGATTGCGGACCAATGTATCCTGAAAAACCAGTTTCAGGATTCTTAGAATATGGCTTATCAGAAGGTTCAGAATAAGCTAAGTGGATACGCAGCCAAATTGTCCCATGTTCATTAATGGTCAGATAAAACTTTTTTGTATCAATATTCAGTATTTTTTGAGTATGATTACCTCGGTCAGCGCGTTGATAGATGTAATCGTCAGAATGAAAATCAATAGGTTCATAATATTGAGAAGATTGAATTGTCACATCAAAATAATTACAGATTGCATCGGCAATGGCCTGCATCTGCGCATGCGTCAGAGATGCTTTATGATAAATAGGAAATAAAGCTTCATCAGTAAAATTTGTTAGATTCCAACGTGAATTTTTAAGCATTTCAATTTGTTTCTCGGTATAGAAGAAGGACGGCCCGCCAGCTGCGCCGACACCTCCCAGAGCGGTATAGGAAAGCGGGGTATCATCAACCTGTTTAATCACTGTCAAATCATCAGGCAATGGAATTTGAAGCGGATTTTTAAGTGGTTCGACTGCTTCATCAACTGTTATTTCTTCAGTATCCTCAGGTTTGATAGCATGCAGATATTCTTTATCAAGCGCAACTGCCGGTGCCAGCATTTCATAATAGGTATCTGGTTCATCATTATTTGTGTAATAGATTTGATAGACGGGTATTGTTTCCCTCAAATCAAAAGCGTTGCTGTAAAATAATCGGCCGTCATATATTTCGCTGATATCCGGCATCAGATTTTCATCATCAAAAGCTTTTAGCTGTTCGATTGCCTCATCCACACTTAATAAGCGAGCATCATTGACCAAAGCATTTACTGGTGCATGATAATCAATGCCTGCAAGTCCTACATCGTTAAAGCTTAAAGTTAATGTGTTATAGGCCTCATTCAATTGTATTGTCTGTTCATCCTCAGCTCTTTCATAAAAAGTAGCGGTTGCAATTATGAAATTTCTGGGGGTACGATAGGTATCATAATGAATTACTGGATCATTGAAAGGAATGAGTGTTTCCAAATTTTGATGATAGAAATTTTCTGCTAATTCTGTAATAAATGCCTCATTTTTCAATTCGTCCTCACTGCAAGATCGCTTTGTAACATAGATTGGTTTATGCATAAGCAATGAATAAGACCCTGTTTCATAAAAATATAAATGATGCGTATCGCTGCTTAAGGTAACAAAATTATTTTCATCTTCCATTAAATTCTTGCTGACACTCTTTGATTCTAAATCAAGCAATGTTTCAATTGCTTCTGCCTGTTTCATCATTTCATCAATACTTAAAGACTGATAAGTATAAATAGGTAACGCTTTAAGCTTTTTTAAATTTTGAATATTCCATGGCTGATCTTTTAAATGATCAGGATCGTCCACCTCAGCGTGCGGATATGGATAAGTATCACCGCTGAAGGGGTAATACAGCTGCTCTAAGTCCTCTGCCTTTTCTGAACATGCACTTAAAGATATGCTCAGCAAGAGCACCAGCAATAATTTTAATCGTTTCATTTTATTTCCTCCCTGATGACAACGCTTTAATTTTCCCCAAATAACGCTGTCACTTCTTCTTACGTTTACTTTAACATTCTTTCACAGCTTAAACAATCACTTGATTCATAACTTGCCCAATAATTATCTTGTCATGGCTGATTCAACACGTTCATCCTTTGCAAGCAATCAAGGAACTTGCTATAATAAATATAAATAACGAAAGGCGGTTTCTATGGAATTAAAAAAATTAAAAATCACTGATAAAAAAATAGAACTGCTGACGCTGATGGGCATCGACAGCGGTGAAGGCCTGCTCGCTCATTATCCGTTTCGCTATGAGGAAATCGTACAGAAGCCTTTTAACGAATGGCAGAAGGACGATAAAATTACCTGTGAGGGAATCATTGTTTCGCAGGCCCGGGTGCTGAGGTTTGGCTCCAATCGTTCCATGACTAAATTTTCAATTCTGATAGATGAAGAGGTCATCGACTGCACAATCTATAATCGGCCATGGACGAGCGCTTTTGCTATGGAAAAAAAGATTACGGTCATGGGGACGTATCAGGGGGATCATAAACTGGTATGTACGAATTATAATTTTCAGCCGATAAGTGAACAAATAGGCTTGCATCCGGTATATTCTACACGTGAGGGAATCAGTCAAAAGGATTGGCAGAAGCTGATTCAAAAAGCGATTGACGGCATGCTGAGGGAGGTCGAGGATGTTATTCCTGAAGATTACCGTCAGAAATATCATCTTTTACATAAAAGAGATGCCTTGTATTTTATTCATAAGCCGCCGAGTATGAATCATGTCAAACAGGCCATCCGTACTTTAAAGTATGAAGAATTTTTAATGTTTCAGCTTTGTATGCAGAGTATGCGTCTTGAAAATAGTCAGAATCGAGGGATTGAAAAGCATTTTTCAATTGATCAGGTGATGGAGCTGAAGCGTTCGCTGGCTTTTGAATTAACCGAAGATCAGCAAAACGCAATCATGGATATTCTTCATGATTTAAGCAGCAGCAAAAGTATGATGCGTTTAGTGCAGGGCGATGTAGGCTGCGGTAAAACAATGGTTGCTGCCTTTGCGTTATATGCGTGTATCTGCGCCCATAAGCAGGGAGCTTTTATGGCACCAACGGAATTGCTGGCTAAACAGCATACCGCAAATCTGAAACGCTTGTTTGCTGATCATGATGTGGTCATTGAATTATATTGCTCATCACTGAAAAACAGTGAGAAAAAAGATATTCTTGAACGCTTGAAAAATAATCAGATTGATATATTAATAGGTACGCATGCCTTATTTCAAGAGGATGTAAGTTTTTATGATCTTGGCTTGGTTATTGCTGATGAACAGCACCGTTTTGGCGTCCAGCAGCGCCGGGCTTTATTGGCAAAGGGTGAAAAGGTTGATTTTCTTTTGATGAGTGCAACCCCGATTCCGCGTACTTTGGCTTCTTCATATTATGGAGATCTGGATGTATCAACGATCGCACAGCTGCCAAAGGGCCGTTCAATCATTACTACCAAGGTTGTTAAGTCAGCTTCCATGAAGCCGATTCTTAATGAAGTATTGACGCTGATTGATGAGGGCAATCAAGCTTATGTCGTTTGTCCATCCATTGAAACGAATGAGGAAATGAAGATTAAGGGTGTTGAGGAAATCTATGAGGGTATGCGCAAAACTTTAAAGGGCTATAAAATCGGTTTAATTCACGGCAGGATGAGTACCGAGGAAAAGGATCGGATTATGAATGATTTCCTCGCAAAGCAGATTGATGTGCTGGTTGCAACGACCGTCATTGAGGTGGGTGTCGATGTCAAGGATGCGAATATTATGGTAATCTATGATGCTCATCGCTTTGGCTTGAGTCAGCTTCACCAGCTGCGGGGCCGTGTTGGCCGGGGGAATCGGCCAGGTTATTGTTATTTGCTTTCACCAAGTAAAGATGAGACTAGCATGGCGCGTTTGAAAATATTGGAAAATACATCGGATGGCTTTGAGATTGCCAAGCAGGATTTGATTATGCGTGGTCCCGGTGATATTCTCGGCATTAGGCAAAGCGGTGTACCGGGCTTTATATTAGGCGATTTTGTGCTGGACAGCAATGTTTTGGAAACCGCGCGTCAGGATGCCTGTGAACTGCTTAAGGCATTTGCCCAAGGTGCTTATCCTGATTTAAAAAATCTGGTGATGAAGACAGTTGATAGTACAAAATATTTAGATTAATGGTATAATAGTTTTGGTTTAGGGTAAAAGGAGACAGATTCATGGATATTTTTGATTGGCTTAGTGAGAAAGGGATTCCATATAAGAACAAGGACTTAATCATGAATGCCTTTGTTCATTCCTCATATGTTAATGAGCATAAGACTTTTTTAGATGATAATGAACGCTTAGAATTTATGGGGGATGCGGTACTTCAAGTATGGACTACAACAAAATTATTTCTGCTTGAACCGCCGCTGCACGAAGGTGAAATGACAACCTTGCGCGCTCAGCTTGTTTGCGAAGAAGCGTTGGCGCAGTATACCCGCACGTTAAAATTAAATCGTTTTCTGCTGCTGGGAGTCGGTGAAGAGAAAACCGGCGGCCGTGAACGTGATTCAATTCTTGCTGATATGTTTGAGGCTTTATTAGGAGCGGTCTATCTTGATTCCGGATATGCTTCCGTAGATAAGATTTTAGAAGAAGTGATTACACCAACCATCAACAAGCCGAAGAGTGAAAAGGTTATTGATTATAAAACTAAGCTTCAGGAATTTATACAGTCTGACTCACGCAAAACGGTACGCTATGAAGTAGTTAATATGAGCGGTCCCAGCAATAAGCCTGAGTTTGAAGTAGTTGTGCTGTTAGATGATATTATTCTTGGCCGCGGTGTCGGTTTTTCAAAGAAGAAAGCGGAGCAGCAGGCGGCGCGTGATGCTTTTGAGAAAATGGTAAAATAATAGAGATGAAAATCATAATGCTGAGGCTATGATTTTTTTCTTTTGAAAGGAGAAGAATGCGATGAAAAAATTAATGATCTTATTTTGCTGTCTGATGATGTTTATCTGTCCGATCCAGGCGGTGGAGCAGCATTCTTTAACGATTGAAAGCAAACAGATGCTGATTGTGAATATGAATGATTCACTGAATCTTTATGAGAAGAATACCAATGATTTGATTCAGCTTGAATCAATGACAAGGCTGGCATTTGCCGTTATAGCGATAGAAAATAAGGCTCAGTTTAATCAGACTCGGGCCGGCAAGGATTTTGATACGGCTCTGTTGGATGCAATATCTTCAAAAGAAGGTGCCCGTGATTTGGCGGCGGCGATGATGGGTGAAACGCGGATGATTGAGCTGATGAATGAAAAGGCCCAGGCGCTGAATTTAATTAAAACGAATTTTGTGAATGTTGACGGATCACTGGATATCAATCAGATCACCACTGTGAATGAACTGATGCAGATACTGAAGATGGGAATGGATTATCCTGAATTCAGGCAGATGCTTACAGCTTCTCAAGCTTCTATCAAAGAGCGGTGTGATGAACTGCACTTAGAAAGTGATTCATTGATTGGCGGAATTAAGCTGAGTGATGCAATGCTGACGCTGCATCTGAAAAATGGTTTGACTCTGCTTTGCTTGAGCATGAATGGCTCAGGCGATAAGGCATATAAAGATATGGCAGAAGCAGTTGGTTATTTTTATAAAAATTATCAATGGGTAAAGATCATTGATGAGGGAGAAGAAATCGCCCAGCTGCCGGTAAAGTGGGGAGATACACATAGTGAGCTGACATTTATTTCAGATAATGATTACTATGCCTTGCTGCCAATTAATTATAATGAAGCTGACATTATCAAAGAGGTTGTCAAATCTGTTACCTTGGAGGCACCGGTTGAGGAGAATCAGTATGTGGGTGAGTATATTATCCGTTACAGCGGTGAAATTGTACTGACGATCCCGCTTTTTTCTAATCAGCAGATTGACCGCAGTATTTTCCGTTATGGTTTTGATGTCGCAAAGGACTGGCTGATGAATCATCCGTTTTATGCACTTATTGGCGGCGGCATTTTAATACTTTTGCTGATTCGTGTGATTTTGCGTAAATATAAGTGAAGTATGATATAATTCAACATATAGAAATGAGGTTTAAAATGAACGAAGTTTTAGAAAGCCTGCTTATTAAAATTGGTCTTGAAGAAGATCTTGAATATTTTAAAAATGGTCAGCTGATCGATAAGGCTGAATATCATGCCCTCAGCAAGTCTTTACGCATTCGTGTACAGCTTGATGAGAGTCTGCCTTTTGAGGTTTGGCAGCGTTTTAATTCGCATTTAATGACGGCTGCCCGCGCCAAGGTTGATCTGACGATTGAAACCAGACAGGATAAGCCGACGATTTTAAAACTGCGTGCCTATCTTGAATATGCGCAAAGTATTCAGCCCAAGCTGAAGCTTTTTGAAAGCTCAATGCCGCGGCTTGAGGATAAACGCATCATCTATGCTTTTGCGGATGCGGTAATGATTGATGAAGCGATTCAAACAAAGCATTTGTTAGAAGGCTTTTTGAAAAATGTCGGTATTGATCTGCCGATTTTAGTCCAAGAGCTGAAGAGTGAGACGCAGCAGGTAGAATTTAAAAAACCTGAGGCGGCACCGGCTACGGTTTATGAAGAAAAGAAAATGAGCTTTGTGCCTAAGAGCAAAAAGAATCAGACATATATTGATTTTAAAATCAAGGATATCGTTGAGGCTTGTTTCCAGATTAAGATTACCGGTAAGATTTTTGAAAAAGAGAACCGGGCTCTGCGTACCGGCAAGCATATTCAGACTTTGTATATCGCAGATGCCGAGGATGCGATTGTCATCAAGCGTTTTGAGCGCGGAGCTTTGACGCTGGAGGTTATGGATGAAATTAAAATCGGTGATACTGTGGCAGCTTATGGTAAGGTTGAATTTGATTCCTTTTCAAGAGAGCTGGTCTTTATGCCTGACCGCATCGATAAAATTGAAGAAGTCAGACGTATGGATCATGCAGAGAAAAAGCGTGTTGAACTGCATGTGCATACAAAATTAAGTGAAATGGATGGTGTCAGCGGCATCAGTGAATATATTGATGAGGCTGTACGCTGGGGGCATGATGCGATTGCGATTACAGATCATGCGGTTGTACAGGATTTCCCAAAAGCTCAGCGCTATGTAGAAAAAATTAATAAAGGCCGTGAAAAGCCGTTTAAAATGATTTATGGGGTTGAGATGTATATGGTTGATCCCTTCCTTGAAATTGTTAAGAATGCTGATGATACGCTGCTGGAAGAGGGAAGATATTGTGTCTTTGACCTTGAGACAACAGGCTTATCGACACGTTTTGACCATATTATTGAGTTTGGCGGTGTGTTAGTTGAAAATCGTGACATTACATCGGCTAAACAGATGTTTATTAAACCGCCGGTAGAATTATCTGCTTTCACAACCAGCTTAACAAACATCACTGAGGAGCATCTGCGCAATGCACCGACCATTGAAGAGGCGATGGATGAGCTGTTGGCATTTATCGGTGACCGTATTTTGGTAGCCCATAATGCCCAGTTTGACGTTAACTTCTTAAACGATGCTTTGATTCGTATGGGACGCGAGCCATTAAAGAATCCGGTGATTGATACCTTAGATCTGTCAAGAAGCCTGCATGCTGACCGCAAGGCTCACCGTTTGGGCAACATCGCGCGTGTTTATAATATCCGTTATGATGAGGAAGTAGCTCACCGCGCAGATTATGACGCGAAGGTACTGGCACAGGTTTATTTGAATATGCTGAACGATCTGAAGCATATCAAAACCTTAAAGGATCTGGCGGGTATGTATGATGAATCATGTTTTAATAAGGTCAGAGATAAGCATATCATGGTGCTAGCTAAGAATAAGGCTGGTCTGAAAGAGATGTTTGAACTGATCACTTTATCGCATACGAAGTATTTATCGTATAACTCAAAGAATACAAACAATGTTGTCGCAGAACCAAAGATTTTCCGAGAGGAAATCGCGAAGCGGCATAAGAACGGCAATCTGCTTTTAGGCAGCAGCTGTCTCAACGGTGAAGTGTTTGAAATAGCGCAGACACGCGGTGAAGATAAGCTGAAGGAAGTAATTCAGTTCTATGACTATATCGAGATTCAGCCGCTTGGCAATTATATGCATCTGGTTGAGCGCAACAGTATTGGCAGTAAGGAGCGGCTGATCGAAATCTTAAAATCGATCATTAAGGCTGCGCAGGAATTAGGAAAAATCGTTGTTGCAACCGGGGATTGTCATTATGTTCAGCCTGAAGAAAAGCTGATTCGTGATATTTATATCAATTCACAGGCAATCGGCGGTAAACGGCATCCGCTCTATATCTATAATGCGCAGCGCCGCCGCATGAGTCAGGCACCGGATCAGCATTTGCGTACAACCGATGAAATGCTTGCCGAGTACAGCTATCTCGATCATGATTTAGCCTATGAGATGGTTGTGACAAATTCAAATAAAATCAATGATATGATTGAAGATATCAAGGTTGTTTATGATACCTTGTTCCCGCCTGATATCAAGGATTCTGATAAAAAGCTGGCGCAGATCTGTTATGAGAATGCGCATAAGAAGTATGGGCCACAGCTGCCGGAAATTGTTGAGGCACGGTTAAAGCGAGAGCTTGACAGTATCATCGGGCATGGTTTCTATGTTGTTTATTACATTTCTCATCTTTTGGTTAAAAAGAGTCTTGATGACGGTTACATGGTAGGCAGCCGTGGTTCAGTTGGTTCCAGCTTTGTTGCGACAATGGCGAATATTACTGAGGTTAATCCATTGGCTCCGCATTATGTTTGCCCGAAATGCCATTATGTTGAATTCTTTACAGATGGCAGTGTTGCTTCCGGATTTGATTTGCCGGATAAAAAATGTCCGGTCTGCGGTGAAATGATCCGCGGTGACGGTCAGGATATTCCATTTGAAACATTCCTTGGCTTTGAGGGTGATAAGGTTCCTGATATCGATTTGAATTTCTCCGGAGATTATCAGCCGACCGCGCATAATTATCTGAAAGAAGTATTCGGTGAGGATCACGTATTCAGAGCTGGTACGATTGGTACAGTCGCGGAACAGACTGCCTATGGATATGTAAAGGGATATGAAGAAGAAATGGGCATGGAAACTCATATGCGCAATGCTCAGATTCTGCGGCTGGCCAAGGGCTGTGAGGGTGTAAAACGAACAACAGGTCAGCATCCAGGCGGTATTCTTGTAGTACCGAATGAATTTGATGTGCATGATTTCACACCCGTGCAATATCCTGCCAACAACCCCTTTGCTGATTGGAAAACAACGCATTTTGAATTCCATGACATTCATGACAATCTGTTGAAATTTGATATCTTAGGGCATGTCGATCCTACGGCAATGAAGCTGTTGGAACGTATTTCCGGTATTGATCCGAAAACGATTCCGATGAATGATCCGGAAACAATGAAGATTTTCTCCTCTGTCGAGAGTCTGCATATTGATACGAGCAAAAATACAGAAAAAACCGGGGCTGCCGGTATCCCTGAATTTGGTACACCTTTTGTACGCGGTATTCTGGAATTGACCCGCCCGACAACCTTTGATGAATTAGTACGTATTTCCGGTTTATCACACGGTACTGACGTTTGGTTAAACAATGCTGCTGATCTGATCAAGGAAGGTAAATGTACACTTAAAAATGTAATCGGGTGCCGTGACGATATCATGGTTTATCTGCTTCACAAACAATTGCCGCCAAAGCTTGCCTTTACAATCATGGAAAGTGTGCGTAAGGGAAAAGGCTTAAAGGATGAATGGATTCCTGTTATGAAGGAACATAATGTTGATGATTGGTATGTGGATTCATGCTTAAAAATCAAATATATGTTCCCGAAGGCACATGCTGTCGCTTATGTTATGATGGCGGTGCGTATTGCTTGGTTTAAGGTTCATAAGCCGCAGTATTATTACTGCATGTTCTTCTCAATTCGCTGTGATGCTTATGATATTGATACGATGATTGCCGGTGAACAGGCAATTCGGGCGCGTATGGCAGAAATTACTCAGCGGCTAAACAGTAATGAATTTAAGAATGATGTATCCAAGAAGGAAAAGGATATTTATTCTACACTGGAGCTGGCACTTGAAATGGTGCTGCGCGGTTATCGCTTTGGTAATATTAATTTGATGAAGTCAGCGGCATCGGAATTTATTGTTGATCCAGATGATGAAAATGTGTTGATTCCGCCATTTACATCAATTGATGGTCTGGGTGCCAACGTTGCTGTCACGGTAATTGAAGAACGAGAAAAACGTCCGTTCCTATCTAAACAGGATCTTTCTGAGCGGACAGCGCTTAATGGTACTCATATCAAACGGCTTGAGACGATGGGTGTGTTAAGTGATCTTCAGGAAGAAAATCAGCTTTCATTATTCTAAACAGTATCTTCGGGTACTGTTTTTTTGTGAAATTAAGATAATTATGATATGTGTTAAGCTGTTAGATAATTGTTAATTTTTTTTGCTATGTTTAATATTTTTATTGTAGATGCTTGTCTTACAATTACTCTGGTAGCTAGAATGTTCCATGGCTTAACCCATGGCTTTAAGCTGGTTTTAATTCTTTGTAATATATTTGATTATTTGTGTAATTTTGAATAAGAAAGATGTTTGGCTGCCTACATATTCGGCGTTATTTTACAGGTTTTATGTTATAATTTTTCAGGGTGGTATTTGGTGAGAAAACTTTACAAAACAGTTGATGAACAAATAGTATACTTAAAAGAAAATAAAAAAATCATGGTAAAAGACGAACATAAAAAAATTTTTGAAGAGAGAAATTATGCTTCTTTAATCAATCCATATAAAGAATTTTTTTCTTATGGCCGTGATGAAAATAAAAATCACATTTATACAAAAGAAATCGATTTTGAAGAGATTTTAAAACTCGTTAAAGCAGATGAGGGATTTAGTCGTTTAATGTATGCCTACATCGGAACTTTTGAAAAGAAATTTAAGAATGCCCTATTTGCTGAAATTTGTTCTAAATATATTGGATGTGAAGATGAGGACAAAGAATGTATCAAATATGTTGAAGAAATTGATAAATTTTTGAAATCAGACGATGATGGTGATCTGCCAAGATTCTGCACTAACTTTAGATATTCAATCTCTAAAACAGAAGGTTATGTATACGATGACTTTCGTAGCGAAAAACGAAGATTAGTCCTTCAGCATATAAAAGAAATAGGAATGAAAACAAAAGATGAGCGTAACAAATTAGGTGAATCTAATAGTTTGATTTCACATTATCATAAAACACAATCAGTAGCACCATTATGGGTTATTCCAAATGCTTTGACTTTAGGAGAATTAAGTGTTTTATATGCAATGTTAGATAGTGACAGTCAAAAGAAAATCATTTCTAAATTTTATGCAACAGATAACTATAAAAAAATTGATATTAGAAAAATTGTTTCATTCTCAGGTCAAATTGAAATTATCCGTAGAATTAGAAATATAGTTAATCACTATGAGCCAATTTTTCCATTGTTGAGTTTTGAAATAAAACGAGTAAAGAAAATTGAAAATTCACCACTGTATATGACTTTTGAATTGTTAAAGAGTACTTATGCTTCTTCATTATTCAATGATGTTAAAGCTGATGTTTTCAAAATTGAAGAAAATCACTATAATTCTAAAAATTTGAGATTACTAAATCTAATGATGGATATGATTAAAAATACAAATAAAAAGTGAACCTTGCGATTCACTAGTTTGAGGACCAAGTCCTCCTTCGGCATTATTATTATATGCCGTTTTTGAATAAAATGCAATTGGGAATATATTCTATTGTGGCTTTCCTTTGTAGAACTTTTTTAAAGTTTGGGATGATACTTGATATTAAGAATCTAACTAAAAAAATTAGAAATACGCTTATATTGAAAGATATATCATTTAATATAGGGGATAATGATATTGTTGGGTTTATTGGTCCTAATGGCGCAGGTAAATCCGCTACTTTAAAATCAAAACAGTATCTTCAGGTACTGTTTTTTTTGCTTTACTAAGTATTTATGATATGCTTAAGCTGTCAGGAAGTGAATATTGATGATAAGAACATATAGAAATGCGGATCAAAAAGCGGTCATGAGCATTTGGCTGCAAGCTAATCTTAAAGCTCATTCCTTTATATCGGCTGATTATTGGCAGTCACATTATGAAGAAGTAGCGAAGATGTTGTCGTCAGCAGAGCTTTTGGTTGCGGAAAATGACGGCAGAATCTGCGGCTTTATCGGTATATATAATGAAATGATTGCAGGTTTGTTTGTTGATGAGCATTATCGCGGCAAAGGAATCGGCAAAATGCTGTTGGATACTGTCAAGCAAATGAACTCTCAGCTTTATTTACAAGTATATAAAAAGAACAAGCGGGCTCTGCATTTTTATCAAAGAGAATCGTTCAGTATTGAAAAAGAACAGCAGGATGCGGCATCAGGGGAGATCGAATACGTGATGAAATGGGTAAAAAAGAAGTTGTAAAAGAATTTTGACAGGCAATTCTATGCTATGTCAAAGAGATTTGATAGACAAAACAGGCTGTTGCTGAGACAATGCCGATGAAAGGAGAAACTTATGGAGATAGGAAGTAAACTGAAAGAAGCTCGTGTTCAATGTACGATGACACAGGAGCAGGTGGCTGAGGAGCTTCAAGTAAGCAGACAGACGATATCGAATTGGGAGAATGAGAAATCATATCCGGATATTCTCTCTGTCATAAAGCTAAGTGATCTCTATAAGGTCAGCCTTGATGATTTACTGAAAGGAGACATTAAAATGATCCGGCACTTGGCGGAGAGTACGAATGTTGTTACCAGCAATAAAAAGCTGCTGACAATGATTGCATTGAATGGTTTGCTGCTGATTTTGTTTCTGCTTTTTAACGGCATTATCGCGCAGAATAAATATTTAATTATGATCTGCGCCTCAACGGCTATTATCAGCACTACATTTCTGTTTTATCAGATTATTAAAAAATTCTAGGAGGTCATAATGACTTGGTTAACCATTGTATTTGTATTTATTATTTTATTAGGAGCTGTCAATCTGTCTTATCAGGTTTACAAAATAACTGAATTGGATGCCCGCTGCCGAGGCTTGAAGCATCCTAAATTCTGGGGGATATTTTCTATCGGTGGTAATTCGGGCAGCGGCGGGCTGCTGCTGTATCTGATTGGCAGACGCAAGTACCCCATAACAATGAATGAAGAAGAGCGCCAGATAATCGAATCACGCAAGAAAAAGGCGGGTGTGGGTCTTGCCTTTATTGCGGTGGGTGCCGTTTTCATGATTATCACTATCGTAAGCATACAGGGATATATTTGAATTCTGAATCAGGATTTGCCATGCCTGCATGAAAAATGGGCGCAGAAACTCAGGTAAAGCAAATTTCCGCTTATTTTTAGCTGAAAAGCTTGAATTTATTGGCATTGCGTGGTACACTAACAACGTATAGAAAAGCGAGTGGACGAAAGTCCACTCTTAATTTTGTCAGAATAAGGAGAAACTATGGATCAATTGGCAAAAATCAAAGAAGCAGTGCTTCCGCTGTTAAATGCCCATGACATTCAGTTATATGATGTCTGCTGGACGAATGAAGGAAGAAATAAGATCTTACAAATCGCGATCATGCATGCGGATGGCAGTATGGATATTGATGGCTGTGCTGAAATGGCTGAGCTGATCAGTGAAAAGCTGGATGAAATTGATGTAATCGCTCATGAATACATGCTTGAGGTATGTTCACCGGGAGCCGAGCGTGTTTTACGTTCGCTTGATGAAGTAAAGGGAGCTGTCAATGAGTATATCTATGCCAAATTCATCAGTGAGGTCAAGGGACTGCGTGAGGTTAAAGGTGATTTACTGGCTGTGGAAGATGATGAATTGCTGATTGCTTATATGGATAAGGCAGTAAAAAGACAATTGCGCGTAAGCTATCAGAATTTGTCACTGATACGTTTATCGGTGCGTATTTAACGAAAGGAAAGAAAATAACGACATGAAACTTAAAGATTTTATGAAAGCAATGCAGGCAATTGAACAAGACCGTTCATTGTCACAGGATATTGTTGTTGCCGCATTGAAAGAAGCGCTGGCAAAGGCATACCGCAAGCACATTGAAATTCCTGATGCGCTGGTTCGTGTAGATATTAATGAAAAATCAGGTGAGATCAAAGTATATCAGCAGCGTGCCGTAGTTGAAGAGGTTGAGGATGATGAGTTGGAAATCTCATTGGCTGATGCGAAAAAAATACGTCAAGAGGTTGAGCTTGGCGATATGATTGAAAATGAGGTCAGCATTGAAAACCTTGGCCGTGCGGCTGTTATTTTGGCGAAGAATGTAATGAAACAAAAAATCAGAGAAGCCGAGAAACAAGCGGTTTATGATGAATATTGTGACAAGCTTGATGATCTGGTTGTCGGTACAGTTGAATCCGTAGAGGAAAAGTTCTGCGTTGTCAATATCGGCAAAACATTGGCTTTGATGCCAAGAGTTGCGCAGATTCCTGGCGAGCATTATTATGAGGGTCAGCGTCTGCGTGTTGTTGTCAGTGAAGTAAATAAAGAAACTAAAGGCGCTCAGGTACTTGTATCAAGAGCTGATGGTAACTTAGTTAAGCGTTTATTTGAAAAAGAGGTTCCGGAGATCTATCAGGGTATTATTGAAATCAAGGCGATTGCCAGAGATCCTGGTGAGCGCTGCAAGATGGCGGTTTATTCAAAAAATGAAAACATCGATCCAATCGGTGCTTGTATCGGTCCGAGAGGTTCCCGCGTTCAGGTGATTATCGATGAGCTGCATGGTGAAAAAATCGATATCTTTGAATGGAGCGATGATGTTACTGAATTGATTAAAAATGCATTGGCACCGGCTGAAATTTTAGCGGTTATTCCTAATACTGACCGCCGCGGCTTGCTGATTGTTGTTAATGACAATCAGTTATCTTTGGCAATTGGTAAAAAAGGTAAAAATGCCCGATTGGCTGTTAAGCTTACCGGCAATAAGATTGATATTAAGTCAGAGAGTGAAGTAAATGCTTTAGGCATTGACTGGAAAGCAATTGCCGCTGAACAGAAAGCAAAACAGGCTGAGAAGCTGGCACTTGAAAGAGCCGAAGCTCAGCAGAGGATGTTTGAAGAACGTGAAATGGGCAATTCTGAAATTGATGATGAATATTTGGCAAATGAATTGCAGCCAAGCTATGAAGAAGTGGCTGCTGATGAAGTAGTCAGTGAGCCGGCTTTAGAAGTAAACAGTGAAGCAGAAGAAGCGGCTGAAGCTGAGGCTGAAGAGGTTGCAGAAGTAAAAGAAAAGGCTGAGGTTAAAGAGGAACGCGCTGAGACAGATCTTGAAAGAGCCGCCCGCATCGCTAAGGAAAAACAGCGTGCAGAAGGCTTGAATATCAAGGAAAAACAGGAATATGTTTCGAAGTTCGAACAGATTGCTGGTGCGCCGGCTGCCAAACCAACAGCAGCTGCTAAGCCTAGATGGAAGAAGGAAAGCGACGAAGAAGAGAAACGCCGCAAGCCGACTTTTGATCTGAAGAAGGATTATGAATTGAAGCCGATTTATTCTGAAGAAGAGCTTGAAGAAATCGCCAAACGTGAAGCCGAAGAAAAAGCGAACGATTGGATCAATGATGAAATCGACTTTGATGAATTTGATGAATACTACGAAGAATAGGAGGGATGTTCATGAAGAAAATTCCGATGCGTAAATGTGTCGTAACCCAGGAACAGCTGCCTAAGAAAGAATTGATCCGCGTTGTGCGCACACCTGAACAGCAGGTCGTTATTGATAGCACGGGCCGCACTAATGGCCGCGGTGCTTATCTGAAAAAGGATCTGGCTGCCATCGAGCTGGCTAAAAAGAAAAAAGCGCTGGCCCGGGCATTGGAATGTGAAATTCCTGATGCCATCTATGAACAGCTGACAGCATTGGTGAGCAATGAACAATAAGGCAATGGGTTTGCTTGGCTTAGCGGCCAGGGCGCGCAAGGTAATCAGCGGTGAAGGGGTTCTCACCAGTATTCAAAATGGCAGTGCTAAGCTCGTGCTGATTGCGTCGGATGCCAGTGAGAATACAAAGAAGAAATATGTAGGTAAATGCACATACTATAACGTGGAATTTGATTTTGTCGAGACATCGGCAGAACTGAATCAGGCAATGGGTACTTTCAATCGGAAAGTCATTGCCGTTGCTGACGAGGGTTTTGCGAAGAATCTTCATACTTGCTTGAAAGGCTAGGTGATATAATGGCAAGACAGACAAATAACAGAAATAGAAAGAATAACAACCGGAATAATAACTTTACTCCCAAGAAAGAACGGGTAGAGGTTAAGGCAATTACGTATTCCGGCGTATTGACGGTAGGTGAACTAGCTGAGAAGCTGCACCGCAATGCGAGTGAATTGATCAAGGTATTATTCATGCTGGGAAATATGGTTACCATTAACTCCACATTGGATGATGAAACGATTGAATTGCTTTGTATGGAATTTAATGTAGAATGTACGAAAGAAAATATTATTGAAGAAACTAATCTTGAAGAAGAATTAAAAGAAAATGAAGATGATGAGTCTACATTGGAATCACGTCCGCCGGTAGTTACGATCATGGGACATGTTGACCATGGTAAAACAACCTTATTGGATACCATTCGTAAATCAAGAGTTACTGAAGGTGAATTTGGCGGTATCACTCAGCACATTGGTGCTTATCAGGTGAATGTCAAAGGTAAAAAGATCACTTTCTTAGATACGCCGGGACATGAGGCATTTACTGCCATGCGTGCACGCGGTGCGCAGGTTACGGATATCGTCGTTATTGTTGTAGCTGCTGATGACGGTGTTATGCCGCAGACAAAGGAAGCCGTCGATCATGCGAAGGCAGCAGGTGCGCCGGTTATCGTGGCTGTCAACAAGATTGATAAGCCGGATGTGAATACAGACCGCATCATGGGAGAAATGTCTGATTTAGGTTTAATGCCTGAGGAATGGGGCGGCGATACGATGTTCTGCCCAATCAGCGCTAAATTTGGTCAGGGTGTTCCTGAACTGCTGGAATCCATTCAGATTCTTGCCGAGGTTGAAAACTTCCGTGCCAATCCGAACCGTTTAGCTACGGGTACAGTTATTGAAGCAAAATTAGATAAGGGCCGCGGACCGGTTGTCAGTCTGCTTGTTCAAAAAGGTACCTTAAAATCAGGTGATGTATTGGTTGTTGGTTCATGCTATGGACGAGTACGTAAAATGGTTGATGACCATGGCCGTGAAATCAAGTCGGCTGGACCTTCTTCACCGGTTGAAATTATCGGTTTAAATGATGTGCCGGTTGCCGGTGATGTTTTCCGTGTCTTTGATTCGGAAAAGAAGGCAAGACAGATCGCGGAAACCAGAAATCAAGTAAGAATTGATGCTGAACGTAATTCATCCAGCGCCTTAACGCTTGATGATCTTGCCCGTCAGATTGAAGAGGGTAATATTCAGGAAATCAATGTTATCGTTAAGGCAGATGTTCAGGGTTCTGCGGAAGCGGTTAAAGCTTCACTGGAAAAACTGGATGTTCAGGGTGTACGGGTAAATGTAATCCGTTCTACCGCCGGTGCGATCACCGAGAGCGATGTTGTATTAGCCAGTGCTTCAAATGCTATCGTTATTGGTTTTAACGTTCGTCCAAGCGCTAATGTTCGTAAGAAAGCGGAAGAGGAAAAAGTTGAAATCCGTCTGCATAACATTATCTATAAAGCATTGGAAGAAATGGAATTGGCCATGAAGGGTATGCTGGCGCCGGTTTATGAAGAAGTTGTTATCGGTCAGGCTGAAGTACGTCAGACATATAAGGTTTCAAAAATCGGTACGATTGCCGGCTGTATGGTTACTGATGGCTGCTTAAAGAAAGAATGTAAGATTCGTCTGATCCGTGATGGTATCGTTATCTATACTGGTAAGCTGGCTTCTTTAAAACGTTTCCAAAATGATGCGAAGGAAGTTCAGTCAGGCTATGAGTGCGGCTGTACCATTGAAAATTTCAATGACATCAAAGAAGGCGACATTTTTGAAGCTTATGAAGATCAGCAGGTAGAGGTTGCTTAATATGGGATTAAAAAAGGATAAGATGGATAATATTATCCAAAAAGAAGTCAGTGAAATTATTCAATTTGAACTGAAAAATCCTAAGATTGGTTTTGTGACGATCACTGATGTTGATGTGACTTCAGATATGTCTTATGCGAAAATCTTTGTTTCTTTTCTAGGTCAGGATGCCCGCAAAGAAGCTGGTTTGAAGGCATTAAATCAATCTAAGGGGTTTATTCGCAGCGAATTAGCCAAAAGGCTGACGATCCGCAAAACACCGGAATTGATTTTTCAGCTTGATAATTCGCTTGAAAAAGGCAATAAGATTGAAAAAATTCTACATGACATTAATTCAAATAACTAAATAACTGCTTCGGCAGTTATTTTATTAGCAGGAGGACGTATGAGTATTTTAACTGTTGAAAATATCAGCCACAGCTTTGGCGGACGGAGCATATTAGAAAATGTTTCCTTTCGTCTATTAAAGGGCGAGCATGTGGGGCTGGTAGGCGCTAATGGTGAGGGGAAATCAACCTTTCTGAATATCATTTGCGGTAAATTGGAACCAGAACAGGGAAAGGTTGAATGGTGCAACCGTATCACAACCGGTTATCTTGATCAGCATACAGTATTGGAAAAAGGTAAGACGATTCGGATGGTTTTACAGGACGCCTTTGCCTATCTGTTTAAATTAGAAGCTGAAATGATTGAGATGTATGAAAAGATGGGGGAGTGCAGTGAGGAAGTGTGCAGCCGCTACATGGATGAAGTCGGCATTATACAGGAAATGCTGGATCATAATGGCTTTTATATGATTGATGCGAAAATTAATGAAGCAGCCAGCGGGCTTGGTTTGCTTGATTTGGGATTGGATCGGGATGTTTCAGAGTTATCCGGTGGTCAGCGCACCAAGGTATTATTATGTAAATTATTGCTTGAGAATCCGATGATTCTAATTCTTGATGAACCGACCAACTATCTGGATGAGGAGCATATACGATGGCTGACGAATTACCTTCAAAATTACGAGAATGCTTTTATTTTGGTCAGTCATGATGTGCCTTTTTTGAATGATGTAGTTAATATTATTTATCATGTAGAAAATTGCACACTGACGCGATATGTCGGCGATTATCAGAAATTTGAAGAGGGGCTGGCGATGAAGCGCCGTCAGATGGAGGCGGCTTATAATCGTCAGCAGAAGGAAATTGATGAGCTTCAGGATTTCATCCAGCGCAATAAAGCAAGAGTTGCAACCCGTAATATGGCAGCTTCAAGGCAGAAGAAACTTGATAAGATGGATCTTCTGTCTAAACCAAAGATAAAAATTAAACCGGAGTTTACTTTTTTAACTGCCAGAACACCGGGCAAGGTTCTGTTTAAGCTTAATGATCTGGTAATTGGCTATGATGAGCCATTGACTCGTCCGATCAATATGGAATTTGAACGCAACCGCAAGATTGCAATCAAGGGAGTGAATGGCCTAGGTAAGTCAACGCTGTTAAAGACATTAACTGGCTTGCTTCAGCCATACAGCGGTGAAGTGGAAACTGATCCATATCTTGAAATTGGTTATTTTGAACAGGAAGCGGTAAATAATACTAAAACAGCTTTACAGGAAATTTGGGATTGCTTTCCGGGCTGGACAAATAATGAGGTACGCTCAGCGCTTGCGAAATGCGGCCTTACAACGGATCATATTGAAACCAGCATGATGGTTTTATCCGGCGGTGAAAACGCAAAGGTCAGATTATGCAGGATTCTGAATCAGGAAACCAATGTACTGGTACTGGATGAACCGACGAATCACTTAGATGTGGAAGCTAAGGATGAGCTTAAAAAGGCCATCAGAGAATACCGCGGCAGCGTGATTTTAGTATCACATGATCCGGAATTTTATGAAGATATCGTCGATGAAGTGTTGAATGTTGAAGACTGGACAACCAAGGTGTTATAATGATTAAGAAGCTGTTGATTCTGCTGCCTTCACTGATTCAGGCATGCCTTTGTCTGCTGCCAAGAAGCGGTTTGGTTTTAGCGCTGAGCTGCATTCTGGTATTGCTTCAGGGCGGCTTGTGCGCATGGATGGCTCAGCCTTTATGGTTCAGCCTGCTGATTACATTGCTGGCGGCATTGCCGGGGGCAGAAACGCAGAGCATTCTTATACTCTATCTGCTGATTTTGAATCTATTGGCTTATTTTTGTATTAAAACGATTGTTGCTATTTATCAAAAGTGAGGAAATTCTATGCGTGAATCCATAAAAGAATTAAAAAATAAATATCTGATTAACCATTTGCTCAGCCGTGATGAAGTAAGCATTGAGCTAGCGAAGGGGGTAACAGATGATGAGGAATACTGTACTTTAATGTGGCTTTTAGGTGTATTATATCAGGAAGAAGGCAATAAAAACGCGGCAACCTATTGTTGTCTGCGGGCAAATGAAATCTGGTGCATGAATCAGCTGAAGCCTAAGAAAAGACGGTCGGAACTCATATTTACTAATTTTATTATGGATACAGAAATGGAAACTTTTATTCAGCAAAAGATTGCCTTTATGAAAGATAAATATAAACATATTAAGCGTCAGCTTATTTATATCAGCATCTGTTTCGGCTCCTTAGCTTTTTTGATTTCATTTTTCTTTTTAAAGCTGAGTATTGGTGCGGCAATCATTGAATGGGTCTGTTTCTCAGTGCTTTCTTTCTGGTTTACCTATGGCCGCAGCAAGGATCGCTTTTATGTCCTGCAGTCAGAAGCCAGCGGTAAATATTTAAGTGAAGCGGATATGAATTTTGATAAGAAATATCTCTAGCCTATACATTGTGTCTCTTCTTTCATAAGATAGCTTGAAAGGAGAGATTTATTATGTACACACGTTATATCTTGAAGCAGGGCGACCGCGGCATTGCCGTTAATAAGATGCAGGCTTATTTGAATATGTTTCAGCGTGCCGGTTATATCCGTACCGCTCAGAGCGAGGATGGCATTTACGGCACGAAAACGGCTACCGCAGTTAAAGAATTTCAAGTGTTTGCCCGTTTAAATCCAGATGGTGTCATCGGCAGCAATACTTGGGATACAATCATGGAAACCTTAAAATTATTAGGGGTTACAACTAATATTCCAGTAGCCAGCAGTTCTTATTATCTGACAAGCGGTAATACGGGAATCGATGTATTTAAGATGCAGGAATATATTAACAGCATCGCATCGGTGAATCCATGTCTGCGTCCGGTAACTGTCGATGGTGCTTTTGGCAATGCTACAAGAATTGCGGTTCAGCAGTTCCAATATTTGAATAATATGGCAATTGACGGCAAGATCGGCCGGGCCACTTGGGATGAAATCGTTAATCAAGTCAATAAAATGGGCAGTTAGCAGTAAAAGTGGTACACTATCATTGAGGTGATTCAATGAAACACGTAAAAATGATGATGTTATCTACATGCCCGCATTGTAAGAAAGCTTTTGAAATGCTTGATGAGCTTAAAAAGGAACATCCTGAATATCGGGATGTTGAAATTGAAGTGATTGATGAGCAGAAGGAAGAAGAAAAAACAAAGGGCTACGATTATTGGTATGTTCCGACATTTTTTGTAGATGATCAGAAACTCCATGAAGGTGTACCAAGTATTGCGGCTATTGAGGCTGTATTGAAAGCAGCTATTGAATAGCATAAATTAAAGAAACGGTAATCGATAGTGATTATCGTTTTTTCTTAATGTTTGAGTTAATATCGTGATTTATGATAGAATGTTACAAAAGGGAGAATCATTATGGAGAAGCAATTAACCAAACCCTTGCAGCGCTCAATGCTGAGAGCCAAAGCAGGGATGGTCTATTATGGGATGAAAAGACGGCTGCTGTGGGTAAGGATGAAAAAGCAGTTTGCGCATGAGTTTCAAAAGCCGCTGCCTTATGTGATTTTTAAGCATCAGACACCGCTGCTGCGCGAGCTGAAAGATGTTGAGATGCAATATCAATATAATAAAATTATTAATTTAAAATTAGCGGTCAAAAAAATCAACGGCATTGTGATTCATCCGCATGAGGTATTCAGTTACTGGCAGCTAATCGGCAAGCCGACAAGGCGTAAGGGATATGTAGATGGCATGATTTTGGATCATGGACATTTTTGTTACGGCATCGGCGGCGGTTTATGTCAGCTTTCCAATCTGATCTTCTGGATGAGCATTCATACACCTTTGACAATCATTGAACGGCATCGCCATGGCTATGATGTATTCCCGGATGCCAACCGCACGCAGCCCTTTGGCAGCGGTGCTACCTGTTTCTACCCGCATGGAGATTTGATGATCCGCAATGATACGGATCAGGATTATCAATTAAATGTAGAGGTTGGAGAAACGATGCTGATCGGTTCGTGGCGTGCTTTGGCACCCCTTGATGTCAGCTATAAAATTATCGAGAAAAATCATGAGATGAAAGCTGAAACATGGGGATACAGCCGGCATAATGAGCTGTACCGTCAAGTTTATGACCTTGATGGTCAGCTGCTTCATGAAGAATTTCTGCTTTCTAACCATGCGATGATGATGTATTCACCTTATCTTGAATATGAAAAAAACGCTCAAAGCTGATGCTTACAGCGTTTTATTTTCTAAGGATGGCACAATCAGCTTCAGATGCTGTTGGTGGACAATGATTTTAGGGTTTTTTAATTGTTTGATTTCACCGTCGATACAGACGTTGATCTCATGCTCAGCTTCTACCTGTACCTCATGGCATTGACGGTAATGGACAATCTTTTGATATTGCTTTTGAAGATGCTCACCGCGCTTGTAGACATTCATCAGCTGCAGAATTTTAAGCCTTGATACCGAGGGGATCAATACTAAATCGATCAGTCCGTCCTGCATGTCTGAACATGGGGCTGCCCGATAGCTGCCGCCGTAATATTGGCCGTTTGCCATGACCGCGAAGGTATAGTTCTTATGCGGCAGCCGAATGCCGTCAGCAATCAATTCAAAATGATTCTTAATAGATGTTAAGAAGCAATAAAATACAGAAATATCATAAGCCTTGGCACCGCTGATAAAAGGCAGCCGTTTAAAACGTACCATATTCTGGGCAATACTTGAATCAAGACCAATATTAATCACATTGATGCTGAAATGACCATTCACCTCAAGCAGATCAATCTTGCGGGCTGGTGCTTTAATTAATTCTTTCAGATTAAGGAAAGCATCCATAGCCTGACTGCCGAAGCTTTTCACAAAATCATTGCCGCTGCCGATGGGAACCGGCGCTAGTTCAACATTTTCATGATGAACGATGCCGTTGACAATCTCATTCAGCGTGCCGTCACCGCCGCAGCTGTAAATTCTTACCGGCTCATTGCTCATGGCATAGTGCCTGGCAATATCGGTAGCGTCATGAACGCCTTTTGTCACTTCAATGCGATAGGTACCCTCAACGGCTTCTTCAATGAATATTTTGTTGACCATCGCTGCGATATGCTTTGTCTGATCACTTTTGCCGGCAGTAGGGTTAATGATAAATATATGCTTCATAAACTTCTCCCTTTTTCATTAAATTCATTATAGCTGATTTAAAGATATACAGCAATCATATATGATGAATGAATAGTCTTACAGATTAGTCATAGAGCTATACATTTATTGTGAAAATGTTATAATAAGACATGTAAAGGAGGACATTATGGAACCAACTTTAATATTCTGGATCATTGCGTGTATCGCATTCATCTTAATTGAAGCTATTACACAGCAGCTGGTAGCTGTATGGTTTGTGGTTGGCAGCGCCTGTTCATTACTGGTTTCACTGTTCGATGTGTCATTTGATCATCAGATAATTATTTTTATCATTGTTTCTTTATTGACACTGATTGCATTAAGACCATTGCTTAAGAAATTTATGAGCGGCAAGTTTGTTGCGACCAATACAGAAAGCAACATCGGTCAGCTGGCATTAGTAACAAAAGAATTTGATCCATTAACGCTTGAAGGCAGAATTTTGGTCAATAATATGGACTGGGCTGCTAAGAGCATTGACGGACACTGTTTTAAAACTGGTGAGAAAGTTATCGTTCAATCCATCGAAGGTGTTAAGTGCCTTGTGAAGATGGCTTAATAAAAAAGGAGAAAAAATTATGTTTTGGATCGTTATAGGATTATTTTTGCTGTTTATTATTGCTTTCCTGGCATTCCATGTGCGGATTGTTAATCAAAGTCAGGCTGTTGTTGTAGAACGCTTAGGGGCTTATCAGACAACATGGGGTACAGGGGTTCATTTCCTGCTGCCATTTATGGAACGTGTAGCAACTACGATTTCATTGAAGGAGCATGTAGTTGATTTTGATCCGCAGCCGGTTATCACTAAGGATAACGTTACGATGCAGATCGATACTGTTGTTTATTTCCAGGTTACTGATCCGAAGCTTTATGCTTATGGTGTCAACAATCCAATGATGGCTGTTGAGAATTTAACAGCGACAACTCTGCGTAACATCATTGGTGATTTGGATCTTGATGGCACATTGACTTCCCGTGATTTAATTAATACTCAGATGCGTGCGATTCTTGATGAAGCAACTGATAAATGGGGAATTAAGGTTAACCGTGTAGAGCTGAAGAATATTCTGCCGCCGCGTGAAATTCAGGATGCGATGGAGAAACAGATGAAGGCTGAACGTGAACGCCGTGAAGCAATCCTGCAGGCTGAAGGCCGTAAGACAAGTGAAATCTTAATTGCTGAAGGTGAAAAGGAATCAGCGATTCTGAGAGCGGAAGCGGTTAAGGAACAGAAGATTCGTGAAGCGCAAGGTGAGGCTGAGGCAATTGAATTAGTTCAGAAGGCGTTGGCTGATTCATTAAATGTATTGAGTGCGGCAACGATTTCTGATGAAGTCTTGAAGCTTAAGAGTTTAGAAGCACTGCAGAAGGTAGCTGACGGACAGGCTACGAAGCTGATTATTCCAAGTGAAATTCAGAATTTGTCCAGCTTGATTGCTTCAGTGAAAGAATCAGGTACGTTATAAGAACACAAGGCTGCGTAATGCAGTCTTTTTCTTTTGCCTGAACTATTTATTATAAGCAGAAGTGAGATTTATGATGCGGATGTCTGTCTTGTTTATCAGGATGGATAATTTCTTAAAATTTTTATGCAGGAAATCATTTTCTTAAGATAGAAGCGTTTTAATGCGGATAAACATGTGATATAATTGACATGAAAACTCATGTTATGTTTTTCGTATAGTCTGAATTCATCCACTATGTGAAGAATTTGACAATTAAAAAAGGGAGAGAAAATTATGAGCTTATTTACACATGAAGCGAGACAATTCAAATTTGATGTATTAAGAGAAGTTGCACGCCGTACTTTCGAAGGAAGGCTAAGTGAATCAACACCCGATGAATTAGCTATGCTGCTGATTCCTACCAGTCAGGCTTCATTTCGATGCTGTGTCTATAAGGAAAGGGAAATCATTCGTGAAAGAACCAGAATGGCAGCTGGCAAAACACCGATTGTAAGCAATCAGCCGCATAATCCAAAGCAGATTGTCAGAGTGCTGGAAGCGGCATGTGACGGCTGTACGATTCATAAAATATGTGTGACTGATAACTGCCGCAAATGTATGGCTAAGAGCTGTCTGGCTTCCTGTCGTTTTGATGCGATGCGGATGGGATCTGATTCTGCCTATATCGATTATGATAAATGTAAGGAATGCGGCGCTTGTGTTAATGCCTGCCCATTCCATGCAATCGTTGAGACGCAAAGACCGTGCCGTAAGAGCTGTCCGGTAGATGCAATCTCAATGGATGAGTATAATATTGCCAAGATTGATGAAGGTAAGTGCATCAACTGCGGCGCCTGTCAGTCAGTTTGTCCATTCGGAGCCATTGAGGATATGAGCCAAATGGTGCCGGTAGTTGAACAGCTTCGTGACAAGGCTTCTATGACGGCCATTATTGCTCCGGCGATTCAAGGTCAGATGGATAATGCAACATTGCCGCAGATCAAGCAGGCAATTCGGCTGCTTGGCTTTGATGAGGTATATGAGGCTGCCAGCGGTGCTGATGCGGTTGCCTGGTATGAAAAACAGGATCTGCTGCATCACAAGGCAGAAGGCGTACAGATGACAACTTCATGCTGTCCGGCTTTTGTGAATATGGCCCGTCTGCATTTCCCGACAATCTATGAAAAGAATGTCAGCAAGATGGTATCACCGATGGAAGCAATCGCTCGTTATATCAAGTCAGTCAAGGATACAAAAGTAGTCTTTATCGGTCCGTGTGTTGCGAAAAAACAGGAAGCGATGGAAGACTTCTCAGTGGTTGACTATGTACTTACTTTTGAAGAGCTGGCAGCAATGCTGACGGCTCAGCATATTGATGTTGAAGGTGTTGAACCGCGTGAAGGCGATGAACCAAGCGCTCATGGCCGCGGCTTTGCCATTGGCGGCGGTGTCAGCAAGGCGGTTGCACAGGCGGCCAAGGAATGTGCTGATGAGGATGCGATTACCTCACTTTATGCCGATGGTGCAGCAGAATGCAAAAAGAATCTGCTGATGATGAAAGTAGGGCGTTTTAACGCTGATATTCTTGAGGGTATGTGCTGTCCGGGCGGCTGTGTCTGCGGACCGGCAACGATTGAAAATCCAATGAAAGTAAAACAGCGCATGACTAAAGAAAATGCCGCAATCAAAGATAAACCGATTAAAGCAACACTGGAAACATTTGATTTCTCTAAAATTAATCTTCATAAATAATCTAAGGAAAGAGGAAACAGTTATGGTAACAATTGAAATTTGTATTGGAAGCAGTTGTTTCGTGAAGGGAAGTAATGAAGTCGTAGAGTTGTTGAAGAATTATATCGCTGAACATCATTTAGAGGAAAAGGTACAGCTTAAGGGCGCTTTCTGTATGGGACAGTGTACGAAAGGTCTGGGTATTAAAGTGAATGGCAAGATTCTTGAGGGTGCTACGCTTTATAATGTGGTAGATCTGCTTGAACCTGAATTAAAGGAATTGTTATGAGTAAAATCATCGCATTAAAGGAAAATAATTGTAAAAGCTGTCTTAAATGCGTCCGTAACTGTCCGACTAAGGCAATTACTTTTGAAAGCGGCAGCCCGGAAATCATTGAAGAAGAATGCTTATCTTGCGGCCGCTGTTACTTGTTCTGTCCGCAAAGTGCAAAAGAGGTGCGCAGTGATCTTGAGCGTGTGAGAGCATGGCTTAAGGCTAAGGAAGAAGTTGTTATCTCAGTAGCGCCGTCTTATCCAATTGTATGGCCTAATTTCAGTAAGCTGAAGCAGGCACTGCTTGAGGTGGGTTTTAGTGCGGTTGAGGAAACCGCGCAGGGAGCTGCAGTAGTATCGTCACAATATGTCGGTTTAATGCGTGAGCAGTCGATGACGAATATTATTGAAACATGCTGTCCGGTGATTGTCAGGCTGATTGAGACAAAATATCCATCATTGATTAGTCAGCTGAGTCCCATCGCGTCACCGATGATTATTCACGGCAGAATGCTTAAGGAAAAATATCCGAATGCGAAAGTGGTTTTTTTGAGTCCATGTGTGGCTAAGCAGAATGAAGCATTGGATGAACGCTTTACCGGCAGTGTTGACGCAGTGATCAGTATGCCGGAAATGGATGAATGGCTGCTTGATACGGAGCTTTATGATGAAGAAGCTATTGAGCCACAGGAAAATATTGCCCGGCTTTATCCAATCAGCGGCGGTATTATTAAGACGATTGATAATTTCAGCGGCTATAAGCGATTAGCCGTAGAAGGTATCGAACGCTGTCAGACGGCGCTTCAATCAATTGAAAACGGCCATCTTAAAGGATTCTTTTTTGAGATGAATGCCTGCTTAGGCGGCTGTCTGGGCGGCCCGTATTTATATGCTTACAAGGAAAATGAATGGTTGGCTCAAACGCGTATTTTAAAGGCTGAGGAAGCTGGGAAAATCGATTATCAGGACTGCTCGCTGCCGGTGAGTGCTAAATGGCAGGATGATCATGTTGATCAGCCTGAATTCAGTGAAGCGGCAATTGATGAAGTTCTGCAGTCGATGGGCAAGGCGGATTATTCAAGACAGCTCAACTGCGGCGCCTGCGGATATGATACATGCCGTGAAAAGGCAATTGCGGTATTGCTTGGCAAGAGTGATCCGAAGCATTGTCTGCCATACGCTTTAGAGAATGCAGAATCTATTTCTAATTTAATTATTGAACATACACCGAATGGTATTATTGTGCTTGATGCTTTCCGGAAAGTAAAAGAGATTAACCCTTCGGCGATTAAGCTTTTAAAACTGCAGAATTTCAGTGTTAAGGGATTTGATATTCAATCCATCCTGCCATCTGGACAGATCAGTGATGTGCTGGATCATTTAGATGGGGTTAAGTATTTTATTGAGGAATATCCCGATGCCGGTAAGGTGATTGAGCATGCTGTTATTCCGGTTAAGGAAGAAAATGCCAGCTTTATCATTTTGATGGATCTGACCGAAAAGATGCAGCAGGAAGAAAAACTGAAACAGCTGCGCCGTGATACAATTGCCTCCACGCAAAAGGTTATTGACAAACAGATGCGTGTTGTTCAGGAAATCGCTTCGCTGCTTGGTGAGACTACCGCTGAGACAAAGGTCGTATTGACTAACCTTAATAAGACGATTGAGGGAGAATCGGAGTGATGAATATCCATGTTGAGACATATACCGCTTCTTTAAATAAGAAGTATGAGGAATTATGCGGTGACCGGGTGAAAATTGTCCGCAACGCGGATTCCTGCATTTTAGTGCTTGCCGATGGTCTTGGCAGTGGGGTAAAAGCAAATATATTAGCGACGCTTACTTCTGAAATCTTATCAACGATGGTTGCGGAAGGAACAACGATTGAAGAAGCCATTCAGACAATCACGGCTACGCTGCCGGTGTGCCGTGAACGCGGCGTTGCCTATTCGACCTTTATCATCGTCCAGATTTTTTATGACGGCCGTGTTTATTTGGCGGAGTATGACAGTCCTGATGTGATTTTTCTGCAGGGCAGCCGGGCTGGTACTTTTGAAAGAGAAATTCATGTGCATTCAGAGAAGAAGGTTCGGGAAGCGCATTTTATGGTTGAACCCGGAGATCGATTGATTTTATTTTCTGACGGCATCGTTCATGCCGGGGTTGGTTCAATTTTGAATTTTGGCTGGGATAAGAAAGAAATCACTCAGCATCTTTTAACGATGCAGCATTATAACGATAATGCCAGAACGACGACTTGGAATCTGCTGCATGCGGTTAATGATCTGTATCAGGGACTGCCGGGAGATGATTCCACGGTAGCGGTTGCGCATATTCTTGAGCCAAAAGAAACAATGATGATGGTTGGCCCGCCGGTAAATAAAGAAGATGATGAGGTTGTAGCTCGTAAACTAATGAGCGCTACCGGCAAGAAAATTGTCTGCGGCGGCACGACTTCACAGATCATTTCACGTTATCTCCATGAAGAAATCAAAATGGATGATCTGCTTAGCTTTACCGGTGATGTACCGCCGATTGCCAGAATCAAGGGAATTGATTTGGTTACTGAGGGTGCATTGACGATTGGCAAGGCACTGCAGTATCTTGAGGAATGTGCAAAATCAAGAGATTATTATGAGCAATTTATCGAAGCAGACCGTAACGATGGGGCTTTCTTATTGGCCCACACACTTTTATGCGACTGCACAGCGGTTCACTTCCTTTTAGGAACCGCCGATAATATTGCCCATGCTTCAATTAATTATTCGCCGATTTCACTCAGTCAGAAGATCAAGGTCATCGAAAAAATGGGTGAAGAGTTAAAAAAATTAGGTAAAATTGTCACAATTGAAAAATTTTAGTCGTTTTTCGACAAAATCCGCTCTTGGTTTCCACTAAAATAAGGAGTGGGTGATCAGAATGAGTATTCAATTAATTGCGTGTATTAATGATTCCGCAAAAATATTTAAGGGAAATGATAAAGTGCTGCTGCATACGCTGGCCAATGCTGACCGCAATCAGAAGCAGGCGTTCTTTCGCTTTCATGATTTTGAAACAATTTTAGCTGGCTGCAGTTCATTCTTTGAGGATCAGTGTATCTGTACAGAAGCAGATACACTTTATTTACGCAATGAATATCTCAGAAAAAATTATTCATTAACGGTATATGAAGATCTGCTGATCACCAATACCTTAGATGATAATCCATTTCTTGAATATCTGCTTCGATATGAAAGATGTTGGTGTGTCATTGATGAAAATCAAGGTGTTCACTGGCTGGGGGTATTGTCAAAGCGGTGAAAATCGTGTAAAATAGGTTATGATGTTAGGAGGCAGTATACCTATGTTGGAGTCTATATTATATACGCTTTTGGGTCTTATTATTGGTGGAGCATTAGGGTTCTATTTCACCAAGAAGAAGTTTGAAAAAGAATTGAGAGAAAATCCGCCAATCAATGAGAAAATGATTCGTGCAATGTTTTTACAAATGGGACGTAAACCATCTGAGGCACAGATCAAACAGATCATGAAATCGATGAATGCGAACAAATAACACAGCCTTAGCTGTGTTTTTTTGAAATTATGATTAAGAAGTTAATACGGTTTATTCTTTGTTTGATCTTGGCGGTGGTGCTGATTTTTACTACTTTAGGTTATTTTCAGTATAAAACAGCAATACAATCAATCAGTATTGAGGATAAGGTTGCACAAATCCAGGCGGATGAAAATTATGTATCATTAAAGCAGGTTTCTGATTATTTGAAAGATGCGACGGTTGCTATTGAAGACAGGCGTTTTTATGAACATCACGGTGTTGATTTCATCGCGTGGCTGCGAATTGCCAAGGATCTTATTTTTACTCAGCAAATAAACAGCGGCGGTTCTACGATTACGCAGCAGCTGGCTAAGAATATGTATTTTGGCTATGAACCCTCTTTAATCAGAAAGTTTTCTGAATTATTTGTTGTGCATGATTTGGAAAGCCGTTATGATAAGGATACGATTTTAGAGCTTTATATTAATATTATTAACTATGGGGACAATAATTTCGGCATTTATGACGCAGCATATAATTATTATGGTGTATCACCAGCAGAGCTTGATTTAGATCAGGCATCTACACTTGCTGGTATTCCGCAGTCACCGGCTTATTTGCAGTTAAGCAATTTAACGATGAAAACGATATATAAGCAGAAGGCAGTGCTGAGTGCGATGGTGAAGGAAGGCATGATCACACAGGCTGAAATGGATGCGGTGATGAGGAATAAGGGGGAGTAATCAGGAGGAAAGCTTATGGATCTGTATTCTGGACGGTATATTGCAATTCTATATGAATTTTTTGTATCTAAACAAACATTTCTGACTTCTGAAGAATTAGCAGAGAATTTAAAATGCAGTTCACGTACCATAAAGGAAGATATCAAATCATTAAATGCTTATTTGCGCCAAGAACTAATTGGTTTTATTGAATCAATTCCAGGCCGCGGATATCAATTAATTATTGAGGATCAAGGGAGAGGCAATCAATTAAAATTAATGATTGAGCGCAGCTATGAGTTTTTCTTTGATAAAGATGTTGGCCGCATAAAGCTGAGAATATTTATTTTGAAGAAAATACTCGCAGTCCCTTCTTTAGAATATGCGGATCTCTTAGATGAAGTACATTTGACACAGTCTGCACTTAGACGTGATTTTGACTGGATTCGTGAATTTCTTCAATCTTATGATTTAAAGCTGAAAGTCGTAAATGATGCAATTCAGGTCAAGGGCAGTGAGCTTCAGCGCCGTAAGGCAATGCTTGAAGCTTTTTGTGATAATTATTATGGTCTTGATGATGCATTACTTGTGAAAGAATTTAATTCCTTATTTTATGAAGATGATCAGGAATATGAAAATATTCGGCATGCATTCTTAAATATTCTGCGTCCTGAACAAATTGTCATTAACGATTTATCAACCAAAAAACTTTCAGCATATATATGCTTGGCAAAAAGACGCAATGCGGCTAATTGCCGATTATCCGCCTTTACTGATGAAGAGATTGATGAAACAGAAAAACTATACGAATATTCAGTAGTACAAAAGATATTCAATGATCCGCTGATTGCGGCAGGTAAATGGTATGACGAAAATGAAGTTATAGCATTTACACGCATGCTGCTGACGCATCGTGATATCGATTTAAGCCGGCATCGTGATGTTGAAACCATCCCACCAGTCTATCTATTAAAAGCATCACAGAATTTACAAAGTACATTAGACTGCTTGAAAAATACGGTTTGGCAAGAATTATTTGCTTCTGAGTTATTTGCATCTTTTGAACGCGATTTCTTATCTATTGTGTTGCTTTTGACTCTCAGACATCGAATGGATTCAAATAAAGAAATTCAATTGGTAATCTATTCAAAATATGAGAATTATAATTTTACACCCTTGGCTTTAGAATTAACGCGGGTATTTATTTATCATCTAAGCAGTGTGGTGAATTGTTCTGTCAACGTCATGAATCTATCAATCATTCCTTCTGTTTTTGAATATATTTTAAAACAGGTGAATTATGAGTATCATCGTCAAAATATTGCTGTTGTTTCCACGGCAGGCAGAATTGTCGCAGGCTATATAGCCAATGATTTAAACAAGAAATTCAGCCGTTATATTCAAAGCCTTGCTGTATTAAATCTTTATGAGATGCGAAGCTTGAATTTCGACGATTTTGATTGTGTAATCTGTGATAAAAATGATTACTACAAACGTTATCCAATTAAATTTGTTGCTTACACATCAATGACTAGCTTAGCCCAGGATGACCTTTATGGGAAAGTTTTTAAATCTGGCTATGATCGTCATATATTGGATTTTATGAAGCGAATTACTAAGATCACAGAAGATGTGGTAAGTGATAATTTTAATGCATTGGTTAAATGTATATGTTTTCGTCATGCGGCAGAAAGTAAATTGACTGAACTTGAAAATGCTATCCTTTGGAAAAACTCACTCATTTCTTATGTTAAACGGCAGTGTTTAATTATTTTTTGTGATATATCTCATACCAAGAAAGAATTTATTGAATTTTATCGGGTTAGCAAATTTGCCAAGTATGCAATAGTAGTATCCATAGATTATGGTTATGATTTATCTAAGATTAAATTGATTAATTCAATATTAGATCGGCTGATTGAAAATGATGGCTATTTTGATTTGATGCTTAGCGATACTTCAGCCGCCTATGATCAATTATTCGACGATATTATTGAGAATCAGTCTTAGCGGAAGCAATTCCGCTTTTTTTTTTCATCAGCATTCGTGAAAAAGCATGAGTTTCACGATATCGAATGAAAAAGTAAGCGTTTACATAAGTTGCCTGTAATGTGAAAATAAGGGCAGGAGGAAGGCACATGATTAAAATTTTTTTAGCTACACACGGTCATCTAGCCAGTGGTTTTAAAAGCTCTTTGGACATCCTTTTAGGTGATTCATCAAATGTTACTATTTTTGATGCTTACGTTGATGAACATTCTGTACAATCTAAATTGGATGATTTCTATCGCAATGTTGATGAAAGAGATCAGGTATTTCTATTATCAGATTTATATGGCGGCAGTGTCAATCAAGCGATGTTTACTTATTTGAAGCATCAAAATACTACACTGATAACAGGGGTGAATTTAGCTTTGATTTTAGAGCTGGCAATGAAATTGGAACCATTGGATGAAAAGGCAATGAATCAGCTAGTTGAAAATAGCCGCAAAGCATTATTAATTGTAAAAGATGACCAAACACAATTTTGTGATGATGATTTTTTCTAAAAGAAAGGAGGCATAGAATGATTAATCTAATACGTTTAGACGAACGCATGATTCATGGACAGATTGCTATTAAATGGTCGAAACATACTGGTGTGGATCGTATCATTGTAGCTAATGATGCGGCAGCAGCCAATAGTATTGTTCAAAAATCATTAATGATGGCTGCTCCTTCTAATATTAAGGTAGCAATTAAAAGCATTGATGATGCGGTTCGTTTAATCAATGATCCGCGTTCAGATAAATTGAAAATATTGCTGATAGTGGCCAATCCTGTTGATTTATTAAAGATGGTTGAACAGGTAAAAGGAATTCCTAGAATCAATATTGGCAATTATGGAAGAATTGCTGAGAAAAAGGGAAATCTTCAGCGATGCGCCTATGGCAGTAATTTATACGCATATGAAGATGAAGCAGCAATTTTCGCAAAGATTATTCAAACTTGAATTGAGATTTCATATATTCAAAGGGATTTAATAACTGTTATATTTTATTATCAAATATCTCTCAAGCCCTTGAAAACACTAAGTTTGTCGCAGGTGAGCTTTCCCTTATTGTTTCCCTTGTATTATATTGTCCCATGAGTGTTTACGAACTCTGATAAGGGAAAAAACAAGGGAAAGAAAATCTTATAAAACAGTATAACACAAAATAAAAGTGACATGGTGAACTGATTGAAATGCTTCTGATTTTTGCAACAAATGATTGATTGAACGATAAGGAGATTTGATACGATGAGAACGATATTTGCAGAATACAATCCACAACGCAACAGCATTGATGTTTATACTTCTGCTGGCTATATGCTCCGCATTGACTGCTGGGAAGCGGAGAAGAATTTAACAACTACTCCCGGATCTGACTGTGCATTAAACGCACTTGCCATTGATGAACCACTTGAGTATGCAAGATTGTATCTTGATGGAACGATGCAAATGTGGATAGATGCGGAAGATTCCTTTTAGGTATACGCAAGAAACGGCGGCTCTGATTTCTCAAAACCGCCGTTAGGATAATAACTTAAAATAGGCGCGCAAAATCACCTGCCCCAGCCAGCGTTTTTTCTTTCCCCATAGTCGGGGCAGGTTCATGCGCTATGCAATTATTCTTCTTTAGCTTCTATCAAGCCGATATTTTTTTCTCTGCGTTCCACATAGCAGCATATTTTCCGCCTTTCGCAAGCAATTCCTCGTGGGTTCCAGATTCAGCAATCCTGCCATCACCCATTACAAGAATTTGATCAGCGTTTTTGACAATGGAAAGGGTATGAGCAATCATTACCACTGTCTTTTTCTCTTTTAATAGATTAGCGATGGCCTGCTTTACGGCAAGCTCATTTTCAATGTCAAGAGATGCTGTTGCTTCATCCAAGAGCAGGATGGGGCTATTTTTCAGTATAGCGCGGGCTATTGAAATTCGCTGACGCTCACCGCCAGAGAGAAGATTTCCGTTCTCACCAGTCGGCGTATCATATCCCTTTTCCATCTTACGGATGAAGCTGTCACAGTTAGCCTCCCGGCAAGCATCCTCGATTTCCGTGTCCGTAGCATTAGGGCGGGCGTGTCGGATATTATCCCGGATGGTATCGTCAAAAAGAAATACGTCCTGGTCTACCATAGAAACTTGTTCCAGTACACGCTCTGCGGCAACATGGTTAATGGGTTTACCTCCAATAGAAATCGTCCCGCCCGTTGCTTCATAATATTTTGCAATCAGATTCAAAATAGTAGATTTGCCAGAGCCAGAGTCTCCGACAATGGCCGTGAGCTTTTGATCTGGCACCGTAAAGGTGGCGTGTTTTAGTACAGGTTCACCGGGAACATACTCAAAATCTACATTGTCAAATGTGATTTCATGGGTAGCTGTGTGAAGCGGCTCCATGCTGCCAGTTTCCTCCGGCTCATTCATTACACTCAAGATTTTGTTTTTCGAGATCATCAGGTTCTTATAACTGGTGAGGTCTACAAAAATCGAGTTAGCCAGCTTTGCACAGAACAGGGGCAGCATACAAATCAAAAGGTAGTCCACCGTGTTCAGTGTCCCTGCGACCCAGGGTGCATAGGCCAGCAAGATAACCAGCGGGCAGGACAGCCAACTCAAAATACCAAAGACCGCACCAATAGGAAGCACTTTTGATTCGTACACAAAGCTGATCCGACAGAACTCCCGCATAGCGTTGATAACGGTTTTATTCTTCAAACCACCTACGCCATAGGCCCGGAAAGTTTGAATACCAGACACATACTCCACAATGCTGCTGACATTCTCTGCACAAATATCATTCTTTTCTTTACCATACTTCCGAACCATACGGAAGGAAAGCCACAGTCCAGGGATCAAAAGCAAGTCGGCAATCAGCAGGATAATTCCGGCAGGCACATAAATGGTCATCACAAAAATAATCAGCATGAGCGAAAGTGCAAAACTCTTTGCCATATCACCGATCTTATGGGTCAGGATTTTTTCATAGTTGTTTACATCGCTTGTGATGGTATTGATATAATCGCCGGTCTGTCCCTGGGTAAACCGGGAAAGCGGGATACGCTTCAAATGGTCGCCCATAAAGAGGCGGGTATTCTTGCTGACCTCTGCACCGCCGATCTGCGCTTTGGTATAGCCATAGCTGTAAATCAGGATACGAAGAAGAAAAACCACCGCGATCACACAGGTCAGAACCAGGACACGGTTCATGTCAAATTGTCCCGACCACAAAAACTGCATGACAGAGTAAAGCAGCATAAACAGGCTGCCGGAGAGAAGCCCTTCCAGAACAGTCCCGCCAACGCCAATATAAAAATTACGGTTCTTTTTCAATACATCATGCTCACTCATGCTGCTCGCCTCCCTCCAACTGATAAGTAATATTCCGGGCTGTTTCGTAGTCCTCCCACGCCTTCCGATAGTAAGCATTGTTCTTTCGGACTTCCTCATGGGTTCCGACACAGGTAATTGTGTGATTTTCAACCACTGCTACACGCTCGCACATCTTCAACGCGCTCAAACGATGGGCTACCACAATGACAGTCTTTCCCTTACAGAGATTTTGAATGGCTTTGTCAATCTCCATCTGATTTTCCGGGTCAGAGGCGCTTGTGGCCTCGTCTAAGATCAAAATGGGGGCATTCTTCAGGATAGCGCGGGCAATGGCAATCCGCTGTTTTTCACCGCCGGAGAAGCGAGAGCCAAAGCTGCCCACCTTCGTGTCATATCCATCCGGCAAAGACATGATGAAATCATCAATCTGCGCCTCTTTTGCGGCGGTCCGTACTTTTTCCAGAGTGGCGTTACTGCCCATGCGGATATTTTCTAAAACGCTGTCACGGGTCAGGAAGGTCTTTTGGAACACAATGGCGACATTTTTTAGGATAGTATCATAATTGAGTTCCTTTACATTTTTCCCGCCAATCAGCACTTCGCCCTCCTGCACATCATAGAACCGGGAGATCAGCTCAATCACGGTACTTTTACCGGCACCAGACTGTCCCACAAGGGCCATGCGTTCACCATCTTTAATTTTGAGATTAACGCCTTGCAGTACATCGGTCTTGCCATCATAGGAAAACCGAACATTCCGAAGTTCAATATCGTGATTTTGGGGAAAGTCCGCTCCACCCTCATAAATTGGAATATCCAGTATCTCTTTGGTCTTAGTAACAGCGTTCAGCACATTGGCAAAATTAGTCCCCAGTTCCTGTAGGGGGCGTATTTCCGTCAGATACATGGAACCTACATAGACGAACAGCAAAAATGCGCTGGCAGCCAGTGAGCCTTTCAGGAAAAACATTCCGCCGATTGGAACCATTATCAACATCCCACATTCGATGATAACAACAAAGGCCGCATAAGGTGGCCCCATGCGCCGGGAAGTTTCATTCCACATGGCATTTTCTTCCTGGATAGCGTCTGAAAACTTTTGAAACGATTTGCTCCCCATGTTATAGGCTTTAATCAATTTCATGCCGCTGATGTACTCAATCATAACCGAGTTCAGTGTGGTAATGGAGTGATTGGCCCGTTCCATCAGGTCATCCGTATTGCGGAACATCATCCCCATTACAACAACAGCAAGGATCAGCGGAACCAGGGAAATCAATGCCAGAGGAATATTGACGGTCATCAGATAAATAAAGATGACTACCGGCCCCACCAGATAGCACACAAGGTCAGGAAGGTTATGGGCCAGAAACAGCTCCAACTTTTCAATATCTTCATTCAGAACCGTTTTTATGTCCCCGGTGCGCCGTTCATTCAAGGCCCCTAAAGGCGCTCTGGCCATGTGTTCTGCAACCATGCAGCGCACTTTGAAAAGAGCGCCATAGGCCCCTTTGTGGGCTGCTACGCCGGAACAGCCAAACAGGGCAAACCGCAAAGTTACCGCCACTGCAATCATTACCACGGTATGTACAACAAGTTCCTGCGTGCAGGTATGATTGAAGGTGGCGTCCATCAGCCGGTAAATTCCAATGTAAGGGACGATAATGCAAAGACCGCTGACCGCCGATAGAAAAATTGCCAGGAACAGCCAGATTTTTTGCTCACCGGCCCAGTGGAGCAGCAAAGCTACTCTGTTTTCTTTTTTCTGTTTCATAGATCACCTCTCCTTTCCATCTGAAACAGAGAACAGCTCTCTCAATTTCGGGAGGGCATCCATTGTAACTGGTACATCATCGGGCATTTCGCCCTCGTCAAAATGCAGGACACGGGAGCAGGTACGGCAGACAAATTCAAAATCGTGGGTGACAATGAAAATAACCTTTCCCATATTGGACAACCGGCGGATCAGTCCCGCCACCTGCGTCATACTGTCAAAATCAAGGCCGCTGGTCGGTTCATCGAATACCAGCAGATCTTTCCCACAAATCATGCTAACAGCTACAGCTACTCGTTGCTTTTGACCGCCAGAAAGCGTGTTTGGATGGCGCTCCCGATATTGGGTAAGGCCTAATTCCTCCAAAGTTGCATTTACCAGTGTTTGATCTGGATTGCGTATACCAAAGGAGCACTCTGCCTCCACGCTGTCAGCGAAAAGTTCATAATTCACATCCTGCATAACCATGTAAGAGCGTTTCAGCCTTTCCTTACGCTCAATCGGCTCGCTTTCCCACAAAAATTGTCCATCGCAGTCTTTGTGAAGCCCACAGAGAGCGCGGGAAAATGTAGTCTTTCCAGCTCCGTTGTGGCCGACAACACCAATCACTTCGCCCTTTCCGGCGGATAGCTCAATGTCATGCAAAATTGTTTGCTTCTTGTAACGGAGCGTCACATTCCGCAGCTCCAATACAGGGGTAGGCGCAGGCAAGTGGGCTTTTTGCGGGAATACCGCCTGTAGATCAACAGCTCGCAGCCCCATGTGTTCACGATCAGGTTCAGATAGCTGCCAAAATTCTTCCGGGGTGTATATTCCTTTGATTTCTCCTTTTTCCAGATAAACAATTCGGTCAGCCAACTCCATCAGGTAGTACAGACGATGTTCCGCTATCAAAACTGTTTTTCCCTGTTTTTTTATCAGCCGCAAATGTTCCTTTAGTTCCTGGATCGAAGTCATATCCAGATTAGAGGATGGTTCATCCAATAGATAAATCTGTGGGTTCATGGCATAAACAGAAGCAAAGGCGATTTTCTGCTTTTCTCCGCCGGACAACTCAAAAATATTTCTGTTTCGCAGCTTTTGAATATGCAAATCTTCAGTTGTCTGCTCTACTCGCTCAGCCAATTTCTCAGGAGGGCGAGCTTCATTTTCAATTCCAAAGGCAATCTCACTGTCTGTATCAACATTGAAAAACTGCGTCCGTGGATTTTGGAAAACGGAGCCAACCTTAGCGGCAATCTGATACATGGGGATATTGCTGATTTCCTGACCATCTACCAGCACACGGCCATGAAGCTCCCCCTGATAAAACTGAGGGATCAGTCCATTCACCAGCCTTGTAATCGTTGTTTTTCCGCACCCGCTGCGGCCACAGAACAGGACGAATTCTCCGTCCGAAATTTTCAAATTGATGTCGCGCAGCCCACCATGTTCCTGCCCCGTATAGGAAAACGATACATTTTCAAACTCAATCAACCGATCACACCTCCTCGCACACATAATTCAAAAATCAGATAAGCTACGGCAACGGCCATGACGCCCCAATCGGAAATTCCGCATTTTATCTGGACAAGACAGGTGCGTGGATTGGGATTTTCAATTCCACGAGTGACAGAAGCAACAGAAAGATCATCCGCCGCTTTTGAAGCTGCCATCAATAAAGGCACATAAATACACTCAACCGTCATGCCCGGATGTGTTAAAAAGCCCGCCAGAGATGGTGAAACATCTCTCATTCGCATAGCGTCTGTGATATAGCGCCAGTCCTCTTGAATAGTTGGAATGTACCGCAGCATAACTGCCATAGGAATTACTAACTTTTTGGGTGCGCGGACACGGTTCATAGCAGACAGGAACTCATTGACTTTTGTAGTAGTCAGAACAATCCCAGCCAAGGTTCCGCACGCATAGACCTTATGAAACAAGCCTAAAAAGGCAATAAACATTGTCCGCAGCGTGCCTGTCATTTCTGCCATGATCCAAACTGTCAGGGCACAGATGACCGCATAAAAGCATACAGCCTTAATGACATATTTCCACTTTCCAAAGAAAGCCCCCAATATCGCAATCAGCATAACAAGGATAAATTGATATGCAAGTGAGGGCGCAAACATGGACGATAAAACACACATAAGAATAAGAAAGAGCTTGGCCCGTGGGTCGAGCCAAAGCTCTTTCTTATGGCGTTTACCGCTCATGCTGTAATACCTGCTTTTTCAAACTGCTTTTTCAGCATTTTGCAGCCTACAAAAGCGCTGATTGCAGATGTAATGATAACAGCAGCAAACATGGCAATCAGGATGCCGGTATTTGCAGTTGCCTGCATGGTGTCGATGTAACTCTGTTCAGTTCCGTTCCCCAGCATGGTCTGCGCCCAGCCGTTTGGGTCAACAAAGAACACGATATATGAACCAGTGCCACCGAGAGAGAACAGGATATAAGACAGGCTGTTGAGTTTTTTGCTTTTGTACTGCCCTGCACCAGCAACAAAGTCCGCGACAATCGCCATGATCATGTAGCCCAATGCAAAAGCCCAGTGCATACCAGTCACGAACCAAATAATACCCATGATAACGCCCATTATAGAAAGGCTCCAACGCTTATGTACTTTTGCAATCAGCAAAAGATAAATGGGGCCAGCAAGCAGCCCACCTCCTGCTGGCATGAAAAAAGTAAGTACAGGATTCGTTGCAAAAAAGACACCGCCCACCAATACAAAAACAAATAACAGTGCAGTAAAAATACCTGTTGTTACAAGGTCTTTCACTGTCAGACCTTTGTTCATAGAATTTACTTGATTACTCATTTTGACCTCCTACCTTTCATTGTCTTGACTCGACAAGTGGTTTGTGATATTCTTCGGTTAGATACCTCTAATCTTCGTCTAATACAATACGCATTTATCGAACAACATTCAATAGGTTCCGGCAATGTTCGTCTGTTCCTTTCAAAAGTTCGTCTAATCGTTGCAAAAAGGAGGCGGTCTGTTTTCATGTCTGAAATTATTGACCAGTTTTATACACCGCTACTAATTGAACACGGTTTTATCCGTGACCCAGACAACCAGCAATATGGGGCATTAGGTGACTGCTGGAAACTTTCTCCCGAAGTTGGAGAAGGCACCTACTGGGCTTATGGACAGAAAGACTTATATGATATTAAAATCCATAACTTTTCCTTCCACGAAGATTTCATGTTGGAATGCTCCATGCCGGAATGTTTGAGTATCACTCGGTATGACTCTATTTCCGGGGAGGAATTATCTCCATACCGTAGACTGTCTGCCGGTTGTATCAAAACATTTATTGGAGGCTACACTCCATACAAGGCTTTGATACATAAAAATATTCCAATCCGTTCGGTTGGGATTGAGATTGCACCGGCATATTATGAGGACTACCTGAAAAAACTGTACCCGGAGGCACAGATCAATCCTGTGGATGCATTTCGGAAGATCGACCAAACATCCGACTTTCCAGAAATGTCACGGTTACTCACAGAAATCAAAGACTATCGCGGGGAAGGGATTGCAGCAAGACTTTTTTATGAGGGTAAAGTTGCAGAAGCTGTTTCAATGGTGGTGGAATATCAGAAGAAACATCCTGATAAACCAGCCCATAAGCTCTCTCAACAGGATATTGAAAATCTCCAAATAGTTGCCGCTTATCTTAGCGATCACTATGCTTTTGATATTCCTCTGGAACGGCTAACACAGATTGCCTGCATGGGAACAACAAAGCTCAAAAGCTGTTTTAAGAAATACTACGACTGCACCATCACGGAATATGTTCAACAGCGGCGCATGAGCCAAGCAGAATATCTGCTGGCATATACAGAGCTGACAGTCGGGCAAGTTGCCCAAACAGTAGGCTATTCCACTTCAAGCCGATTTGCAGAATTATTCCGAAAAAGCACGGGATTGTTGCCATTAGAGTACAGAAAAAACGCACAGCGAAAGTAAAATGAGCGCCAGAGGGAACTCTGGCGCTTGTAAAATTTTTCACCCACATTCTAGTCGGGCTTAGCCATGTGTTGTGGAATATATACGGAATGCATCGTCAATATTCCACTGCTGCTTGCGGTTGTTACCAAGATAGTGAGAGCTCATCTGAACACAAAGTTTCCATTGCCCTTTTTCGTACCTAAACGAAGTAAGATTTCATGTGCATGCTCATCACTGAATTTTTAGAATAATCTGTCCTAGCACGAAAGTAAATATGAATAGTTTCTAATAGTTTTTTAATAATATCCTCTGGCTTCTTGCCATCCTTTTACATACCACCTAATTCCAACATATACCAGTTGCACCAATAATAAGAGAAATAGCATATTGATCGGCAAGACTGTCTTTATCCAATCTCCAAAGTAGATTGCTATTTCCAGGCTTATAAGTGTTACCAGTATGGTAATCATATCCCAACAGTATTTCTTATATAGCCCTGCAATCTTTATCCCTATAAACGCTACAAGTATTCCCGCACCCACCAGACATCCACCGCAAATCAATATTCTTATCAGCCAGTATATAATTCTGTCAATGACAGGATTGGATATTCCATTACTAATCTGTGCCACATTCTTTCCTATCAGTGCAATCCAGCCAGCAATAGTCTGTGTGAAAGTTTCGATTGTATCAAAGAATACCACGCAATCAGAAATAAATATTTTTGACCGTATCATCTGGAAAAGAGTAGTTGATACGGAATACCATATCAGCAGAAACATCAATGCTTCATACATGACTGTTTTTGTTTTATATCTGCCTGCCAGTTTTTCCCTCTGCGTATCATACTTTTCTTTGGCTTTCAGATAAGCTGTCTGATTACAATTCTGACACTTTTGATAGAGTACCGGCTTTTCAACCGGTATCTCTACTTTTTTCTGATGAGAGAGTGCATAGTCCCGTTCCTGTTCTGCCTGCCTTAGCTTATCTTGACATTCCTCTGTCATGATTTCGGCAGCGTGCGTTTTCTCTTTCTCGCTCTGCAACAATTCTTTTGTTTTCCTCAAGTCGTTCTTTAAGGCTTGAATGTTCCCTGCTCTGTTCTCGCTGTTTAACCTCTCGTTCAAGGTCAGCGATTCGTCGAGCTGCACTTTCAGTTTCCTGATAGTCCGGTCTTTCTGGTCGAGTTCTTCCTGCATCTGCTCCGTCAGCATTAGCAGTTCTTCCAGTTGATCGTCGTTCTTTGAGTTTCTTAATTCGTTCATCAATCAACCTTCCTTTCTCTAATTGCTGTTCAAGTTCAGTAATTCGCTGTTCTGTTTCTGCAATAGCCGGTTCTCGCTGTTCAATTTCTGTGCCAATTCCTGCCATTGCTGATTTTCGTCTGTGAGTTTCTGTATCTGGTCTGTCTTTTCTTCCAGAAGCATCAACAGTTCTTCTGTATCCGGTAAGATTTGTAGCAGCTCTGGCAATTCTTTCTCTAATTGCTGCAATCGTTCTTCCTGCTCCTGAAAGCACATCAGCTTCTCGTCCTTTTCCTGTATCTCCTGAAGCATCTCTGCCATGATATTCTGCTGTTCCTCTATCTGTGTAATCATTGCTTCCATCATGGGAATTACTTCTTTGCTTTCTTCTAATGTCATTCAACCACTCCTTCCATATTGACAATGCACCGGATACCTTACCAAAGGTTGTGATTACCTTTTGCAGTAGTGCATTTTGTTTTTTAATCATCTGGTTTTCCTCTACCTTCCATGAACCTTTCCTTATCTGTCCGGTGAGATATTTTTCCTCAATCTTTCTTGCATCCGCACCCTCATGAATCGTAGGGATTTTTAATTTGCCCTGTCTTTCATAAGAGCGGTGGTCAATCTGATTGTCTATGGATAAATGCCGGTTACACATCCCAGCCCATTCGCTTCGCCATAACTCACAATTCTTTGGATTATTCCAGCCGGTAGCATCGGTCAGAACCCGTTTCCATTGTTTTCGGTTTCTTGCCCCGACTTTCTGTACTCCGTTTTCATCAAGTACCGGAATGCGGATTCCATGCCGATCAGGATTTTTCTTATCCTGCCACCAGTCCGGGTGGGATTCATCAACCACGATATTTCCGTCAGTATCTCTGACAAAATCCCAGTCCTTGACTTCTTTGCTGCCCCATGAATGATCCAGATTGAATGGTCGCATGGTTACAAGTAAATGCACATGTGGGTTTCCATCGCCCTTATCGTGTATGCTCCAGTCGGCACACATTCCCTTATCCACGAAAGTCTTTTGAATATATTCGGTTGTATAATCAATCTGTTCCTGTCTGCTCCATTCTTTCGGCAGGGAAAATTCAAATGAGCGTCCAAGCTGTGCATCTGCATTTTTTTCTATCTTCAATACCTCATTCCATAGACGCTGTTTCTGAAATGTGATTTTAAACTTTTCCAGTGCGGCATCTTTATCATCCGCTCTTTTATAACGGATAGACTGTTGAAACCTTTTTATATTTTCTTCCGGTACATGCAGCCATTCAGGAGGTGCATTTTCGCACATCATCAGACTGGTGTAGACGACTTCCTTTTTGGAAGTATAGTAACTGATTCTGCCTGTTTCCTCATTCTTCATCACATCTCCATTAAGATATGCCGATGCGGATATGACAGATTTTCCTTTACTGCGCCCGACAATCTTTACTGTAAAGTGAAATATCGCCATGATACGATTCCCCCTTTCTGCCGTATCCGGCATTGATTTCCGACAGCATCTTCTTCTGGTTTGGCAGAAGTGAAGCTGTCGGAACGCCCTCTGCGCAAGAGTGCCCCCTGCGGCATGAGCAGGTCTGGCTGAAAGCCCCGCCGACGGAACGAGCCCGGCAAGCGTAAGCGCAGACCGGTTGCCACTTGTGGCAAACTTATAAGGACGACCTCTGGTTGTCCATAAGTGCGCCCTTCATTCAAAGGCAATGAAGGGAATGGAAAAACCACTCCCTCCGCCATTACACTTCCTCCATATCTGTAAGTGGCTCTTTCTGCATCGCCTTTGAGAAAAACTTTCCGTTTGTTTCCTGCCTTTTTAAGAAGCCTATCAACTTTGGTAAATCTTCCTCCTCAATCGGACAGCCAAGAACCGATTCCACTGCGCCACCAATCTGACAGAGCCTGTGGGTTCGTTTTTTACTTTCCTCTGCTTTCTTTCGCTTTTCCAGTTCCTTCCGCTGTGCAATGAGCTTTTTTGTAGCTTCAATGCTTTCCTGTTCCTTTTTCTCTAATGCACGTATTCTTTCTTCATAAGTCTTTGTTGATTTCGCCATATCGTCTTCATCCTTTCTTTTTCCGATAAACAACAGTTCCCGGTTGCATATCAGGAGAAGCACATGGTATAATCCTCTTGCGTGTAGGTATATCATGGCTTCGGTCTGATAGAACCTTTGGCGGTTTCTTAGGAAGCCGCCTTTTTAAGTTGCCACATTTCTTGTGACAGCTTTTACATTTCCTTTATCCCTCAGATCACGCCCCTCGTTGGCTTCCATGAACTTTTCCAGAATGTCAGTTTTAATAAGGACTTTTCTTCCGACCTTTAATACCGGAAGCTTCTTCCATTCAACCAGCTTTCTCAAAGTGTTTCTGCCAATTCCTGTATAGTCGGCTGCTTCCTCGATGGATAATGCAATCTTTCTTTCCGTCATCTTGTCACCTCCTTATAAATTGCATTATGCAATTTTTGTTGTGCTGTTAGTGTAGCGGTTTTATATTGCGTTGTCAAGCGTTATGAAATTTTAAAAATAATCATTAAATTGCATATTGCAATCATGTGAGGTACATGCTATAATTCATACATACCGAAAAAGGAGGCAATCAGCATGAAAGATAAAGAACTACGCAAGCTGATAGGTAGCAGGGCAAAACAGCGTCGTCTGGAATTAAATCTGACACAGCCTTATGTTGCAGAGAAGATGGGAGTTACCGCTTCCACAATCCTGCGTTATGAGAATGGTTCGATTGACAATACCAAAAAGATGGTGCTGGAAGGTCTTTCGGAAGCACTTCATGTATCTATTGAATGGCTCAAGGGGGAAACCGATGAATACGAAACCGATATTACGGATAAGAAAGAATTACAGATTCGTGATGCAATGGGCGATATTCTCAAACAGTTACCTCTCGACCTTAGTAAAAAGGAAGATGCTTTTTCCAAAGATTTACTGCTGTTGATGTTAAAGCAATATAACCTGTTTCTGGAATCATTCCAGTTTGCCTGCAAGAATTACAAGGGCAACACGAATGAAGCGGATATTGCAAAGGCAATGGGATTTGAATCGAATGATGAATATAACGAGATTATGTTTCTCCGGGAGATCACCCATACCGTTAATGCCTTTAATGATATGGCAGATATTGTAAGGCTCTATTCCAAGAAACCGGAAATGGCAGAACAAAGGCTTGAAAATCTTTTATCAAAAGTTTTGTATGAGAATTCCGATTCGGTATAGAACGACAACCGGAGTTATGATACAATGAGCACGAGCAAGTCAGGCTGTTTACAGATTTGACGAGCGGCGAATTGGCTTATGGACTTGTCCATAAGATGCCTACACGCAAGAAGCATTTCATCAGTTCCGATTGTCTGATATCGAAAGGAGACACACGATTATGGCAAAAGGATCTGTAAGAAAAAAAGGAAAGAAATGGTACTACCGCTTCTATGTAGAAGATGCAAGCGGCAATCTGGTTCAGAAAGAATACGCTGGAACAGAAAGCAAAAGTGAAACGGAAAAACTGCTCCGTCAGGCAATGGACGATTACGAAAGCAAGAAATTCATTGCAAAGTCGGAAAATATTACAGTTGGAGAATTACTTGATATATGGGCAGAGGAAGAATTAAAGACCGGTACGCTCAGTAATGGGACAGTCCAGAATTACCTCGGTGCTATTACCAGCATCAAGAAGCATCCAATTTCAGAGAGAAAGTTGAAAAATGTAACATCTGAGCATTTACAAGCCTTCTTCGATCTGCTTTCCTTTGGTGGCACTTATCCCGATGGTTCAGAAAGAAAAGGTTACAGCAAAGATTACATCCGTTCTTTCTCGGCAGTATTACAGCAGTCATTCCGATTTGCAGTATCACCAAAGCAATATATCACTTTCAATCCGATGCAGTATATTAAGCTGAAATACCAGACGGATGAGGTTGACCTGTTTTCCGATGATGACATGGATGGCGATATACAGCCAATTCCACGAGAGGATTATGAAAGACTGATTGAATTTCTACAGGATTACAATCCACCGGCAATTCTTCCAATCCAGATAGCTTATTATACAGGACTTCGTATCGGTGAAGCGTGTGGTCTGGCATGGCAGGATGTGAATCTTGAAGAACAGTGCCTTACAATCAGACGCAGTATCCGATATGATGGTTCAAGGCACAAGAATATCATCGGACCAACCAAGCGAAAGAAAGTAAGGATTGTTGATTTTGGAGATACGCTGACTGAGATTCTTCGCAATGCCCGAAAGGAACAGCTTAAAAACCGAATGCAGTACGGAGAACTTTACCACAAAAACTACTACAGAGAAGTAAAAGACAAAAACAGAGTTTACTATGAGTTCTATCATCTGGACGGAACAGAGAACGTTCCAGAAGATTATAAGGAAATATCCTTTGTCTGCTTAAGACCGGATGGAAGTTTGGAACTGCCAAGCACGTTAGGAATTGTTTGCAGGAAGATTGCTCAGAAACTGGATGGATTTGAAGGATTTCATTTTCACCAGTTGCGACACACCTACACAAGCAACCTTCTGGCAAATGGAGCAGCTCCGAAAGATGTACAGGAACTGTTAGGACACTCAGATGTCAGTACCACAATGAATGTCTACGCCCATTCCACAAGAAAAGCCAAGCGGGAATCCGCAAAGTTACTTGATAAAGTGGCAGGCAACGACTAAATAAAACTTTCCCTTATTTCCCTTACGATTATCTCATAAGGGCAAAAATAAGGGAAAATACATATCATTTCACTAATGAATGGGCTGAAAAGCCTGTAAAATAGGAAAAGTTAGAAAGATATTTCGGCAAACTGGAATTGAATGTGTTTATCAAACAACTCCGGAAGATTATCCGGAACCATTAGCAAAAGTGCTGAAAATTAAATAAGGAGGATGGCATTATGATTATCGATGCAATGAAGTTGAGTATTCTCTATTGGATTATTTTATTACTTGATACGTATATTTTATCATGGCAATGTTTAATGCGGCCAATAGTAGTAGCGCCGTTAGCGGGATTACTGCTTGGTGATCTTAAAACTGGAATTGTAATGGGAGCGGCTTTGGAATCAGTATTTATGGGGATTTCAGCAATCGGCGGTTCAGTGCCTGCGGATGTAACAACGGGCAGTATCATTGCAGTTGCGTTTACTGTTCTAACTGGTGCCGATATGGAAACCGGACTCGCTTTATCGTTACCAATTGGAACAGCAATGGCTTCAATTAATGGATTGTTTACACCAGTCTGGGGAGCTTTATCGCCTTATTGGGAAAAGTTGGCAGGCAGCGGCAATATTAAAAATTTTGAAATACAGGTCATGTTAGTCAATCTGCTGACACCGATTGTCAGTGCTGTCGTATTATTCTTTGCAGTAGCTTATGGGGTTGAAAGTCTGCAGGCTTTCTTAGCGGTTTTGCCAGCTTGGGTAATGACTGGCTTAGGCGCTGCCAGCGGTATGATGCTTGCGGTCGGTTTCGCAATTTTAACATCAATGATCTGGTCAAAAGAAATTGGTTATTTTTTCTTTTTGGGTTATGTGATGGTGGTTTATCTAGGTATGGGAACGCTGCCAATTGCTATTGTTGGTATTGTAATTGCGATAACGATGTTTATGAATGAAAAACGGATCGTGGACTTAAAAAATCAGATTACATCATCGTCTCAGGTAATCAGCGATGAGGAGGATTTCTTCTAATGGAAAAGAAAACTTTAAATCAGGATGAAAAACGCATTCTCAGGTCGATGTTTATTCGCTCACATTTAACTTTTGTTTCAGCGAATATGGTTAAGCTGGAAGCAAACGGTATGACGATGACGTTGATTCCTGCTATTGAACATATTTATAAGGATGATGAAGTAGGGAAAAGAGAAGCATATGCACGTTCACAGCAATTCTTCAATACACATGCTGTACCATTTGCTTTTATCGCTGGCCTTGTTTACGCAATGGAAAAAGAGCATAAAGAAAACAATTCAGTGGATGGCAAAACAATTGAAAGTGTAAAAGCAGCTTTGATGGGGCCAACAGCTGGTATGTTTGACAGTTTATTCTTTAATTGCCTGCGTATCATCGCTGCCGGTATCGGAATAGGATTATGCGCTGAGGGAAATATCTTAGGTTCAATTTTATTTGTATTAATCTATGGTGTTTCACAATCAGTCTGTAAATATTTCTTTGTAAATTGGGGTTATATTTATGGTACATCATTTATCGATATGATATTTAATTCAGGTTTGATGGGAGCATTTACTAAATCGGCTTCTGTTTTAGGTATCATGATGGTAGGTGCGATGACGGCACAAATGGTTAATGTGCCAATTAATTGGACATTGAATATTGGTCAGACATCATTAGTTGTTGGGGATGTATTAAATTCAATATTCCCAGGGTTCTTATCTGTATGTTTGCTGTTCTGGCTTGTCCACTTAATTAAAAAAGGAATTCGTCCTACAACGTTGATTTTGATTATATTAGTTATTTCACTGTTAGGTGCATTTGTAGGTATATTCTAAAGAAAGGGGATGTGGCAATGATTTATAAGTCAGATCAAATATATACTGAAGATGGCTGCTTCAGCGGATATATGAAAGTGGAAAATGGCAAAATCTATGATTTTCTGATTGATGCAGGCACTGATGAAGTTATTGATTATACAGGCTATCGTATCATACCAGGCATTTTTGATACCCATAATCATGGCACGATGGGCTATACAATTATGGGTGATGTGAAGAATAAGGAAGCTCATGTCAGAGGCTATTTAAAGGGTTTAGCATCCCAGGGTGTTACTGCAGTTCTCGCGACGGCTGATTTACCTTTTTTTGCAACTTTAGCGCAGATGGCAAGCCTTGAATTAGATGGCGCAAAAATTATTGGTATACATTCGGAAGGTCCTTTTTTAAACCGAGTAGGTGAAAAGGGGATAGATACGGGTCATCCGGAAATTACCGATGAACTGCTTGAAAAAATGGTAGATGAGGCAGGCGGAGTTTTAAAGCTGGTTGCATTGGCACCTGAGCTGCCGCATGCTGATGAAGCGATTGCATATTTTAAAGGGAAGGGTATTCGTGTAGCTTTTGCCCACAGTAACTGCAATTATGAAGAAGCAGTCACAGCTTTTCGTAAGGGTATTACAGTAACAACGCATACAGCAAATGTTATGAGCGGTATTCATCATCGAAGAATGGGTGGTTTAGGTGCTTGTATTCTTGATGCTTATGTCAATAATGAATTAATTTGCGATTTTATGCATGTATCAAAAGAAATGATTGACTTAATATTGCGCTGTAAAACACCAGATAAGATTATGCTGGTTTCGGATAATACACCTTTGAGCGGCGCTCCGGTAGGGCGTTATATGTTAACTGTGAATGAAGATAACCGTATGGCTGTCAATATTGATGAAAAAGGGTATTGTCTCTCTGATACAGGACGCTTATGCGGTTCTACAAAGCCTGTTCTTACCGGCATCGGCAATTTAGTGGAACAGCTTCAAGTACCAATGGAAACAGCGATTCAAATGGCTTCTTTAAATCCTGCGCGGGTTTACGGCATTGGCGATCACAAGGGTTCACTGGCAATTGGCAAGGATGCTGACTTTGTCGTGATAAATAATAATTATGAAGCATGTTATACATACAGTGAAGGACGTATGATTTATAATACGGAAAAGGATACAGATTTATTTAATCAAGCATATCTGAATGAAATTGCCTTTTGTGAGGATAAATAAAATGAAAAAGAAACTTATTGTTGTTGCCGATGATTTTGGTTTTAGTGAAGCGTATAATTATGGTGTGATGAAGGCATATAAAGAGGGCATAGTGACAGTTGCTTCTTTAATGAGTAACATGGAAGCAGCACCTCATGCAGTAAAGCTGGCTAAAGAGTATCCTGATCTTAATCTTACCCAACATACTAATTTTGTATCAGGGTACCCGGTGAGTGATCCGCACATGATACCATCGATGGTTGATGAAAATGGGAAATTTTATCGTTCTGTGCAATGGGCACCAACCAGCCCGCTAGATACTAAATGTCAAGGACATGTAGTAGTAAGCTATGAGGACGCAAAAACTGAAACATTGGCGCAGATGGCAAGATTTAAAGCATTGACAGGACATGCTCCTAATCATTTTGAGGGTCATTCTGCAGGTACAGATGCGATTAATAAGGCTTTTCTGGAAATTAGTGAAAACACAGGCATTCATTGTATGGCTTTGCTGGATAAGGAAACTGATAGTCTGAAGCCGGCACATGAGTTGGTGATGGCAAACAACGAATACATGCTTGCGCTGCATCGAGGTATGTGTGTTGAAGATTTTATCAATACAGAGGGCTTTGGTCTGCTGGCCAGTCCGTATGAAATTAATGTGATGCATTTTCATCCTGGTTATGTAGATGCTTATATCCTTGATAATTCTACATTGACGATCCAGCGCTGCCGAGATCTTCAAGTCTTATGTGATTCACGGCTGCGAAGCTGGCTTGATAATCATAATATTGAATTAACGGATTATAATGCGGTATATAAGTAGTCCTTACAGCCGCATTGACTTTAAGAGAGCTGTGTGTTAGAATTCAAAATGAATGAAAAGGGAGAAGCGTGCTTCTTCCTTCTTTTTAAAGGAGTAACTTATGAAGCTGATCTTAAAGTATTTAAAACGTTATAAAAAGCTTCTGCTTTTTGATTTCTTGTCAGTGTTTGGCTTTGCGCTGGTAGAGCTTGGCATTCCAACGATAGTTGCGCAGATGATCGATCAGGGAATTGCCAATCAGGATCCTCAGTTTATAAAAGAGCGCACACTGGTGATACTGCTGATTGCTGTTTTGGGTGTATTTGGAACGATTTGTCTCGGTTATTGCAGCGCCCGCATCTCAATCAACATAACCCGTGATATCCGCTCAGATATCTTTAGACGCGTTCAGCAGTTTTCCCATGCGGAATTCAATAAGTTTGGGGTATCCAGTATGATAACCCGAACAAATAATGATGCGTTTCAGATACAATTATTCGTAAATGTATTGCTGAGAACAGCTTTGCTGACACCGGTTATGTTTATCGTATCCATGGTGCTGACGATTCAGAATTCACTGCCGCTCTCGTTAGTGTTGGCGGCTTCGGTTCCATTTATTGTAGCCGGTGTTTATATTGTTGCGAAAAAAGCCGATCCGCTATCAACCCGTCAGCAGAAAGGCCTTGATAAGCTGAATCAGGTAACCCGTGAAAACCTTACCGGCATTCGTGTCATCCGCGCGTTTAGAAATGATGAATTTGAAATGCAGCGGTTTGCACAGACTAATGAAGATTATACGAATACATCAAGAAAGCTGTTTAAGCTGATGACGATTACACAGCCTTTATTCTTTTTAATGCTGAATGCGGTCATTCTGATTATTTTCTGGCTTTCAGCTAATATGATTAATGTTGGTACACTCAGCGTCGGTCAGCTGACGGCTTTCCTTGAATATTGTTTCCATGCGATGTTTTCAATGATGCTTTTCTGTACAGTATTTATCATGTATCCAAGAGCGGCCGTATCCGCAAGCCGTATTCAGGCTGTTTTTGATACTGACATCAGTATAGTCAATCCTGAGAATGGGGTAACAGAAACGCCGATAAAGGGTAAAATTGAATTTGATCATGTAGATTTCGTATATCCAAATGGCGAAGAGGCTGTCTTAAAGGATATCTCTTTTAAGGCTGAAAAGGGTGAAACGGTGGCTTTTATCGGCTCAACCGGTTCTGGCAAGTCAACACTGATTAACCTGATTCCACGCTTTTATGATGTCACCCGCGGTTCAATCCGCATCGATGATGTTGATATCCGTGATTTTGATTTAAAAGCACTGCGTTCGCGTATCGGTTTTATTCCGCAGAAAGCATTGCTGTTTTCAGGCAACATCGGCAGCAATATCCGTTTTGGCCGTCTGGATGCGCCTGAGGATGAGGTAATTCATTCTTCACAGGTTGCACAGGCCTATGATTTTATTACTCAGAAGCCGCATCAGTTTGAGGAAGCGATTGCCGAGGGTGGTACGAATGTATCCGGCGGTCAGAAGCAGCGGTTATCAATTGCCAGAGCTTTATTGATTAAACCGGAAATCTATATTTTTGATGACAGCTTTTCAGCGCTTGATTTTAAAACTGATGCCCGTCTGCGCGCTGATCTGAAAGAAGAAACAAAAGATGCGATTACGTTGATTGTCGCACAGCGAATCTCTACGATCATGGATGCGGATCAAATCATTGTGCTGAACGAGGGAAAAATCGTTGGACATGGCACGCATCATGAGCTATTGAAGAACTGTACGATTTATCAGGAAATTGCGGCTTCTCAGCTCAGCGAGGAGGAATTGGCACGATGAAACAATCAATAAAATTGACTTACCAACGGATCAAACCGTTTGTTTCTCCTTATAAATGGCTTTTTCTAGGTGCTATTGTCTTTTTGGTAACTGCCAGTGTATTAATGGCGCTGACACCTTCAGTCGAAGGCTGGATTACTACCTCTTTAATGAATGATGTGCTGGCAATGAAGGCTGGTACTCAAAGCGGTGTTAATTTTGCCTATGTTTTACAGACAATCATTCTTTTGGCAATTATGTATTTGATTCAAAAGGGTTCTAATATTCTGTCAGGTTTTATGCTGACGGATGCAATTCAGAAAATGATGCGCGATTTGCGAAATGCTGTGGAAATGAAAATTCATCATTTGCCGATTGCTTATTTTGATGCGCATGAAAGCGGCGATTTAATGTCACGGATCGCTAATGATGTCGATACGGTATCCAACGCGCTCCAGCAGAGCTTTTCACAAATATTGAATGGCATTCTGGCAGTGATTTTAGCATTGACAATGATGTTTAGAATCAATACGACAATGGCATTATGTACAATGCTGATCATACCGATTTCTTTGCTGATTTCTCGTATCATCGTACATTTTTCACAGCGTTTGTTTAAACGTCAGCAGGATGCTTATGGTGCGATGAATGGCACAATTACTGAAATGTATACCGGCTTCGATGAAATTCAGCTGTATAACCGTCAGCAGACAGCGATTGAAGAATTTGAAAAAATTAATAACAATCTTTGTCAGTCAGGCTTTAAGGCACAATTTATTTCATCACTGATGAGTCCTTTGATCTCACTGGTTACTTATCTGGGAATTGGTATTATGGCGATGATGGGGGCTTTAAATGTACTCTCCGGTGCTATCACAGTGGGAAATCTGCAGGCTTTTATCCGTTATATCTGGCAGATTAACGAGCCGTTGAATTCAATTTCCCAACTGTCATCAACACTTCAGGCAGCCGCCGCCGGATTCGCCCGTATCTTTGAAATTCTTGATACTGAGGAAGAGGTTAAGGAAAGTGAAACACCGCTCTGTGTTGAATGTCTGAAGGGGAATGTTTCCTTTGAACATGTACGCTTTGGCTATACACCAGATAAAATCTTGATTAAGGATCTGAATGTAGAAGTCAAGAGCGGTCAGACGATAGCGATTGTCGGTCCGACAGGTGCCGGTAAAACGACATTAATTAATCTTTTGATGCGTTTTTATGAATTGAATGGCGGTTCCATTAAGGTTGATGGTGTCGATATAAAGGATATGCGACGCGATGATCTGCGTTCCATTTTTGGTATGGTTTTACAGGATACATGGCTTTACGGCGGTACAATTGAAGACAATATCCGCTATGGCCGGCTTGATGCAACCCGTGAAGAGGTTGTGAATGCGGCTAAAGTAGCCAATATCCATCATTTCATTAGAACACTGCCGGATGGCTATGCGACAGTATTAAATGAAGAGGCAAATAATATCAGTATCGGTGAAAAGCAGCTGCTGACTATTGCCCGCGCGATTCTTGCTGATCCGCCGATTCTGATTCTTGATGAAGCAACCAGCAGTGTTGATACAAGACTTGAAATCATGCTTCAAAAAGCAATGAAAAATATGATGATGAACCGTACAAGTTTCGTCATTGCTCACCGGCTTTCCACGATCCGGAATGCGGACTGCATATTGGTTATTAATCATGGTGATATTATCGAACAGGGAAGTCATGATGAGCTGATGAAGCAGCAAGGCTTCTATGCGGATCTGTATAATTCACAATTTGCCGACTGTATTGATGAAGAATAGGGCAAACCTATTCTTTTTTGCGTTTAGAAATGGTAGAATGATAATAACATGGGGGAGGCTGTATTCATGGACGAACTGGCAATTCTGGACGAATTAGAGGATGTGGTATATCTTACTGATCCTGATACATATGAAGTCTATTTTATTAACCGGGCTGGCTTGAAAAATAGCCCGATAAAGGAGTATAAAGGGTTGCCTTGTTATAAGATTCTGCAGGGGAAGGAGCACCCTTGTGAATTTTGTACTAATAAGATTTTAAATGAAAGGCAATTTCTTGTCTGGGAGCATTATAATGATAATCTGCAGCGGCATTTTATATTAAAAGATAAAATGATTAAGCTAAATGGGAAGAAGCTGAAAATGGAGATTGCTGTAGATATTACTGAAAAAGAGGTGATCAGTACACAGCTTGCCAAGAAACTGGAAAGCCGTGAAAAACTGGTGGAATGCATTCAAATTTTTTCTGAATGCACAGATTTTGATGCGGGAATGCATCAGGTGCTGAAAAATCTTGCTGAATACTATCAGGCGGCTGGCGCCCAGCTGTTTGAAACAGAAGCATCTGCAATTACGAAGTCTTATGCATGGTACGATGATGGGGAGGCAAACGCTTTCTCTAAGGCAGACGCAAATGCGTACAAGTGTCTTTTTGCCGCATGTGACAGCAAAGGAAAGCTGATGATTGATAATGTTGATAAAACGGATTCAGAAGTAAAAAAGCTTTGCATGAAGTATAATGTTTCAGCTCTAATGATGGTAGAACTGCATAAAGAGGGCAAGACTCTCGGTTATATTATGATCATTAATCCAATGCTGAGGCCTGGTTTTGACCGTTCGCTGTTTAACTCATTGGTAACGTTCATCGAAGCTGAGCTTGACCGCCAGCATGTGCATAAGCATTTTGAATTTCTGGGTTATCATGACGGCTTGACTGGTTTTAATAACCGTAACCGGTATATGGATCATATTCTTCAATTAAATGATGTAAAATTGAAATCATTGGGTATCCTTTATTGTGATATCAATGATCTGAAGCACATTAATGATTCAAGAGGACATGATATCGGCGATTTGGCTATTCTGCGCTTTTCTAAAATTTTAAGTGAATATTTTAATCAGCGAGATCTGTTTCGGCTTGGCGGCGATGAGTTTGTCGTTATCGCGCAGAATTTAGATATCCGTGATTTCCGTGAGCGAATCCGCAGTATACAAATGCAGATAGAAACACATGAGAGCTTTTCAGTATCGATGGGTTATGCATGGAGTGAGACCAATTTCAATATCCGTGAATTAACCCGGCAGGCTGATGAAATGATGTATTTGAATAAGCAGCATTATTATGAGAACAGTGAGAAGGATGATTACCGGCATTATTCTTATATCCGTCAGGAATTGATTAAGAGTATAGAGATGGGCAGCTTCGTCGTTTATCTGCAGCCGAAGGTCTATGCCTCTGACGGCAGGATTTATGGTGCTGAGGCATTAGTTCGTTATCAGCATGAAAAGCATGGTCTGATTCCGCCGGGTCATTTTATCTATCTGCTGGAAAGAGAGCGGATCATTGAAGTTCTTGATCTATATGTCCTGAAACAAGCCTGTTTGATTTTAAATCAATGGCGTGAAGAAGGTATAAAGCTCATACCGATTTCTGTGAATTTCTCCCGGCTGACAATTGCTGATGACAAGATTCTTGAAAAGATGCTGAAAATTGTCGATGAGCATGCCATTGAGCATTCACTGATTGAAATTGAAATTACTGAGAGCACAGACATGCTGGATCGGGAATTGATGGGAATCATCACCCGCCAGATTCGTGAACAGGGCTTTTTGTTATCCTTGGATGATTTTGGTTCCAACTATACAAATCTCGCTTCACTGACAGAGGTGGATATGAATGTGCTGAAGCTTGATAAAAGTTTAGTGGACGGCATTTGTCAGGATCATGTATCCAAGAGTGTTGTAAAGAGTGTGATCGATTTCTGTGCAGAAATGAATATTACGTCATTATCTGAGGGTGTGGAGATGAAGGAACAGGTTGAATTATTGGTTCAGCTTGGCTGTAATCTGATTCAGGGTTATTATTACGGCCGCCCGGCACCGGTGGATACCTTCACCCAGCAATGGCTGAAGTAAAAGTTTTACTGGCAAATACAGTAAAAATATAGTATGATTATAAAGTATGCATTTTTAGAGTAGAGGTAGGTTGAGAGGATTGAAGACATTATTTAACGATGAATTGCAGCAGGCACTTGTACACGATAGAGGTGCCTGTGTTTTTGAGGGAAGTACAGGTTCTGGAAAGAGCACATTGATTCGCGAAAGGGCAGCGCGCTTGATTGAATCAGGGGTGATTCCACAATCAATTTTAATTCTGTGTGCGAATGAATACTGTGTGAAAGAAACACAGCGTTTGTTTAATTATGAGCATCCTGAGCTAAAGGCTCCCCTAATCACAACACTGGATCGTCTCTGCGCGAAGCTGGTTCTCGGCTATGAAAAACAAAATGGTATTAAATCAGCCCGTATTTATAAACGGATGGATCGTTTTGTGAAAAAAATCTGTAAGGATGCCTTTGGTGTGCATTTAAGCAGTGAACGCTTGGCTAAACTAATTGATAAGCTGATTGAATGCGATGCGATGATGCTGCCGGAGAGTGAAATCAATGGCAAAATGTTTGATCAGATCGATCTTGCTTATTTAGTAAAGGCATTAAAGAAACTAAAGAAAAATAATGAAATCAGAGATCTCATGGATGTCCGTTCATTATCCTTACAGCTGTTGACGAGTAAGGCTTACAGCTTAGAGGCATGTGATCTCAGACTGACGCATCTGATGCTGGATGATGCGGAAAATCTGTCTTTTCTGGATCATTTTCTCATTAAACAGCTGGCTGCTGATCTGCAGAGTATTTTCTTTGCCATCAATCGCGATAATACGTTCCGATTTGCTCAGGGCGCATTTCCGCAGGCTTATGATGCTTTTAATACCACTTATGACAATCCTTTATGGATCAAGGCGGCTGTTGATTATCATACACCGGCAACGATTACTGAATGTATGAGCCGTTTGGTTAAGAAGCCATTAAACAGCGGTAATGAAGCGGCGGATGTAGTCGCTTTTAAGGCGCTTCGCGATAAAGAGCTGATGATGGATTATCTGCTTAAGAATATCAGTGCGGAAAAGGAAACGGCATTGATTTATCGGCATTCATCAACAGCGTTGCTGCTGATTGATCGGTTGCTGGAGATGGCGGTACCGTTCCAGCTGCATGATTCAATGGCGCTGATGCTGGAGAATGACACGGCTCATGAATTGCTGTCAATTATGCGTTTGTTTATGAATGCTCATGATCTTAATGCATTCATGGATGTTTATGAGCAGCTGGATTTTGGTTTAACGGCAAATCAGGCAAAACAAGTCAGAGAAATTATGTTGGTAAATCCGCAGCTTGATGTATATCAGGCAATGCTGGAATGCAATATGCGGAATGCTCAGAAGCAAAAAATTATTTCTTCATTAGAAGCTATCCGCATGGCTAAGGATATGAATGCTTACCGGCTGCTTGAATTTATCCATGAGGAATCTGGTTATGCGGCATATCTGAAGCGCAATGGTTTGGCTGCGGATATCCATTTTTACAGCACGATGCTGCTGCTTGCGAAACGTTATCCGAAAGCGGATATGCTGCTTGTCCGGCTTGATGAATTGAAGAAAATACATCCTAACGCTTCAGCACCTTTGATTTTAACATCGGCGGAGAATGCCTTTGGTCAAAGCTTTGATGACGTTTATCTTTTAGATTGTATCAATACAAGCTTCCCGCTTGTCGGCAAGGCACATCCAGATTATCCGCAGGAAATCTCTTTGTTTGCGTATTTAATGTCAAGAGCCGGCAATCATTTAGAGCTGATAGCTTATAAGGCTGCTGCGCAGGTCAAGGTGAGAATGTCAGATTTTATGTATACATTATGTTCCAAGGAAGCTGAGAGTGAGGTTGCTGAGGAGACGAATAAGCCGGCTGCAAGACTGCGGCGCGGTGCTAAGATTCAGCATAAACTGTTTGGCAAGGGAATCATATCAAATCTTTCCGAGGGTAAAATCACAGTGCGCTTTGAGATGGAGTCCAAGACGCTGTCTTTATCCCACTGTATTGAAAATAATATGATTGAATTAATCAATTAGCAGGGCAACCTGCTTTTTTTAATGGGGGTTTTCATTTTTTTGAAGCCAAGGTTTAAATGCTATGGTATGCTTATTAAAACAGGATTTCAAAAAAAATAAAAAAAAGATGTCACAAATTGACTGCTTTGAAGTCTAACTTATAAAGGAGATGGAATTATGGACAAGAAAAATGAACAGGAATTAATTCAAGCTGCCATTCAAGGTGACAGTGGCGCACTTGAAGAATTACTGCTGAGTGTTCGGGATCAGATTTTTACCTTGGCGTTAAGAATGCTGGGCAGCGTTACTGATGCGGAGGATGCTGCTTCGGAAATATTAATCAAGGTAATGTGCAATTTATCTGCTTTCCGTCAGGAAAGTGCCTTTTCGACATGGGTATATAGGATTGCCGTCAATACCTTGCTGACTACCCGTAAAAGCATGTTTGCCGATCAGCCGCTCAGCTTTGAAATCATGGGGCAGGATATTGAGGCAGGTTATATTGAAGCTTCGCAAAAGGATACATGCGGTGTTGATCATGAAGTATTGGCTGATGAGCTGAAATTGTCATGTACTAATGTCATGCTGCAATGCCTGAAGCCAGAAGACCGCTGTATCTTTATACTGGGAACGATGTTTAAGCTTGACAGTCAGAATGCGGCGGATATCCTGAATATCAGTGCGGAGAACTATCGGCAGCGGCTTTCACGTTCACGTAAGAAGGTGGGCGATTTTCTTAAACAATACTGCGGCCTTGTCAATAAGGATAGCTGCAGCTGTCAAAAACGTTTGGGCGTTGCGATTAAAACCCACCGGCTGAATCCGCAGCATCTTGAATACAGTGATCATGTTAAGATAGAGAACTTTATTCAAAATATGGAAGATTTAGATGAAATATCAGATGTTTATCGTGAGGAAGTACGTTTCTGCTCACATCTTGAAATCAAAGAATTTTTAAAAAAACTGCTGCAAAGCAGACAGCTGAATGAAGTGATGAATGAGGGGAGAGAGACAGCATGAATACCGCTGAATTATTAAATTTTATCAATGAACTGAAGCAGCATAACAATAAGGAATGGATGCATGAACATAAAAAAGAATATCAAGCTGCTCAGCAGTGCTTTTATGATTTGCTTCGTGATCTTTTACTGGGGCTTGATGAAGGTGAATTAAGCTTCATGGACCCCAAAGAGCTTACCTATCGGATGGTTCGGGATACCCGTTTCAGCAAGGATAAGAGCCTTTACAATCCAAACTTCCGCGCGCATTTATCAACGGGCGGCAAGCTGCCGATACCGGTTGGTTATTATATTTCACTGACTTCACAGAATCAGTCATTTATCGGCGGCGGTTTATTCGCAGATGTTTTTAATGACGCGACCACGATGATTCGCAGTCATATCCAGCAAAATCCCGATGCTTTTCTGGCAATCATCAATGATTCTGAATTCCGCAAGTATTTTAAGGTTGGCGGCACAAAGCTGAAAAAGCTGCCTAAGGGTTATGAAGAGGATGCGAAAGTCGGTGAATATCTGCGGTATAAGAGCTGGTATCTGGAAGCCTTTATTGAAGATGAGCTGATTGCTGAGCGCGAGCTTTTCATTGCCGAGACGATCAAGCTATGCAGGCTGATGAAGCCCTTTAATGATTTTCTGAATGCGGCGCTGATCGATTTTGTATTTCCTGAAAGACATTAAAAAAACTGGCAGTATGACATTAGAAGTCGTGCTGCCAGTTTCTTATAACCACTTTACTTTATTTTCTGTGCCATTTAAAATCTTTTTAATATTGCCTTGATGACGATAGATAATTAATACTGCCATAAGCAGGGAGGCAATGATAACCGAAGTCTCCGCTTTGAAGAAAATCAGACAGAGCGTTGAAGTCAGCGATGCGACCATCGATGACAAGGAAACCATCTTTGAAAAATAAAGACAGATCATGAAACAGAGAAAGGGAATCAGGAAGCAGAGAAAGTTATTAACAGTAAATAATGAAACCGCAAATAAGAAGCCAAACATACTGGCAGCTGCTTTTCCTCCCTTAAAATGTGCAAATACTGGATAACAGTGGCCGATACAAACGGCAAGACCGCACCAGATCGATGCCTGCTTATCAAAGAGTGAGACAAGATAGATTGCCAGTACGCATTTCAGCGCGTCTAATACAATGACGGCAATGCCTGCTTTCTTGCCGAGTACACGGCCGGCATTGGTGCCGCCGAGATTGCCTGAGCCATAATTGCGTACATCCGTATGATAGAAGACTTTCCCGATAACTAACGCAAATGGAATTGAGCCTAATAAATAGCCAAATAACATATAAAGAATGAACATAGTTTCACCTCATTGACTATTCTATCATGGTTGTACAACTTTAAAAAGTTTTTTTGAATATTATGAAAAATTTCATTATTGGATTCAGGTCATTTTATGCTATACTATACAAATGGAATGAGGTGAATCCATGAGTGAAAATGTTTATGATGCCACCAGTATACAGATTTTAGATGGTCTGGAGGCAGTACGTAAGCGTCCGGGTATGTACATTGGTTCAACGGATAGCCGGGGGCTGCACCATTTAGTTTGGGAAATTGTTGATAATGCAATCGATGAAGCACTGAACGGACATGGGAACACAATTAAAATCACCATTGAAAAAGATGGTTCACTGACAGTTGAAGATGAAGGCCGAGGCATGCCGGTAGGGATGCATGCCAGCGGCGTATCCACACTGCAGGTTATTTTTACGGTACTGCATGCGGGCGGTAAATTCTCTACCAGCGGCGGTTATAAAACCAGCGGCGGTCTGCATGGCGTAGGTGCCAGCGTTGTTAACGCGTTGAGTAAGTGGGTAGAGGTGACAGTCTGCACCGGCGGCAAGATGTATGCCATGAGTTTTAAAAACGGCGGCAGCGAAGCCTCTGAATTAAAGGAATTGGGAAAGACGAATAAGACGGGAAGTAAAGTGCGCTTTATGCCTGATGATACGATTTTCTCAACGACGGATTTCTCTTTTTCAACGATTGAAGAAAGAGCCAGAGAAAACGCGTTCTTATTAAAAGGTCTGAGGATGATCGTTACGGATCTGCGCAAGGATAAGCATGCCGACTTTTGCTATGAAAATGGTTTAGAGGCTTTTATTGAGTATCTTCATGAGGATAAGGAAGTCTTTCATAAGCCGGTATCTTTCAGCGGTATGGTGAATGAGATTCAGATTGACTGTGCTTTCCAATATACCGATGAATATCAGGAGAATATGTTTTCCTTTGTCAATATGGTAAGAACGAAGGATGGCGGTACCCATGAGGTAGGCGCCCGCAGCGCTTTTACCAAGGTGTTTAATGATTATGCCCGCCGTTATGGTCTTTTAAAGGAAAAGGATCGTAATTTTGAGGGCAGTGATGTCCGCGAGGGACTGACGGTTATTTTGTCACTGGGGATTCCGGAGAACTTACTGCAGTTTGAAGGACAGACAAAGGGGAAGCTGGGCACCGCGGAGGCTAAGTCAGCGGTTGAAAATCTAGTCAGTGAAAAATTAACTTATTTCCTAGAAGAAAATAAGGATTTGGCATTTACGCTGATTAAAAAGATGTCACGGGCTTTTCAGGCGCGTGAAGCGGCCCGCAAGGCGCGTGAGGATCTGCGTAAAGGTAAAAGCCGCGGGAAGTCTGAGAAAATCTTATCTGGTAAGCTGGCTGCTGCGCAAAGCAAGGATGCCCGTAAAAAAGAGTTATATCTGGTCGAGGGTGATTCTGCCGGCGGCAGTGCCAAGCAGGGACGTGATTCCCGCTATCAGGCAATCCTGCCGCTGCGCGGTAAGGTGCTGAATACGGAAAAAGCCAGCATCGCCAATATTGAAAAAAATGAAGAGTTGAATACAATTATTCACGCGCTGGGAGCTGGTGTGGGAGCCAATTTCTCCGCTGAAGACAGCAATTATCACAAAGTGATTATCATGACCGATGCCGATGATGACGGCGCGCATATTCAAGTCTTGCTGCTTACTTTCTTTTTCCGTTATATGCGTGAATTGATTGAAAAGGGTATGGTTTATATCGCACTGCCGCCTTTATATAAATTAAGCAAAGGCAATCAGACACAGTATGCATGGAGTGATGAGGAGTTGAATGCACTGCGTAAAACTTTCCCGAAGAATTTCACTTTGCAGCGCTATAAAGGTCTTGGTGAAATGAATGCCGATCAGCTGTGGGATACAACGATGTGTCCGGAAACCCGCACATTGATTCAGGTAAGCATTGAGGATGCGGTGCTTGCGGAACGCCGGGTGTCGGTGCTGATGGGAGATAAAGCCGATGTGCGCCGTGACTGGATTGAGGAGAATGTCAGCTTTACGCTTGAGGATAATTATGCATTGGAGGTTAAACGTTAATGGCCGATGAACAAAAAACACATGTTTTGATATCGCCGCTTGAAGAGATCATGGGTGATCGCTTTGGCCGTTATTCAAAATATATTATTCAGGATCGAGCGCTTCCGGATGCCCGTGATGGTTTAAAACCGGTACAGCGCCGAATCCTATATACGATGCAGATCGATGGCAATACCCATGATAAGCCTTACCGTAAATCAGTAAAATCGGTAGGTTTAGTTATCGGTAATTTTCATCCGCACGGCGACAGTTCGGTTTATGACGCCATGGTTCGTATGTCGCAAAACTGGAAAACTCGGGAACCTTTGATCGATATGCATGGTAATAATGGTTCTATGGATGATGATCCGCCGGCAGCCATGCGTTATACGGAAGCGAGATTAGCGCCCTTAGCCCAGTATCTGCTTCAGGATATTGATAAAAACACCGTAGAGTTCACGCCGAACTTTGATGATACCAACATGGAGCCAACAGTGCTGCCTGCCCGCTATCCCAACCTTTTAGTGAATGGTATCAGCGGTATTGCCGCCGGTTACGCGACCAATATCCCTCCGCACAATTTAGGTGAGGTAATTGATGCGGCTATCTATCGGCTTCAGGTTCCTGATTGTGAATTAGATGAACTGATGGAATACATTCAGGGCCCAGATTTTCCAACCGGCGGTATCGTACAGGGAATCGAAGGTATTAAAGATGCCTTTACTACCGGCCGCGGTAAAATTGTAGTCCGTGCCAAGGTTGAAATCAATCAGACAAAAACCGGCCAGCAGATTATTGTGAAGGAACTTCCTTATGAAGTAATCAAATGCAATCTGGTCCGCAAGATTGATGACATTCGTCTGAATAAAAAAATTGACGGCATTATCGATGTTCGTGATGAGAGTGACCGCAATGGTCTGCGTGTAGCGATTGATTTAAAGAAGGAAGCCAATGCTGAACTGATTTTAAATTATCTGTATAAGAATACGGATCTGCAGGTTTCTTATAACTATAACGTCGTGGCTATTGTTAATAAGCGGCCGATGCAGTTAGGTCTGACTCAGATGCTGGATGCTTTTATCAACCATCGAATTGATGTTATTACCCGGCGCTGTAAGTTTGAATTGGACCGCATGGAAAAACGCTGTCATATTTTAGAGGGTTTGATTAAGGCTGTTTCAGTTTTGGATGAGATTATCGCGCTGATTCGATCTTCTAAGGATAAGGCTGATTCTAAAAAAAGAATCATCGAACGTTTTGAATTTACCGAGGAACAGGCAGAAGCTATTGTAACCTTACGTTTATATCGTTTATCAAGTACCGATGTCAATGAGCTGCGTGATGAATTTTCACATTTGGTTAATGAAATGGAAATTTTAAACGATATGCTTGCCTATCCAAAGCTGATGCGTAAAGAAATTGTGCGTGAATTAAAGGAAGTTAAGAAAGCTTTTGGTTCACCGCGTCTGACTAAAATTGAGAATGAAATCCAGGAAATTGTCATCGATAAGCAGCAGATGATACCGAATGAGAGGGTGATGGTAACAATCTCACGCGATGGTTATGTAAAACGTGTATCACTGCGTTCTTACAGTGCCAGCGAGCATCTGTCTACTGGCTTAAAAGATGGCGATGAGCTGATTGGTTATAAGGAAGTAAATATGCTTGATACATTGCTTTATATAACCAGCTCCGGCGCTTATGGCTATACGCCGGTCTATGAGATCGAGGAAGCTAAGTGGAAGGATATCGGTTCTCATTTGAATACGATGGTATCCATCAGCAGTGAGGAAAAAGTTATTGCCTCCTTTGTTTTGAGCAGCTTTGATACTAATGCTTCAATTATTACTCTCTCCCTGCAGGGAATGATCAAGCGAACAATGGTCAAAGATTTAATGGTTTCAAGAAACAACAAGACAATGAACCTGATGGGACTTAAGGCTGAGGATCGTGTCGTAGCTGCCTGCGTGGTTTATGACAATGCGGATTTAGTCGTTTGTTCAGCTAATGGCTTTGTTTCTCGTTATAATGTGAATAACATAACGCCTACCGGTGCGCGCAGCAAGGGAATTATTGCTATGAAGGCAGAGGCGATGGCTAGTTTATGCGCCTTAAATAATAATGAGAATTATGTTGTTATCTATTGTGAAAATCAATCAATCAAACGTCTGAAAACCAGTGATCTGCCGCTGACGGGAAGACCGGTACGCGGTGAAAGTATCTGTAAAAAGGTGAAATCAAATCCATCTGTCATTAAGATGATTGCCAGCGGTGATTTGAATGACGCGATTGATTTTATGAAAGAAAAGATTGAACCGGTATTGTTTAAGGATATCGCATTGATGAGTAAGGATGCGACCTTCTCGTCCGCTCTTCATCTTGAAGCTGACAGCTATCCGCTGAAAGGAATCCAAACGGTTGAGATTCGTGAATTTAGTGAAACAGAACCGTTAGAAGATAATCTGGAAGTAGAACAGGAAGCTTTTGATTTGAATTAATAAATAAAATTGCAGCCTAAGCATTTGCCTGGGCTGCAATTTCATTATTTCTGTTCTATAAAATAAGAACCTTTCTGTTGCGCTGGTGGGAAACGATGCCCTGCATCAACGTCGATATCTTCATTGACTAACTTGCCTGATTCTGTATATTCAGCATATTTAGCTGTTTTTTCACAGTTTTCACCAGGTTTGTATTTTTTTGTTTGAGCCATTGAAATCACCTCCTGCAAGTAGTATGCGGACGATTTTAGAAACTATACGCGAAAGTGAATCCGTGATATAATTTGAATGAAGGAGTTGTTGATGATGAGAATAAAACAAGGATTGATCGCAGCTTTAAGCTTAAGCCTGTGTTTGGCGATGACAAGTATCAGGGTATCTGCCGATTGGGCAACCATAGGAGATAACCGGGTCTACATTGAAGATAATAAAATGGTAAAAGAATGGAAAAAAATCGACGGCAGCTGGTATTATTTCCAAAAGGATAATGGTTATATGACCAAGGGCTGGCTGAAAACGAATGACTGCTGGTACTATCTTGATGAGAAGAATGGTAAAATGGTGACCGGCTGGCTGGCACAGAATAAATCTTGGTTCTATCTGAATCCGGCAAACGGTATTATGTATTCAAACATGTGGCTTAGTGAGAATGGCAGCCGCTACTATTTTTTAGGTAATGGTCAAATGGCGACCGGCCGAGTTGTCATCGATAATCAAACCTTTGAGTTTGCGACTGATGGCAAGTATATTGGCACAAGTTCTGAAAGCTTGCTGAATGGATTGGTAACAATTAATGGCAAATTATATTACTATAAACAGAATGTAGCGCAGACCGGCTGGCAGGAGGCAGATGGCAGAAAGCTTTATTTTGCGGCTGATGGAGCGGCAGTTTACGGCTGGCAGACGATCAATGGCGTCAGTGCTTATTATGTGAATGGGGAAGCCATGGTCACAAGTGATGCGGCTGATCTAAAAAAGGAAATTATCAAGGAATTAAAGAAAATGAGCGGCGGTCAGCTTGATACCCAAATGGCTGATCTGCAGACGGCGGCTGATATCAGAGCTTTTGAAGGATTGTCGCGAGCTGATTCCATCCGTCCGAATAATACATATTTCACGACGGTTTTGGATGAACAGAAAATCAGCTATCTGGATGCGAAGGAAGCTATTTGCCTGAATGTGACAAGCGCTGAGGATTGTATCAATCAGCTTGAAGATGATTATGTCTTTATGAAAGCGCTGAATGATAAAGCATTTACCAAATCAGCGGTGGGTATTGCTCAGCAAGGGGATACGTATCAGGTTCATATTTTATTGCTTGAAGAATAGAAAAAGGGTTGTGATCGCTGTCACAGCCCTCTATTTTTTGAGGCATATTTGCATATCTTCCGGCATTTTTGTTTCGATGAGTAAGGCTTTCATACTCATTGGATGAATCAATCGCAGCTTATAGGCATGCAAGGCACATCGCTGAATCAGCGGCGAAGGTTTTCCATAAATCGGATCGGCGAGAATCGGCCGCTGTATTGAAGCCAAATGAACACGGATCTGGTGCGTCCTGCCGGTTTCTAACTGACATTCGACAAGTGAAATCTTCTTGCGCTGATTTTCTTTTAGACAGGTGATATGAGTCACCGCCGGCTTACCGGTTTTGCTTACTCGGTATTTATTGTTTACATGCCGGTCACTGCCAATCGGCGCGTCAATGGTCTGCGTTGTGTGAGGCTTCATCGCACCGTTAACGATGGCCAGATAGCTGCGGGCAATCTGCTTATTCGCTAGCATTTCATCAAGCAGCGGCTGAAAGAATGAGCATTTGCTGAATAATACCAGACCGCTGGTTTCAAAATCAAGGCGATGAATCGGACGGATCGCATGTGATTGACCGCTTGCGTGATAATAAGCGCTGACGGCATTTGCCAAGGTATGATGGCCATCCTTCTGATCCGGATGAACTAATAATCCAGGCGGCTTATTGACAATCAGCACCACCTCATCCTCATAAACAATATCAAGGGGCAGGGCATCAGGCAGAAAGTCAATGGCTTCATCAATGAAAACACGGACTGCCAATTCATCACCCGGCTTTAACGGACAATTTTGCATGATTGGCTGCTGATTCACTAACAGCCTTCGCTGCTGATAGCAGAGATAGCGCTGCTTTTTAGACTGGCGGCAGGCTGTCAGGATCTCATCAACAGAGCTGTCATGTTCAATCACCGTTACGGCATATTCATCTTTTTTATAAAATTTCATCTTATTCTCCAATGCAGATCATCGCCCACAGATAACCTGTGCTTGAAGGAATCAGGCTGACAGCAATTTCATTAAAGCTTTCATTTAAGATATTGATGCGGTGGGACTCTGAATGCATCCAGAAATCCATGGCTTCATCAACACTTTGATATTCAAAAGCGATATTCTCCGCATAATAATATGTATCAATTCCTACCTCATCAAGCACGGTTGCGAAATAACTGCCGTCAGGTCTTTCATGACTGAAGTCGGCGGCTAATTCATTCACTCGGATATCAGCAGCGTTTTGTAATGCAGCAGAAGCATTGCTGAGTGCTTTTAAGCCAGCTTCAGCGCGATATTCATTGACTTGATCAATGACCTGTTCAGCCATCGAGCGTTCATAGCTGCTTTCGCTCAGATCACTGTCAGGCGGCAGCGGTTCATTTTGAGAAGCTTCGCCGAGATAACTGCCATTTTCCGCAAATAGGTGACTGACACCGTCAATTTCAACGAGGCCGACCGCCATTTTACCATTTGGCAATAGATAGTAGTTTGTGCCGTTTTCAGTAATCCATTTGCTGTCCTGCATGATGCCGTTATCAGGATTCAAGTAATACCAGTCACGGTTTTCCGCAACCCAGCCAGTCTTCATGATGCCGCTGTCATAATCCAGCATGTACCAGCATTGATACTGATCCTGAATCCAGCCGCTGAGCCGCATATTTTCAACATTATAATAAGCCCAGCCAGCTTCTTCCTTGACCCAGCTGCCCTCGCTGAACGCGTGAACAGACAGGGAAGATGCCATGAAAAGGCAGAGTGTAAGCATTATTTTTTTCATATAAAACCCTCTTTTAAGTGTTATTATTATATCATTATCAGCATCAATTGTCGATTTTCTTCAATTGTATAAATAACTGAATAATGATAAAATAAATGCGATTGCTGAGGTGGTATAGGATGATTCGTTTAGGAATTCTGGGAGCAGGCAACATTGCTCATCGTTTTATGAAGGGTGTACAGGGAGCAGAGACATTTAGCGTTGTCAGTGTTTACGCGCGCAAAGCGGATAAGGCAAAGCAATTTGCTGATGATTTTAATATTCAAAGCTATACCGATGATCTTCATCAGTTCCTGAATCATGATGAGCTTGATGCGGTATATATTGCCACCCCTAATTTTCTTCATTTTGAAAATGTGATGCAGGCTTTAAGGGCTGGACTGCATTGTATGGTAGAAAAGCCGGCATTTATTGAACCAGCGCAAGCTTTAAGCGCCTATCAATTTGCCCAGGAGCATAATCTGATTCTGATGGAGGCCATGAAGGTCTGTTATCTGCCGACCACCCAAAAGGCCAAGCAATGGCTGAATGAAGGTAAAATCGGTAAGGTGATTCACATGGAAGCCAGTTTCTGCCGCAAAAGTGACATTGATGCAAGCCATCCGATTTTTGATGTGCAGAAGGGCGGCGGTGCTTTATTTGATGTCGGCTGTTATGCCTTGGCTATGGTACGGGAATTGCTGAATGAACCTAATCATGTTGACGCATGGTTTCATTTATGCGCCAGCGGTGTTGATGATACGGCTGAATTATTATTGACATATCAAGAGGCATGGGCATCGATTCAGGCCAGTTTCCTGCTTGATAAGCAGAATGCCGCGATTATTTACGGCAGTGAGGGAACGATAACGATTCCTGATTTTTGGAAGAGCAGCCGCATGGAGCTGCAGCGATATGATGGTTTAAAGGAAAGCTTTATCTGTGACCAGCCTTCTGAATTTACGCCGCAGATCAATTATTTTGCTGATTTGATTCTTGGCAAGGTCAAAAGCAATGCATCGATATCCGGACTTTTGAATTGTGGAATCATTAAGGAGGCAATAGAACATGGATACAATCAAAACTAAGACTAAGAAATTCTGGCAGCTGTTTATCAAGCAGCAAATGGAACTACAAGAAGCATTAAAGGATCAGCAGCAGGCAAAAATTATAGAGCTTGTCCGGATTTTAAATGATGAATTATTATCAACAGCCGGTTGTTTCTTAGAGGTTGAAGGCAATGGCGAAGATTTTTATGAATGTACTTTTCTAAGCGGCGATGATAAAAGCTCACAGCTTATCTGCGCTTATATCAAAAAATTTGCACCGGAAAGAGTATTAAATCATTGGATCATCAATGATTGCCAGCAGCCATTAAGCGAAAAAGGCTTTCAAACACGTTTTGATGTGCGTGATGTCAGCTATGGAGTTGAAGATATTCAAATTTGCATGCATGTGCTTGAGGACGCTCAGATGGTTGATCTTGATGTGTACTGCGCGGCATTTGAATGGCAGGATGAAAAGGAAAAACAAACGATTACCGCCCTGCTGCTTGAAATGATGATTGGTACTTTACAGATGGAAGCTCATATCAATAGCTTTACTTGTGTAGATCAGCAGGATGCCAAAGAAGAGTGGTTTGCCTTAGCCGATTTATATGAACGATTGCTTGATCTGATTGAAACTAAAAAATGGCCGGACTTTAAAGATCCGACCCAGATTTATCGGGCGTATAAGCTGGATAAGGAAGAAATTAATGATAGTGTTCATCACGATAAGCTGCTGATCACCACATGCCATCCAGAATTATTTGTGGAAATCATGAATGAACAGCGTTTGATTTTAGATAACTTTAATCGGCTTGGCGGTGAATATGGAACTCTGGTTTATGAGCATGAGGGAGTAAGTGAAAATCTCGCGCATAATAAAAAACAGCTTGAAAGGGAATTGAATGAATTACTTTATTCACTGGGACTGGCACGTTGTATCGGCGGTGCTTTAGGTACGCATTATTGTTATATCGATGTTGCGGTATTTGACCGTCAGGATTTTAAACAGGCATTAGTTAAAATCAATGAAAAGCTGCCGGTTCAGCTGAATTATTTTCCTTATTAGTGTCACTTAGCGGACACTTTTTTCATGTTTGCAGAATTCCTTATACAGATTGATTATCGCTCTTTTTTCGATCCGTGAGACATAGGAGCGTGAAATGTGAAATTCCTTCGCGATTTCCTTTTGCGTCTGTTCAGGATGATTAAATAAGCCATAACGGCGTGTTAAAATCTCTAATTCACGCTGATCAAGGACATAGAGATAGTCCTTCATTTTTTTAATGTTTTCATCAAGCATATAATCATCAATCGGATTGGTCGGTTCTGAAGCAATGGCATCAATTAAAGACATTGAACTGCCGTCAGTTTCATTGCCAATCGGTTCATTTAACGAAATGGTGGACGCGTGCTTGGCATTGGAGCGAATCGCCATCAAAATTTCATTTTCAATGCATCGAGCTGCGTAGGTTGTTAATTTATGGCCGGTTTCCAGCCGATACGTATCAATTGCCTTAATCAAACCAATCGTACCGATGCTGATCAAATCTTCTTTATCAATTTTCTTGATGTCATATTTTTTTACGATATGAGCGACCAGTCTGAGATTATGCTCAATCAGTTTGTTGCGGGCTTCCTGATCATGATTTTCAAGTCGTTGCAGCAGCTCAGCTTCTTCCTCTTTGGAAAGCGGATCTTTAAAGCGGCGGGACTGGATAAAGCCTAAATAAGTAAATAGATTGGTAAAACACGATAATAAAGTTTCAAACATAATTTTCTCACCTGATATAGTCTATGAATAATTTTAAGAAACTATTTCTAATTAATTTATTTTGTATCTGATTCGGTTTTGATACAATCTTTAGGGATCGTGTTTAAAACCGAGAATTCAGTCGATTTGATGATTAAACACGGATAAAACTCTTTATTCACACTGCTGGTTTTGGTATAATAAGCAGGAGGTGGCCTATGTTTGATTATTTAAAACCGGATCTGCAGATTGCATCTTATCAGCAGCTGGATGTCGGCATGCTTCAAAGGGCAGGCATTGAATTGCTGATCTGTGATATAGATAATACATTGGCGGTTCATGATGAAAAGCTGCCTGGTGCAAATGTAAGTGAATTTGTCAGAAAGGTACAGGCTGCCGATCTTAAGTTCTGTCTGATTTCTAATAATCGAGAAGAGCGGGTAAGGCAATATGGTGAGGCTTTAGGTGTAAGGGCATATGCTTTCGCGCTGAAGCCGATGAAGCATACATACCGTAAAATATTGAATGATTTTCAGGTTGACGCTCATCAATGCGCCTGTCTTGGCGATCAGCTGCTGACTGATGGGCTGGGCGCTAAGCGAATGAAGATGCTGATGATATTAAGTCAGCCCTTATCTGAAAAGGATATTATTTATACTCGAATCAATCGTCATGCAGAGCGGTGGATTCTGAAACAGTTTGAAAAGAGGTAAACGAATGAGTAAAAAATGTATTGGCTGCGGTGCTGAGCTGCAGAGCGAGGATGCCGGCCAGATCGGATATACACCTAAACCTGAGGCTGATTATTGTCAGCGTTGTTTTCGCATCCGCCATTATGACGATGTGATGATTTCAATGAAGCAGGGAATTGATTCTGATTCAGTGCTGAGCCGGGTTGCTGAACTGGATGCTTTAATTTTATGGGTTGTGGATCTGTTTGATTTTGAAGCGAATCTGCTAAGCGGCATTAACCGCCATTTAGCGGGTAAGGATATCGTACTGGTTGGTACGAAGCGGGATCTGCTTCCGGATACGCTGGGAAATGAAAAGCTGGCTCAGTTTATCATGCGCCGATTGAAGCAGACAGGCATCAGTGTCAAGGGAATCGTGATTTGCGGAGATTTGGTTAAGAATGCCAATACGCAGATGAATTACAGCATTGATGAGGTGCTGAACTGTATCCATCTGCTGCGTCATGATCGTGATGTGGCCGTGATTGGCATGGCTAATGCCGGTAAATCAACACTGCTGAATGCTTTGATGAATTCAGCGCAGCTGACTACGTCGCGTCATCCCGGCACGACCTTAGATTTTACCAAGCTGCCGTTTGAAGATTTTGTGATTTATGATACACCGGGCTTAACACGCTTAGACAGCTTGCTGACGCATATCAGCGATGCGGATTTAAAGAGTGTAATCCCGATGAAACAGGTGAAGCCGATTGTTTATCAGCTGAAAGGTTCACAAACCCTTTCCGTAGGCGGTTTGGTACGGTTGGATTTATTGGATTGTGAAGCGGTGAGCTGTGTCTGCTACTTCAGTGACCGATTAAAAATTCACCGCGGCAAGCAGGAAAATGCGGATAAGCTGTGGGTGGATCATATCAATGAGCTGCTTGTGCCATCAATCAGCAAATCATTCAGGGATTTTGTGATGGTACAGCGGGATGGAGTAAATGGCAGTATCGATGTTGTGATTCATGGTCTTGGCTGGTTCTGCATTCAGGGACATGTGTCTCAGATACGTGTATATACAGATAAAAATGTCAATGTGACATTCAGAGAGGAAATGATTTAATGTTAAGTAAAAGTGATAAAACTAAATTAAGAGGCATGGGGCAGAAGCTTCGTCCTTTATTTCAAATCGGCAAAGATGGTATTACCGAAAATCTATGTGCCACCTTGTCTGATTCTTTGGAAGCACATGAGCTTGTGAAGCTGAATGCTTTGAAGACTTGCCCGGTGGGTATTCAGGAAGCAGCGCTTGATCTGTCAGCCGCCACCAACAGTGAAATTGTACAGATCATTGGCAAAACAGTTGTCCTGTATCGCCGCAGCAAAAAGAATAAGTGTGAATTATAAGATGCGGATTGGTTTGGTGGGCGGCAGCTTTGATCCTATCCACAATGCCCATCTGGCAATGGGAAAATGGGCACTGAGGAAGGATCACTGCAAAGAGGTTTGGTATATTCCAAGTGTTTCTACCCCGCTGAAGGATCGGGCGCTGACTTCCTATGCGATCCGTGCGGCCATGGTGAAAGCGGCGGTTGCGCCATATCGGCATATGAAATTATGTACGATTGAGGAAAAGCTGGCAGCTCCATCTTATACGGTGAGAACGCTGAGAGCGTTAAAGAAGCGTTATCCAAAGGCTGAATTTGTTTGGTACATCGGTGCTGATCAGGCTGCACAGCTTGATAAATGGAAGAATATTGAGGAGTGTCTGCAGCTGGCTGCTTTTAAAATATTTCGCCGCAATGGGGAATTGATCAACTGCGCTTATGACCTGCCGATTTTGGATATGGAGGAAATGCCGGTATCCAGTACGCAGATCCGCCAAGGGGCTTTTCAGCATTGTCCCGCGTCTGTGCGTTCTATTATTGCGCAGGAGCAGCTTTATATTGATGAATACGCGGCTCATTCCATGAGTGAGAAGCGGTATCGGCATTCTGTCAGTGTGGCGGCATTAAGCGCCCATTTGGCTAAAGCCCATGGTCTTGACGCCCAGGCCGCTTATACAGCGGGGATGCTTCATGATATCTGCAAGCAATGGCCTTATGAAAAAGCACGGCTTTGGATGCAGACGCAATTTCCTCAATATCTGGATGAAGCACCGGCCATCTGGCATGGTTATCTAGGGGCTGATACGGTTAAAAGACATTATCGGTTAAATGATAAAAAAATTCAAAACGCTATCTATCATCATGTCAAGGGAGACAGTACAGACCCGCTGGCGATGATTTTATATATGGCTGATAAGCTAGACCCGCTGCGTGATTATGATTCCAGTCATGAAATCGCACTTGCCGAAGAAAATCTGCATAAAGCCTATGAACTGGTTCATGCACAGCAGCAGGCATATTTAAAGAAGGAGAAGAAACTATGAATCAAACGCTTGAAACAATTTTAAAATCTATTGATAAAGCGAAAGGATATAACACTATTGTCTATGATTTTAATAAATTTAATCCATTCATCGATTATGTGGTAATCACGACTGCCAGCAATCTGCGTCAGGTTAACGCGCTGGCTGATTATATCCGTGAAGATCTTTTAAAAGAACAGCTGCCGTTAAAGCATATTGAAGGCAACAAGGAAAGCAAATGGGTGCTTGTCGATGCTGACAGTGTTGTTGTCCATATCTTTGAAGAAAATGAACGGTCAGTCTATGCGCTTGAGAAGCTGTATGCCGGCTGTGATCGGGTGAATTTTTAATGAATATGTATCATGCTTTAGCTGCTCATTATGATTCATTGGTGAAGGATGATGAGGCTACGCAGGCATGGGTCGATCTGATTGAACGTTCTGCCGATTTTAAGCATGTTGTGGAATGTGCCTGCGGAAGCGGGGAGATTACACTCGCTTTGGCGCGCAAGGGCTATACGATTGAAGCCAGTGACTTATCTGAGGATATGATTAATCAGGCAAAGCAAAAGCCTGATGCGGATAAGGTCGATTGGAGTGTTCAGAACATGATTGACTTAAAGATTAAAGCAGCGCCTGAACTGATGCTATGTCTTTGTGACAGCTTAAATTATATTCTGGAGGATGAACAGATCATTCATCTTCTGCAGCAAGCGTATGAACTGCTTTCTGAGCAGGGCACATTTATCTTTGATGTTCATTCCTTAGACCGGCTTGATGAATTTAAGGAAGAATTTCTTGAAGAGGGCTGTTTAGACGGCACAAATTATGAATGGAGTATTCAAAGCGATGATGATTTAATCTATCAGAATTTTGTATTCTATGATGAAGCGGCCAATGCCCATTATGAACAGCATATACAGCGTGTGTATGATCCGCTGTGGCTGAAGGCTGAAGCTGAAAAATGCGGGTTTACAGTGAACATCGTGACGGATTTTATCCATGACGGCATCACTGAAGGAGAAAAATATTTCTATATTTTGAAAAAGGGGGCAGAACAATGATTGGAATCATTGCGGCAATGCAGAAAGAAATTGATGAAATGCTGCTGCTGTGTGAACATGTGCAAGAAAAGCAGGTCGTTCACACAACCGTTTATGAAGCAGAATTAGCCGATAAAAAGGTTGTGCTGTGTCTGAGCGGTGTCGGCAAGGTAAATGCGGCAATCGCGGCAACGGTGCTTGCGACCCGCTATCCGTTAAAGGCGCTCTTGAATATCGGTACCGCCGGCGGTTTAAAGGCGAGTGAACATGTGCTTGATGTCGTGATCAGTGATCGTGTTGTTCAGCATGATTTTGATACCAGCGGCATTGATGGGGAAAGCGGTTATGGATTGTTTTATGAAGCAGATCAGCACTTGCTTGAAATCACCAGCCAAGTTCTTCAAAACATGGCAATTCCTTATCATATCGGCATGGTAGCGACCGGTGATCAATTTATCCATGAAGATCATCAGATAGAGCGCATCTTATCACGCTATCCAAAAAGCATCTGCGCTGAAATGGAAGCTGGCGGTATCGCACAGGCAGCGTCTTATTATAAATTGCCATTTATCGTTTTGCGTTCGCTCTCAGATGTAGCGGTGAATGATGATTCACCAATGGATTTTCTAAAATATGTCAGTGTTGCTTCAAAGCGATCCGCTGAGTTTACTAAACAAATCGTAGCAATATTATAAGCTGAAATCCCTGTGATTCCAGCTTTTTTCTTTATAATAAAAGCAATTTTACCAAAACTATTTGGCATAAATAAGTATGGAGGTAATTATAAAAGCAGTGCATTATATAAATGTAAGGAGAAAGAAAATGAATCAAGAAAGACGGTTGAATATTCTATTGCATGAATTATTAGAAAATCATGAGCCGATGACAATCAAGGATTTATCGTTAAGATTAAATGTTTCATACAAAACAGTGCAGAATGATCTTATGCAATTAAAACGTGAATTAAGTACAAAAGGCGCGCATATTGAATCAAAAAGAAGTATCGGTATTCACTTGATTATTGATGATGAACATCGATTTAATTCATTTTTGAAAAGTATCGTCACACAGCAGGAAGATGCAAATCGTGATGAAAATTTTGAAATTCAGCTGACCTATTTTTTACTTACAACCAAGAATTATATAAAAATTGATGAGCTGACAGATATTTATTATTTTTCAAGAGCGAAGATATCTTCGGTATTAAATAAAATTAATAAAAGCTTTATGAAATACCATTTAGAAATCGTGTCAAAACCATTTTATGGCATGAAAATTGAAGGTAAAGAAAGAGACCGACGCCGATATATTCAATCTATTTACTCATCATATATTTCTAATGAGCAATTAAATCAATATGAAAAATTATTAGCGATGAATCAGATCAAACAAATCCTTAAACGTCATGAATTATCGATGTCATCTACCTCTTTAGATTCAATAAGGATTTATATGGTAATTGCCATGTATCGTATGCAGAAGAATTGTTACATCGAAATGGATGTCGCCGAATTAAGCTACTGCTGTGAAATGAAAGAATTTGCTGCTGCCAGTGAACTTGCCAAATTGATGGAAGATAAAAATCATGATCCTGTGCCGATTGATGAAATTGCCTATCTGACCCAGCTTCTCAGCGGTAATCAGAAATATAGTCAAGATAAATACCAGAAATTTGAGGAATCGATTCATTTCGATCTGGATCGCTTGATTAAAAAGATCTTTCATCGAATCAATGATTTATTCGCTAAAGATTTTTCTAAAGACTTTGAGCTTTATATATCTCTTGGCCTGCATATGATTCCTTTAATAAGCCGTATTCGATTTAATTTTGGCATCAAAAATCCCTATGTCAGTGATATAAAAAAAACTTATCCATTAGCCTATGAGATTGCAGTTGAAGCAGCTATGGTATTAGAAGAAGAATTTGATATGGGATTGGACGAAGATGAGATAGGCTATTTGGCACTGCATTTCAATCTTGCGCTTGAACGTGAAAAGCTTCAGATTATCAACCTTAAAAAAATTTTGATAATCTGTTCAACCGGCGGCGGTATGGCCAATTTACTGGCTTTTAAAGTAAGCTCAAATTTTGCGAAATATATTTCAAAGATTGATACTGCTGATCTTCATGAAGTGAGTGAAAAAAATCTTGATGAATATGATTATGTCTTGACAACTGTGCCGCTGCCTTATGAATTACAGAAGCCTGTATTGCAGATTTCACATATGCTCAGCAGCAATGATATCGGTAATATTAATAGCTTCTTGGTTGCCCAAAAAGAGAGCTGGGGCTTGATTGATATATTATCTCCTGAAGATTTTATGACTGATATAAAGGGTGAGAGTAAGCAGGAAATAATTAATGCGATTGTTTTGCGATTGAAATTAAATCATCAGCTGCAGGAAGATTTCTATGAACAAACTCTGCGCCGTGAAGCATTATTTTCAACGGAAATAGACAATAAAATCGCTTTTCCGCATCCACTGGTGCAGGAAACAAATGAAACCTTTATGTCGGTAACAATCTTAAATAAACCAGTCTTTTGGACCCATGATTATGTGCAGGTAATATTGATCGGCAATGTGAAAAAGGGGGACGGCGCTAAAGCACAGCGGATGTATGAAGAGTTTGCAAAGCTGGTATCAAGTAAGGAAAGCATTCTTACTTTAATAAAAAATCCTACTTACCAGACATTAGTTAATGAAATAGAAAAACAAGGAGAACATTAAAATGGGAATTGAAAAAGGGTTTGAGATTATTTTGCATGCGGGTAATGCTAAGAGCATGGCTTTAGAGAGCATTGCCTTTGCGGAAATAAATGAATTTGAGAAAGCAAAACAGGAACTTGAGAAAGCGGATAAGGAATTGGTTTTAGCTCATCAGGTACATAAAGATATATTAGATTTGCTGGCTAACGGTCAAAAGATTGATGTCGATTTAATTCTCGCGCATGCCTTAGATCATTTGTCATCAGCAGAACTAATATGTATTTTAGCACAGAAATTCATTCATCTTTATGAAAGGATAGGAGGAAAATAGAATGAATATATTATTGTGTTGCAGCGGTGGTTTTTCAACAAGCTTAGTCGTATCGAAAATGAAAGAGGCAGCAAAGCAGAAAGGGGTGGATTGCCGGATATGGGCAGTAGGTGAGAAAGATATTGATGAGAATCTGCCTAAAGCGGATATTGTCATGCTGGCACCGCAAATTGCTTATCGGGCGGGTGATTTTGAATTAAGATGCCGACAGGCTGATAAAAAATTTGTGATGATCGGTCAACTTGATTATGGCCGGTGCAATGGGGAAAATATATTGACACAGGCGCTTGAAGCGTTATCTTAAAGAAAGGGAAAGATTATGAAAAAACTAATGACATTCATAGAGGGGACACTATTACCAGCTGTAAATAAATTCGGATCAAATAAATACATAGTTGCATTAAGAGATGGTATCGCAGCCATTATTCCATTTACGATTATTGGCAGTATCTTCATGATTATTACAAGTTTTCCGGTTAAAGCCTGGACCAATTTTATTGAACCTTACAGCGCTTATCTGAATATTCCTAATACTGTATGCATGGGCTTGATGGCAATTATTGCGGTTTATTCAGTGGCTTATAACGTCGCAAAACAGTTGGGTGTAAAACCAGTGTCGGCAGGCTTTGTTTCGCTGGTTGCATTTGTAATTACGCAGACTCAGCTTGATGGTACGATCAGTACGGCTAATTTTGGCTCAACTGGCTTATTCTTGGCGATTGTAATTGCATTGATTTCGACTAAAATCATTGAAATATTTGAGAAGAAAAATATTACGATTAAATTGCCCGCCAGCGTTCCTACCATGGTTGCTGATTCATTCTCTGTATTGATTCCAGGTTTTGTGGTAATTACCTTATTCTGGGTATTAACAAGTATTTTAGGCTTAGATCTTAACGCTATCCTGACTTTGATCTTTAGTCCGTTAGTCAGAGGCTTGGATACTTTGCCAGGTATGCTGTTAGTCGTTTTTGTTTCCTTAGCGCTTTGGTGCTGCGGAATTAATGAATCAGTTATTTCAGGGTTAACTTATCCAGTATGGTATGCTTTATTGGCTGAAAACACAGCAGCTTGGCAGGCTGGTGAAACCGTAACTCATATCGGTGCATATGGATTTCAATATTTTGGCTTCTGGATGGGTGGAACGGGCCTTACGATTGCTTTAGTATTACTAATGCTGCGGTCAAAAGTGAAAATGTATAACCAGTTAGGAAAGCTGTCAATTATTCCAGGTATTTTTGAAATCAATGAGCCAGTTGCTTTTGGCTTCCCAATCGTTTTTAATCCAATTATGTGGATTCCTTATATTTTAGCTCCGTTAGTAACGACAACATTATATTATTTTGCCTGCAGTATGGGTTTGATTGGCATGCCGGTAGTAGCTATTCCTTGGACGACACCGCCAGTATTAAATGGTTTCCTAGTTACCGGCGGTGATTGGCGGGCTGCGGTATTCCAATTAGTGATGCTGGTAATCGGTGTTATTATTTATTATCCATTCTTTAAATATGTTGAGAAAAAAGAATTGGCTGCCCAGCTGAGCGCTGAACAAAATGAAGCAATTCAGTAATTGAGAGGGACAAATGAAAACTTTAAAAGAAAATTTTTTATGGGGCGGAAGTATTGCCGCGCATCAATGTGAAGGCGCTTATCAGGAGGATGGCAAAGGGCTTGCGATTATGGATCTGGCAACGCAGGGCAGCTATGGGGTGCCGCGTGAATTTACAAAACAGGTTGAGCCTGGCAAAATCTATCCATCTCATGAGGGCATTGATTTTTATCATCGTTATAAAGAAGATATTAAATTATTTGCTGAAATGGGATTTAATTGTCTTAGAATTTCTATTGACTGGTCTCGGATATATCCAAGTGGTGATGAAGAAGTTCCTAATCAAAAGGGAATAGAATTCTATCAGCGGCTGGTTGATGAAATGCTGAGCTATGGAATAGAGCCGATGGTTACGCTTTATCATTTTGAAATGCCGGTTGAAATTGTCAGGCAATACGGTTCATGGGCAAATCGCAAAATTATTGATTTGTATTTGAAATTTGCTGAAACGATGTTTAAGGCATTAAACAATAAGGTACGGTATTGGGTTACTTTTAATGAATTAAACCATGTTGATCCAATGAGTAAGGCCTCCGATATGTTTACTTATTTAGTGGCTGGTATTAAGTATTCTGAACTGGAAAATCCTAAACAGATACTTGCGAATATCGGTTATAACATGAGCTTAGCGAGCGTGAAAGCTGCTTGTTTAGCCCGTAATATCAACGCTGATAATAAAGTGGGCTGTGTATTTGGCATTACACCATTTTATCCGGCAACACCGCATCCGGATGATGTCTTAGCGGCTTTTAAACAGACGATGCGTGATTTCTATCAAGTTGACGCTATGTGTTTTGGTCAATTTCCTCAATATAAAATAAATGAATATATCAGCAATGATATAAATATCGATATTCTTGAGGAAGATGAAAAGTTCTTTTTTGAAGGCAGATTGGATTTCTTAGGCTTTAACTATTATCAAAGTGAAATGTCATCGACGCTTAACACCAAACAAACGTCTGAAAACCGCGGCTTGCATGGCGGTTATATCAATCCCTACCTTGAAGTATCCGACTGGGGCTGGCCGATTGATGCAAAGGGTTTGCGATATATGCTTAACCTTGTTTATCGGCGGTATAACCTGCCGATCATTATCACAGAGAATGGTCTAGGAGCTGCTGATGAGGTCACTGCAAATAATGAAATTATTGATGATTATCGAATTAAATATTTGAATGATCATATCAGAGAATTGAAAAAAGCGGTTATTGAAGATGGTGTTGATTGTTTTGGGTATCTGATGTGGGGACCGATTGATTTGATCAGTGCGACAACTGGAGAGATGAAGAAACGATATGGCTTTATCTACGTTGATAAACAGGATGATGGGTCAGGGACACTCAACAGATACAGAAAGAAGTCTTTCAATTGGTATAAAGAAGTAATCGCCAGCAATGGCGAGAGTATTGAATAAAATTAAAGATTCCTCTACAGTTTAACTCACTGAAAAGGAATCTTTTTCTTGTTTCTATTAGATGGCAATCTATTTTTAATCATGTTATACTCCTTGTATTTCTGATATTGACTTTGCCCTTAGGGCAAGGTGTACCATAGATTTAGACAGGAGGTGGCTTTATGCTGACAATTGGTGAATTCTCAGCAATATGTAAGGTTTCTGCGAAAACATTGCGCTATTATGCTGAGATTGGCTTAATATTGCCAGAGCTTATCAATCGTGATACCGGTTATCGTTACTATTCGATGAATCAGCTTGAAACGATGCTGATCATTCAGCGATTAAAGAATTATGGCTTTTCATTAGAACAGATCAAGGCATTGATTCAATCAGAAAATAACTTCAGCGATCAGCTTTATTTGGCCTTGTCACAGCGCAAACAAGAAATGGAAAAGCAGATCCAGGCGATGAATGGTACCCTTGATCAGCTGGCTCACGATTTAGTGATTTTAAAGGAAGGTAAATCTATCCTTTCATATTTGGAGGATATCGATGTGCAGCTCACAGAGGTTCCTGAAATGAATCTTCTGTCAATCCGCAAGCTAGTTCAGCAGGCAGACTTTCCAGCAGCGTATGAGGATTGTTTCGCTGCCTTATTCAGAAAAATTGTGCAGGATCAGCTGACATGTGCAGCAGCGCCGATGGTGCTTTTTCACAGTGATGAATTCAGCCCTTGTGGGATGGATACTGAATTTGCGATACCGATCAAAGAGCGGGTAACCGGCACCAGAGCTTTTTTGCCTGGCCTCTGTTTGAAAAGTGTACTGACTGGTTCTTATGATAATCTGCCTTCTGTATATGCCAGACAGAGTGAATGGATCAATCAGGAAGGTTATGAAAGTAAGGACGCCTTATTTGAGGTCTATGTTAACGATCCTTCTCAGGTTGAAAGCTATGATCAGTTAATTACGGAAGTTTATCTGCCAATCCGAAAAAAAGAGAATGTGCTGAATCGAAAGGAAAATGCGTATTATGATAAATCAGGAGCAGTATAAAATAATTGAGAATTGTGTTATGAAAGATTACAAGAATACAGCCGGAATTGTTGTTATGAAAAAGGGTCAGCTTATGCTTGAGCAATATTTTAATGACTGTGATGCTGAAAGTATGGTTCATGTTTATTCCGTAACCAAAAGCATTGTTTCAATTCTTATCGGCATTGCATTAGATCAAGGATTCATTAAAAGCATTGATCAGAAGGTGCTTGATTTCTTTCCTGAATATGCGATTAAAAGAGGCGAGAAGCTGATCCAGCAGATAACCTTGCGTGACTTGCTGATCATGCAGGCACCATTTAAATATCGAATCCCGCCTTATTTGAAATATTTTAAGAGTGATGACTGGCTGCAATTTACACTGGACTTATTAGGCGGCCGAAAACCCGTTAAAACCTTTAACTATACACCCTTGATTGGCCCGGATATTTTTACCGGCATTTTACGCAGGTCCAGCGGCCAGACAGTGTTGGAATTTGCCAGAGAATACCTTTTTGAACCTTTGGAAATCAATGTCGAAAAGAGTATTTATTTTAACAGCAAAGAAGAACAGATGGCTTTCAATAAGGCTAAGGATATCAACGGCTGGGCAGCTGATCTGACGGGTCTAAACGCCGGTGGCTGGGGCTTAACGCTATCTGCGTTAGATATGGCTAAAATCGGTCAGTTATATTTAGATAACGGTCTTTGGGAAGGCAAACAAATCGTTTCTGAGCAGTGGGTAAAGATGAGTACAAAAAGACAAAATTTTTGGGAACAGGAAAAGCTGGCGTATGGTTATCTTTGGTGGGTTATTGATGAAGAGAAGCACTCAGCGGCAGCGGTTGGAGACGGCGGCAACGTGATCTATTATAATGCTGAGCATGATTTGGTTATAGCCATTACCTCGCTCTTTGTTCCCCGTGCGAAAGACCGCCTCGCATTTATAAAAAATACTATTGAGCCGCTTTTTATCGGCTGATGCTGAAACCGCAGCTTTTGCGGTTTTTTATACTAAAAAACGTGCCTTAGCACGTTAATTAACAGGTATCAATTCATTTCTTTTCAGGAAAGCCGTCAGATTTTCAATATCCGTTTTTGTATTTGCTGACCATTCAAAAGTATCTAGGATATCATAACCGCTGTCAAGTTTCTTTACTTTGACAATGGCTGGGATACTCTCTATTGAATAGAGATTTTTTATGATTTGATTGTTGTAGGTAGAGGATGAATCTTTATAGTTTATTTTATAAATTTCATCGAAGTGAATTTCACCGTTCTCATTGCTGATCTGCCTAAGCATAACTTCATCAAGATAGATACAATCTTCGTTCTCAGAATCATAGACAAATACATAAATCGTATGATCCTCAGCAGCTTCAAATACATCTGTTATTTCACTTTCTTTATAAAGTTTAGCATTTACGACACTTAAATTTACTTTTTGCAGCTTCATGTAAGTATACAGCAAAGATAAGGCGGCAAGGATGGCGAAAATTGCTACTGCGACAGCGGCAATCTTAAGCGTTTTTTTCATAATAAATCACCCCGTACTATTTATTTTAACATAACCAAGATTTTATGACAATAACCCTTAACTTAATGTATAATAGAGGAGACGAAGGTTGGAAGGAATGATTCGCTTTTGAAAATACAGAGTAAATTAATATCGTTGTTTATGGTCTTGCTGCTGCTGATTCTGATTGTTGTTAATTATGCGCTCAATATCAGCGGGCCGGCTATTAAGGCAGAGGCTGAAGAAAAACAGATGATTTTAAAGATACAGGAAGAATACCCGCAGTGTGAGGATTTTTATCGTCATAGTTTTCGTTATGTGACATATTCAGCAGCAGATGCGGAAAAGATTTACTGGTTCAATCAGTTTGGTGAGCTGATTCAGTCAAAAACAAAAGCGTCGGCACAAACTGCTGAAGCGCTGCGAATCGCGGCTGAATATGGTTTCAGTGACATTGCGCCGGTTTATGGCTATGGTTATGAAAATGCCGTATATGTATTTGAGCAAAAGGGTACTTATCTGTATCTTGATTATGATACACTTGAGGTAGTTTATTATATGAAGGAGAAGCTGGTATGAGCAAATGGTTTGAGAAGGATTACATTGATCGGATCAGTTATATCCTGAGTGAGTTTGAAACGATCAATCTGAATGCTGAAGAGGGAATGGTTGTTTTGCTGATTCAGTTTTATAATGATCATAAACAGACGATTGAAGCGGCATCTATTGCGCAAAAGCTGAAGGTGGATGTGGATCGGATAGATGAAATTATCAATGGTTTAAGTGAGAAGGGATATTTAAAGATCAGCTTTACGAATCGAACTTTAGAATTTAATTTAGATGGTATTTTTGAACATAGTGAAGAGGCTATGGAGTTTAATGAAACCTTGTTTGAAATGTTTGAGAATGAATTTAAACGGCCTTTGACACAGATTGAACTGCAGCGGTTAAGTGATTGGATTAAAACTTATGAATTGAAATTAATCAGCTATGCGCTTCGAGAGGCTTCAATTAATAAAAAATGGAGCTTTGACTACATCGATAAAATTCTTTATGAATGGCAGCGCAAGGGGATTACAGCTGAGAAATATGAAAGCGGGGATAAATAATGACAACGGATGAAATACTTGATGAACTTGAATTGATTTTTCCAAATGCTGAATGTGAATTGATTCATAAAAATGCGTATGAATTATTGATTGCTGTAATTTTATCCGCGCAGACAACCGATGTGTCAGTGAATAAGATTACGCCAGCCTTGTTTGAGCGCTTTCCTACCCCACAGCTATTGGCGAAGGCTGAGCTTAGTGAGATTGAGCCATACATTCATTCAATTGGTCTCTACCGCAATAAAGCGCGTTCAATCAAGGGCTGCGCTGCTGCCTTAGTAGAGAAGCATCAAGGCATAGTGCCTTCGACTATGAAAGAATTGACTGCCTTGCCTGGCTGCGGAAGAAAAACGGCAAATGTCGTGCTCAGCGTTGCTTTTGATGTACCAGCCATTGCTGTTGATACCCATGTTGAACGGGTAAGCAAACGACTGGGATTAGCGAAACCGGATGACAGCGTGCTTGAAGTAGAGAAAAAATTAAAACGTAAGATTAAAAGAGAACGCTGGAATAAGAGTCATCATTTATTTATCTTCTTTGGCAGATATTTATGTATGGCGCGAAATCCTCAATGTGAGCGCTGTCCATTTCAGTCAATATGTAAACGAAAAAAAATTGAAGCTGTCAGTTAGCTTCAATTTTTTTATTATTCATCGGTTGGATCTAAAGGCTCTTCAGTATTTGGATCATCCTTGTGATTGTTTTGAGGATCGTTTTTATCTGTATCTGAAGGAGTTTGATTGCCTGGACCAATTGGTTCATTTGGATCAGTAGGATCGGTTGGACGATTTGGCCGTTCATCATCATCTTTAGACTCAATTGTCGTACAGATCTTATTGCTGGCGGCGATACCGTTCTTGTAGGCGTAACTGCCGCAGACCTCAACCTTTTGTCCCGGCATGATCGGCAGTAATTCAGACGCTGTATCAGTGGCATAATCGAAGGAACCAAGACTAATGTTATTGCTGGTTACTTCAACACGGTAAACAACCTCACCGAAGATTGCACTTGGATCGTAAAGCTTTGTACCGGAGAAGTTCGGATAACCTTCAACGCCGTGATATTTGCCGTCAAATGGTTCGAGCTTTTCAGCTTCCGGATATGGCGTGAACTTGAAGTTAACTTTAGAGGTAGCATCGTCAAGCTCAGCAGTAAACGTTTTTAATTCAGATAATTCATCAGGCTTTAATTCATTCAATGTCGCAAATTCACTCTTAATTAAACCGGTCGAAATCATTTCATCCGGTGTTCCTTCAGGTACTGCGTAATAACCATTATCGAAGGCACCCTTCACATGGGTTACTGATACAATGCCTGACGGCTGTTGAATTGCTGACGGATAATTATTTTGATGGATAAAATCAAAGAGTTTTTTATTGATTTGTCCCGGTACATTCAAGAGCATTTTATTCGTATCAAACCAAGTAAACTTACCAGCAACTGGTTCATCATAACCTGCCCATGTAGCGGCTGTATACTTCGAAGTATAAACAACCATCCATTTATCTTTCATGGCAACTTCTGGGATACCGTATGCGAGTCCATCCTGTGCCCAGTCTGTCGTACCGGTCTTACCATAAACAGGATATGGTGAAATCATGATTTGAAGCAGATTCTGCCAATTTGTGCTGACTGCATCTTCAAGCAATACTGACATCAAATAAGCAGCCTGCGGTGAAATTACATTTACAGATTCATAATTAGGTTCAATGCTTTCGGTCTTGCCGTCTTTAAATACAATCTTGCGGATCGTATGCGGCTCAATGTAGTTACCATTATTGGCAAAGATGGAGAAAGCGCCGGCCATTTCAACAGGAGTCGTCGTCATATCAGCACCGCCGATACCATAACCGAAGGAGAAGTCTTCGGCAGTCAGATTTTCAAAGGCTGAGAAGCCGAGCTTTTTCATATGTTCCAGAACTTTGTCAACACCGATTGTATCACACAGTTCCTGAAGGGCTGTAATCGCTGTTGTATTTAAGGAAACAGCTACGGCATACTGATAAGTAACATCACCGCGGTTCTGACCGTCGGCATTATAGAATGGTGTATTTGTACCACGGTATTTCATCGGGGCATCAAGCAGGATATGATCAGTTGCCCAGCCCAGATAATCAAAGGTCAGACAGTAATCAATCAACGGTTTAATTGAAGATCCGGACTGCTTAACTACACCATAAGCACGATTTCGCCGATTGTCGCCGTCATAGCCGCGGCCGCCGCCCAATGCGATGATCTCACCGTTTTGATTATTCATCAGAGAGAAACCAACCTGGAATAGTTCATCATTTTCAGGATAATTAATACCTGCTTCACCATTTAGAATCTGATCCGCTAATTCCTGCGCACCGCGATCCATACTCGTATAGATTTCCATGCCGACTACCGTTGGATCAAGGCCGCCGGTCAATTCAATAATTTCTTCACGTACTTTATCGATATAGCTTAAATAAGGAGAGGTTTCAAATACGATAGGCCCGCTCAGCTGGAACGCCAATTCAGTATTGGCAGCCAATTCATGCTCTTCTTCAGTAATATAGCCGTGATACAGCATCAAATCGAGCGTTTCATTGCGCCGTTCAATGGCTGCGTCATAGTTGTAATATGGATCAAATCCGTTTGGCGCGTTGATAACACCGGCCAGGAAGGCTGCTTCGGATAACGTAACCTGCGAGACATCCTTGCCAAAATAATATTGAGCTCCTTTTTGAATGCCGCGGGCTGGACCGCCAAAGTTAATCAGATTGAGGTACTTTTCAAGAATTTGCTGCTTTGAGATATGACTTTCAGCCTGCATACTTAAGAAAATTTCCTGCACCTTACGGGCAATGCGGACAAAGCCGTTCGGCGCTTTTTCAAGCTTTGACATATGAGATACGTCAATCATCTGCATGGTCAGCGTTGAACCGCCCTGACCAAGATTTCCCTGTTTAACATTTTCAAGCGCTGATTTTATAAAACGGGGAAGGTCAAAACCGTTATGTTTATAGAAACGGGAATCCTCGATAGAAAGGAAGGCATCAACGACAACTTGAGGTATCTGATCATAAGACACATTTTCACGCGTGCCATCCTCACGGCTTAATTCAATAATAACGTTGCCGTCAGTATCATAAATTACCGAGCTTTCCTGAGTTTCTAATGAACTGGCATCATACTTTGGTGCATCAGGATCATTCAGAATGCCATCCAGCAAGTAGAAAGCCGAAACACTGCCGATCAGGACCAGCGAAAGAATAACGATAATGATCGAATTCAGTACCTTAACCCCTTTGCTGCCTTTTTTTATATTGTTGTTATTTTCCATTTTTATCCTCCATGAAATAAAGCTCATCAACATTATCCAGATAGTTCAGACGCGGTGTCAAACCTTCTCTGATCAGTGATCCGTGAGCGCGAATCTCCTGAATCGTTAATGATTTTTTTGTTTCATTGTTATAAGCATCAATCACATATGCAGCATCTAAAAGATAAGTTTCATTCAGGCATGTAAAGCGGATTATGACAAATCCGATACCGCCGTGAAGCAATACTTTTTCAAGATGCTTGATTTGATGCGGGTGAATTGCTTTAAATGTAAAGCTGGTCCGGTTTTTGGTTTCTTTAGCCTCAAAATCAATCGCTTTACCCCGGTAGATGCCGTTATAATCTGTTGTTGAGGGCGTTTTATAATAAGCCTCAACGATCTTGGCGCTGCTTCGTTTGGGATAATCAACTCTTACAACCTGAATCGGCGTCGGTTTCTTATGTATCAAAGCACGGTCAATTTCAATATAATAGTCATTGCTGGCGTTGATATCACTTTCCAGCGTCATGCCGCGTCCCATATGACTGAGCCGGGCATCGACTTTCAGCGCTTCCGCCGCGGACGTCTGCAAAACATTTGTTTTTTTGGTTGGATAACCAATCATAGTATCACCTTTTACTATTATAACCAATTTGCTTTCTTATTTCCATAGCAAACTAAATTGCTTCTGATTTTACTTGATTTTTGTGCAAAGATTTGAGAAACTATTAGGGTGGAAGGTGATTGTATGGACAGAAGATTCAATTTAAAGGTCGAAGATGTGCTTGAAAAGCAGTTTAATATCGATTTTAAAGGTTATGCCGCCAGTGAAGTTGATGAATTTCTGGATATGGTGATTCAGGATTACCAGCAGTATGAGGAAATGATTCAGGAACTGGGCGCGACGATGCAGAAGTATGAAAATACAATTGAAACCATGAAAGCAAAAATATCTGAATTGGAAACCAGCAGTAAAAATGCTGAAGAACACGTGGCTGCTTACAGCAATGTGGATATTTTAAAACGTCTTTCACGTTTGGAAGCTGAAGTTTTCAAACGCTAAAGTTAACATTTGGGCAACCGCTGACTGCCTGCAGTTAGAGGAAAGTCCATGCTCGCACGTCCTGCGATGGACGTAGTGTTTGTGCTGGCTGAATCAATAAGGCCAGGCAGAGAAATCTGACGGCCGGTAATTCGCCTAAGGGAAACTATGGCGGAACCGTTAATGTGCCACAGAGACGAGCGCTGAAGAAATTCAGCGGATGGAACGGGTAAACCCCACAAGCGAGAAACCCAAATTTGGTAGGGGAATCTGTGTGAATGAACTGAAAGGATCACAGGACATAGCAATATGTAGATAAATGGTTGCCACTTCTTAGGAAGGACAGAACATGGCTTACAAAATGTTGACTTTAAACACTCCTTGTGAGTGTTTTTTAATTTCATCAAAAATGAGGATGATTTTCTAGTGATATTATAGAATATACCCATTCACTTATGACAGCAGCTTGTATGAAAGGAATAAAATTGGCATAAATACAATATTTTTCTTTATGGAATTGCATGTTTAAATGATGATTGGAATTTTACTTAATTTTAGAAGAAAATGGTAAAATTATGTTTTTTCTTGTTGTTTCGATAAATCCGTGCTTTTCTATAAAAAATCGGTTATACTAAATGAGGCAGGTGAGTGGTTCTTGTGTTTATTTACTTTCCTTGCTGAAATTGATATAATAAATTATAATGAATTAAAATACCGACAAAGGGTGATTAAATGAAAGAAATAGGAGAACTTCTAAAACAAAAAAGACTTGAAAAAGGTTACACCATAGATGAAGTCAGTGACAAGACTCGTTTATCTATTCCTCATATTAAAGCGATCGAAGCCGGCAATGTAGATTATTTTAAAAATGATTTACCTTATCTTCGGTATTTTCTGCGTTCTTATTGTGAATTGGTTGATGTTGATTTTGATTCAATCAAGGATCAGCTGCAGGATGTTGTAGAGGAGTATACGCATACTTTTTCTATTAAATCCATGGAAGAACATAAAAAAATTGAAGAGCATGTACGCACGCATAATGCCGAACAGAAGAAAACCCAAAAGAGCAAGAAGCGTAAATCACGCCAGCATATTGATTTTTCATTGATATCTTTTCTGACCATTGTTATTATCGTGATTGCTTCGGTTATATTTGTAGCGGGATTCTTTATTTTAAGAAATATGCAGACACCGCTGCAGCCTAATCCACCGATTGTTACACCGACGCCAAGCGATCAAGTTCCTGATCCTGTACCTGTTGAACCAGAACCTGATCCTGAACCGGAAGCTACGCTGAATGTTTCTGCGAAGGATGCGACAACTTATGTGATCAGCGGTTATGGTGACGCGGAAGAATTGACGCTGACTGTTGAATTTGTGCCGCGCGCGTGGTTCCAGGCTACCAAGGATGGTGTAGTGCTGAGTGACCCAACGGCGAAAATCTATGAATCCGGTGAGACGCTGCAATTAAAGCTGAATCCGAGTGTGGATAAGGTGCTGGATCTTAGAATTGGTTATTTTGCGGGAATGAAATTTAAAGTGAATGATGTAGAAGTGAAGCTGGATGATTCAATTGCTAATACACCTGGATCATTGACTATCAGCTTTGAAATTGGAGGAAAATCTAGTGAATCTGCCGAATAAATTATCTTGTTTCAGAATGGCAATTGTGCCGCTGATCGTTCTTGTTATGCTGTTTCCTTACGCACAGTTCTCAATTGCAATGCCGGATTTTCAGTTTGGCTTTGTGACCTTGCCATTAAAGAATATTTTAGTGCTGGTGCTTTTCGCAATTGCTTCGTTTACGGATTTTCTTGATGGTCATATTGCCCGTTCAAGAAATCTGATAACTTCTTTTGGGAAATTTATCGATCCTATTGCGGATAAGCTGCTGGTAAATACAATGTTTGTGATGTTTGCCGCAACTGCGGTTGTACCGGTAGTGCCGGTCGTTATTATGATTTGGCGGGATACGATTGTAGATGGTCTGCGAATGAATGCGGCGCAGAAGGGAAAGGTTGTAGCTGCCGGTTTCCTTGGTAAACTGAAAACAGTTACGCAGATGCTGGCGATTATAGTGATACTGCTGAATAATCTGCCGTTTGAATTAGTTCGTTTTCCGATGAGTGATTTTTTACTTTGGTTTGCGACATTGATTTCGGTAGCGTCAGGAATTTCTTATTTTATGCAGCTTAAGGATATTATTATGGAGTCAATGTAATGCAGGCATTGGTTGATGCATTGAAAGCAGAAGCGCTGAGTATCGGCACCTGTGAGAGTTTAACCGGCGGTATGTTTGCCTCTGAGCTGACTTCAGTGCCGGGGGTATCTGCTGTTTTTAAAGGTGGGTTTGTTACCTATTGGAATACATGTAAAATTGATGTTGTGCATGTAAGTGCGGAAACGATTGATAAATACGGTGTTGTGTCAGCACCGACCGCAATTGAAATGGCTGAAAAAAGCCGGCTGCTGCTTGAATGCGGCTGCTGTATCTCTTTTACCGGCAATGCCGGTCCTGATGTTTTGGAAGGTAAACCGGCTGGCCTAGTTTACAGCGCGGTGGCTTTTGATGACGCGGTTTATGTTTATAAGCTTCAGTTAAGCGGCGAGCGAAACGCGTTAAGGCATCAGGTATGTGAAGTAATGAAAGAAATTCTGCGGCAGCTTGTGGGAAGCCGGCATGCAGCTGATTTTGAAAAGCAGCATCAAAGATTAATAGAAAATTTAGGCATTATGGAGTATAACGCATATATAAAAAGTGTGAAGGAGCAGAATCATGGATGAAAAGAAAACAGATAAGATGTTAGAGAAGGAAGCGGATAAAAAGGATTCACTGCTTCAAGATACAATTAAACAAATTGAGAAACAATATGGCAAGGGTTCAATTATGAAATTAGGGGACCGTGCCAATGTGGATATTGATGCGATTCCTTCCGGTTCAATTAAACTGGATTTAGCATTGGGTATCGGCGGGTATCCGAAGGGCAGAATTATTGAAATTTATGGTCCTGAATCAAGCGGTAAGACAACCTTAGCGCTGCATGCGATTGCGGAGGTGCAGAAACGCGGCGGCCGTGCGGCTTTTATCGATGCTGAAAATGCGATTGATCCGCTTTATGCACAGAATTTGGGTGTGCAGATTAATGATTTGATTCTGTCACAGCCGGATAGCGGTGAACAGGCTCTTGAAATTACTGAATTGCTGATTAAATCGAATGCAATTGATTTAGTTGTCATTGACTCAGTCGCTGCCTTGGTGCCGCAGGCTGAATTAGACGGTGAAATGAGTGATTCACAGGTTGGCCTTCAGGCACGTTTGATGTCAAAGGCGATGCGTAAGCTGGCGGGAGTGATGAACCGCAGTGAATGTACGGCGATTTTTATTAATCAGCTGCGTGAGAAGGTAGGCATCATGTTCGGTAATCCGGAGACGACGCCGGGTGGCCGTGCTTTGAAATTCTATTCTTCTGTGCGCCTTGATATCCGTAAGAGTGAGGCAATTAAAAATGGCTCTGATATCATCGGTAATAAAGTGAATGTCAAAGTAGTTAAAAATAAGGTTGCGCCGCCATTTAAGGTCGCAGCGATTGAAATTATGTATGGCGAAGGAATTTCCTTTGTCGGCGAGCTTGTCGATTTATGTGTTGATTATGAAGTCATCCAGAAGAGCGGTGCTTGGTTCTCTTATAAGGGAGACAAGATCGGTCAGGGCCGTGAAGCGGTTAAGGCTTATCTTAAGGCGAATAAGGATGTTCAGGATGAAATTTACGGCTTGCTGAAAGAAAAATTGAATGCCAGATAACAAGAGATGCACAGCATCTCTTTTGCATTTTCAGGAATACTTGTTAAGTTTAAATAATTTGGGTTGTGAAATGTGTGAGAATTGTGTAAAATAATAAAGGGAGTTTTATTTACTCTCTCATAAAATGACAAAAGGAGGTCAGAGGATGGAAAATCCTATTACTTTTCTCTTGTCAGGGATGATAGGTTTAGTTCTTGGTATCGTCATTATGGCGATCAGATCAAGGGCTGGTTTAAATAGGGATCAACAAAAGGCGGAGGAAATCCTGAAGGAAGCGAAGGCGAAAGCTGATAATACGCTGAAACAGGCAATCCTGGATGGCCGCACACAAACTCATGAAATGAAGCTTGCTGCTGAAAAAGAAATTAAAGAACGTAAACAGGAAGTTTCGGATATGGAAAATAAATTGCTTCGCAGAGAAGATAATTTGAATTTTCGTGATGAAACTTTAACAACTAAAGAACAGCAGATTGATCAGAAAAACAGTCAATTAACTAAAAAAATGTCTGAACTAGACGAGATGGAAAAGAAACTTCAGGAGAAAATCGATGTCCAGGTAACGGAATTGGAAAGAGTTGCCGCTATGTCGACGAATGAAGCGAAGAAAGAATTATTCGATATCGTAGAAAAACGTATGGAGAATGAAGTAGTTGCATATATCAAAGAAAAAGAAGATGAGGCGAAGAGTGTTGCTGCTGAAAAGGCGCGCAATATCATTGCTTTATCCATTCAGCGTTTATCTCAGGATGAAGCGGTGGAACGGACAGTTTCTGTTGTAACGCTGCCGACAGAAGAGATGAAGGGACGTATTATCGGCCGTGAAGGACGTAATATCAAGGCAATTGAACAGGCTACGGGTGTTGATTTAATTATTGATGATACACCGGAAACCATTACTGTTTCATGCTTTGATCCAATCCGCCGTGAGGTAGCCCGCATCGCTCTTGAAACTTTGATTCGTGATGGCCGCATCCAGCCGGGCAGAATCGAAGAAGTTGTAAACAAGGTGCGTAATGAAATTAATGCCAACATTGTTAAGGTTGGTGAGGATACCGTATTTAAGCTGGGTATCGGTAAGATCGACCGTGAGATCGTTAAATTGATCGGCCGTCTGAAATATCGTTACAGCTATGGTCAAAATGCCCTCCAGCATTCGATGGAGGTTGCTTATCTGACTGGCATGATGGCCGCTGAATTAGGCTTGAATCAAAATCTTGCAAAACGTGCGGGCTTACTGCATGATATTGGCAAGGCACTTGATTTTGAAGTGGAAGGCAGTCATATTGAGCTTGGTTATAAGTTCTGCAAGAAGCATGGTGAAAGTGACGTTGTGCTGAATGCAATACAGTCGCATCACGGTGAAGTAGAACCTACTTATCTGATTTCTAATCTTGTACAGGCTGCCGATACATTAAGCGCGGCTCGTCCGGGTGCCCGTTATGAGGCAATGCAGAATTATATCAACCGCCTTGAGGAATTAGAGAAAATTACTAAGAGCTTTGATGGTGTTGATCAGTGCTATGCGATTCAGGCAGGCCGTGAGATTCGTGTTTTGGTTCATCCGGATAAAGTGGATGATAACGCATGTACGAAGCTGGCCCGCGGTATTCGTGATAAGATTGAGGCTGAGCTTACTTATCCAGGCCAAATCAAGGTTACGGTTATTCGTGAATTAAGAGCGAGTGAATTGGCTAAATAACGATGAAAATTTTATTTGTTGGTGATGTGGTTGGCAGTGTCGGCCGCCAGATGGTGATCGATACAATACCGCATCTAAGAGAAGAAAAAGCGATTGATATGGTGATCTGCAACGGCGAAAATGCTGCCCATGGCAAGGGGATTACCAAAAAAATCTACAATCAGCTGATTGCCGCTGGCATCGATGTGATTACAATGGGAAATCATACTTTTTCTAAAAATGATATCCTGCTGTTTATCGATGAAGCTGATCGGCTGGTCAGACCGATGAATATGGAACCGACGGAACCTGGGCAAAGCACTTGTGTGGTCCAAATCGGCGGTAAAAAAATCGCGGTAAGCAATCTCAGCGGTGAGGTGTTTATGAATAATATCACAGATTCACCGTTTGCCTGTATGGAAGATATTTTAGAGGCATATGAGGACTGTGATCTGCATGTTGTTGATTTGCATGCCGAGGCTACCAGTGAGAAGATAGCGTTTACTTATTGCTTCGCGAACCAGCTGGCTGCCGTTGTCGGTACGCATACCCATGTACAGACTGCTGATGAGCGGATCGTTGACGGCTGTGCCGCGATCAGTGATCTTGGCATGTGCGGCCCTTACAACAGTGTGCTGGGGCGTGATATTGATGAAGTGATCGCGCGTTTTAACGGTGAAAAGACGAAATATACAATGGCGTCAGGCCCTGGTATCTTCTGTGGCTTGATCGTAGAAATTGATGATATCAGCAATCGCGCAGTCAGCGTTGAACGGATACAAATTAAGGAAGAAGCGTAAATTTGCACTTCTTCTTTTTTTTCTTCAGTGATAGATTTTTATTCAGTTTCCAGGCTTAAAATACTTGCAGTAGATACAACTTATGTTATAATAGTTAAGAAAGAAAAAGGAGGATTTATCATGCCAGTAAAAATTAACGAAGATACTTGCATCGGTTGCGGTGCTTGTGTAGGTGTTTGCCCAGTTGGTGCATTGTCAATGAACGATGACTCTAAATCAACATGTGATGAAGGAACATGTATTGATTGCGGTGCTTGTGTATCAACTTGCCCAGTAGAAGCCATTTCACAATAAACCAAGCCTTGCTTGGTTTTTTTGGGCTTTAATTTTAAAGGAGAAAATAGAATGAAAGTACATGAAGATTGGATGAAGCCTTCTTTAAAGGAAGCACAAAAAAGAACGAATCAACAGGCTGCGATTGAAAAGAGTCTGTTTAATATACCATTTGAAGCACGTAATATCGGCTGCGGCCGTAAATATTTCCTGCGTACCTACGGCTGTCAGGCTAATGAACGCGATGGTGAAACCATTGCCGGTATTCTTGAGGAATTAGGCTTTGAACAATGTCATACACCAGAAGAAGCTGATTTTATTTTGCTGAACACATGTGCGGTGCGGAAAAATGCTGAAGATAAGGTTTTGGGAGAGCTGGGGTCATTAAAACGCCTGCGTAAGACAAATCCTGATCTATTATTCGGCATGTGCGGCTGTATGGCTCAGGAAGAGGAAATCGTTGATACAATTATCAAAAAATATCCGCATGTGGATTTGGTGTTTGGTACACATAATATTCATCGTCTGCCGATTCTGCTGTATCAGGCAATGATGGCCAGAGAGAAAACGATTGAAGTTTATTCAAAAGAGGGCGAAGTTATTGAAAATCTGCCTGTGAAACGCTTTGGTACCCATAAGGCATGGGTCAATATCATGTATGGCTGTGATAAATTCTGTACATACTGCATTGTTCCATATACCCGCGGCAAAGAGCGTTCGCGCACCGTTGAGGATATTTTGGATGAAGTGAGAGAACTAAAGGCGGAAGGCTTTAAGGAAGTGACACTGTTAGGGCAGAATGTCAATTCCTATGGAAAGGATCTGCAGCTGGCAGGCGGCTTTGCCGGCTTGCTTGAAGAAGTCGCGAAAATCGGTATCCCTCGAATTCGTTTTACAACCTCGCATCCATGGGATTTTACGGATGAAATGATTGATGTAATCGCTCGTTATGATAATATCATGCCGTTTATTCATCTGCCGGTTCAATCAGGCAGCAATGAAATTCTTAAAATCATGGGACGCCGTTATACGGTAGAACAATATCGCACACTGTTTGATAAGATTGTGTCTAAAATTCCAGGCGTTGGTTTTTCAACGGATATCATTGTTGGTTTTCCAAATGAAACTGATGAACAGTTCCAAAAAACTTTAGAGCTTGTTGATTATTGTCAGTTTGATAATGCCTTTACCTTTATTTATTCACCGCGTGCCGGTACACCGGCAGCCGCGATGGCGGATAATGTCAGCTTAGAAGTAAAACAGGATCGTCTGAATGAATTAATGGAGCATACAAATCGTTATGCCCGCTTGAAGAATGAGGCTTATGCGGGCCGCGTCGTGAAGGTCTTGGTCGATGGACCGTCTAAGAAAAATGAGCTAGTTTATTCAGGCTATACAGAAACTAATAAGCTTGTCAACTTCACAGCTGAACAGCCGATTCAGCCAGGTGATATCGTCGAGGTTCAGATCACGGATGTAAAGACTTGGTCGTTGGACGGAGAGGCAATTAAAAGTGAATAGTTGTTCACTTTTTTTGTTATTTTTAGCAAGTAGTGGTATAATATGCATAGCGACTTATACTAATAGATTTGAAATATAATTTGATAGAAGAGCATAAAGGAGGAACTTATGGATCAAGTACGCATTTTTGCGCTTGGTGGACTCGATGAAAACGGCAAGAACATGTTTGTAGTCGAAGTAAATGAAGCGATTATTCTGATTGAGGCAGGATTGAAATTTCCTGATTCTGATCAGCTGGGGGTGGAGTTTGTCATCCCTGATTTTAGTTATTTAATAAAAAATAAAGACCGTGTAAAGGGGATATTTATCACTCATGGACACGACGATGTGATAGCGGCGCTGCCTTATCTGCTTAAGCAGATTAAGATACCGGTTTATACCGGTGCGCTGACCGCTAATATTCTGCATGATATGCTGAAAAAAGAAGGCATCCGCGATGTGAAAATTCACAAAATAAAGCGAACCAGCCGTCAGAATGTCGGCGGTGTAACCGTGAGAACATTCCCGATGACGCATGCTTATCCGGACAATTTTGGTGTAGCTATTGAGAGCAGTCAGGGGTATATCGTTTATACCGGTGAGTTTATCATCGATTATGATGTTCTTGAAGAAGAATATATGTGTGATTTGAATGAGTTAAGTGAAATTGGTAAAAAGGGTGTTCTTTGTCTTCTGAATGAATCGGTTTCTGCAGATAAGGAAGGCCATACAGCGCCGAAGCATCGCATTACGAATCTGATTGAACCGATTTTTGAAGGCGCAGAGCATCGTATTGTGATTTCTGCTTATCGTCAGAGCTTATTCAGAATCATTGAAATCATCGATCTAGCTAGAAAATTTAACCGTAAGATTTTCTTTTATGATAAAGAATTGCGCGCATTGTTAAATCAGATGGAGATATTAGGCTATTATAAGCTGCCTCGTGAAATTGAATTAACTGAAAAACAATTTGATGATGCGATGGATGATGTTGTTGTCTTGATTTCTGACAGTGGTAAGAATTTGTTCAGGAAGATTCAAAACATTGCTATGCATGAAGATAAGAATATTAATTTCCGCAGTGATGATACGATTATTATTGCTTCACCGGTGGTTAGCGGTACGGAATTAGAAGCGGCGAATATGGAGAATGAGGTTTACAAGGAAGGCGGCAAGCTGTTTTCTTTGAAATCGAAGACGGTTTATTCTATGCATCCGTCCAGTGAAGACTTAAAAATGATGCTGTATCTGTTTAAACCAAAATATTACATTCCGGTTAAAGGCGAATATCGTCATTTAGTTGTGAATGCTAATCTTGCGACTAAAATGGGTTATCGGCCGGATAAAATCGTGATTTTAGATAATGGTCAGATTGCGGCTTTTGAGAATAAGGTGCTTAAGTCAGTGGCTGATCATATCGAGCTGGAAGATACGATGATTGACGGCAAGGAAAACTGGGATGTTACCGGTGTTGTTTTAAAAGATCGTGAACTGCTTTCAACGGATGGGGTAATGATTGTCGGTGTATCAATCGATGCTAAAACGAAGAAAATTATCGGCGGCCCAGATGTTCAGACACGCGGCTTGATTTATTTGAAGGATGCGGACTATATCGTGAAAGAAGTTGGCAATATCTGTGAAAATACGATTGAAGCTGAGGTTAAGGATCATGTCTATGAGAATTTGGCAACCCGCACGAATATTCGTGATAAAGTAACTAAATATTTAATGAAAGAAACTGGCAAGCGGCCAATGGTTCTGCCGGTCATTATCGAGATTAATAATAAAGCTTAGCAGGAGGTAGACCATGGCCAAAACGAAGAGGAAGACACGTCCGGCAGCAACTAAAGAAGATAAAGAGGTTTTGATTTATATTTATGCGCTGCTGATTATCACATTATCGATCATTGGTCTTTTGAATATAGGGATTGTCGGTGAATTTTTGAATCAGGTTGTCCGTTATTTCTTCGGCAGTCTGTATGGTGTAGTTTATGCTGGTATTATTTTTGCTGCGGTGATGATGATGCTTCGCCATGACATCAAAAAGTTAAAGCTGAGGCCTGCATTTGGCGCTTTCTGTCTGTTTTGCGCATGGCTGCTGCAGACATCAGCTCCTCAGGATACTTCAATCACTGGCATGACAATATTTAGTGAATATGTGAAGAACTCGTTTATGATATTTCGCGGCCAGCTGCCTACAACGGTTGGCAACGGCGGTTTGATTGGGGCTTTTCTTTATTCATTGTCAACCCTGCTGTTTGATAAGATTGGTACTTTAATCTTCAGTGTGGCATTATTGCTGCTGGGTGTGTTAATGTTTGCCAATAACAAATATGTTCAGGGCTTTTTCAAACGCTGTACGTTATTATTTAATTCTTTGATGAATAAGCGTCAAAAACAAAAGCGTGAAGCAAAACCAAAGAAGACAAAGACGGTTAAAGTCATGGAAGATCAGGAAGAATTTGATATGGATGTCTTAAACGCAAATCAAAATCAGAGTAAATTTGATTTTCTAGATCTTGAGGCAGATGAATTTAATGATCTTGAAGAGCCGGCAGTTCATGAAGAACCGGCAGCTCATTATGAAACATTATCTGCAGAGCCGCTTAAGCATGCAGAACCAGTTGAACAGGATATTTTAAAAAGTGTGGAAATCCCGCAGGTTAAAGAGGAAAAGCAGGAAGAGGCTTTTGTTTCGGTATTTGAAGAGGATTACACAAATTATAAATTACCAAGAATTACCTTACTGAATGAGAATGCAAAGAATACAAGATCATCCGTGAACATAAAGGCTGCTAAAGAGAGCGGTGATAAGCTGATGCGGATTCTTGATGAATTTGGCGTAAAAGCTACATTGATGGAAACACATATTGGGCCAAGTGTTACTAAGTTTGAGGTAAAACCTGATTTAGGTGTTCGTGTCAGTAAAATCAGCAATCTTCAGCATGATATAAAAATGGGATTGGCGGCCAAGGATATTCGTATCGAAGCTCCGATTCCAAGCAAGTCTGCCGTTGGTATAGAAATTCCTAATATTGAAAAGACGACGGTTGGCATGAAGGAATTGATGAAAAATGTCCCTGAAAAATATGCGGACAGTAAATTGCTGTTTGGTTTAGGGAAGGATTTATTAGGCAATTGTGTTTACGGCGAATTAAATAAGATGCCGCATTTGCTGATTGCCGGGGCTACCGGTTCAGGGAAGTCGGTATGTGTGAATTCAATCATCGTTTCTATCTTAATGCGGGCTAAGCCGGATGAGGTTAAGCTGCTGCTGATTGATCCGAAGAAGGTTGAGTTTACGATGTACGCACAGGTTCCGCATTTGCTGGGACCGGTGATTACGGATGGTACAGAGGCGTCTACCGCGTTAAAAGTTGTTGTTAATACGATGGATAACCGCTATGAATTGTTCTCTCAGGCGGGTGTCCGCAATATCAGCGGTTATAACAAATATATTGAAGAGCATCCAGAAGAAGGTTTGAAGAAAATGCCATGGATCGTTGTTGTGATCGATGAGCTTGCTGACCTGATGCTGGTTGCCGCTAAAGATGTTGAAGCAAGTATTCAGCGTATCACTCAGCTGGCTCGGGCTGCCGGTATTCATTTAATTGTCGCTACTCAGCGGCCTAGTGTGGATGTTATTACCGGTATCATCAAAGCCAATATTCCAAGCCGTATCGCCTTTGCGGTATCCAGTGCGATCGATTCAAGAACGATATTGGATCAGCAGGGAGCTGAAAAGCTGCTTGGTATGGGAGATATGTTATATATTCCTGTCGGTGAGCAGGTTGTGACCCGTGTTCAGGGTGTGTTTGTTTCAGATGAGGAAGTGCGTAAGGTCTGTGATTTTGTCAGCGCTCAGGCACGGCCAAAGTTTGATGATGCGTTTATTCGACTGCAGCTGATCGATAGTGGAAGCGGTTTAATTGATTCTTCTGATGATCCGTTGTATGATGAAGTTAGGAACTTTGTCATTCAGTCACAAAAGGCCAGTACCTCGTTTATCCAGCGTAAATTCAGCATTGGATATTCCCGGGCTGCCCGGCTGGTGGATGTGCTGGAGGAGAATGGCGTAGTTGGGCCTGCAAGAGGAAGCAAGCCTCGTGAAGTTTACATAAAGAAAGAGAGGACGGATAGCGATGAGTAAAGTTTCAGAAATTATTTCTAATCCAACTTTAACTTATGCTCAGCAGGTTTTGGCGTTAGCCAGACTTGCGGAAAGTGAAGATGACACATTAAAACTCGATGATGAATTCAAATTAGCATTAAAAGAACATACGATTTGTGATTTAGGTGAGGGAAATGCGCCGTATCGGCCGCGTTATATTGTTCCTGACTATGACTTGTTCATGGAGAAGGGTTGTAAATTTTTAGAGCTGGATCCGCCTAAAGATCTGTTAGAAGCTGTAAATAATCTGTTGATTTTTTATAAGCATGTACCTTCTATTACTTCATTCCCTGTCTATTTGGGAAACTTTACTACAATGTTTGAAAAATTTGATGTGGATGAAGCTGAAACACGAAAAGTAATGCGTTTGTTTTTAAAGCATATCGATAAAACGCTGACTGACTCTTTCGTACATGCGAATATCGGTCCTAAGGATAATCGTGTAACACGTATTATTCTTGATTTGACAGAGGAAATGCAGCTTGCAATTCCAAATATTTCTTTATTATATGATGAAAACGAGACTAGCGATGAATTAGCTTTAGCCTGCATTAAATGTATGCTTGCTACTTCAAAGCCAAGCTTTGCAAATCATGCGATGTATAAAAAAGAGCATGAAGGACCCTATGCGATTGTCAGCTGCTATAATGCGTTAAAGGTTGGCGGCGGCGGATATACATTACCGCGTCTGCGTCTCTATGAAATCTCATTAAAGGCTGCCAATGTTGATCAATTTATGAATGAGGTACTGCCGCATTATTGTGAATTAATTTTCCGCAATATTGATGCGCGTATCCGTTATATTGTTGAGGAAAGCTCCTTCTTCAAATCAAATTTCTTAGCTACTGAAGGCTTCGTAAAGCGTGAAAACTTTACGGGTATGGTGGGTGTCGTAGGTCTTGCAGAGTGCTGCAATCATTTGCTTGGCATCGATGATAAGGCTAAGGGCTTCGGCAATAATGAAGAAGCAAATGCTTTAGGTGAGCGTATCTTAGATAAAATCAATGAATTGGTACATGCACATCACGGCGTTTATTGTGAAGGCTGCAACAACATGTATGTGATGCATGCACAGGTAGGTATCGATACTGACGGCATGGAGGATTCACCAGGCGCCAGAATTCCAGTAGGCTTTGAACCAGAGCTCTATAAGCACATTCAGGTTGAAACAAAGATGCATAAGCATTTTGTATCCGGTATCGGTGATATTTTCAAATTTGATGATACATGGAATAATTCAAAGGGTGCGGTGCTTGATATTATCAAGGGAGCCTTTAATTCAGGAATGCGTTATTTCACAGCTTATAATGCGGATAATGATGTTGTGCGCGTCACCGGTTATCTGGTAAAGAAGAGTGAAATTGAAAAGCTGAACAATAACAAGACCAGTCTTAATAATTGCAGTGCCTTCGGTCAGGGAGCTGCCAGAGATTCACATGCTTTAGACCGCCGTGTTTATAATGAAAGCGGCAGTTAATAAGATTATTTCGTTTTCTAATGTAGACGGCCCCGGCAACCGCTGCTCAATCTTTTTTCAGAGCTGCCCGTTTCGCTGTTTATATTGTCATAATCCTGAAACGATTAATATGTGCGTCAACTGCGGCGAGTGTGTAAAAACATGTCCGGTGCAGGCGCTTCAAATGGCAGACGGCAAAGTGGTTTGGGATAAGAAGCTATGCGTTGAATGTGATACATGCATTAAAACATGCAAGCATTTGGCATCGCCTAGAATCAGCTGGATGAGCGTTGAGGATGTGGTTGAGCACATCAAATCAATTAAGCCGTTTATCCGCGGTATTACAGTAAGCGGCGGTGAATGTATGAACCATGCTGATTTTCTTCTGGAATTATTCAAGGAAACGAAAAAACTTGGCTTAACTTGTCTGATTGACAGCAATGGCTACTATGATTTTGAAGATTATCCTGAATTGATGGCTGTTTGTGATGGCGTCATGCTTGATGTTAAGGCTATTTCTGATGATTTTCATTATTTTGTCACGGAACAGCATAATGCGATGGTTCTGAAAAATCTGCGTACCTTATTGGCAATGCATAAGCTTGAAGAGGTCAGAACCGTTATTCTGCCGGGATACGAAGATGAAAATACAAAAACTGTAACCGGTGTTTCTGAAATCATCAAGAGTGAATGCCGTTATAAATTACTGAAGTATCGTTATTTTGGTGTACGGGATGCCGGCGTGAAGGTTTTTGGCGAAGGTATCGTAAGCCATGATGAGCTTGTGCGCTGTCAGAAAATCTGTGAAGAGCATGGCTGTTCAACAAGCGTTATTATATAAAAATTAAAGACTGATTTGTTTCTCTCTTGAGAGGCTCATTGAGCCTCTTTTTTGTTAATTTACCTTTATTTTTACTGTGTCATGCGTTAAAATAAGAATATTGTTTATACTAAGAAACAAGGAGGATTTTCGATGAAAATAAAAATCAGAGAGGGGGTAACTTTAAATTTTATCCAAAGTGATAAATTTAAAGATATCGCTGTTTATATTGACTTTCTGCATGAGTTAAATGAAAAAGATGCCACCGAGCGTTCGGTGCTGTCAATGATGATGACGGACCGCTGTGAAAAATATGATACGAAACAGAAAATGTCAAATGTATGTGATGAACTATACGGTGCTACCTTGTCATGCCGGACCATTGGCTGCGGCGGCGGTCATGTGGTAGAATTTCGCAGTAAAATCATTAATCCAATGTATGTTGAAGGGAGTGCGAATTTGCTTCGTGATCAGCTATGCCTGATTAAAGAGATTCTATTTAATCCTTATTATGAGCAGGGACACTTCAGTAAGGAGATTTTTGATGAGGCTGTGCGGCTGCTTAAATCAAAAATCATGCGCCGTCTTGATGATGCTCAGACATACTCACTGCTGCTGGCGTTTCAAAAGGCTGGTGAGCAGCAGCCGTTAAGTATATCGGCACTGGGCAGTCTTGATATATTGTCAAAACTGACGATTGAAGATGTTGAAAAGCAATATCAAAGCATGCTGACTAATGATCCTGTTGAAATCATGGTTTGCGGCCAGTTTGATGAATTGCAGATGGGACGCATGATTGAATCTATTTTTGACTTTACACAGCGCTCAACGAAGGTAAATACACACTACTGTCTTAATACGGCTGCCAGTGATGAAATTACCAAGGTTGAAAAGGATATCCCGCAGACCAATATCGCTATGATCTGGAAAAACGGTATCGATGTCGTAGATGAACAATATGCAGCATTGCGGGTCGCTAATGGTATTTTTGGTCAATACTCAACGAGCTATCTGTTTCAGGAGGTTCGTGAGAAACACAGCCTTTGTTACTCCATTTTTTCTAATTTGATTTCTTTTGACGGGGCCTTAGTGGTAAGCACTGGTATTGAACATCAAAATATCGATCAGACAATACAGCTGATTAAAGAGCAGTTTGAACGCTGCAAAAAGGGTGAATTCAGTGATGAATTAATTTCAGTTACCAAGAAAATGATTATCAATTCACTGAAAGCGAGCCGTGATGATATGAATTCAATGATGTCTTATGCATACAACAATTCATTGCTTAATCGTGAATTAACCATTGAAGAAAATATTGAAAGAATCAGCAATGTCAGTAAAGAGGCAATTCTTAAGGCATTTAATGCCTGTGAGCTGCTGGCGACAGTCGTGCTGACAGGGAAGGAGAAGGCGCATGAATAAGGTAATCAGTAATAAATATCAAGAGTCTTATATCGAAGAGACACTGCCTAATGGATTAAAGGTTGTGTTGTGGCAGAAAAAAGGCTATGAAAAGAGCTATTTTATGATGACTACTCCTTTGGGTGCCTTAGATATTGAACAGGTGGATGCTGACGGCAAGGCTTTTCAGTTTGAACCGGGTACTGCGCATTTTCTCGAGCATAAAATGTTTGAAGATGAAGATAAGGATGTAATGAATCTGTTTTCGGAAATGGGAGCCAATGTCAACGCCTTTACTTCCTATACAGAAACCGCCTACCATTTCACAACTTCAGAAGATCCTGAAGCGCCATTAAATCTCTTACTTGATTTTGTACAGCGATTAACGATCAGTGAGGAATCGGTAGAAAAGGAAAAGGGAATTATCATTCAGGAGCTGCAGATGTATCAGCAGATGTCTGATTCATGGCTGATTAATGAAACTTTCTCATCACTTTTTCATGAGCATCCGCTGCGTTTTGATGTCGGCGGCTCACCGGAATCAGTGAATCGGATAACTAAATCAAGTCTGGAAGAATGCTATGCTTTAAATTATCATCCTTCTACGATGATTTTAGTCGGGGTTACCGGCCGCGAGCTTGAGCCCTTGCTGGAAATCATTAAAAACAATCAAATGAAGAAGCAATTTAAGCCAATCAAAAACGTAACCCGCAAACAATTCAGCGAACCGCAGACCGTAAAGCGTCCATATTACCAATTTAATATGGATGTGACAACACCCAAGGTAAATATTGCCTATAAGCTTCAGGGAATTAAAGATGGTATGCAGCGGCTTAAGATGGAATGGTGTTTAAAATTTATTTTAGATGCTTCCTTCACTTCCTTAAGCGAGGATTATCAGCAATGGCTGATTGATGGAACAATCAATGATTTCTATGGCTTTGAACTTGAATTTGGCGAAGATTTTGGTTATATGATGTTTTATACGGAAACTGAGAAGCTGGATGAATTCAAACGAATTGTTGAGCTGACATTAGAAAAAGCAAAAGCTAATGGTATCAGTGAAACAACGCTTAATCAGCTGAAGCGCCGCTATTATGGGCAGTCAATCCGTGATTTAAACAGTTTTGATGATATAGCCTTTACTTTTATGAGAGATTATTTCAATAAAATCGACTTCTTTGAAGCTTTAGACGTAATCAATACGATTACAATGGCTGATATTCAGGCGGCTGCTGAATTGATGGATCTTGAACATCAGGCTATTCTTCATCTGATGCCAATTGAGTAATTACTTATAACTCAGAAAATCTACTTTCTCGGCAATCATATCGTAATTAATAAACGCATTGCCTTCCTGCGACTGGTAGGTTCTTGACTGAATGCGGCCCTTGATACCCATCATGTCGCCGACTTTACAATAATCAACGACCGTTTCTGCACTGGCACGCCAGACTTCGACAGCAATTTGGTCATATTCATAAACCCCTTCGGAATTGCGGAAACCGCGCTCTACATTTAAGAGCAGGGTAGTATGCTTTGTTCCATTAGGGGTTTCTTTCATTTCCGGCTTTTCCAGAACTTTGCCGATAACTACAAATACATTGATCATAATTTGTTCTCCTTTTATGTGTAGCTGTATTATGCCTTAAAAACAAAAAGTTGGCAAAAGTCCGAATTTGCACTTGACAAGCAAAAAAGCCTGATTTCATCACAGTGAATTCCCAAAAAAAGCCCGATTTATGCAAATTCGGACTTTTTTAATTTTATATAAAAAAAGACACGCTTGTGCGTGTCCGTAAGTGACTATCTGTTGTAGAATTCGACAACCAGCAGTTCGTTTACTTCTTGGTTTAATTCGCTTCTTTCAGGAAGACGAACATAAACACCTTTTTTAGCTTCTTTATCAACAGTAACAAATGCTTTAGTGTTGATTGTAGCTTCTAAAGCTTCAGCGATTGCTTTCATATCTTTTGAAGTTTCTTTTACTGCAATTGTCATACCAGGCTTAACGATGTAAGAAGGGATATCCACTTTCTTTCCATCAACAGTGATGTGACCGTGGTTTACAAGCTGACGTGCTGCGCGGCGAGTTCTTGCAAAGCCCATGCGGTATACAAGGTTATCCAGTCTTGATTCAAGCAGGAACATGAAGTTGTCACCCTTAACACCCTTCATAGCAGATGCTTTTTTGAAAGTGTTGTAGAATTGACGTTCATTGATTCCATACATATAACGAATTCTTTGTTTTTCTCTTAACTGTAAACCGTAGTTAGTCAGTTTTACTCTCTTCGTTGGTCCATGCTGACCAGGAGCATAAGTTCTTTTTTGTAATTCTTCGCCAGTTTCAAGAACTGAGAAACCTAAGCGGCGGGAAACCTTCCAAACAGGTCCATTAATACGTGCCATTTAAAAATCCTCCTTTAATTGTTTTATGGTTTTTGGCTATAAAACAATAACAGGGCGTAAATCATCATTGACGGGTGTCAATACTTTCGGTATCCTCACATATTGCAGCATGCTACCCGATACCCCGCAGAAACTGCGTTATTGACGCCTTAGACAAGACTTTACGAGCTGCCATCATTTTGACGCTATATTACTATATCATTGATTGAATGTCCAGTCAATGAAAAAAGTGGAAATGCTGAAAATTTCGTTAATTTATACGCTAATAACGGGTTGATTTATGATACAATAAATACAGTGAGGTGTGTTTATGGATAAGATTATGGAAACGCTCAAAGGACTTGGGGAAAACAATAACTTTTTGATAGGTGTAATCGTGGTCGGCGTGATTTTGATCCTGCTGATTATTTTTACGGTTCTGAACACTAAAAAGGTAAAAAAGCAGCTGAATGAAGCAGAGATGAATTATAATTCATTAAAGAGTATTCCTTTACCCTTTAAACTGAACAAGGCAGTCGCTTTGTCAAGAGTCAATTCTGCCGTTGCGGAAAGTGTGGAACGTTCCCGCAATGAATTTGACATCGTTCAGGAACAGCTGAAAGAAGCCAGTGTCTATCTCGGTGAAATCGATGATCTGATTTATGTACATAAGGTTAAGCAGGCAAAGCGTCAGCTGAAGGAATTGCAGGAACTGCTTGAAAACTGTTCGGTGGGCGTGCATAAATTATCAACCTCTTTGGATAATATTCTGGAACAGGAAAGCGCTCAGCGTGAACAAATCAATAAGCTGAAAAACCAATTCCGTATCGATAAAGAAATCATTCGTGATAATCGAGAAAATTATAATAGCGGCATCGAAGTTTTGGAAGCGCGGGTAACATCGATTGAGAAGATGTTTTCTACCTTTGAAGAATGGATGTTCGCCAGTGAATTTGCCAAGGCAGGCACTCAGCAGGTAGAAATCAGCGAGGCGATGAAGGAACTTGAACAGCTGATGGACGAATTTCCTGCCTTGTATGAGGAAGCGAAGCTGTCATTGCCTAAGGCGATCGATGAAACGGGATATGTCTATGCTCAGGCACGCAATCAGGGTGTCTATCTGGAACATCTTGAAGCAAAACGCAATCTTGAAACGGTGACCGCGATGCTTAAGGACGATCTTGGCCGGTTGGCAGAAGGTCAGATTGAGGGCGTCATGTATTCCTTGCTTGAATGTGAAAAACGTCTCCAGCAGCTGAAGGAACAAATTGACCGTGAAGTGAAGGCTTCTGAGGACTTTACAGCATCCTATGAGCCATTGCTGAATGACATTCAAACAATGAATGAAAATATTATTAAGCTGCGTGATTTATATGAAAAGGTAAAGATCCGTTTTGGTTTTGAAAATCTGAATGATTCATTAGATGCGATTGACCGCATGATGAGTGAAGTGCTGATAGCTCGGGACAAGCTGAAGGAATCGGCCGCTAATCAGGCGATCCCAGCGACTACGCTGATGCTTTCAATGAATGAATTGAAGCAGCACTGCAAGGAATTGCTGGATGAGCTTGGCAAGGTGAAGAAAAAGCTTGATACGGCATGCGCTGACGAAGAGCGGGCTAAAAAGCAGCTGCTTAAGCTTCAGCTGATCGTGAATGAAATTACGGTGAAAATCAATAAGAACCGCCTGCCGTCCATCTCTTTAAAATATGAAGAAGATCTTCGTAAGGCAAATCTGATTATTAATGAAATTAACTGTCTGCTTGAGGCAACACCGCTGGATGTGGCTCGTCTTAATGAAAAATTAAAAGAAGCGATTGACTTTGTCTATACCTTATTTAACAGTGTCAATAACCTTGTCGGCATGGCAATCATGGTTGAAAATACCATTGTCTTCGGCAACCGTTATCGTTCCACTTATCCGGAAATTGACTCTGAACTGACAAGGGCGGAATTGTGTTTCAGAAACGGACAATATACGAAAGCATTAAAAATAGCTATCCAAACAATTGAAAAACTGCATCCTGGTTCTTACGAAAAGCTGATTCGCAAGACTCAGGGAACGGCTGCGTAGGTGTGCTATGATTTATTTAGACTACGCATCAACAACGCCTGTTAATCAGGAAGTATTAAAAGCTTATACCTATGTTTTAGAGAAATACTACGCCAATACAGATTCACTGCATGACGCAGGCTTAAAAGTTGCGGAATTAATGGAACAGAGCAGGGAGCAGACAGCTTCCTGCTTAAAAGTGAAAGCGAATGAACTGATGTTTACCTCGGGTGCCAGTGAAGCGAACAACACGGCAATCAAAGGCAGTGCGTTTGCGCTGCAGCACCGCGGCAAGCATTTGATTACCAGCTGTGTGGAACATTCAAGTGTCGATCAGACAATGAAACAGCTTCAGGAATTGTTTGGCTTTGAAGTGACTTATCTGCCGGTGAACAGCAGCGGTGTTGTAGAAGCAGAGACTTTGCGTCAAGCCCTTCGTAAGGATACGATTCTCGTATCAATCATGGCTTTAAATAATGAAGTGGGATCAATCAATGATATTGCTGAGCTGGCAAAAGTGACCCATGAATCTTCACGGGCAGTATTTCATAGTGACTGCACACAAATATTAGGCAAGCAGCCGTTAACTTTTTTGCCGGATATTGAGTTAGCCTCATTTTCGGCTCATAAAATCTATGGCTTAAAGGGCAGCGGCCTGCTTTATCACAAGCAGAATGTGCGTTTAGTGCCATTGATCTGCGGTGGTCAGCAGGAAGCCGGCCTGCGCGGCGGGACAAGCAATGCGCCCTGCAATATTGCATGGGCTAAAACGATGCGGATCGCGTTTGAGAAAATGGATGAACACAGCCGGCACGTGTCAGAACTGAATCAGCGCCTGCGTCTGGGATTGGCCGAAATTGACGGTGTTGAAATTAATTCACCACAGGATGCGACACCCTACATCTTAAATTTTTCAGTCAAGGGTATGACCAGCGAGGTCATGCTGAACGCATTGAATCATTATGGTATCTGTGTCTCATCAAGAAGTACCTGCTCCTCAAAAACCAAAGCGCCTTCCAAGGTGCTGATGGCTATGGGAATCAGTGAGGAAAGAGCAACTCATTCACTGCGGATTTCGCTTTCTCATTTGAGTAAGAAATCAGAGGTTGATGAATTGCTGAACGTATTAAAGGAGATATTTAATGACTATCGAATCAAATAATAAAATGGTTTATGATCACATTTTAGTTCGCTATGGCGAATTATCAACAAAAGGTAAAAATAAAAAGGATTTTATCCGCCGTTTGCATCAGAATATGAAAAACGCCCTGCGTAATTATCCGGCTTTGGAATTTGAACGTACACATGATCGGATGTATATCCTGCTGAATGGTGTTGATCCTGATGAAATAGCGCCGATTATCAGCCGTATTTTTGGAATCAGTTCATTTTCTTATGCGCTCAAGGTGAACAGTGAGATTGAAGATATTATCGCAGCGGCTTATCATTCCGCATGCCAAAGCGGCGCTAAGACTTTTAAAGTGGAAGCCCGCCGTCATTACAAGCTGTTTGGCATGATTTCTGATGAAATTAATCGTGCGGTTGCTACTGAGATTTTAAAGAATACGGAAATGAAAGTTGATGTTCATCATCCAGAGCTGAGAATTATGATTGAAGTGCGTCAGTTTGAAACTTATATCATGACTAATAAATTATTGGGAGCCGGGGGTTATCCGGTAGGTGTCGGCGGCAAATCGATGGTTATGCTGTCCGGCGGTATCGATTCACCTGTCGCTGCTTATTTAATGATGAAACGCGGTATCACAGTAGAATGCATCCATTACGCATCACCGCCGTATACATCACCGCGTGCCCAGCAGAAGGTCGTGGATTTAGCTAAAATCTTAGCCGCTTATCAAGGCCATATCCGAATTCATGTGATTCCCTTTACTGAATTACAGCTGGCTATTTATAAGCATGCGGATGAAAGCTATTGCATTACCTTAATGCGCCGTATGATGTATCGCATCGCAGAGCGTCTCGCTCAGCGTCAGAACTGTTTGGCGATTGTTAATGGCGAGAGCATCGGTCAGGTGGCTTCACAGACATTAGAGAGTATGAATGTAATCAATGAAACAGTGACCATGCCGGTAATCAGACCGGTAGTGACGATGGATAAACTGGAAATTATTGCTTTATCAGAAAAAATCGGCACTTATGAAACATCAATTCAGCCGTTTGAAGACTGCTGTACGATCTTTACGCCAAAAAATCCGGTAACGCATCCAGTAAGCCGTAAAGCGGCTGCTTTTGAACAAAAATTTGATTATGATGCATTGATTGAGGATTGCCTGAATAAGATTGAAATCATTGATGTTTATCCAAATCAAAAAAATAACACAGAAGAAGATTTATTTTAGTATAAAGTTTTAGGGTGGAGATAAACTATTCTTGAGGTGATAAAAATGGACCACAAGAGAGAATATCAAAACCAAAATCTGAATCAGAATTTGAATCAAAATCAAAACCAGAGACAAAATCAGAATCAGAATCAAAGACAAAATAACTCAGTTCAAAACAACTTGTATCAGTTTGAAATGGGTTATGAATTAGGCGCTGATATTGAAGAAGCTAAAAACATGCACAAACAGGAATACTGCAAGGATGAGCTTCAAAACAATATGAGAAAGCTTAATGAAAAACAACAAAACAACCAAAATAACAATCGATAGTTTATTTTGAAGAAAATACCGCCGGCAATACAGTCAGCGGTATTTTTATTTGCTTGTAAGTCATTGGTAATCCCGCTTTCATTTTAGGAATAGAATGGTTATAATTAAAAGATAGGAAAGAGGTGAAGCATGAGAGAATTTGTAGTTAATAAGAATGATGCTGATCAGCGTGTAGATAAATATCTGAGTAAGAGTCTCAAGCGTTTGCCTAAGAGTTTGATGTATAAATATATTCGCAATAAAAAGATAAAAGTGAATCGTCAGCGCTGTGAAATATCTCAGCGGTTAAATGTCGGGGATACTATTCAGATGTATATCAGTGAAGAGTTTTTTGATGAACAGCTGGATACTTCATTTATGCAGGCATCAAAGCTGCAGAATGTGGTTTATGAAGATGATCATTTATTAATTGTCAATAAGCCTGCCAACTTGCTTGTGCACAGTGATGAGGCAGATCAGACGGATACTTTAATCAACCGCATCCTGAAATATTTAGTTGAGCATAAGGCTTATGATCCGGTTTCTGAAAAAAGCTTCATGCCGGCTCTATGCCATCGCATTGACCGTAATACAGAAGGTCTTGTGATTGCGGCGAAAAGTGCTGAGGCATTGCGGATGATGAATGAAAAAATCAGAGAACGTGAAATTGAAAAGCATTATTTATGTATTGTCGAAGGTGAACTTTACGGCAGTGGTACGTTAGTTCATTATTATCGTAAGGATGAGCAGCAAAATAAGGCATATCTCGCGCAAAAACCATCGGCTGGAATGAGTGAGGTCAGACTGAGCTATCGCTCATTAGCGGTAAAGCATGGCTATTCTTTGTTAGATATTGATTTGCTGACCGGTAAGAGTCATCAGATCCGAGCTCAGCTTTCTTTTATTGGTCATCCCTTGGTCAATGATGTGAAATATCATGGTAAAGCGATGAAAAAGCTTGAAGGACAGGCGCTGTGTGCTTATAAGCTTTGTTTTTCCTTTAAAAGCGATGCCGGCTGTTTGAATTATTTGAAAAATAAGGAAATACAAATTGTAGAACCAGCGCTGTTAAAGTTGTTTGAACAATTGTAAACGGCTTCATTTTAGAGTGATTTATAATTGAGCAAGATTGTTGATTGTTTTAGCGAATAAAAAGGTTTATACTACATTTGGCCTGAATTTTAAGACCAGTAAGGAGGGAATTATTTGGATAAATTTATAGAAGCTATCGTAAAAGCAGATCATGCCGCAAGTGAGCGTGTTGATGCTGCCAGAAAACAGCGGCTGCAGCTTAGAAGCCAAACGGAAGCCAATCGTGATGAGGTATATAAGCAGCTGATGGATGAAGAAAAGCAAGCCATTGCAAAGCATCAGCAATTGGTTGCGAAAAGGCTTCAGGATCAGCAGGAAGAGAATCAGAAACGCTATGAAGCATCCTTAATTTCACTTCAGAAAATTTACGATGAAAACCGGGAACAATGGGTAAAATCAATTGTTGAAGCCTGTCTTCATGTGTAAAAATCTGCTTATTATAAACAGAATCGAGGTGAAATTATGACATCATTATCCGCCAATGCCATTACTACCAAAGCTAAGGCAATGTATGGCCGGCGGCTTAGAAGCGAGGATTATCACGCGCTTGTGCATAAGAAAAGTGTGGCTGAAATCGCTGCTTATTTAAAGAATGAAACAGATTATGCCAGCACCTTTGCCAATGTGAAGGAAAGTGAGATTCATCGCGGTGATTTGGAAGCGCTGCTTAAAAAGGATATGTTTGAGCGCGGCTGCAAGTTAGCTCATTATGCTGACGGCAAAGATAAAGAGCTTTATGAAATCGGTATCTTTAAGAGTGAAATTGATTTGATTTTAGGAAAACTGCGGCTCTTCAATTCATCGCTGTATTCCGAGTTTGAATCACAGATTCCATTCTATCTGAATCGCTATACTTCCTTTGATTTGCATAAGCTTAAGGAGGCACAGACGTATTCAGCTCTGTGTGAAATACTGGCACGTACCGATTATGCTAAGATTTTATTGAAGTATCAGCCCAAAGGCAATGAATTAATTGATTATCCTCAAGTTGAAACCGCGCTGACGAAGTATTATTATGACCGTGTACTGCTGACGATTAAACGACATTTAAGGGGAAAAACGCAGAGTGATTGTCTGACGATCTTTCTGACCGGCATTGAGCTGCAGAATATTTCCAAGATTTATCGTCTGAAAAAGTATTATCATGCGGATGCTGAAACGATTCGGCCGACTTTGATGCTTGATTATCTCAGAATTTCTAAAAGCAAAATGGAGGAATTGATTGAGGCAGCGGATGCGGAAAGCTTTTTAAGAATATTGGCTGATTCACCTTATCGTGTATTTGCTGATAATCATGATTATGTATTTATTGAATACTATGCAGATCGGATTAAATATCATTTGGCTGAACGGCATATGCGTTTTTCTACAAGTCCGGCGATTGTATTTCTGACTTATACGATCCTGCATGAAATTGAAATGAGTAATCTTGTTAATATTATTGAAGGGGTGCGTTACGGTGTCTCTGCCGATCATATTGAAAAGACTTGTATTTATTAGAAATTGAAAGGAGGAATAATGTGGCAATAACTAAAATGAGGCTGATGAATATTATAACGGATAAACAGCATCTTGAAGAAATGCTGCTGCGTTTCAGTACGCTGGATAATTTTCATCCTGAGCTTGCCAATAAAATAGTTGATCGGGTCAGTGGATTAGCGGTCTTGAATGATGCCAATCCGTATGCCGATCTATTGTCAAAGGTTTCAGAGCTATGCGCTGAAATGGATTTGACTTTAGTTAAAAAGCCAATCGATTCTTATTTCATCAATCTTGATGAAACAAATAAAATGATTAATGAAATCAAAGCGAAGTTTGATCAGATTCATGAAATAAAGAAAGAATTGCAAACCGTAATCGAAGAAAATAAAATGGCGGTCATTCAAGTAAAGAATGTATCAGCCATGAATATTAATTTTGATGATTTGTTCTCTTGCCGCTATCTGAAAATCAGAGTTGGCAGAATGCCTAAACAAAGTGTAGATAAGCTTCAGTATTATAATAACCGCCCTTATATATTTAAGGAATTTAATAAGGATGAGCATTTCTGCTGGTGTATGTATATTACAACCATGAGATATGAGGGTGAAGTCGATAACATTTTCTCCAGTCTGCACTTTGAACGTGTGCGGATTCCTGATTTTGTTCATGGTACGCCAGAGGGTGCAATTAAAGAATTGGAAGAGGATATGAAGCAGGATCAGGAGCATCTTGATCATGTGATTGAAACTGAGAAGAAATTTGTAGAAGAGAGCGCTGAACGGCTGTCTGAGCTTTATACTAAGCTGCAGTGTCTGAATCAAACCTATGAGGTACAGAAATATGTGGTACTGCTGGGTGAGCGCGCTTCAATTTCCGGCTTTGTGCCTGAGGAAGATGTAGAGCGGGTGAAGCAGCAATTTGCGGATATTGCGAATGTTGAGGTTGAAGTAAGACCGGCGCATAGTGATTCACGGTTAACGCCGCCGACTAAATTAAAAAATAATTGGTTTGTCCGTCCTTTTGAAATGTTTGTAGAAATGTACGGCATGCCTTGCTATGAGGATTTTGATCCGACACCTTTTGTGGCGCTGACCTATTGTCTGCTGTTTGGTATTATGTTTGCCGATGTCGGCCAGGGTCTGGTGCTTTCATTAGTCGGCTATATTGCTTATAAGAAGATGAATATGCGGCTTGGTGAGGTCGGGATGCGGATCGGATTGTTCTCAGCTTTCTTTGGCTTGATTTTTGGATCAGTCTTTGGCAATGAGGAACTGTTGAATCCGATGTTTCATGCGCTGGGCTTTGCGGAAAAACCGTTTGAAGTCATGGCACCTAGCTTTGTTATGCCGCTTTTGATCAGTGCGATTGCGATTGGCGCGGTTTTGATTTTAGTATCTATGCTGATCAATGTGACACAGAGTCTAAAAAACAAGCAGTTGGGTAAGGCGCTGTTTTCACAAAACGGCATCGCTGGATTTGTATTGTATGGCTCATTATTAGTGGGTATTGCATTACAGATGGGTGCCGGCATTCAGGTGCTGACGCTGCCTTATATTTTGATACTGATTGGTATTCCAGCTGTCTTGATTTTTATGCAGGAGCCGCTGGAAAGGCTGTTAGAACATGAAAAACTATTCCCGAATGGTTTTGGCGGTTTCTTTATGGAAGCCTTCTTTGAGATGTTTGAAATCTGTCTGACCTTTTTGGCAAATACAATGTCATATTTGCGTGTCGGCGGTTTCGTATTATCCCATGCCGGTATGATGCTGGTTGTCAGCACTTTGATGAGCATGGTTGGTAATGCCAGTCCGCTTGTCTTCGTCTTAGGAAATATTTTCGTAATGGTACTTGAAGGTATGATTGTGGGTATTCAGGTACTGCGTCTTGAATTCTATGAAATGTTCTCACGTTACTTTGATGGTAACGGCATCGCTTTTAAAGCGCTGAATAACAATTAAATTAGGAGGAACTTATGAACTTACTAGAACTTTTATTACCAGCTTTAATTATTGTTTTAATTTCACTGCCTTTGGTCAATGTATTTAAGGGAAAGACTTCTTTGAAACAAGCCAGAACACGTTTGGCTGCTCATACAAGTATGTTCTTTGCGGTATTATGCGCATTTGTTTTATTTGAAATCAACGGCTTTCACGTATTTGCGGAAGGTGATGTAAATGCTGTGAATTCAATTGTTGGCACAGCGGCTCAGGGCATGGGCTTCTTAGCGGCAGCATTAGCTACCGGGATGTCTGCTTTAGGGGCTGGTGTGGCCGTTGCAGCAGCTGCTCCGGCAGCAATCGGTGCTTTCTCTGAGAATGAGAAGAACTTTGGTAAATCAATGATTTTCGTAGCCCTTGGTGAAGGTGTTGCGATTTATGGTGTATTAATTTCAATCCTGATTATCAATAAGCTGTAAGATGGGATGTGAGGACGATGAAATTTTTCTTGATCAGTGACAATATTGATACCCAGATGGGATTGCGGCTGGCAGGAATTGAAGGCGTTGTAGTACATGAACGGCATGAAATGCTGGAAACCTTGGAAAAGGTAATGCATGATGATGAGGTTGCAATCGTGCTGCTGACGACCAAACTGATTGAACTGTGTCCTGATGTAATATCTGAAATCAAATTGAAACAAAAGAAACCGCTGATTGTTGAAATTCCTGACCGTCATGGCGACAGCAAAATCGGTGAAACGATTGACCGCTATGTCAGTGAAGCAATCGGTGTAAAACTATAGAGGTGAAGCGATGAAAAATATAGAAGAAGTCGTTCGCTACATTGAAGATGAAATTTCAAAGACTGCCGATGCGGAATGCAGCAGTATTTTAGCCGAGGTAAATGAAGCTAAGGCAAAGGCGGAAGAAGAGCTTTATAAGGAAGCTAAGAAGGATACGCAGCTGCAGCTTGCCAGTCAGCTGGCGGAAATCGAGGCTGAAGCGGCCATTGAAATATCAAAAAGCAATAGTGAGACTACAAAGAAATTAATTGCGAAACGGGAAGCTTATACAGAAATGGTGTTTGCGGAAGTAATCCGTACGTTAAATGAATTTACGGCAAGTAAGGATTATGAGGCATTTCTGATTAAAAAAGCTCAGAAGATGGCAGCTGTCTGCTCGCTTGACGGCTCAGCATTCCTGATTCGCAAGCAGGATGAAAAATATGCGGCGGCAATCAGCAGCGCTTATGGTCATCAGTGTGAGGTTAAAATTAATGCGTCGATTGCGATGGGCGGCTTTATTTTTGAGAATGCCCTCAGTCATGCAGTTTATGATGAAACGCTGGATGCCGCGTTTAAGGATCAGCATGAATGGTTTGCTAATCATTCAGGTCTAATTATCCAATAAGAAAGCAGGCAAACCTGCAAGAGGTGATAAAGTGAGTGAAAATGTAATTTATTCAATCAACGGGCCTGTTATAACTGTTAAGGATGCAACTGATTTTTCAATGCTGGAAATGGTTTATGTCGGCAATGCCCGATTAATTGGTGAAGTTATTTCAATCAATAAGGGTAAAACGACAATTCAGGTTTATGAATCAACGACCGGTCTGCGGCCGGGTGAGCCTGTATTCAGCACAGGAAATCCAATCAGTTTAACACTTGGACCTGGTATTTTAAGAAATATTTTTGACGGCATTGAACGGCCGTTAAAAGAAATAGAGAAAGAATCCGGCGCGTTTATCGCGACCGGCAGTGCGGTGGCGCCGCTTGATGAGGAGCAATTATGGGATGTGACATTATGCGTCAAGCCTAATGATGAAGTTGCGGGCGGTACAATTTATGCCACTGTTCCTGAAACGAAACTGATTGAGCACAAATGTATGGTGCCTCCTTATCAGCAGGGAAAGGTGACTTGGGTTGCACCTAATGGTCAATATAAGATTAATGATGTGGTTATGAAATTTGCGGATGCTGAGGGCAACGAGCATGAATGTACGCTTTGCCAGAAATGGCCGATTAAAAATGCCCGTCCAGTTAAGCATCGTCTGCCGATTTCGATTCCATTGATTACCGGCCAGCGGGTTGTTGATACACTGTTCCCAATTGCGAAGGGTGGTACGGCAGCTGTGCCGGGCGGCTTTGGTACAGGGAAGACAATGATGCAGCATCAGCTTGCTAAATGGTGTGATGCGGATATTATCGTTTATGTCGGCTGCGGTGAGCGCGGTAATGAGATGACTCAGGTTCTTGAAGAATTTCAGGAGCTGATCGACCCGAAGAGCAACTGCCCGCTGACTGACCGTACCGTTTTAATTGCGAATACGTCTAACATGCCGGTAGCTGCCCGTGAGGCTAGTATTTATACAGGAATTACGCTGGCTGAATACTATCGTGATATGGGCTATCATGTAGCAATCATGGCTGACTCAACGTCACGCTGGGCTGAAGCTTTGCGTGAAATCAGCGGCCGTTTGGAAGAAATGCCGGCTGAAGAAGGCTTCCCAGCTTATCTGCCGTCAAGGATTTCTCAATTCTATGAACGTGCCGGCTATATGGAAACATTAAACGGACAGGAAGGTTCGGTTTCAATTATCGGTGCCGTTTCGCCGCAAGGTTCAGATTTCTCAGAACCGGTAACACAGAATACAAAACGCTTTGTACGCTGCTTCTGGGCATTGGATAAGGCGTTGGCTTATGCCCGCCATTATGCGGCAGTAAACTGGACATTGAGTTATAGTGAATATATTCCGGATTTAGAAAAATGGTACAGCAAACACGTTGATCCGCGTTTTATGCGTGACCGTCAGGAAATCGCAGCAATTCTTGCGGAAGAAACTAAATTGATGGAAATTGTTAAATTGATTGGTTCTGATGTATTGCCTGATGATCAGAAATTAACGATTGAAATTGCTAAACTGATTCGTGTAGGTTATTTGCAGCAGAATGCTTTCCATCCGGAGGATACGTATGTACCGCTTGAAAAGCAGCTGAAGATGATGGATGTTATTCTGCATTTAAATCGCCGCTGCAAAGAAGCTATCGCTAAAAATATACCGGTGAGCACAATTATGCAGCTGGGTTTATTTGATAAGGTTGTCAAGATGAAATACGATGTGCCTAATAATAATCTTGCACTTCTTGATACTTATAAGGATATGATCGATAAAGCGATGCTGACGATCCAATAGAAGGGAGGAATTCGTTAATGAGCCTTCAATATGTAGGTTTAAGTGAAATAAATGGCCCGCTTGTCGTGCTTGATAATGTTGAAAATGCCAGCTTTGATGAGATGGTAGAAATCGCATTAAAAGATGGCCGCACAAGAATGGGCAGAATTGTAGAAATTGAAGGAAAGCGATGTGTGATTCAGGTTTTTGAAGGAACTAATACACTTTCTTTAACAAATACCAAAACCAGATTGCTGGGTCATCCGATGGAGATGCCGCTTTCTAAGGAAATTTTAGGCCGTACATTTAATGGTGCTGGGGTACCTATCGACGGACTTGGCAGTGTATTTGCGGAAAAACGGGCCGATATCAATGGCCAGCCGCTGAATCCGGTATCCCGTGTTTATCCGCGTAACTATATTAATACAGGAATCTCATCCATCGATTGTCTGATGACGCTGATCCGCGGTCAGAAGCTGCCGATTTTCTCTGGCAGCGGTTTGCCGCATAATCAGTTGGCAGTGCAGATCGTCAAGCAGGCCAAGGTTGCCGATGATGAAGGAAAAGGCTTTGGTGTTGTCTTTGCTGCTATGGGTGTTACCAATGATGTCGCTGATTATTTTAAACGTTCTTTTGAAGAAGCAGGAGTTATGGAAAGAGTTGTGATGTTTATCAATCTTTCTAATGACCCGATTATTGAACGTATTTTAACACCGCGCTGTGCCTTAACAGCCGCTGAGTATCTTGCTTATGAGCATGATATGCATATTTTGGTCATCAATACTGATATCACATCTTATTGTGAAGCATTGCGTGAATTCTCTTCCAGTAAAGGAGAGATTCCAGGCCGTAAAGGCTATCCGGGCTATCTGTACTCAGATCTGGCATCACTTTATGAAAGAGCAGGTATTATTAAGGGCGCTAAAGGATCGGTGACGCAGATTCCAATTCTGACCATGCCAAATGATGATATTACGCATCCGGTACCCGATTTAACTGGGTATATTACAGAGGGACAGATTTCGTTGGATCGTAATTTAACAGCGATGGGGATTTATCCGCCGGTAGGCGTACTGCCTTCTTTATCACGACTGATGAAGGACGGCATCGGTGAAGGGTATACAAGAGCCGATCATTCAGCGGTAAGCAATCAGCTTTTTGCCTGCTATGCCAAGGTACAGGATGCCCGCTCACTTGCCTCAGTTATCGGTGAGGATGAGCTTTCTGACGCGGATAAGCAATATATGCAGTTTGGCAAGCTTTTTGAACAGCATTTTATCAATCAGGGATTTGATGAGAATCGCTCAATCGATGAAACGTTGGATCTTGGCTGGTCACTGCTATCCGTTTTGCCTAAAAATGAGTTGGATCGTGTAGATGATGCAGTCCTTGATCAATTCTATGATCATGAAGCAGCAGTTAAACGGTTTGATCTAAAAGAAGAAACGATCATTAAAGAATTAGCAAACCAGGGAGCGTAAGCCTATGGCTAATCAGGTAGCTCCGACAAAAGGTAATTTGATTGCCACTAAGAAATCACTGTCATTAGCATCTTTAGGTTATGATCTGATGGACCGTAAGCGTAATATCTTGATTCGTGAAATGATGGAGCAGGTTGAAAATGTGAAAATGCTTCGTGATGAAATAACCAAGACATATGCTGTCGCTTATTATGCTCTGCAGGAGGCCAATATGTCATTGGGTCTGATTACTGATATCGTCGATGCGATACCGGTAGATAATGGGCTTCAAGTCAGTTACCGCAGTGTTATGGGTGTGGAACTGCCGAAGATTCATTATGAAAAGCAGCCGATGGAATTGACGTATGGACTGGAGCGAGCAAATTCTAAGCTGGATTATGCCTACCGCTGCTTTGCGAAGGTTAAGGAAATGACAATTGTACTGGCAGAGGTTGAAAACAGCGTTTATCGGCTTGCTAATACGATACGCAAGACGCAAAAGCGGGCTAACGCTTTGAAGAATATTGTGATTCCTGATTTTAAGCTGACGGTAAAGAATATCAGTGACGCGCTTGAAGAAAAAGAGCGTGAAGAATTCTCGCGTCAGAAGGTAATCAAAACAACTAAGGATAAAATAAAAGAGGAAGCTGCCGAGTAAAATCGGCGGTTTTCTTTTGCGTTTTTTATGATTTGGGAATAAAAGTGTTTGCTTCAGGGCATACTTGATACGGAAAGTTACAGACAGAAAAGCTGTTTTAGTGAATATGTGTTTCAGCCTTTTAAGCATCAAGTGTGAGAATCAGCCTATTTAAAGGCTTCTGCGGCAATCGGGAAATTATTGATTAAAAAAATTAAAAAAAGTTAAAAAAATACTTGCATTATCTAAAGGTATTTGGTATTATAAATGGGCACTGATGAGACAGTGCGAAACACCGATGCGCCATTAGCTCAACTGGATAGAGCGTTTGACTACGGATCAAAAGGTTGTGGGTTCGATTCCTGCATGGCGCGCCATTTAATTTAATGTTTGTCGACGGGATGTAGCACAGCTTGGTAGTGCACTTGATTTGGGATCAAGGGGTCGCAGGTTCGAATCCTGTCATCCCGACCATTAATTTGGCTGGGTAGCTTAGTTGGCTAGAGCATCCGGTTCATACCCGGAAGGTCGTGGGTTCGAGTCCCACCCCAGCCACCAACTTATAGATCTAATTAAGGATGCGGACCCTTAGCTCAGTTGGTTAGAGCATCCGGCTCATAACCGGCGGGTCGTAGGTTCGAGTCCTACAGGGTCCACCAGCTTATTTTAAATTGAATATGGAGGAATACCCAAGTGGCTGAAGGGTCCGGTCTTGAAAACCGGTAGGTCGTGCGAGCGGCGCCTGGGTTCGAATCCCAGTTCCTCCGCCATTAAAAAAAGGTTAACAATTTCCTTAAAATTGTAATATATATCGCGGGATAGAGCAGTCTGGTAGCTCGTCGGGCTCATAACCCGGAGGTCGTTGGTTCAAATCCTTCTCCCGCAACCAAATGGTTCCGTAGCTCAGTCGGTAGAGCAAAGGACTGAAAATCCTTGTGTCGTTGGTTCGATTCCGACCGGAACCACCATTTGAAAACAATCCCTAGAAGTGAGGATAAGCCTTATTTCTAGGGTTTTTTTTGATTTTTGATATATCACTTAAATGTTCTAGATAAGGTCATGCCTATTTTATGACTATAAAAAGATGTTGATTTACCTTTTTATTGAGTTAAAATTAAGAATAGAAAGATTTTTGAGTTAGGAAAATTTTATTTTAGGTTTTATTTGAATTAAACGAAAGCCTGTGATTGAATAGCAGTTATATAGATTTCAATAATTAAGTTGAATAGAAAGTTTGATTGCAGGAGTAAGGGCCAATAAGGGCTAGTTCAGCGTACTTACTGATGATCATAAAGCTTAAAAGTTTGATTGCTTTATGAATTTTTGGTATAATTATCTAAATGCTGATGTGAGGTATTTTCAATGGTAAAGCAAACAACAAATAACGATCAAATTGATGAAATAACAGGCCGACCTAGTGCAGTGTGGCTAAGGCATATATATAAAGAAACAGTTTCGAAGGATTGTCAGCATTATGTATTTGCTACTGCAAATATTAAAGATTTTCGTTACTTCAATCTCAAATATGGTTTTGAACAGGGTAATCAAATCCTTAAAATAGTGCTTGACTGTCTTTATCATCATCTTGATGATAAAAGCTATGCGGCAAGAGTCTATGCTGATGAATTTCATCTTTTAATCTATTGTGAAGACTGTGATGCTTTTGTAGATAAGTTTTTAGTGCCATTTGTTGATGAGCTTTTTGATGTGGAAGAGCCAATGCTTTATCATAATATTTATATGTCTTTTGGTCTTTATAAGCTGGAGCATCCTAATGAGGACTATGCTCATATCTCGAATAAGGCTGAAATAGCCCGCTTGGAATGCCGTGAGCTTAAGCATCGTTCATTTAGCTTTGATGATTTAAATAAACAGAAGTATGATGAATACATGATGCGTCATGCCTTAAATGGCAAGCTGACAGAAGCGCGGCTAAATAAAGAATTTGTTCCTTATATCCAGCCTAAAATTGATCTGTCCAGCGAACAGATAGTTGGCGGCGAGATTTTAATGCGCTGGATCAATGAACAGGGTGAATTAATCCCTTTAACGAATTTCTTTTTTTCATTAAATGAAAAAGGTGATATTTATTTGATTGATCTGTATTTGTTTGATCAGGTTTGTCATTGGATGAATCAGCGCTTGAAAGCAAAGCTGCCTTTGGTGCCGGTAAGTTTTAATATAACCAATACTTCTTTCTTTGATATTAATTTTCTTGATGATTATTTAAATATTCTGCATCAATATGAGATTCCCAAGGAATATATTGAATTTGAATTTTTAGAGGATATTCAATATGGCTTGAATGAGCAGGTCATTGAAACCATTGAGAAGCTGAAAGCGATTGGTTTTACATGTTCTCTGGATGATTTTGGCAGCGGTTATTCTTCTTATAATGTATTATTAAAAACACAGGTTGATATTATCAAGCTGGATCGAATGTTTTTCCAGAAGCAGTTAACTGAGAAGTATGCGAAGATGCTGAATTACACCATCCTTGCATTAAAGGAAATGGATCTTAAAATTCTTGCAGAAGGTGTTGAAACTAAGGAATATGTTGACTTTCTTAAGTCTGCAGGCTGTGATTATGTGCAGGGATTCTATTATTATAAACCGATGCCGCTTGATGAATTCCAACAGCTGATTGATAAACAGGCAGAGGTTCAAACAGCTTAAAGGTTAGAATAAGGCAGAAGCTATTGAGGGTTATAACTCAAGCGGCTGCCTTTTTTGATTGCCAGAGTGTTTTTTGTAATAAGAAAAAGGTATAATATAAAAAAGTATAGGAGGTTTACAATGAAAAGGACAGCGGCATTTTTTGATATTGACGGAACGATTTATCGGGAAGGTCTAATTACTGAATTATTTAAGAAATTTGTGACTCATGAGCTTGTTGATCAGACACGCTGGCATGATGATGTCCGGCCGGTTTTTATGAAATGGGATCGCCGACAAGGGGAATATGATGATTATTTGATGAAAATGACAGATATATTTAAGGAAACCATTGTGGGTCTGTCTGAGGAACATGTTAAATTTATTGCCGCTAAGGTCATTGAACAGAAAGGAGATCGGGTATATACATTTACCCGTGATGAAATTTTGATGCATCGCAGACTAGGGCATTTGGTGATTGCGATATCGGGGTCACCTTATGAATTGGTTAGTGAAATGGCGGCTAAGTATGCGTTTGATGATTTTCGCGGTACAGTATATAAAACAGATGAAAAGGGTTGTTATACAGGTGAAATCATACCGATGTGGGATTCCCGCAGCAAGCAGAAAGCCATTCAGCAATTATGCAGTGAATATGATCTTGATTTGAATGAATGTTATGCTTATGGAGATACGACAGGTGATTTCACGATGTTTCAGCATGTGGGACATCCCTATGCGATAAATCCTACCAGAGAGCTGCTGAATCGGATTATGAACGATTCTGAGGTAAAGGCTAAAATTCAGGTAATTGTGGAGCGTAAGGATGTTGTTTATGAAATGGATATTCATAATATGAAACTGCGCTGATTTAGATGCTGGTGCTGAGGTAATCTAACATTATGCTTGTAAGAAATTGGAACCAATCAGCGTAAGACTGTAAATTAGCTCAATCATCGTTTATAATAAAAGTGTCAGGAGAGAAGATATGAAGTATATTGGAAAAGTGTTGATGATGCTAATGCTTATTCTTGGTGTCAGCGGCTGTCAGTCTTCTAGGGCTTATGAGGCGAAGCAGCCGCCAATGTCAGATCAGCTTGCGGAAGCGGTGAATGAAGATGCAGAAAATACAGAGGGTGAATTGGAAATTTACTTTTTGGATACGGGTAATTCTGACTGTATTTTCATTAATGCAGAGCAAAAGGTGCTGATTGATGCCGGAGATAATGATGATGAATCGATGATCGTTGATTTTTTGAAAGCATTGAAGATTGAGAAAATAGATTATTTGGTGAATACACATCCTGATGCGGATCATGCCGGCGGTTTGGATGCGGTTATTGAGAATTTTGCGATTGGTACGGTTTTTATTTCAAATGGTTCCGCAGAATCTAAAACATATCGTGATTTTGTCAATGCGGCGGTGGACAGGGGATTATCACCTTCGGTTCCGTTAGCTGATAAGCTGTTTTATCTGCAGCCAGAGATGTTTATGCGTTTCTATAATACAGAAGCTAAGGGAAGCGGCAATGAGGTATCGTTAATTGTTGAATTAGTTTATAAGCAGCAGCGTTTCTTGTTTATGGGTGATGCTGAAAAGGCACAGGAGCTGGCTGTCTTAGATCAGCTTGATGATGTGGATCTTGTTAAAATCGGACATCATGGTTCAAGAACCTCCACCAGTCAAGAATTGTTAGAACGGATAAAACCGGAAATAGCGGTCATTCTGTGCGGTAAGAACAACTCCTATGGTCATCCGCATCAAGAGGTGCTGGATCGGCTGACGGCTTATGGCATTGAGGTGTATCGAACAGATCTGCAGGGTACGCTTCATGTGCATAGTGATGGCGTAAATCTCAGCATTGAGGCAATGGCAGAAAGTGATAAGCTGTCTAATGATAAGGATACATCAGCTGCAGAAGAAGCAGAATATTATATTGGGAATCTTAATTCTAAGAAATTTCATTTAGCAGAGTGTAATTCATTACCTGCTGAAAAGAATCAAATTATATTTGATAGCTATGAGGATGCGGTTAATCAAGGTTATACACCTTGTAAAGTATGTAATCCATAAGGAAGAGGTGAAAAAATGGTTCAGGAATCATTATTTGATGATCGTGAAATGAGTGATCCGCTGGCAAGCCGGCTGCGGCCGAAGACCTTGGATGAATATGTGGGACAAAAGCATCTTTTGGGTGAGGGAAAGGTGCTTGCTCAGTTAATTAAGAACGATCAGGTATCTTCGATGATTTTCTGGGGTCCGCCGGGTGTCGGCAAGACTACGCTGGCAAGAATTATCGCCGGTAAAACGAAAAGCCGTTTCATTGATTTCAGTGCTGTTACCAGCGGTATAAAAGAGATTAAGGAAGTAATGAATAAGGCTGAAAGCGCACGATTAATGGGTGAACGGACGATTTTGTTCATTGATGAGATTCATCGTTTCAATAAGGCTCAGCAGGATGCTTTTCTGCCGTTTGTGGAAAAGGGAAGCATTATATTGATTGGTGCGACAACTGAAAATCCTTCATTTGAGATTAATTCCGCGTTATTGTCCCGATGCAAGGTTTTTGTGCTTCAGGCCTTATCAGCAGATGATCTGTCTGAATTAATTGGTCATGCTATCAGTTCACCAAAGGGATTTGGTAATTTTAAAATCAATATCAGTGATGAAATGATATATATGATTGCTAATTTTGCTAATGGTGATGCTCGTGTGGCATTAAATACATTAGAAATGGTTGTGCTGAATGGTGAACGTCAAGGTATTGAGATTACGATTACCAAGGAGACTTTGGAACAATGCATCAGTAAAAAATCATTGCTTTATGATAAAAAAGGGGAGGAGCATTATAACCTTATCTCAGCGCTTCATAAATCAATGCGTAACAGTGATGTTGATGCGTCCATCTATTGGCTTGCGAGAATGCTCGAAGCGGGCGAGGACCCGCTTTATGTGGCCCGCAGGGTCGTGCGTTTTGCCAGTGAGGATATCGGCATGGCTGACAGCCGGGCATTGGAAATTGCGGTTGCTGCTTATCAGGCTTGTCATTTTCTGGGAATGCCGGAATGTAATGTGCATTTAACGCATGCGGTTACGTATATGGCATTGGCTCCAAAATCAAATGCTTTATATGTCGCCTATGGGAAAGCTGCTGATGATGCTTCAAAGATGCTGGCTGAACCGGTACCGCTGCAGATACGCAATGCACCAACCAAGCTGATGAAGGATTTAAACTATGGGGCAGGCTATCAATATGCTCATGATACCGAAGATAAACTCACCAATATGCGCTGTCTGCCTGATTCTTTGCTGAATCATTCTTATTATCATCCAACGAATCAAGGATCAGAGGCACGTGTACAGGAACGGATGAAGCAAATTAATGAATGGCGTAAAAAACACCAATAGGAGTTCTTATGAAAGTAACATATATTGATCACAGTGGTTTTATGATTGAATTAGTGCATACGATTTTGGTTTTTGATTATTATCGCGGAGAGATACCAGCTTTTGATCAGTCAAAGAAGGTATATGTTTTTGCTTCTCACACTCATCAGGATCATTTTAATCGTGAGATTCTTGATTGGCAGGGAGATATTCAATGGATATTATCAAAAGATATCCGAATTAAACCAACTGATAAAATTCATCAGGTAAAAGCTAATAGCAGTTATATAATTGATGAGCTGAAATGTGAAACGCTGCATTCTACTGATCAGGGAGTTGCATTTATGATTGATGTAGAAGGTGTGTCTATTTACCATGCCGGTGATTTAAATTGGTGGCATTGGGAAGGGGAAAACAGCGATGGTGAAAATAAAGCTGCGAAGAATGCATTTTTAAAGGAAATGGATAAGCTGAAGGACAGAACCTTTGATTTGGCCTTTGTTCCGCTTGATCCCCGTCAGGAAAAGCAATTCAGCTGGGGGATGCTTGCCTTTTTAAAGAGTGCGGATGCTAAATTGGTTTTTCCAATGCACATGTGGGAAGACTATGCAGTGATTGAACGGTTTTTAGCGTTGGATGAGGCTGCGGAATATAAGGATAAAATCGTTAAGATTGAACACATGAATCAATTATTTACAATTAAGGAAGGAGAAAATCATGAATTATACATTTAATCATTTTAATTTTAATGTCTGTGATTTACAGAAAAGCTTGGCGTTTTATAAGGAAGCATTAGGCTTAGAGGTTGTGCGCAAGAAAGAAGCGGCTGACGGCAGCTTTATATTGGCTTATCTGGGTGATGGGAAGAGTGATTTTACTCTTGAGTTGACTTGGCTGAAAGATCATCCGCAGAAGTATGATCTTGGTGAAGAAGAGTTTCACTTGGCTTTGACGGTGAATGATTATGAAGCATCTTTTAAGAAGCATCAGGCGATGGGCTGCGTGTGCTTTAATAATGAAGCAATGGGAATTTATTTTATAAATGATCCGGATGGCTATTGGATTGAAATCGTTCCATTGAAACGCTGATAAGTTGATAGAAAAAATAGTGCAAAAGAGTGATAAAAATGATATTATAGTTAGGAAATTGTAAAGAAAAGGAGAAGTTTATGGCAGATAAAATTATCGTTCTTGACTTTGGCAGTCAGTATAACCAGCTGATTGCACGTCGTGTTCGTGAAATGGGCGTATATAGTGAATTGAAATCACGTCATACAAGTGCTGCGGAAATTGCTGCCGATCCTGAAATAAAAGGTATTATTTTTTCAGGCGGGCCAAATTCGGTATATGATGAGAATGCTTTTAAGGTAGACCCTGAAATTTTTAAGATTGGGAAGCCAATTTTAGGGATTTGTTATGGGATGCAGCTGATGGCGCATGATTTGGGCGGCAAGGTTGAATCCTGTGAGCATGCGGAGTATGGCAAAGCGGATATTGAAATTAAGGCTGGCAATGCGTTGCTGAAGGGTATGGAAAATACGCAGCAGGTTTGGATGTCACATGGTGATCAGGTTACTGCGGTTCCTGAGGGCTTTGAGGTTAATGCTTCTACACAAACTTGTCCAATTGTAATGATGAGTAATCCTGAGAAGCGTTTTTATGCGATTCAATTCCATCCGGAAGTTCGTCATACAGTTAACGGCACTGCGATGCTGAAGAATTTTGTGTTTGGTGTATGTGAGGCTAAGAATAACTGGAGCATGAAGGAATTCGTCGATGTGGAGATTGCGAAGATCAAGGAAACAGTCGGTGATGATGAGGTATTATGCGCATTATCCGGCGGTGTTGACTCTGCGGTTGTGGCGGCTTTGCTGCATAAGGCAATTGGTGATAAGCTGACTTGTATGTTTGTTGATCATGGTTTGCTGCGCTTGAATGAGGCAGAATCTGTAGTAGATACATTTAAGGGACGTTTTGGCATGAATCTTTATAAGATTGATGCGAGAAACGAGTTCATGAGTTTGCTGAAGGGTGTGAGTGATCCTGAACAGAAACGTAAGATTATCGGTAATGAATTTATTCGTGTGTTTGAACGCGAGTCTGCAAAGTTTACTCAGATTAAGTGGCTGGCACAGGGAACATTGTATACAGATGTGATTGAGTCCGGAACGGATACCGCGCAGACGATCAAGAGTCATCATAATGTTGGCGGCCTGCCTGAAAATATGCAGTTTAAATTGATTGAACCACTGAATACTTTGTTTAAGGATGAAGTGAGAGAGTTAGGTACGCTGCTGGGGCTGCCTGATGAAATTGTGCACCGTCAGCCATTCCCAGGACCAGGTCTTGCGATTCGTGTATTGGGTGAAGTGACTGAAGAGAAGCTGGATCTGGTACGCCGCAGTGATGCGATTTTGCGTGAAGAGATTGCGCTGGCTGGCTTGGATAAGGAAATTTGGCAGTATTTTACAGCATTGCCGGATATGAAGTCAGTAGGTGTTATGGGTGATCAGCGTACATATGAATATACAGTCGGTATTCGTGCGGTTACGTCAATTGATGGTATGACTGCAGACTGGGCGCGGATTCCTTATGATGTTCTGGATAAGATTTCAAGACGGATCATCAATGAGGTGAAGGGCATTAATCGAGTGGTGCTGGATTGCACATCAAAACCGCCTGCGACGATTGAATGGGAATAATTATTTAAGAGTATTTGAGTCCCGAAAAACCTTGTAAATAAAGGATATTTCGGGATTATTGCTATTTGCTGACTACAAATTGATACATTAGACTGACTCTAAGTAGCCAAGTAATCAACTTGCTACTGCATCCAGCTATTGGCTACTTTCATCTGCTTGGTTGAGGAACAGATGAATATAAATTTCCATAGTGCTGAATACATTTACGTGATCAAAGCGTTCAGCAACCAGAAGCAATGCGCAATCATATCAATCAACAGATTTGCGTAATATGAATAACTTTTTCAAAAAACAATGCAAAGTAGAAAATCGCATACGACAAATTCTTTTTAGAATCTCATAGAATAATTAAGTTCATCAAATTGAGATAAAGGTGATTCGACATAAATGCCTGATGAGCTTAGTAGGGTTTGCTGAAGCATTAGGCGTTTCATTTGCTGCTGTTAATAGATGAGAATCTGGTAAAAGCAGGCCTAATTTCATAACCATGAAGTTATTCAAAAGCTTTTGTGAAGTTCGAGGGATCAACTTTGATGTGAGCAAACAGTTGATGGAGGAAGAATAAATATGATATATAGTGTAATAGATTTGTTTGCTGGAGCTGGTGGTTTGAGCCTAGGATTTAAGCAAACCGGTCAAGTTAAAATCATTGCCGCTGCTGAAAACAATCTAAATGCAAGAAAAACCTATAAGAGAAATTTTAAGCTGGTACGACTTTACTCTGATGTAAGAACAATAGATTACGCAGAATTACAAGATACCGTTGGGTCAGTTGATATTGTAATTGGCGGTCCACCATGTCAAGGCTTTTCAAACGCAAATCGTCAGCATACAACTGTGATTAGTATGAATAACAGACTTGTCAAGGAGTATGTTCGAGCCATCTGTGAATTGAATCCCAAAGCCTTTGTTATGGAAAACGTTGCAATGCTTCGTTCGCAAGTGCATAGATTTTTTCTTGAAGAGGAAGACCTTGAAAATGAACGAATTATGGCTCTTCCTTTGTCTGAGGACAGAATAGAGATTTTGCCTGAATGCGTAAATTTTGAAAACTCAATCACTTTTTTAGAAACAGCACACTCAGAAATGGGGTTCGCATGGGCAGATGGTTTCTATAAGATAATTAATATTCTTTATCGTTACCGAATTAATCATGCCAAGTTTGACGTAACGCTTAAAAAATATCAAAAAAAACTGATTGTACAGCTTAGCGAGATTCTACGTTTAACCACTGAGGTTGAAGAATTAAATGTATTGCAGTATAATGATAAAAGAATGGCTAAAATGCTGTTGCAATATATTGAACAGAAAAACAATTTTGACGATGCTGTGTCAGCGATTAGCGATTCTATTATGATGCAGCGAGCAATCATGAAAATTAAAGAATTAACTGATAATAACATACATGTTTTCGAGTTCAAAGAAGAAAAAGGTAGTTTAGTCGCAGTAGTAAAGTCCTATCCAGTTCTGGATTACATAAGGGCAATTTTGGAGAATGAACCTTATAACTACACTTTGAGCGAGAACACGCTTAATGCAATCAATTATGGAGCACCGCAAAGAAGAGAACGTTTTATTATTGTTGGACTTAAAAAGGAAAAGAATATAAAGTATACTGCTCCTAAAATCAAATTTGATGAGGGCCACTATAGAACTGTACGCGATGCAATTGCAGATATTCAAGATGTAATCCCTGTAACTGAGGTTACGGGTGATTATATTGAGCTTGAAGCTCACCCTAATGCAGCAGGATTGGAGAAAGAACTGAGAGGTCAGGCACTTTATAATCATATTACTACAGCAACTAGAGAAACAGCAATGAAAAGATTTAAAGCACTGAAAGCCGGCGAAAACTTTCATAACCTTGATCCAAAACTGAAAACAACGTACAGTAATGCTGATCGCACTCAGAATACTATCTATATGCGTTTAAAGTACGATGAACCATCTGGAACAGTTGTGAATGTACGAAAATCTATGTGGATACATCCTGAGCTAGATCGTGCTATTTCTATTCGTGAAGCAGCAAGATTGCAGACTTTCCCTGATAGCTTTATATTCGAAGGGACAAAGGATTCGCAATACCAGCAAGTTGGAAATGCTGTACCCCCGTATTTGGCAAGGGCTATTGCCGACAGCGTAATTAGCATCTTGAACAATGCAGCAGAATAAAGGAATGGGTCACTTCAAAATCATCGAAGTGACCCATTTATCTTATTCGATTACTTTTTCAGGAATCTTGCAAATCTCATTTGCTTTAATAAGAACTTTTTCATAAATTCGCTGCTCAGGCAGACAATCCAGAATATAAATACCACCGAGCAAATTGAGGTACTTAGCTAATTCACCAACTATGTTTGTGTCGATAGGTAATCCCTGAGCCTTTGCTTCTATGATTGCATCCAGGAAAGGACGAATGATTGTGGTGTTATTTGATGTATTACGCTCTAAGATATGCATGATATAGTCGGAACTTTCACACACAAATTTTGTCAGTTCCCAAGGGTCAGAACGTTTCTCATCATATGTAAGGCGTCCAATCCACCACAGTCTGGATAAAGCGTTTCTCGTTAAGGACCGTCTGGCTCCAAAGCCAAAGAAAAAGTGCTGCTGTACATTAGCGACCGTACACTTTTTATTGATCTCCCATCTGTACTTTACATAATCCCAGAACGGACCAAGACATAATCCTGCCCATAAACGTTCATCAGATGCTTGGGAGTCGGAAAGGAAGCAAAGATTTTCGTAAATACGTTTGACATTTTCTGCTTCTGTGAGAAAAGGCCTATCCGCAGTCATATCCAGACTGAAATCGGGAATTTCAGCGAATTTGGTATCTGAGAATAATGCGTTTCCAAACTCTTCCTGAAGCCATTCAGAGGAATCCTGCTTAAAATTATCAACCCAGCTTATAAGATTGGACTTGATAATGTCTATGTTATCGTAGCTTACAAACTGTAACTTCATTATTCGTCACCTCCCGCAGCACCAAAGCTACTTGTCAAAAATGTAAATGCATCCGTTACCGGATTGTTTATTAGTTTTTGGGCAAGAACTAAGCAGTTTTGATTATTGAATTTTTCACTTTCAATATCACAGTCAAATTGTGTCAACAGAGTTTTTGATAAAACTTTGTACCATAATGTGTCAGAGTTTTCACTGCGCTCCTGAATAGGCAAAGCTCTCAGTTCCTCTAAAATATATACGAGAGCAGGAACAACAGTGAGAGAGTTAAGGATAGGTTGTGCCAAAGGCGTAGTACTCAAGGCTTTATAGCTATAAAAATCACTAAGAGGGAGCTTGATAATGATTTTACGTTGAGACATATCAACTAGCATTTGTTTACAACTTTCGTCAGGATTTTTGCTGATGTTAAAAATAGATGGTGTGTTTGCAAGATCATCAATATCTTTAGAAACATTCACAGTTAACATTTTACCTACAGCCATTACACAGCCAGCTTCAATGTCAAAGGCAATACCTTGATAATCGTCATGGAAATCTGGGCTGGTAAAGTCTATCAAATCATTAACTGCCACAATGAACGGACAAATTTGCAATTTACCATTCACAGATTTGTTCAGCAAGGTATAAACTTCACTTACCTTATCTGTTTGGACTACTGTACGGAAGCCAGTCTGTGCACACTCCAAGTGGTAAACAAATTTTGCAACGCCCTGCTTAATGCAGTCTTGAAGACTTTGACAGGTGAGGTTTGCGAGGAAATCTATTCGCAGATCATAACCATCGCGAACTATATTGATGGCTACATCAAAGGAGCTAGTCTTATAATCGTTTGAATAAGAAGAAAGCACAGGATAAGGATATAATTTATACTTGATTTCCATATGCCTTCACCTCCAAAGAACAATAATCGTGATAATCAAGCTGAATGTTGAGCCTGAGAGCCTTTTTCTCAGTAAATACCAGATTTGTAATTCTATTTTTGTTAAACTTCAAATCAGGACACTCAGAACAAGAGGCTGCAAGTATAGATGCTTCATAGTTTTGAGATTCAGCAGACATATATACCTCTAAGATAACATCCATAGCTGATGAACAAGGGGTAAATACAATCGTATACTCACCAGTGGCTTTGTTACGAACCATATTACGAATACTGGTTGCAGAAATAGCGGATAGTTTCTTGTGATGTTCAACAGGAACATTTTCCCCCCCGTCACTGAGGTTACGACCACCGCCATAGCCATCGTGATTGCCCTGACCTTGGCTACCATTACCACCTTCGCCGGGAAAATCTGTGATAATGATGTCGCCTTCTTCATCCTCTACAAGTGTTTTACCAGGTTCCCTAGTTGGTGTAGCAGAAGGCTTAGGAGCAATTTCGTTAACATGGATTTTTATGTCTTTAATGCTGTCTTGCAATGCTTCAGTACGTTCCTGATTAGGAGACTTATCAAAGTCATTTGCAGAGAGATATTCACCTACAGTCGGATTAAGTGCTTCTTCACTTTCATCGTTTTTCATTTCATCCAAAGAGGTTTTAATAAAACGAAGCACTATTTTTAAGAGACGATTGGCTTTGCTCTTGTTTTCAGCACGTTCAACTTCCCATTCGAGATGTTGCGGATTTTCAAGACTGCGAAGATATGAGTTAATAGCATCACCCTCAATAAAAAGAGTGCCCGCAAATGGAATCAAAGCATTTATGTTGCCCTTGTCTTTAATTTTCATGCCAGTTTGACGAATCATTGCAACACGTCTGCTAAAAGAGGGCATAATCATTAATTTCAAAGTGAGCTTACCAGTGGTTTCAGGATCATCCGTAAGTTCTTTCGTAAATGTTTTTGATAACTTTTCGTCTGTGAGTGTCTGATAGTATTCGTCAGCATGTTCATTAAAATATTCCTTATGAGAAATCATTAGATTAGGTAATGTTTCCTTGCTAATAATGGTTCCATCAATATTTACTACCAAAGTACCGTTGAAAATAGCATAGAGGAAACCATCTATAACAGAAGCTATCATCTGTTGTTGCCATTCCTTATCACCAGTAAAAGCAGTAATATAAATATCTGTGCCAGAGTTGTTCGAATTACGAGAATATGCAGGATCCAATGAATACTGTTTATACATAGGGCTATTCTTGTCATTACCGTAGTAACCTGTCCCCTGGGTGATTTCATTCTTCTTGTTCTTGAACGAAGTCAGTCTGGAAACGCCCTGAGATGCACAAAGGCCTTCTTTGTCACTGGTACTATAGAAAACAGTTCTGAGAGCAGAACACGCATATGGTGCAAATTTTCCAATACCAAAGGAGCCGCCATGACTGCCAAACTTATCAGAAGCGCCTGCAGATTTTGTTAAATTACACCAGGCTGAATTATATTCTTCATGGGAGCCAACAAGGCCGGAAGTATTGAAGTCGCTGATTCTTAAGCAAGTGATAGAAGGTTTACGGATTACCTCTAATGCTTGCTTAAAGAAGTTCTTCGCTTTAGAAGATTGCTGTTGCGACCAAAAATCCAAAGCTCGCTTAAAAGCATCTTCTAAATTACTCAAGTCAGGAATTTTATGGGGATCTATTTCAAAAGTTTTGAATTCAATGCGAGTAGGCTCCCCGTTTTCAAGTGCAGCATCTAGAGAATTTTGACAGATCTCTCGTGCTAAAGACTTAATAGGGGTGCCTTTAAAGGTTTCAACACCAGAATCAGCAATGCCCAAAATCTGACCATAATTATTAGATGGAAAATTCCACTTTTGTATAAGATTGAACATGTTTTTCACCTCTTGCGCTTGCTCAATGAGAATCTGGTTACTTTCTCAGGCTCTATTTTTGTGAATTTCTTTTTAGCTTCACGCAGTTCTTGTTCGATTGCTTGGAAAATCTCTTCAACTTCGTCCATCGTATATTCATAGACAGAAGTGTTTGAACAATTACCAAGGAGCTGTAAGGTATCAATGATTTTATTGGTTCTGGCTTCAGCAAGCCTTACAAACTTATCGTGCTTGCTTTCTTCGGCCTGTTTCTTCATGGGAAATCCTCCTTTATATTTAATTATATAGTAGCATTTGAATTATATTGCGTCAATAATATATTTAAAATGTTACATAATATTATAAAAATATAAATTCTTATAATTGATTTAAATTGAATAAAAAAGCATATTTACGAAATATTTCACTTCTGTGATCTTATATATTTAAAATATCGACAATAAAAATAGTCTGAACAGTTAATTGTCTTGCTGATAGACAGCATTTATTATAGAAGTTATTCTCATAGATGGGAAATAATCGAATACAGCTGGTGATCTGACATTGCTTGAGACTCACGTACTCTGTTTACTTATGGAGGAAATAGTTTTTTTGTTTATCTATAAAGGTTACTTACAGCTTAAGTCTGAAAAAGTAAGCTTTAATAGAATAAAAATATGATTGCCGCTTTCATAATTTCATGCTAAGAGTAGAAAATGTTTTCTATAGAATAAATGAATTAGTTATAGATAAAGAATTGATATTTGGTGAAATTTAGCAAATAGAAAATTGGATGAGTATTTGCGGTAAGGTCTGTTGGATTATAGGAAGATTAGTGAAATAGCGGAATTACACGATTTAATAGGGTTTGAAATGATTATATACAGAAAGTAGAAACGTTAGAAACTTTAGGTGTTCAATGCTTAGAAGTTCAGCAGTAAGAAATAGATATATAGTGTATATCGTTCAGATTCAACACACAAAAGAAATCAGACATAAAATAGTATCACTATGAGATATAGCTTTGAAAAGGTTAAAAGATATAAAATAACTGTGTAAAATCTGAAATAATATAGCTTAAAATCTATCTTCATTTGAGACGCATAAAGTCTGCATGTCAGTGGCAAATGAAAGAAAGAAGCTGAATGAATTTAAATTTGTTTTTTTGATTGAAACAAATACTTGACTGAATATATAAAAAAATGTATGTTAATACTGAATATAAAGAAAAAATGGAAATAGAAGTTATAAATTTCTTAGAATACAGGCTCAATGACAGCATTAATAATGTAAGTAATGCAACTAATCCGTACATAAAAGAAATATGTTTATTAGACGAGTTTACCCATAAATATGAAATATTTGTTTCGGAAAGAATAGATTGTGGAGTGAAATGCTTGCTACAAAAGAAAATCACAAAAGAGATGAAGTCAAAAACATTATAAGGCGTAGTTTTTATGAACAGTCTTATCCCATCATGATAAAGAAATGTAAACAAATAGTCGCGGGACAATGACATGATAATTTAGAACAGAATATCCAATCTTGAAGATGAGCAGATTTTAGAATGGATTAAAAATACGACAAGATGATTTGAAAGAGCTTGAAAAAAGTTAGATCTTTTTCTGAATAGTAAAGATATACCTATATTTTGTGATGCAGAATTGTATGGCTTATGAGTTTTTATTATATTTTGCAATTTTCAAAAAAGCGTAAAAATCAATGCGAAAGCTGTACATTTAAAAAATATCAAAGTTAGTGTTTCAGATTTAATAGGGAATTAAAGAAAATTTTAGATGATGACATTTATACATAAGTGTTTGAATTAGCAATGAAATAAAACAGTGAGGATTACGATTATGGATAACCATACTAAAGAAGTGAGAAGTTACAATATGTCTAGGATACGTAGTGTAAATACTAAACCGGAAGAAATTGTTCGAAAATATCTATTTTCTAAAGGTTTGCGATTCAGGAAAAATGTAAAAAAACTTTCTGGTAAGCCTGATATTGTATTACCTAAATATAAAACAGTTATATTTGTAAATGGTTGTTTTTGGCATGGTCATCAAGGTTGCCGATATTTTGTAATGCCCAAATCTAATACTGAATATTGGTATAAAAAATTAAATCATAATATTGAAAGAGATATATTTGTTTATAAGCAATTATCTGAAGCAGGTTGGAATGTTATAACAGTTTGGGAATGTGATTTAAAGAAAGATAAAAGGGAAAATACACTTGAAAACTTGTATTACAATATTTTGAGAAACATCAAAGAATGAGCAAATGTTGCTTCTTTGAATGTGGAACATTAAAGGTCTATTTTCAAGCAGAGAAACAGAATTATTATGTTGTAATAGGCAAAATGAGAGTCTAGCATATGAATTTTGAATCAGAAGAACAAATCAGTGGATTAATCAATAAGTTTTATTCCCATCAGTTATCTTTAAAGTAAAAATCATCAATGATGGTTACTTTTTAAGCAGGAGTAAGTTGAATAAATTTGTGTTATCTCGCAGATAAAACGTAATACAGAGGGGATGAAAAGTTTAAGAAATTTGATTCATAAAGCCACATAAGGATAACCGAGAGCTTTCTTATGCTTCAGAAAATTCAGAAGTATAAAAAACAGCGAAATCATATTTTCTGGAATGTCTTGTGTCAGTTTCTAAACTATCCCAATTTCTTTCTTACATAGCCGTACCCCTGTTACATCCGAAGCGTCTATAGAATTAATAATAATGAATAAAAGGCTTAATATTTAATGAATATAGGACACGATTTCTCAATTTAAAAAATTATGAGAGTCATTGACATTATGTTTTAACCATTTGATTCTTAAATTGGAAACTTTCTTCAAAAAATAGTAGTGACATCACGGAAATATTTCCACATATTCATGTATATATGAAGGACACAGGCATTGACTTTATACACAAATTATCAATTATAATTTAAAAATAATGAACAATGTGATATTATAAGTGCTATGAAAATTAGACAGGCAGCTGACCTGTCTTTTTGGATAAGAAATCAGGAGGTAATCAAATGAAGCATGTAGTAATCGGAACTCTGGCACACGTAGATGCCGGCAAGACAACATTATCAGAAAGTATGCTTTATTTGAGCGGGAGTATCCGAAAATTGGGGCGTGTCGATCATGGCGATGCTTTTTTAGACTATGACAAACAAGAGAGAAGCCGCGGAATTACTATATTTTCAAAACAAGCTATTTGCCAATGGAAAGACATCGAATTTACCTTGCTTGATACGCCGGGGCATGTCGATTTTTCAAGTGAAATGGAACGAACCTTACAGATTCTGGATTATGCAATTTTGATCATTAATGGTGTTGATGGTGTGCAGACACACACGGAAACGATTTGGAAATTGCTGGAGCATTATCAAATACCTGTATTTATTTTTATTAATAAGATGGATACGGCATATCTAACAAAAGAAAAATTGCTGATTGAGTTACGTAAACGATTAGATGAGAGATGTGTTGATTTTACAGCTCCATCTGATGAAATGATGGAACAGGCGGCCATGTGTGATGATGAATTGCTGGATGATTATATGGAACATACGATTATAAACAAGTGTTTGTTATCAGCTAAAATACATGAAAGAAAGGTATTTCCATGCTATTTTGGTTCAGCATTAAAAAGGCAAGGCATAGAGACTTTTCTTGATGGATTAAGTGAATTTATTGTAATGCATGATTACCCTGAGGAATTTGGTGCGAAGGTATACAAAATAACTCGAGATGAGAATGGCAATAAACTAGCACATATGAAAATCACTGGCGGCAGCTTAAAAGTTAAAGCTAAACTGGGTGAAAGTGAGAAGGTTGACCAGATTCGTAAATATTCAGGCAGTAAATTTACTGCGGTTAATGAAGCTATAGCTGGTGAGGTATGTGCGGTTAAAGGACTGCTGAATATCTATGCGGGCGAAGGACTTGGTTTTGAAAAAAAATCTGAAAAGCCTTTGCTTTCTTCCTATATGAACTACCGGATGCAGCTGCCTGAAGGCTGTGATGCATTTACTATGCTTAGAAATTTAAAACAGCTAGGAGAGGAAGACCCACAGCTTCATATTACATATAATGAACGATTAAAAGAAATCAGAGTTCAGATGATGGGAGAGATTCAGACTGAAATATTAAAAAATATCATCAGCAATCGTTTTAATGTTGATGTTTCTTTTGATCATGGTGCTATCAGCTACCGTGAAACAATTTTGGAGCCCGTTGAAGGCGTAGGGCATTATGAGCCATTAAGGCATTATGCTGAAGTGCATTTGCTGCTTGAACCGGGGAATGAAGGCAGCGGTATCCAAATTGCTAGTGCATGTCCTGAAGATGAACTGGATCGTCATTGGCAAAGGCTGATATTGAGCCATCTTGAAGAAAAAGAGCATTTAGGAGTGTTAACTGGATCACCTATTACCGATATGAAGATAACTTTATTAAGCGGTAGGGCTCATCAAAAACATACTGAAGGCGGAGATTTTCGTGAAGCAACTTATCGGGCTGTGCGTCAAGGGCTGAAATCTGCCAAATCAATCGTATTAGAACCTTATTTCAAATTTAAACTAGAAGTACCTACAGAATATTTAAGTCGTGCTGTTTTTGATGTTGAACAGATGAATGGGAGTTTTGTAATCGATGATACTGTCAATGAAATGACGGTACTGAGCGGTAGTGCGTCAGTAGCAAAAATGCAGAACTATCAAAGCGAGTTAGTTGCTTATACAAAGGGTAAAGGAAAATTAGCCTGTGTGATGGAAGGCTATAAGCCATGTCAAAATCAAGATGAAATAATTGCTGATGCGGGTTATGATAGCGAAACCGATATCGATAATCCTACAGGTTCAATTTTTTGTTCACACGGCGCCGGTTACTTTGTACCTTGGCATGAGGTAAAGAAGCAGATGCATGTTACAACCAGTTACAGCAAAACGGAAAAGAAACAGCAAAGTGCCCCGGCCAAGGAAATGAAAAAGTTAAATGATGAAGATTTAGATGCGATATTTATTAAGACATATGGGCCAGGAAAACGGCGCTTGGAAAATAATTCTAAGAAAGCTAAAGAAGAAAGTGTTCAAGGTTTGTTGACTAGTGTGAAACGTCAGCCTTTATGTTATTTGATTGATGGTTATAATATTATTCATTCTTGGCCTGAATTAAAGGAACTGGCTGCCGATAATTTGGAAGCTGCTCGTTCGAGGCTGATGCAGCTGATGGGAGATTTTCAAGGCTATAAGCAATGTCTGTTAATTCTTGTGTTCGATGCCTATAAGGTGTCTGAAGGTGTTGGCCAAATGTTTAAAGATCATAGTATTTTTGTAGTGTATACGGATCAGGCGCAGACAGCTGATATGTATATTGAGCGGGCAACGCATAAATTGAGCAGCTATTATCGAGTTGTTGTCGCAACCTCTGATGCAATGGAACAATTGATTGTCAGCGGTCAGGGAGCACATAGAATGTCAAGCCGCGAACTGCTGTTAGAGGTAGAAGGACTGCGTAAACGAAGACAGCAAGAGTTTGAAGAAAGTCAGCGAAAGGGATATAATCAGCCACTTGAAAAAATTCGCGATTTGAATTTCAAAGATAAATAAAATAATTGATAGAATCATTTTATAAAAATATGTAATGATTCTATTTTATTAGATGCAGTGATTGTCAAAATATGGTACATTAATAGTAGTATAAAAGGTAAAGGAGAGACGGAATGAAACAAGATATGATTGTAATTTTGGATTTAGGCAGCAGTGATAACACACGTTTAGCTAGAGAAATTCGTGAATTAGGTGTATACAGTGAGATATATCCACATGATATTACTAAGGAGGAATTGACAAAACTGCCAAATGTTAAGGGAATCATTATTAATGGCGGGCCAAATCATATGATTGATGGGGAACGGATTGATGTATGCAAATGTGTATATGAAGCAGGTTATCCGGTAATGGCAGTTGAACATGAACCAGCCATTTGTGAAGAAAAATTAACTTGCTGGCCTGAGGATAAGGATGCCCGCGCTGACTTGCTTAAAAATTTTGTTTTTGATACATGTCATGCCGAAGCTAATTGGAACATGAAAAACTTTGTTGCTGATCAAGTGGAATTAATTCGTCAGCAGGTAGGTGATCGTAAGGTTTTACTTGCATTGTCTGGTGGTGTAGACAGTTCAGTTGTTGCGGCATTATTGGTTAAGGCGATCGGCAAACAATTGGTTTGTGTACACGTGAACCATGGGCTCATGCGCAAGGGTGAGTCAGAAAGCGTTGTTGAGGTATTTAAGAATCAGCTTGATGCCAATTTAGTTTATGTTGATGCGAGTGAAAGATTTTTAGGCAAGCTGGCGGGTGTCGCTGATCCTGAAGAAAAACGTAAAATTATCGGTGCGGAATTTATCCGTGTTTTTGAAGAAGAAGCGAGAAAACTTGAGGGCATTGACTTTTTAGCACAAGGAACTATTTATCCAGATATCGTGGAAAGCGGTACAAAGACAGCAAAGGTTGTTAAATCACATCATAATGTAGGCGGACTGCCTGAAGATTTGAATTTTGAATTAGTAGAACCATTACGTCAATTATTTAAAGATGAAGTGCGTGCCTGCGGTTTAGAGTTAGGATTGCCTGATGAAATGGTTTTCCGTCAGCCATTCCCTGGACCTGGACTTGGTGTTCGCTGCTTAGGAGCAATTACTAAAGAACGTCTTGAGGCGGTAAGAGAAGCAGATGCGATTTTACGTGAAGAGTTCCACAATGCTGGCTTGGATAAAAAGGTATGGCAGTATTTTACTGTTGTTCCTGATTTTAAATCGGTGGGTGTTAGAGATAATGCAAGATCATTTGAATATCCAGTGATTTTAAGAGCAGTAAATACAGTAGATGCAATGACGGCCACTATCGAACAAATTGATTGGCCGGTATTGCTGAAAATCACTGATCGTATCTTAAAGGAAGTTGCCAATGTAAATCGTGTTTGCTATGATTTATCACCAAAACCGACGGCAACAATTGAATGGGAATAGAAAATGATATCAAAAAGTGCTGATTAATAGCACTTTTTTTTCATGATATAAAAATTTATTTGATTGGGATAAATGCCGAAAGCTTTTTATTTGCTTCAACATTGAGTATAATAATACAATACAGACTGTTGAGTAGGCAGGCTTTAAAAGAATGCCTACTAAATTCTTTTGAAAGTGAGGAAAATAAAATGGAAAAGCCTAAAGCATACACAATGTTATTTAGCAAAATATATCCGTTGTACGTCAATAAAGCGGTAAAGAAAGGACGCACACAAGATGAAGTAAATGAAATCATCTTCTGGCTGACGGGTTATAATGAAGATACGCTTCAGCAGCAGATCAATTCTGAAGTTGATTTAGAAACCTTCTTTAATCAAGCTCCGCACTTTAATCCAAATGCGGTTTTGATTAAGGGGAGTATATGCGGTTGCCGTGTTGAAAAGATTGAAGATGATGTTCTGCGTAAAATACGCTATTTAGATAAATTGGTTGATGAACTGGCAAAAGGTAAATCAATGACAACGATTCTAAGAAAAGAATAGTTTATTATGGTTAAAGAAATGGAGCGATTCGATGCATATAAAATTTATTCCGATTACATCTCATAATTATGATGAGGTCAAAAATTTACATATTAGCGCATCACAGAAGGGAAATGTAGAAACGGTGGAAGAATGCTGCCGGGAAGCAGAGGAGTTTTCTTTATGGCATCCTATCGCTATTGCCGATGGTGAACAGTTGATTGGTTTTGCTATGTATGGTCTTTGGATCAATGAAGGTGAACGTGGAAGAGTGTGGCTGGATCGATTCTTTATTGATGAACGTTTTCAAGGCCGAAGATACGCAAAGCCTGTTTTAATTCAGCTAATAAGAAAAATCCATGAAGAATATGGGTACGATGAGATTTATTTAAGTGTTTATGAGTCAAATCAGCTGGCGATAAAAGTCTATCAATCCCTTGGCTTTGCATTTAACGGTGAACGCGATATAAATAATGAACTTGTAATGGTGCTGGATATCAAAAATCACTAATATCTGAATGCATAATTAAGACAGATTGAGATTTATTATGAGTTGATTAAGCGGACATCTTATTATATACTTAATAGGGTAAAGCATGAAAGAATGGATGTGGTAAAAGTGAATTTACTGATGATAATTGTAAATGATGAATTTCAGGAGGAAATGCTTGAACTGCTGGGTGAAAATGATTATATGGCAACAATGGTAGCTTCTACGGGTGAGTTCCTTCAATATGGCAATACTACGTTTATTCTTGGTGTTGATGATGAAGAAACTGATAAATTGGTACAGCTCATTGATAAAAAAACAAGTAAAAATCGAAATCAATATGAAGATTCAATAGGAGTTAAGGATATTCATAACAGAAAAAATATTGCGACGATTTTTATCATGAAATCAGAACAATTCATTAAGACTTAGACGAAGTGGAATCTTCGTTTTCTTTTTGCATCAGATTTATACAATGATCATCAGTTTTAAAAATCTGAGCTTTTTTAAACAAAAAAATTTAAAAAGCTGTTGACATTTTTGCCTAATTCCTGTAAGATAAATGAGCAATCGAAAGATGGAGGTTTAGCTCAGTTGGGAGAGCGTCTGCCTTACAAGCAGAGGGTCAGCGGTTCGAGCCCGTTAACCTCCACCATTTTTTTGTGCCGACTTAGCTCAACTGGTAGAGCAACTGACTTGTAATCAGTAGGTTGGGGGTTCAAGTCCTCTAGTCGGCACCATTTTTTTATGTGCGGATGTAGTTCAATGGTAGAACTTCAGCCTTCCAAGCTGACTACGTGAGTTCGATTCTCATCATCCGCTCCAAAATCATAAACTACGCCTGTTTCAGGCGTTTTTTTATGCTAAATTTTTTCGAAATGTCCTATAATGTCCACTTCTAGGCTTTTTTTGTCTATAAATGAATTGAGCAACTTTAGAAATGAATGATTCCAGGTTCAGGTTTAGGTTTGGCAATTGTTAAAATGATTGTGGAACATCATCATGATAAAATTGAAGTCAGCAGTAAACTGGATGTTGGCACTTGCTTTACTTTAAGCTTTGCAGCTGATCATCAGATAGATGCTTCAGGCCCCAGTCATGAATTATTGTCTGAAATTTAATCTTTATCCCTATACCTTTTAGATTTGCATCTGCACATAATTGTCTGATCTCTATGATGCAGTTTTAAATTGTTTGTCTAATCAATAAAAGCTCTTCTTTAATGTTTTAAAAAAAGAGGAAAGCAATTTTAAAATCAATTATAATAGGCATACCTAAAGGGAGGAACTACTGATGGAAAAACCATTCAGAATTGAGAAAATGGATAGCTTTAAGGTGATTGGCTATAAAATTGAAACAACAAATCAAAAACAAGAAGGAAGACATGTAATTCCTGAGTTTTGGGAGAATTTTAGAAAGCAGCAGCTAATTGAAAGATTACTGTCTTTAATGAATTCCAAGCCATATGGCATCTTGGGTGTTAATGTATACAATGTTGATACAGACAGCCGCAGATTTGATTATTACATAGCAACTGCCAGTACTCAGCCAGTGCCAGAAACCATGGTGGCATATACAATACCAGCCGCAACATGGGCCATATTTCCATGTACCCCTGAGACCATCGCCAAAACAGAGGTACAGGCAATCATGAAATGGCTGCCTAAATTCAAATATAAACCAATAAATTCAGGCTATATAACCGGCCGAATGAAAGCAGGTGCGCCGGATATCGAATATTATGGTGAAGATGATTACGCGGAGGTTTGGGTCGCAGTACGGGAATAGAAATATTTCCCGTACTTTTTTATTTTTTGTTGAAAGTTGGGCATCTTCCACTTTACCGCTTATATATAAGTGGTGATAGGATGAAAAAAGTAATACTTATACTCCTTGTTCTGCTGACGATTGGCCTAAATTATAACTGGCAGCCTATACAGATGGATGACTATGCGGCAGCACAGTTAATGGCCGAAATCAAAGGTGCAGTAGTACAGCCGGGCAGTTATGAAATCACTGAAAAGACAACGATTTCTGATTTGATAGAATTAGCTGGCGGGCCGCTTGAGGAAGCCGATCTATCTTCACTCAATCTCAACAAACAGGTGCTGCATCAGTCAGTAATTGTGATTCCTGTATATAAAGATGACAAGATTTCTTTAAACAGCGCCTCTCTTGAAGAATTAATGAGGTTGAAAGGAATTGGGGAAAACAAAGCGCGGCTGATTCTTGAATATCGTGAAGCCCATCAAGGTTTTAAAACCATTGAAGAGATCATGAATGTAAAGGGGATTGGTGAAAAGACATTTGAGAAAATGAAGGATCAACTGGCTTTATGAAAGGCCGTTGGCTTTACCTTGCTTTATCTTTAATGATAATTGTATCAATACCGCATTGGCTGCTTTTTTATGGATTGCTTATTATCTGGCAGCTTAAATATCGGCGTCTGCCTATTACGGCACTCATCGTTTTACTCATTATCGGCTTTATCACTCATCAGCCTAAGCCGAACCTGCTTCCGCAGACAAAAAACGGAGCTGTTGAATCAATCCGTAATGGCTATTTAATAGTAGATTTTGATTCAGTCAAAGCTATTGTCTACACTGATGAGGTGCTGCCCAAGGGTACAATGATCACGGTGAATGGTGAATTTCAAACATTGGATAATACCGCAAGTCTGTACGCTTTTAATTTTGACTCATGGTGTCAAGCCCGCGGCATCACGGCATCAATTAATGCGAAATCACTGAATATACTTAAACCATCATCATCAATTCAGCGATTCTTTTTCCAGCGTCTGAACAATTTTGATGAGGAGCTTAGAAATTGGTGCTTTAAGGTATTTTATGGGGTGAGAGAACAAGATGCCTTCTATCTGATTTCCGTTTCAGCGCTGCATTTATCCTTCATTATGCAGCTGATTGAAAAAATGACGAAAAGTAAAATGGCGGCAGCAGCGTTCCTGATTTTCTATGGCATCTTTATCCATTTTTCTTTCGCAATCTGCCGCTTATTGATTTTTACTGCTGTCCGTCAAGTTTTTCCGGATTCCTCATCCAAAGATCGATTAGGCATTGCCATGCTTTTGACTTTACTTCTATTTCCATATGCCGTCTATGAATTATCTTTTATTCTGCCCGTAAGTTTTACGCTGCTCTCTATTTTCAGCTGTCATAAGATATCCAAGCTGCTCTCATCATGGCTTGTTTTAATGCCGGTGCAGCTGCTTAATTTTTATGAATTTAATCTGCTCTCACCGCTGCTTTTTTCATTTTACCGCGTCTGGTATTCCATTAATCTTCTGCTCACCCTTGTCTGCGTACTCTTTCCGACGCATTGGCTGCTGATCTTTTTACGCACGGCAGATCAAGCGGTTCAGCAGCTTCAGCCTACGCTGTTCACACTTTGGGGTAAGCCGTCGATATTGGCATTGCTCATTTATTTGATTTGTGTTATCGCATATATCAGCAAGGCGTCCATTAAACATGCGCAATGGCTTTTATGCGGCATGCTGGTGCTTAATTTTTCACCTTATCTTGAACCGTTTACAACTATCACATATATAAATGTCGGTCAGGGTGACAGTATTTTGATTACGCTCCCATTCCATGGCGGCGCTATGATGATAGACGCGGCAGGCAGCCTTTATACGAATATTCCTGAACGGAAAATCCTGCCGGTATTAAAGGCTAAAGGATATAAGACCATTGATCAGCTCATCCTAACTCATGCCGACAAGGATCATGCCGGCGGTTTGCAGGAGCTAGCTGATTTAGTTGTGATCAAACAGGTGATAACAGATAAGCAGGCGGCTATGGATTATAAAAATATCGAATTTATTTCACTATTGGCAGAGAATGATTTCGGTAATGAAAATGACAACAGCATCGTACTGCTGAGCCGTATCGGCGCGCTTGATTACTTGTTTACAGGGGATGCGTCACAAGCTTTTGAGAATCAGCTGCTGAGTGTTTATCCTAATATTAAATGTGATATTTTAAAGGTTGGGCATCATGGCAGCAATTCTTCATCATCAGCACTATTCCTGCAAACCTTAAGACCGCGGATTGCTGTCATATCAGCAGGCCGCAACAACCGCTACGGACATCCGCATGATGAAGTGCTTGCCCGTTTGGCAGATTATCAGATTAAATGCTTCAGAACGGATCTTCAAGGTGATATCGAAATAAAAAGTTTTCTAAATTTCAACTTTATCATAACAGGAAGCCGGGAATTTGGTATAATAAACAAGGTGATAAGATGAACTATCTGATTTATAGCGAAGACCGCGGGCGGATTCAAAAAGAGATTCAGAAAATCGTAAAGGACAATATGTCAAATGATGTTAAGCCGGATACGATTACATACAATATGGCAACAACATCACTGGAAGAAATTCTGGCCGATGCTCAAACCATTCCTTTTTTTACTGAGCATAAAATCATTGTCGCTCAAAACTGCAGCTTTTTAAGTGCAGCCAATGAGGGCAGTCAAAATACTGAGAGCTTAGAGGCTTATCTCGATCACCCAATGTTAACGACTACATTGATTTTAAGCGGTAATTTTGAAAAGGTCGATAAACGAAAAAAAATCGTGAAAACGATTCAGAAGACATGCCGGGTAATCAGCTGTTCAACCTTGGATGAGCAGGGGAAAAGAGCTCAGGTCATACAGACGCTGAAAGCCAGTCAGCTTAAGCTCAGTGATGAGGAACTGAATCATCTTGTCAGTCTGCTGCCCTGTGATTCGGCAATCATTGAAAATGAACTGGCTAAGCTGATCGCATATCCCGAGACCCTAAATATGCGGGTCATCGATCTGTTAATTACCAGACAAATTGAGGATGATGTATTTGCGCTGGCTGACGCAATCATGAAGGGAAGGGAGAAACAGGTATTCAAGATCTGGAACGATCTGAATGCGTTGAATAAAGAACCCATATTTATGATATCCGTGCTGGCATCGCAGTTTCGCTTTTATTATCAAGTAAAAACCTTGCTGGTGAGCGGTCTGAATGAAAATGATATCACTCAGGAATTGAAGGCGCATCCGTATCGCGTCAAGCTAAGCGTAAAAGCGGTGGGTGCGGTGAGCTGTGATCAGCTGCTGAAAGTTTTGGCGATGCTGGCGGATACTGATCAGAAAATAAAGAGCGGTTTGCTTGATAAACAGTTAGGCTTTGAATTATTTCTCATACATTGTAAAGGAGTATTTGCGTGAAATCATTAAAAGAATTATATCGGATAGGGCCAGGACCTTCATCCTCACATACATTAGGACCGCAGCGGGCGGCAAAATTGTTTCAGGAAGCTTATCCGCAGGCGGTGTCTTATCTTGCTGAACTCTATGGTTCACTTTCATTTACCGGCAAAGGTCATTTGACAGACGCCATCATTATCAAAACCTTCTTACCAAAGAGCTGTGAAGTTTGCTTTATGCAGGAAACCGCGCCTGAACATGCCAACACGATGATTTTAAAAGCCTTAAATGAAACGGGCGCAGTCATTGGCGAATGGACGGTTTATTCGGTAGGCGGCGGTGCAATTAAGGTTAAGGGCAGCGCTGATCTTGAACCCGAAGAAATCTATCCGCATCATTCCTTTGCGGAAATCATGGCATACTGCAAGCAGCGAAATATTCGTCTGGCACAATATACGGATGAATTTGAGGTATTGGATGATTTCATGAATGAAATATTGGATCAAATGCTGTCTACTGTGGCAACCGGCTGTATTACTACCGGTGTACTGCCCGGCCGTCTGCAGCTTGAACGGGTAGCCAGCGGTTTATACAGCAAAGCAAAGCAAGCGGCTGATCCATCGCGTAAGCAGAAGCTTCTGATTATGGCTTATGCTTATGGTGCCAGCGAGCAAAATGCCGGCGGCGGTACAACGGTAACTGCACCGACCTTAGGCGCCAGCGGTGTGCTGCCAGCCGTGATTACTTATTATTATCGTGATTTAAAGATTGATCGCAAAAAAATTATAGACGGCCTGAAAATTGCCGGTATCATCGGCAATCTAATTAAAACCAACGCAACGATTTCCGGAGCCCAGGGTGGCTGTCAGGCGGAAATCGGCGCGGCCTGTGCGATGGCAGCGGCGTTAGTGGCCAGTCTTCATGATATGGATGATGATAAAATTGAATATGCGGCTGAAATTGGTATTGAACATTTCTTGGGCCTGACTTGTGATCCAGTCGGCGGTTATGTTATGATTCCATGCATTGAGCGAAACTCTGTGGCCGCCCTAAGAGCCATTGATGCGGCATTTATGGCTGAGGAATTAGGTTCACTGAAGGATCATCGTGTCAGCTTTGATATGGTTGTTAATACGATGAATTATACTGGCAGAAAGATTGCCATTGAATTAAAGGAAACCAGCCTCGGCGGTCTTGCAACCGTCGTGCCGCTGGCTGATTCAGCACCTAAAAAACACTGTGATTAAGCATTTACACGCTGATCACAGTGTTTTTTTATTATAAAAAAACTAGCTCATCTGAACTAGTTTAATTAAGCGATTTTATTGATTGCTGCAGCCAGACGAGCTTTTTGTCTGCTGGCATAATTCTTATGGTGAATTCCGCTAGAGATCGCTTTGTCTAATTTAGAACTTGCATGGTTGTATGCAGCAATGGCAGCCGCTTTATCGTTCGCATCAACAGCAGCAATTACGTTTTTGATTGCAGTTTTCAGCTCTGATCTTTGAGCAGCATTAGCCATGTGTTTTTTATCATTAGTTAAGACACGCTTCTTTTGTGACTTGATATTTGGCATTCCGACACCTCCTAATTTTTTTCATTTGCCTTTAGATTATAACAAAAGTTATTATGAAATGCAATAAGACAAATAAAAAAAGACATACTATCGTAGAGGTGAATCGATTGAAAAAAGCAGATTACATGCCAAGAACGGATTTTGCCGATGAGGTAATTACCTCAATTGGTGAATTTGAGCATTACAACCGCATTGAAAAAAAGATGCCGAATATGAAAATGAATTGGGTGAAAGTATTTAATGACGAAAATGAATTTAAGAAGCAGAAGGGAGACTATATCACTCTGGAATATAAACAGATGGATGATGCTCTTTTGCGTGACGGTATCAGTGAAGAAGTGGTGAATTGTCTCGATCAGTTAACCAGCGAAATCGTTGTAAATAAGGTACTGGTAGTTGGTTTGGGCAATAAAGAAATGATTTCAGATGCCATTGGGCCTAAGACCGCGGAACAGATTTTGGTAACCGCTCATCTGTTTGAAAATCATCAGGATGTCGGCGATGGTGTCAGCAACTGCGCGGCAATCGCTCCTAAGGTCATGGGACAGACCGGTCTTGAATCAGCCCGTATTGTAAAAGGTGTCGTTGACTTCTATCAGCCTGATTTATTGATTACCGTTGACGCGCTGGCGACCAATACACTTTCCAGAATCAACCGTGTCGTACAGATCAGCAATACCGGCATCGTGCCAGGCAGCGGCGTTGGCAACCATCGTCTGGCAATCAATCATGAAACCATGCAGGTTCCGGTTATCGCAATCGGTGTCGCTACAGTAACGACGATCGGTGCCATCGTCCATGATGTGCTTAATGAGGAATGTGAATTAAAGCATGATCAGCTGGACTGCATCGTAACGCCGAGAAGCATGGACATCGAATGCGATCAGATTGCCAGCATTTTGTCGAAAAGTATCAATTGTTTTATCCATCCGGATTACGAATCGATGTAACTCATAAATGACTGGGCCAATACATAGAATGACAAAGAGGAGGCCGGTCAATGAAAACATCGTTTCAAATCTTTATCAAGCTTTGCGCGCTGGTGCTTTTTTTTGCCTGCACACCGTTTTTGGAAGGGATAAAAACAACGGTAAATGAACAGACGCTGGCCAAACATTTGGTTTACACGAATTTGGATATTGAACCTGTAGATCTTCAGGATTCTTTAAATGTGATCAGTGTACCTAAAACGGAGGATGCTTTGAAAACCGAGAATGTTCCGATTGAAGAAACTGAACCGCCGCTGCCTGATGAAGTGCCGGCTGAACCAATCGAAGAGAAGGAAAATCCGCCGGTAATCGATCCCGTCCAGCCGCAGCCAATAAAAGATAAATCAATCTATATCTATAATACGCATCAGCAGGAGGCATACATCGGTGAGCTTACCGTCTATAATGCCGCACAGGTTTTGGCAGATAAGCTGCGAACCCTAGGCTATACGGTGATTGTAGAGGATGGCGATTTTGTGAAATACGGTCAGGAAAATGAGATGGATTACAATATGTCCTATCAGATATCGCGTAAATTTATCACTGATGCGATTATGAATAACGGCGGCTTTGATTTGATAATCGATTTTCACCGTGATTCCGTGCCGAGAGAAAGCACATATATTACGGTCAATGGTATCGATTATGCGAAAATGATGTGTGTCATCGGTGGCCTTACTGATAACTCCTATGAAATAACCAAGACGGCTTCGACATTGTACGACAGCTGCAACGCTTTGGTCGGTGGTATAATGAAGAACACAATGACCCGAGAGGCTTATTACAATCAGGATATGAGTGACAAGATGCTTCTGATCGAGGTAGGCAGTGATAACAATACATTTGATGAAGTTAAAAATAGTGTTGATATCTTAGCTTTGGGCATTGCACAGATTCTGGGGTGATGCGATGAAACGCTTTTTAGCGGATGGTATGCTGATCTTTATTTTGGTTGGTATCGGTTCAACGCTGATGAAACAACAAGGTGAAGAACAGATTACAATGCAGTACAGAATTGAAGAATTTGAAAAATCAGTCGATGAGCAGCAAATTATTGAGCCGCAGGTTGAAGGTGCTTCGCTCAATAAAATTGAAATGAATAAAGCTGCCAAACTGGCTGAGGGTACAAGTGAGGTTATCGTACAGGTTGTCGATACGACGGTCAGTATGATTACGTCATTGTTTATCAGTGTGATAGAATGAACCTGGACACAGGTTCTTTTCTTTTACCAGCTATCCAGTTTACGCTAACCATTTTCTTGAAGGAAAAGCTGTGATATAATTAAGCGCGAGGTGAGCAAGATGAGCGAACAAAGAATAATTTTTATGGGAACACCGGTATTCGCATGCGGGATTCTGCAGCGATTGATTGATGAAGGCTGCAATATTGTCGGTGTAGTATCCCAGCCTGATAAAAAAGTTGGCCGCAAGCAGGAACTGCAGCCGACGCCAATCAAGCAGCTGGCTGAAAAATATCGGATACCGGTACTGCAGCCGCAGCGTATCAAAGAGGAGTATGAGCCGATACTGGCATTAAAACCAGATATGATCATTACATGCGCCTATGGGCAAATCGTTCCGCAAATTGTTTTGGACGCGCCGGCATATGGCTGCATCAATGTTCATGCCTCCTTATTGCCGCGTCTGCGCGGCGGGGCGCCGATTCATAAGGCAATCATTTATGGGGAAGCTGAAACCGGCGTATCAATCATGAGGATGGTTAAAAAAATGGATGCCGGTCCAGTCTGTGCCGTCGCTTCGCTTAAAATCAGTGAGACGGATACAACCGGCACGCTGCATGACAAGCTGATGGCCTTAGGGGCTGATTGTCTGGCTGAAGTGTTGCCGAAGCTTTTTGCTGATGAAGCAAAATTTATCGAACAGGACGAGAGCCAGGCGACGTTTGCTTGGAATATTTCCAAGGAGGAAGAGCTGATTGATTTTAATCGGCCGGCCAAAGCGGTCTATAACCATCTGCGCGGATTAATTCCATCACCTGTGGGATATGCGCTGATCAATGGTAAAAAGATGAAGTTTCATCAAGTCTCTTTGAGTTTGGAAAAAAGTGATGCAGCGTTCGGAACTGTTTTGGGTTTTGACGCTGATTCAATGAAAGTAGCTGTGGATGGCGGTATCATTCACATTCATCAGCTGCAGCTGGAAGGCAAGGCAAAAACCAGTGCCCGTGAATTTTATAACGGAGCTGGACGCAGTTATATCGGGAAGGAATTCAACAAATGAAATTAAAAGAAATAGTATTTGGGGCTTTTGGTATTGCGGCAATTTTTATTTTAACGGCATTTATCTCGCTGCCGGTAGCGAACCTAGGTTACATTAATATTGGCGATGCGATGATCATGCTGTTTGCATCTGTGTTAGAATCATCACCGCTGGCTTTTCTGATTTCCGGCATTGCCAGCTGTCTGTCGGATATTTATCTGGGTTTTCCTCAGTATGCGATCTTTACATTTATTATCAAAGGTTTGGAAGGTCTGCTGGTTTCCTTGCTGGCACGCCGTTTTAAAAAGAAGCTGCCGGCTTTTATCTGCGGAGCCATCATCGTTGTGGCAGGCTATGCGCTGACAGATGTCTTTTTAACAATGCAGTGGGCAAGTGCTTTTGCTTCCATCGGTATGAATTTTGTACAGGTGGCTGTTTCATGTACATTGGCGATGGCATTAAGCAAGCCTTTTGCGAAAATATCGGATAAATTTCTGCAGGTTATCCGCTGATTGCGGTAAGTTGTTTAGGTTTCCTTGCTGATTATTAAAATTAAGCTAAAATAAAATTAGTACCGGGAGGTTCCATGTTTAAAGTTAAATTTTTGGCTGAACAGAAGGCCAGTGTTTTGAAGCAGCTGCATATCGAAGAACAGTCTGATTATCAGATCGTACTCTGCGAGAAGGCTGATGACATTGAAGCTGATAAGATCAACCTTTGTTTTGCTTATGAGCATCTGGATCAGGTAACCAAGCTGATGGCTTTTAAAAATACACCGTTAAGCATTAAAGTGCCGTGCACAACAGAACGCGGCGAAGAAATGGTAGCTTTGCATATGATCGATTTTATCGAATCATTCGGCAATGAGATCAGTGCTTCCGTGAATCAGCGTGTGCTGCGGATCAGCAGTAAGCTTTATAAGCTTGAGGATGAGTGGCGTAAATACGGCTTTGTCAGGATCTCTAAATCACAGATTGTCAATGTAGGTAAAATTGCCGCGATCAAACGGGGCTTTAATGGTAAACTACTCCTTGTACTTGAAAATAATCAGCACCTTGAGGTCAATCGCAGTTTTGTGAAAGATTTTAAGGCATATATGGAAGGGAGGAAACCGTTATGAAATGGGTGATTGCTTTATGTTTGCTGCTGGCAGCCCTGGTTTTAGCGGTTGTTTCGATTCAGGAGGCATCCTTAAACAGTCAATTAGACGCAAGACAGCGTGAATTAGGCTATGCTTCAAAAAAACGCTCGTTTTACTTTGGAAAGCGTTACCTATCCTTGCTGTTTACTGCCGCGGCTTTCCTGGTGGTGCTACCGATGAATCCCTCTTCGCCTGTTGATGAGCCGGAGTCCAGTCCCATCAGTGTCATGAGCCTTGATCCATCAGCACAAAAATCAAGAGCCCTCGATCAGGATGTTTCGCCAGCCATTCAATTGCCGGCGGGCGTTCTGCTTGAAGAAAAGGCTGTTGATGTTACGGATCATCCAATGATCGGCATTTATCATGAGGGTGAATTGACTTATAGCGTTTATATTGTCGATAACGAACTGATCTTTCAGAATCAGGAAGGAAAGACATATGTGAATCAATTAAAATGACAAAAATTAAAAATATGTCATTTTTTTTAGCTCTTTTTTAGGAAAATCTGCGTGTATTTTTGATTTATACTTTTTATAAGCGCTGGATTCCTGTTAATTGTAAAATTAATTCGCTTATCAAAAAGCTTATGTTTGCTAATTATGAAACATTTGTTATAATAAAGAAGATTTTTAGATAGGAGTGGTTCGATGGACCAAAGCAAAATTAGAAATTTCTCAATTATTGCGCATATAGATCACGGCAAGTCAACGCTTGCGGATCGCATTTTAGAAATAACGGACACGATCATGCAGCGTGAAATGAAGGAACAGCTGCTGGATACGATGGATCTGGAACGTGAACGGGGAATCACGATTAAGTTAAATGCTGTTCAGCTGACATATCATGCATTGGATGGCGAGGATTATACATTTCATCTGATTGATACACCGGGGCATGTCGATTTTACCTATGAGGTATCACGTTCGCTGGCTGCCTGTGAAGGGGCTGTGCTGGTTGTAGATGCCGCGCAAGGAATTGAAGCGCAGACACTGGCCAATGTCTATTTGGCACTGGATAACAATCTGGAAATTCTGCCGGTTATCAATAAAATTGATCTGCCGAGCGCCCAGCCGGAAGTGGTTATGGATGAAATTGAAAATGTCATCGGTCTTGAAGCCCATGACGCACCGTGCATTTCCGCGAAAAGCGGTCTGAATGTCCGTGATGTGTTGGAACAGATCGTTAAACGGGTGCCGGCGCCGTCCGGCAATCCGAATTCACGGCTGAAGGCCTTGGTTTTTGACTCGATTTATGACGCATATCGCGGGGTTATCGCTTTTGTGCGGGTTAAAGAGGGTACCGTGAAAGTCGGCGATAAGATTCGTTTCATGGCAACCGGTGCTGAATATGAGGTGCTGGAGGTGGGTGTCCGCACACCGAAGGAAGTTAAGAAGGACTGCCTGTCATGCGGAGAAGTAGGCTGGATCGCCGCCAGTATTAAAACGGTTAAGGATGTGCGGGTCGGCGATACGATCACCCATGCAGATCAGCCGGCAATTGAACCGCTGGCGGGTTATCGTGAGATGAATCCAATGGTTTACTGCGGCTTGTATCCAATTGAAACTAACCGCTACAATGATCTTCGTGATGCACTGGAAAAGCTTCAGCTTAATGATGCTTCACTGCATTTTGAAGCTGAAACCTCGCAGGCGCTTGGTTTTGGTTTCCGCTGCGGCTTTTTAGGACTGCTGCATATGGATGTGATTCAGGAGCGGATTGAGCGTGAATATAATGTGGACATTATTGCGACCGCGCCTTCCGTTGTTTATCATGTCAATCTGACGAATAAGGAACAGATAACGATTGATAATCCTTCGATGATGCCGGATGTGCAGACGATTGAATCCATTGAAGAGCCTTATGTCAAGGCAACGATTATGTGTCCAAAGGAATATATTGGACCAATTATGGAGCTTTGTCAGAATAAACGCGGGACTTACCGAGATATGCAGTATCTTGATGAGACGCGGGTATCGATTATTTATGAACTGCCCTTAGGGGAAATAGTTTATGATTTCTTTGATAAGTTAAAATCATGTTCACGCGGTTATGCTTCCTTTGATTATGAGCTGATCGGCTATCAAATCAGTAAGCTGGCTAAGATGGATATCCTGTTAAACGGCGAATGTGTGGATGCCTTATCCAGTATCGTACACCGTGAATTTGCTTATGAACGCGGTAAATCGCTTTGTGAACGGCTGCGTAAGCTGATTCCGCGCCAGCAGTTTGAAATTCCGATTCAGGCATCGCTGAATGGCAAGATCATTGCGCGTTCTAATATTTCCGCATTGCGTAAAAATGTTCTTGCGAAATGTTATGGCGGTGACGTATCACGTAAAAAGAAATTGCTTGAAAAACAAAAAGAAGGTAAAAAGCGTATGAAGCAGGTGGGCTCCGTTGAAGTGCCGCAGGAAGCATTCATGGCTATTTTGTCGGTTGATGATGAATAGTGTCTGAAAAGGCACTGTTTTTTCTAGTTTTGTCGCTTTTGACCAATTTTCACCCAAATATGATATGCTGATTAAGGGTGATGCTATGTCATTAGCACAGGAATTTACAGATGATGTATATTTAAGCTTTGAGGAACTTGAAGCACTTCTGAATTATCAAAATACACAGGCGGTATGGCATGAGATTCAAGCGTATCGAAGGCCCTTTGAATGGCAGCTGAAAACTTCAAATCAGTGTTTTACCTTAGTTTTAACACCTCAGCTTTGCGCGCAATGTTACGCGCTGGAACAACAGATACGGTTTTATCAGCTGCTGATGGGTCAGCGTGAATCCAGTGATTATATGCTTCAGGCAGCTCTAAATCCCGAAACTGAGCAAGCCTTTTATTTGAATCATCTGAAAGCTTATTTCAAAATGCTTAGCTGCGATCAGCTGACAGCGCTGACACAGATGCACGTATTTGCACAAATCATGGCAGTTCGCTGTTTTTGCCATGAAGATTGCTTGGCTGCTGCTGCTTTTTGTCTTCAGCGTTATTGCCTGCCATCAGCGGCTGATTTATTGGATCTGTCCTTGCTGGCTTGCAAAGACAGTACGGCAGAAATGATCAAGATGATTCATCAGGCGCATCAAAAGCTGAAAGTAAAGCTGCAGCTGGTAAAGCTGAAGCATTCACCTTTTATGAATGAGGGTGATGTGATAGAGCTTTGCGCCCGCTATCCGTTTTTAAGTGATGCTCAGGTGCAGTTCTACTGTGCGCATCGTCAAGCGATGCACTATTATACCGTCAGTGATTATGCTAAGTGGAATCAATGCAGCCATGAAACAGCACGAACCAGTCTCAATGAACTGGTTAAGCTTGGCTGGTATAAGAAACAGAAGGTAGGAAAGAAATTTGTTTATTTAATATGATATGAAAGGGGAATTATAAAATGAAAAATATTGGGTATGTAAGTCATGACAAGGAGCTCAGGTTGCTCATCGAACAGTTGGAAGAGAGGCTGCCTGAACTGCGTTTCTATGATATCGGCGCTGATTTAAGCATCGTTCATAAAGCCGACATCAGTCATGTTATATTTGATTTTGATAACTTCCGCTCATTAAGCGATTCACTGCTTTATAAGCAAATTGAAAAGCTGCAGGGGATGCGGCTTTTGATTATTGGCAATGAGCTTTCTGAATTGCTGTTTAATCATCCTAAAAGCGGTACGGTCATCGCCCATTTACTAAAACCTGTCAGTCCGGAAAGCTTATATGCGGCGGTTAAGTATTATCTGCTTGATCAGGAACACTCGTTAAATAAGGATGAAGTTAGTGAACGTCTCTTATTTGGCAGCCGTATGTACAGCTGTCTGCTTGGCTACTATTATTTAAATAAAGCTGTTGAATACTGCCGTGATAATAATGTTGACGACAGTGTGAGAATGGCTGTGATTTATGATTATATTGCAGTGAATTATGATACGACAAAAAGTAAGGTTGAAAAATCGATTCGCCGATTAATTTCACGCTTTGAAGGCGGCCGGCATCGGACTAATTCAGAATGGATTCTGTATTTTTATGGACAGCTGCAGTCAAATAGGGTGGAGCTTTAATCATGGTCAAGGCAATGTATGTGCATGTGCCTTTCTGCGATTCAATCTGTGCCTATTGTGATTTCGGCCGCTGTAAGATGCAGCCGCAGCTGGCGGATCGCTGGCTGACAGCAATAGAGAGAGAATTATTAAAGCGGCAGCTGCCAACCGCAATATCGACGCTTTATATCGGCGGCGGCACACCCAGCGCGCTTTCGGTTAAACAGCTGGATACTCTGCTCACTCTGCTTGATGATTATGCTCAGCAAACAGAGGAATACAGTGTTGAAGCAAATCCGGAGAATTTAAGTTTAGAGAAGCTGGCCGTAATGAAGGCACATGGGGTAAACCGCATCTCATTGGGGGTGCAGAGCTTTAATGACCAGCTGATAAAACGTATTGAACGTCATCATGATAAAAAACGAATCGATCAGGCTCTGGATCAGATTCATGAAGCGGGGATTCATAATATATCCATTGATCTGATGTATGGCCTGCCGGATCAGACGATAGCGATGCTAATGGAAGATTTAAACTTAGCGGCCAATGATGAGCGCATCAAGCATATCTCAATATATTCACTGACGATTGAGGAGCACTCCAAATTTGGCCGGCAAAAGATTGCGCCTTGTGATAATGAATTGGAAGGGACGATGTATGAGCTGATTGTTAAGACACTGCCTGAATACGGCTATCAGCATTATGAAATCAGCAATTTTGCGAAACCGGGTTATGAAAGCAAACACAACCAGATGTATTGGCGTTATGAGGATTATGCGGGGATTGGCTGCGGCGCCAGCGGCAAGGAGAACCATATTCGCTATGACCGGCCTTTTCAGCTGCTGAATTATCTGAATGATGAAGAAGTGTTTGAACGGTTTGAATTGAGTAAGTCTGATGAAATGTTTGAATTTATCATGATGGGCCTGCGGATGAAGCAGGGGATATCACTGAGCCGCTTTGAGGCGCTGTTTCAGTGTTCACCAAGCGATGTCTACGCCTCAGCGATTCATCAAAATATTGCGCGCGGCTGGCTGCTGATAGAGGGTGATTCACTGCGGCCAAGTGAGGCGGGCATGACTTTTTTAAATGATGTTTTAATGGCTTTTATGGATTAAAGGCTTATAATAAGAGTGGAGATGATTATATGGAAAAACAGTCCTTCAGTCTAGTTGGCTTTGCCTTTGCTTTATTATCCTTCGCGTTTAATCCCTTAGGCAGTGTTTCGATTTTAGCCATCGTATTTTCATCCATCGGTCTGAAAGAACGGCGGCATTTAGGCAGTCACGGCTTCTGTGTCGGCGGCTTATGTGGTGGAATCGTCAGCTTAGTTCTTAAAATTGTCGAAATCTTCCTATAAATGCTTGTTTTTTTATCTGGCCTGTGGTAGTATATTAAAGGTTTGTTACTGTGCTATTCGCTTCCTCGGCGGTATGCTCGGTTACAAATGACTTAACAACAGGAGGAAATTTAAAATGATTTCAAAAGCAAAAAAACAAGAGATTATGAAGGAATACGCACGTTTTGAAGGAGATACAGGTTCTCCGGAAGTACAGGTTGCTGTTTTAACTTATAACATCAACACATTAACTGAACACATGAAGGTTCATAAGCATGACTTCCATTCTCAGCGTGGTTTAATGCAGATGGTTGGTCACCGCCGTAACCTGCTTGCTTACTTAAAGAGCAAGGATTTGAATCGTTACAAAGAACTGATCACTCGTTTAGGAATTCGTAAATAGTTGTTTATCAGGCTTTCTCGAATCGGGAAAGTCTTTTTTCTTATTACTGAAAATGTTTCCAAAATCAGTAAAGTATGCTATTATTATCAAGATAAAACAATGAGGTGAAAAAATGGCTAAGCAAACTTTTAGTTTGGACTTCTGTGGTCGGGTGATCACAGTAGAAACGGGAGAAATTGCCAAGCAGGCCGGTGGCAGCGTATTGGTGCGTTATGAGGATACAGCGGTATTATCATGTGCTACTGCGAGCAAGCAGGCTAAAGAGGGCATTGACTTTTTCCCATTAACAGTAACTTTTGAAGAAAAGTTATATTCTGCAGGTAAGATTCCTGGCGGCTTCTTACGCCGTGAAGGAAGACCGAGCGAACATGCGACATTGACGGCGCGTATGATTGACCGTCCGATCCGTCCGCTTTTTGCAGAGGGCTTCCGCAATGAGGTACAGGTAGTTAATACGGTACTGTCAGTTGATACTGACTGCACACCGGAAATGACCGGTATGTTTGGTGCTTCTTTAGCGCTGGGTTTATCTGATATTCCGTTTAACGGTCCGATTGCAGGTGTTTATGTAGGTTATGTCGATGGTGAGTATATCATTAATCCATCAGTTGAAGAATTAAGCAGAAGCCGTATCACACTGGCGGTTGCCGGTACAAAGGATGCCATTAATATGGTTGAATCAAGTGCTACGGAAGTCAATGAGGAGGAAATGCTGGAAGCAATCCTTTTCGGACATGAAAATATCAAGAAATTGTGTGCGTTCCAGGAAGAGATTATCGCAGCCTGCGGTAAGCCGAAACGTGAGATCACACTTTATGAGATTCCTTCTGATTTAAATCAAGAGGTTCGTGACATGGTTCAGGATCGTCTTGTGGAAGCTGTACGCATTCATGAAAAATTGGAACGTTATGGCAAGATTGATGATCTGGAAGATGAGACAGTTGCTCTGTTTGAAGCCAGAGAGTACGAAGATGAAAAGAGTAAGCAGACGACATTGAAGTTTGTTCATGAAATCTGTCACAATATTGTAGTTGAAGAGGTGCGCCGCCTGATTACGGTTGACAAGGTTCGTCCTGACGGCCGTAAGATTGACGAAGTGCGTCCGCTGAATTCACAGGTGGATCTGCTGCCGCGCGTACACGGTTCAGCATTGTTTACCCGCGGGGAAACACAAGTGCTCTCAGTTTGTACGCTGGGTGCTTTAAATGACAATCAGATCGTTGATGATTTGACCGACATTGAAAAGAAACGCTTTATGCACCATTACAACTTCCCGCCGTTCTGTGTTGGTGAAGTCGGCCGTATGGGCTCACCGGGCCGCCGAGAAATCGGCCATGGCGCTTTAGGTGAAAAAGCATTAGCTCAGGTATTGCCGAGTGAAGATGAATTCCCATATGCAATCCGTTTGGTTGCTGAGGTTTTGGAATCCAACGGTTCAAGCTCACAGGCTTCTATCTGTGCCGGTACCATGGCATTGATGGCTGCTGGTGTACCAATCAAAGCACCGGTTGCCGGTGTAGCGATGGGGCTTGTCAAGGAAGGCGAGCATTATACGATTTTAACTGATATTCAGGGTATGGAAGATCACTTCGGCGATATGGATTTCAAGGTTGCCGGTACTAAGAATGGCATCACTGCCCTGCAGATGGATATCAAAATTGACGGTATTACCCGTGAAATCCTTCAGGAAGCATTGGAACAGGCTAAGGCTGGCCGTGAAACAATCATGGCTAACATGATGGAAGCTATTTCTGAACCGCGTCCGGAAGTCGGCCGTTATGCTCCGAAGATTGAAAAAATTATGATTTCACCAGATAAGATCAAAGATGTTATCGGACCTGGCGGTAAGATGATCAATCAGATTATTGCGGATTGCGATGATGTGAAGATCGATATCGATGATGACGGAACCGTCTTGATTTATCATCATGATATTGAACCAATCAAGAAGGCAGTAGCGATGATTGAAGCAATTACCAGAGAAGCCAAAGTGAATGAAATCTATGAAGGAAAGGTTGTCAGAATTGAAAAATTTGGTGCCTTTGTGGAACTATTCCCAGGCTGCGACGGTCTTCTGCATGTTTCTAAGATTGCTCATGAACGTGTTGAAAAGGTTGAAGATGTATTAAAATTGGGTGACATTGTGAAGGTTAAAGTCATTGAAATCGATGAGAAGGGCCGCGTCAATGTATCACGCAAGGCATGTCTTGAAAAGCCAAAAGCTGAGAAGCGTGCTGAAACTACAGAATAATGACGAAAGCGACATTTAATTTGTCGCTTTTTTCTTTTGAAGAAGGGGCTATTTGTGATAGAATAATAAGGTGAGGTGAAAACATATGAATTGGAATACAGAAGCAAAAAAATATGAAGCTCAGTTTAAAAAAGATTTAAAGGAATTAGTTGCTATTCCTTCATTAAGAGATGAATCAACAGCGAAAGAAAATGCTCCTTTTGGTGAACAGTGCCGCAAAGCCCTGGATAAGATGATGGAAATCGGCCGTGAGGCAGGTTTTACAGTCAAGGATATTGACGGTTACGCATGTACAATTGAATATGGTGAAGGGGAGGAAAGCGTAGGTATTCTTGCCCATTTAGATATCGTGCCGATCGGTGAAGATTGGACGCATGATCCGCTTGGCTGTGAAGAGGTTGACGGCATCATGTATGGCCGCGGTACCTTGGATGATAAAGGGCCGGCAGTAGCAGGTCTGACTGCTATGCGGATGCTGAAGGATAATAATGTAAAGCTGAATAAGAAGATCATGCTGATCTGCGGCTGTGATGAAGAAAGCGGTATGCAGTGCATGGATTATTATTGCAAGCATGCGGAAGTACCGACGATGTCTTTTACACCGGATGCGGAATTCCCGGTAATCTATGGTGAAAAAGGTCTTTTACAGATTGCGTTAAAAGGTCATGCGGAAACACCGATTTTGTCAATGCACTGCGGTGAACGTCCAAATGTCGTGATTGGCAAGGCGAGTGCTTTGGTGAAGGATTTCAGAGAAGAATATGTCGATTTATTTGATTTTTATCTGCGAAGCAATAACCTGCAGGGCAGTGTTGAATATACTGAAGCAGGGTGTGTGCTGAAAATTGATGGTGTCTTTGCTCATGCTTCACTGCCATGGCGCGGTACGAATGCCGCCCTGCATTTGATTAATTTTATTGGTACAACGTATGAGAATGAATTTTTAACCAATACTTATCGAATGCTGTCCGATTGGCGCGGCAGCGGTGTCAGCATTGCTAAGGAAGGCGCTTATATGGGCTTCTTAACAGCCAATGTCGGCATTGTTGATCTTGAAAATGATGAGTTTAATATTGTGATTGATATGCGTTATCCTAATGATACAGACAGTGAAACAATCATCAAGGGATATCAGGAAACGTTTAAGACTTATGACTATCCGGCAGAGATCATGGTGCGCTCTGACAGCAAGCCATTGTTCCTAGATCCTAATTCAGAGATGATTCAAAAATTGATGGCGGTTTATCGTGAATACAGCGGTGATACCTTTACACCAGCAATGACGATGGGCGGCGGCACTTATGCCCGTAAGCTGCCGAATTGCGTCGCTTTCGGCCCGGAATATCCGATTGCCCGTCATCAAAGCGAACATGTCATCGGCGGCCCGCATCAGGCGGATGAGGGAATTGTTATCGATGATATGCTGTGTGCAGTTGCAATTTATGCAGGAGCACTTGAAAAACTGGGACAGTAGTCATGAGAATGCGGAAGTTGAAATGGGCGGAGCCTTTTTTGGCCACCCAGTCTGTCATCGTTAGAAATTGTGATGAAATGGCTGGTCAGTGGCGCCGTCTGCTGAATCAAGAGGAACTGCATGTGGAGATTGGTTCAGGCAAGGGTGATTATTGGATCAAAATGTCAGAACTGTATCCCAATGCCGGCTGGATCGGTATCGAAAAGAATGTAAATGTCGCGGCGATCGCTTTGAAAAAGGTTGAAAACTGCGAACATTTAAACCGCCGGTTTATCGTCGATGACGCGCAGGCTATTGATTCATGGTTTGCGAAGGATGAGGTGGATGTCATCCATCTGAATTTTTCGGACCCATGGCCTAAAAAAAGAGCCAGCAAGCACCGTTTATCGCATGCTTCATTTTTGAAGCGGTATGAACAGATCTTAAAACCTGAGGGTAAACTGATCATGAAAACGGATAATGTTAAGCTGTTCGAATTTTCAATATTGGAATTTCAGAATAATGGCTGGCTGCTTGATGAATTCAGTGTCGATTATCGGCGTGATGAGCATCCTGAGGATGTGATTACTGAATATGAGCACCGGTTCATGGAACTGAATCAGCCAATTTATCGCGCGGTATGGCATAAAGCTTAGAAGGGAGGGTTTTGATGAAGAAAGTAGTGTTGCTCATGCTTTCGTTATTTCTGCTTGGCGGCTGTGCCTCAGAAGCAGATCTGTCAAATCAGGTACTGACCTTATTGCAGGAAAAATCAATGCTTGAACCTTTTAATGATACAAATATGTCGAAGAAGTATTTCAGTTATTATTTACCCCGGGATGTCGGCCGCGGCACTGGCAATTCGCTGAGCGGTGTTTATCTTAAGGACGGTTATAAATTTGTAATGAATCTGGATGCTTCTCAGATTATTATTGATGAATATTATACAGAAGCGCCGGCAGAGCCTGTTTCAGAGGTGCAGATGGAAACTTCGCCGGCAGGGATGGTCTATCAGGGCAGCTACATAAATACTGCCGAAGAAACTAAGAATTATACGCTGCGGCTAGAAAAATTGACAGACGGCTATTACTATATTGATCTTGCGGCCAGTGAGCTTCGCTTTTACAGCATTGTTCCTTATGCAGAGATCAAGTCACTGCTGAATTGTATGTTAACGATTATGCAGTCAGTAAAAGTAGAGCGGCAGCTGATCCTGAATGATTTTTCACTGAAAAGTGCAACGGCTCAGCAGCAGCAAAATCTGGATTATCTTAATGAAGAAGTGCCGGTAGACGGTTATATCAAAGATTTAGTTGAAAAATAGGAGGATTTGATTAATGAAAGACTATATGAAGCAGCTGACATCGATGGAGATGTTTGAGGCAGCATGGAATTCTGATCAGGTGAGTGTGTTTGTATTCTCCGCCGATTGGTGTCCTGACTGTATGTTTATTAAGCCATTTATGCCGAAATTGGTAGAGAAATACAAGCATTATGAGTTTATTTATGTGGATCGTGACGCGTGGCTGCCAATTTGTCAGCGTCTGAATATTTTAGGTATTCCTTCCTTTGTAGCGGTTAAAAACGGACAGGAATTGAATCGTTTTGTCAGCAAGCTGAGAAAAAGTGAAGCTGAAATTGATGCCTTTCTTGGAGGTCTGCAATGAGCTGTTCAGCAAGATTGTTTATCAATCGCAAGGCCTTCAGCGGCGTCGGCATGATCGTTTTGAAAGATGCTGCACCGGTGGCTTCTGAAACTATCGGTGAGGTATGTGCAATCTACGATCTTAAGCATGAAATCATCGGTTATAATCTCATCAGTCCTTATTTTGAAAATTTGAATGACGGTTATCAGCCATGGAATGATGAGACTTTGGCATTTGTTAATGAAAAGCTGATCAAAGCTGGTTTTGCGGCCATTGAAATCGATCCGACGCCAAGGCTTGTGGTTGGCTATGTGAAAACGTGTGAAACGCATCCGGATTCTGACCATCTGCATGTCTGTCAGGTGGATGTCGGTCAGGAATGCGTGCAGATTGTCTGCGGAGCGGCCAATGTAGCGGCTAATCAAAAGGTTGTAGCGGCGCTGCCGGGGGCTGTATTGCCAGATGGCAGGCTGATTGAAGCTTCAGCGCTGCGCGGTGTTGATTCTGCTGGCATGCTTTGTTCAGAATGGGAGCTGCGTCTGATTGATGAACCCAAGCGCGGTATCTTGATTCTTGATGATCAGGCAGAGATTGGTTCACCATTTTTTGGGAGGTAGAGAAGATGTTTAAAAAAATCCTTTCATTTTTATTTGAAGAAGATGATGAAGTCGTCGTTGATGACGATTTAGAAAAGGTTGATTTCAGCCGCGTTCAAAACGAGGAATTTTCATCCATCGTCAACAGTGAGAAACGGGTCGATCAGCTGCGCCCGCAGCCGCGTCCGCAAACACAGCCACTCAGCCGGCCAATTGAAGTGGAAAGTGAACCAGTTACACGGACACAGACCATTGATATTAAGCTGGAGCCTGAAAAAAAAGAACCGGTGCGCCCGCAGCGTGAGGTGCAAAAAACGGTGAAGAAGGAGTTTGAATTTTCACCTGTAATCTCACCGATGTTTGGTTCCAGCGAAGTGAAAAAGCCAAAACGTCCGGCGCCCATCGTGGAAACAGGCTCTGCTAAGAAGCGCAATGCTTTAGGTACCGTTATTTCTCCGATGTATGGGCAGAGTGAACTGGATCGTTTCGAAAGTGAAGCGCAGATTGAACTGCAGGAAAAAGAAAAGCGTCAGGAAAGCGCGCCGATCATTGAAGAAGTTGAAGAAGGCTTGTCACTGGATGATCTGATTGTCAATGAAAGTGAAAACAGCCTTGATGACTGTGTGCAGTTTTCATTATTTGGCGATGAGACGCCGTTAAGTAATATCGAGTTAGAAAATGCCGATAAAAAAGAAGAAAAAGAAGCTTAGGGAGATGAAAGCATGGTTCACTTTATAGGTATTAAAGGTTCAGGAATGGCATCCCTGGCATGTATTCTAAATGATTTAGGTGAAACAGTAACCGGATCCGATATTGAAAAATATATCTTTACTCAACAGCCGTTAGAGGCGAGAAAGATTAAAATCACACCCTTTGACGCGGATAATATTCAGCCGGGGATGAATGTCATTATCGGCAATGCGTTTGATGAAAGTAATTGTGAAGTTGCTAAGGCACTGCATACCGAGGGTGTAAACAGCTATTATTATCATGAATATTTGGGTCAGCTGGTTGAACGTTATACGACCATCAGCGTAGCGGGTACACATGGCAAAACGACGACGACCGGTATGCTCTCACACATGATGTCAGCGTTAAATAAAACCGGCTATCTGATTGGTGACGGTACTGGTGAAATGCCGAAAGACAGTCATTATTTCGCCTTGGAATCGTGTGAATATCAGCGGCATTTTATGGCTTATCATCCTGATTATGCGATTATTACCAATATTGATTTGGATCATATCGATTATTATAAAGATTTAGAAGATTATAAGAGCGCTTTTGAGGCTTTTGCCAATCAGGTAAAGAAGGCTGTGGTGGTCTGCGGCGATGATGAGAATATTCGATTATTGTCAATTAAGACACCGATCCTGACTTATGGCTTTAATGATTGTGACGATGTTCAGGCTGTGAATTTCCAAGAGGATGAGCACGGCATGCGCTTTGATTTATATTATCATCATAAGTTCTTCCATCATTTTGAATTGCCTTATGTAGGCAGACATTTGCTTTTGAACTCATTGGCAGTGATCGCCATCGCGCTTCTTGAGGGAGCTGACGGTGATTTGATTCAATCTCAGATGAGTAGCTTCGGCGGTGTGAAACGCAGGTTTAATATCGAAGAAAACGGGCAGTATGTTTATGTTGATGACTACGCGCATCATCCAACAGCGATTAAAGCAACGATTGAAGCGGCCCGCGTTCGCTTTCCCGGCAAAAAGATCATTGCCATTTTTAAACCGGATCGTTATTCACGCATTTATGCCTTTATGGATGATTTTGCGAAAAGCTTAAGCAGTGCTGATGAAGTAGTTCTTTGTCCGTTCCCGGAAAATGCCAAGCATGAAGAGGGCATTGATATCACGATTGAAGATCTTCAGAAGCTGATTCCAAATGCCGAGGTAATGGTTGAGAATGAAGCTAACGCGAAGCGTTTAGCGGCTTATGGCGAAGCCGTGTATCTTTTTATGAGTTCAAAAGATATCTATAAATTTAAAAATATTGTAAAGAGTTTTCATTAATCTTGAAATAGGTTTCAAAGTGTTGTACACTTAATATGAGGTGTTACTATGACTACAGATCAGTTTATTGAATTTTTTAGTGAATTGTGTTCAAAGTTTTTGCCGATCATCGGGGTAATCGTTTTGATTTATGTGATTCTTCTGCTGAGAAAAATCATACAATTCTTTGTGAGCATGCAGAAGACAATGATTACTGTTGATTCAACGGTAAGTGTTGTCGAGGAACAGATCAGAAAGCTGGATGCACCGCTGAATACGGTCACCGAATTTTCTCAGACCTTGGATAATCTGCATGAAATGAGTCAGAATGCTGTTAAATCAGCATTGCTGGCATTGATATCAAATCTGAATGTAATTCGTGACTGGCTGTTGAATCATGGCGGGGTTGACGAATCAGAAAATACGGCTGCAGAACCAGCACCAGCTGCTGAAGAAAGTCAGGACTAAAGGAGGTCAAACTTATGGAAGAGCCTAATGCAAAGCTGAATAATGAAGAAGTTGCTGAAGAAGCAAAGGAAATTGAAAAGGAAGTAAAGTATAAAATCATCACTTTGCAGGATGAAGAAGAAAAAGGAAATACAAATCCATTTATTGATCAGGTAATTAAGGAATTGGAACGAATTTCTGAAGAATTCAAAAAATGGTGCAGAGAAAATGATGATCCTGAAAAACGGGCTGAGGTAAAGGCTAAGATTCAGCTTGAAATCGACCGCCTAATCAGTTTTTCAAAGGAAAAGGTAGATTCATTAAAAGAGAATGAAGATTTAATGCATAAGCTTGAGACCGGTAAGGAAACGGTAAAGAAAACAGCTGAAACTGTAATTTCTGCCATTGATACCAGTGTTCAGGATATTCTGAATAATCCGGCGGTGGCATCTACTATTGATACGGTTTCCGATAAAATCGTTGAAGTAATCCAGGATGAGCATGTACAGGATGGTATTGATAAGGTACGCCGTTCAACGCTGAAGGTTGCAGAAAGTGCGCTGGAAGGCTTGAAAAAGGTATTAAAGGCGGATGAGCTTAAAGAGAAGGATGAAGCCAAAGCTGCACAATGCTGCCTTGAAACATCTGAAAAAGCTGATGAAGAAGAACAAGGTTAGGTGAAGATATGAAAAGAATTACTATTTATGATGTTGCGAAGGAAGCCGATGTATCGCTGGCTACCGTATCAAGGGTTATCAACGGCAGTGAAGTAGTCCGTGAGGATACTCGTGTTAAGGTACAGGAAGCGATTGAAAAGCTGGGCTACAAACCAAATGCGATTGCTCAGGGGCTGGCTTTGCAGAAAACAACGACGATTGCGCTGATCGTTCCGGAGGCGAGTTTCTTCTATACCGGACAGATTATCAATGGTCTGATCGATGTTGCTAAGATTTATAAATACAACATCGTTTTACATACGGCTACTGAGGGTATCATTGAAATGAATGATATCATTGAAACGATTATTAAGTCACGGGTTGACGGCGTGGTGATTTTTAATGACAAATTGTCTAAAAATGAACTGAATACGCTGACACGGTATCAAGTACCAATCGTTGTCATCGGCAATAAAATGTCTGATGATACCATTGGCTCTGTCTATGTTGACTACTCTAAGCTGGTTTATGATTTTACTACGAAGTATCTCAATAAAGGGATTACCGATATTGCCTTAGTTGAAGACCGTAAGAATCCGGCGATGATCAAGCAGTTGTTTGACGGCATTTCCCGTGCTTTTGCGGATGCCGGCAAGAGCTTTGACAACTACATCGAAATTCCTAAGGACTATCGTTCATCTTATTTATTCCTGCAGGAGTATTTTAAGAGCCATAAACATGAATTAGTTATTACATATCGTGATTCACAGGCAATGGCGGTGCTGAATACGGCTGCTGAAAATAATATCCGTATTCCTGAGGATATGGAAGTTGTCTGCATCCTTGACAGCAAGTACAATGCGATGGCAAGACCGCAGATCTCCGGCTTTAAGATTCCGGATTATGATTTAGGTGCCGTAGCGATGCGTGTGATGACAAAAATGCTTCATGATGAAGATGAGGTTATTGATAAAGAAATTGAATTAAGTTATATTTATTCACCGCGTAAATCTACGAAATAAGTTGACAAATCGTTTTGAATCAATATACTGTTTAATATAAGCGTTGAAGAGAAAAGAGCTATTGGTATTATGCAAAGAGATGTGATGGTTGGTGAGAATCACAGATAAGCTGATAGAAATACACCTTGGAGCTGTCTATTGCAAAGATAGACCGGTTGATTCCGTTATCTGATTGAGGGCATGTGTTTTTCACATGAACTAAGGTGGTACCACGCTAAGCGTCCTTGGATTAGGGCGCTTTTTTTATTTGATGGAGGAAAAGGAAAATGAAATTATTTGAAGAATTAAAATGGCGGGGGTTGATTGAAAGTGTCACTTCGCCGGAGCTTGAAGAAAAAATCAATAATGGCGGCATGACGTTTTATATTGGTACTGACCCTACGGCAGACAGTCTGCATATCGGACATTTTTCTTCGATGTTAACAGCTAAACGATTAGCTGATCATGGGCATCATCCAATTATTCTGGTTGGCGGCGGTACTGGCCTGATTGGTGATCCGCGTTCGACTTCGGAGCGTGATGTTATTTCTAAGGATGTGCTGAATAAGAATTTTGAAGCTTTAAGCAAGCAAATTACGACGATTTTTGATTGTGAGTTAGTAAATAACTATGACTGGTATAAAGATTTAAACTTTATTGATTACCTGCGTGATTACGGCAAGCTGTTTAATGTGAATTATATGTTAAGTAAGGAAACCGTAAAAAGCCGTTTGGAATCAGGTATTTCATATACTGAATTCTCCTACATGATTCTTCAGTCGATTGACTTTCTGCATCTTTATGAAACCAAAAACTGTGTCATGCAGATCGGCGGTCAGGATCAATGGGGCAATATCACTTCAGGATTAGAATTGATCCGCAAAAAACATGGTACGAATACCGAATGCTATGGCTTTACGATGCCGCTGATTACCAAGGCAGATGGTACGAAGTTTGGTAAGAGTGAAAGCGGTTCTGTCTGGCTGGATAAGAATAAGACCTCTTCCTATGAGATGTATCAATTTTTAGTAAATTCTGAAGATGAAAAGGTTATCGACTACTTGAAAAAGCTGACCTTTATGGGTAAGGAAGAGATTGAGGCTTATGAGGAGAAGGTAAAAACTGAACCGCATCTGCGTGAGGCTCAAAAGGCACTTGCTCAGTCAGTTGTGACCTTCCTCCATGGTGAAGAAGAATATCAGAAAGCATTAAAGATTACGAATGTATTATTCAAAGGCAATATCCGCGAGCTTGATGAAAGTGAATTAAAAGATGCTTTCCATGGCTTTGAAAAACGTGAAGTTGCGAATACACTGCCTTTGGTTGACGCACTTGTTGAGGGCGGTATTGCCAGCAGCAAGCGTGAAGCCCGCGAATGGATCAAGCAAGGTTCAATTCAGGTAAACGGTGATAAGGTTACCGATCTTGAAGCGGTGCTGACACCAGAAAACGCATTGCTGGCGAATCTGACTTTAATCAAAAAGGGCAAACGCAATTATTATTTACTTGAACATAAATAATTAGAAAACTCGACCTGCCTTGCGTATATAGAGGTAGGAGGGAACAATTATGAATACAATAGGTTTACCTGCATATGCGATCGTTTCAGCGACGGCTTATGTAATTTATCGGTATTTAAATGCAAAAAAAGGCAAATAGCCTTTTTTTCATATTATAGGAAATTTCATATAAGCATATCACCTAGTTTCCTTTGTATCAATCGAATCTCAGTGGATGCTTTTTTGTTCAAGGGGGAAATGTCTATCGTATTCAAATCGTTTCTATTATAAAGCGTTATCAGAAGAGGACGCGAATTGTATTAAGAAGGATTTGATCCTGTATAACGCTATGCTTCATACCGTTTATAAGAAACTCTATTTAACATGTTTTTATGGTGCCAAAGAAACAGTTTAAAAGCAAGATATGGTACGAATGATTATTTTCCTCTATCTGCAATCCATGAAGACAGAGTCCTGCTTAAAAGTAAGTTCGAAACTAATCAGCGATAGAAGAAAGAATGCACTAAACGGATTGAAAGAATCAAAGAGAAGATTCGTAAGGAAAACAAAACTTTACAGAACTGGCAGAAAAAGAAAGAAAAGCTGATTCAAAAAAGCAAGTAGCATGAAACTAGTGAAGCAGAGTATTTGTATGAGGTACAGATCGTCAGTCCGAATATCAAACAGTTAAAACATAGAATCGAGCTGTTGACCTTTAAATTAAACTGAGAAATATTATTCAGATAACATAAAAAATCAGTTCAATGAATCAAGGTGTATAGACCCAAACTAGAAGAAAAGGATGTTTACTTGATGGAAATCATTGAACTGATAAAAAGAGTTCCTGTAAGGATTTGTTCGGGTGCGACTCCAATACCGACAGGCAGAAAGTAGTGAAATTGAGCGCTCATGCAGTGGATAATGCTTATAATACTTATTTCACTCATTCAGCATGAATTTTAAATCTCTTTCCAAGCGGATATGTAGAGATTATTTACTTAAATCAGAGGGAAAACAACTATAGCGGCAGACATGCATCCGATAACTGAGAAAGGGATGCAATCATTAATTTCTGCAAGGTCTGGACGGCTTCTTGATTGATAATAGATGGATCAAAACTATATAATGTGGTAATGTAACCAGTTATACCAAACAGAGCATAGGAAATAATAAGATTAGTTTTTGTGTCATTATCATCAATTCCAAGCATTTCTAGTAAAAAGGGCTGCATAGAATTCAACAGTTTTTTTTGAAAACCAGTATCACCATGACTAAGAAGAACGGCCATCTGTTCCCCATATTTATATAGGATATTTTGTCCAAAAGCAGAGAATAATTCGAGCTTATATGGATTGTCCTGCTCTTTAATTTGGTAAAGGCAGGCGAGTATTTCGTGAATCAGTGTTTCCTGAGCTTGGTCAAGTAGGTCATAGACATCGCTGAAATATTCATAAAACGTACAGCGGTTGATACAAGCATTATCGGTTATGGCGCTAACCGTTATTTTTCGTAAAGGCTTCTGTTTATATTCTCGAAAGAATGCCTGAAAAATCTTTTCTTTCGTCTGTTGCTTTTTTAATGGGTTCTTATTCATAAATACCTCCTAATCCGACAAATGGCTTAAATATTGTTGGTTGATAAATCAAGCTTTATATTGTAGAATCGAAATACAACAATGTGTTGGATATACTATACACGCAGGTAAATGTAATGTCAAGCGGAGGTAGCTTATGGATAAATTTATGGAAAAATACAGCTTTTTTATTACGTCATTGCTGGGGATCATCGCAGTGATAGTGTTGGTTTTAGGATGGGATGGAATGGATATGTTAAAAAAGCTCCCGATTATTTATATTGTGGCATTAGCTGTTCATGAAATTGAAGAGCTGAAGTTTCCGGGTGGTTTTGTGGAAATGGTGACAGCCATGACAGGACTGAAGCTAAAAAAATTAGGATTGGCTAAATTTGGCTTACTAACGTTTACTTTATACGCAACCATCATTCCTACCCTTATCAGCGGATATGTCTGGCCTGTTATGGCAACGCTGTTTATTGGTATTATTGAGATTTTTGCTCATTTAGCTGCGGCAAGGGTCAATCCAAGGAAGTTCTATTCACCGGGCATGCTAACGGCTATTGTCGTACAGTTTCCTGTCGCCGTGTATGGATTTTACTATTTATTTTCTAATCAGATGGTGAAAGGGATTTACTGGCTATATGCATTTATATTTCTGCTCGTTCCATTATTTGGCCTGCAAGCCATTATTGTGAAGTTTAATGGAGAGCAGTATGGGGAATTTATAAATAATGCGAGAAAGGCGATGCTTACCAGCGAGGGCCGAAAAAAAACGATGAATAGAATAAAATAAGTATTTGAGAAAGCTTATGACTGCCTCTTTACTCGTTTCTATGTCGAAAGAAATACTTGAAAATCTTAAAGGACAGTCATAGCATACAAAGTGTATGGATTTAAAAAAGATTGTGTTGCTATGAGATATAATTTATTTTTTTGAATCAGGATTTGCTGATCAATGGCAGCAGTAGAATAGTTCTAAACGATGAGGATGCAATAATCGCTCCTCTTTTTTTATTAGGAAATTGCATTTTCAAGTATCTAAGCACCAATGCTTATTTAGAAAATTGTTCTTAAATTATGCAGAAGCTTGTAAGTGGTGCTGGGTAAAAAGAGAGACATTAAAATATAGCAGGAACCGTTATCTTTGATGGTATGATTCCTGAAGGTTTGCAGGAAATCATTTACTTGCGTACTGAGAGGTACGGATTTCTCGTGCACAATGGAAAAGTTATGCTATAATATTGAAAGAAATGTTAGAGGGTTTGGCAATGATAAAAAAAACAGTTTCTGAAATCCGGCAGATGTTAGGATTAAAGAATGAAAATACGATGTATGATGAGGTTGCTGTCAAGGGAGTCTGTATTGACTCACGGCAGGTTGAAGCTGGGAATTTATTTATTCCGCTTGTTGGTGAGCGGGTGAATGGTCACGCCTATGCAGACATGGCTTTAGCCAATGGTGCAGCTGCCATGCTTTGGAATGTGAATGAGCCCAATCCGCCTAAGGATGCGGCAGTAATCTTGGTTGAAGATACAGCATCAGCGCTTTGGCGGCTGGCGGGTGCGTATCGGCTGCTTTGTCATTATAAGACGGTGGGAATTACGGGCAGTAATGGCAAGACCTCCACAAAGGATATGGTAGCCGGCGTATTGTCTGAGCGTTATCGGGTCATGAAGACACAGGGAAACCACAACAATGAGATTGGTGTACCGCTGACACTGCTTTCCTTTGATGAGGATATCGATGTGGCGGTTGTGGAAATGGGAATGGAAAATCGCCATGAAATTGAAGCCTTATGTGAAATTGTGAAACCGGATATCGGTATTATTACCAATGTTGGTGTAGCGCATCTTGAGAATTTAGGCAGTATGGCGAATATTGCCAAAGCTAAATGCGAATTGATTGAAGGGTTACATAACGGCAGTGCTTTCTTTTATAATGGTGATGATCCTTATCTCGGTCAGGAAATTCCATCTCATGATCTGCGTCAGCTAAGGGTGCAAACCTTTGGCGAGGGGGAGCATAATGACTGCAGGCTTACATCGTTTTCTCAGCATCATGAAGGCATCACATTTACGCTTTCATTAACTGATCAAACATTCAGCTGTAATATTCTTGGCCGTCATCAGGCGATGAATGGCTGCGCGGCTTATTTGGCAGGTCATGAATTGGGAATGAGCGATGATGAAATACAGCGCGGTTTTCAGCGTGTGGAAACAACCAGTATGCGCAACGAATTAAGCTCAGTGGGGAAATGGCTGGTGCTGAATGATGCGTATAAGTCCAATCCGCAGAGTGCTTTGGCTGCTTTGGCTACCTTCGATCAGATAAAGGGCGGCAACCGTATAGCGGTGCTTGGCGATATGCTTGATTTAGGGGAGACGAGTCCTATGCTTCATGAGCAGCTAGGCCGTGACTGTGCGAAATTTAAGCTGGATAAGGTTTTCTGCCTGGGCCCGTTGGCTGAATATATTGCCAAGGGTGCGAAAGCGGCTGGTATCAGCGATGTCCGGCATTTTATTGAACGTGATGAACTGCTTGCTGCCTTACTTGCGGAAACAGATCATGAAGCAACCGTATTATTTAAAGGCTCACGGGGAATGAAGCTCGATGAGATATTCGATCAGATAAAGGAAAAGGTTAAATAAATGGAAAAAATTAAATTGGCTGTCATTTTTGGCGGTAAATCAAGTGAATATAGTGTATCTTTACATTCAGCAGAGAGTCTTTTGGCACATTGTGACCAGAATAAATATGAGCTGATCCTGATCGGTATTACCGAAGCAGGCAAATGGCTCCATTATCCTAAGCTGGATTTTGAGGCTGTCGCTCACGATACATGGCATTTGGATGCTGACTGCCGCGAGGTTGTGCTGAGTCCAAGCAGCTCAAGAGGCTTGCTTGAAATTGATGAAACAGGTTTTAAAAAGCTGCCCGTGGATGTGATTTTTCCATGTCTGCATGGGCCAAACGGCGAGGATGGTACGATTCAGGGACTTTTTGAACTGGCGTCAATTCCTTATGTGGGCTGCGGGCCATTAGCTTCTGCTTGTGGAATGGATAAGGAGTTTACTCATATTCTATGTGAGAATGCCGGCATTGCATGTGCCCCTTATCTTTGTGTTTATAAGGATAACGCATTGGATCTGAAAGCTATCTATAACCAGGCGTTCAATAAGCTTGGTCTGCCGATGTTTATTAAACCGGCGAATGCGGGTTCATCCTATGGTATTTCTAAAATAAACAGTGAGGAAGAATTTATCAAGGGTATGGAATTTGCTTTTAACTATGACTGCAAGGTATTAGTTGAAGCAGCGATTGACGGTTTTGAAATCGGCTGTGCGGTTTTGGGCAATCATGAACTGATTGTTGGTGAATGCGATGAAATCGATACGAAGAATTCATTCTTTGATTTTGCGGCTAAATACGCCCTGGAAAACACCCAGATTCATTGTCCGGCGCGCATCTCAAATGCGCTGAGTGATGAAGCGAAACAGATAGCGAAAAAGGCATACCGTACATTAAACTGCAGCGGCATGTGCCGTGTCGATATGTTTATCAACAGCCGGCAAAAGATTATTTTCAATGAAGTGAATACCATTCCAGGCTTTACCGCTACCAGCCGTTATCCGTCAATGATGAAGGCTGCCGGTATTGGCTTTGATGAATTGATTGATCGTCTTGTACAGCTCGCATTAGAAAAATAAAAAGAATGGAGGGATAGCATGCTGCAATCTAAATCAAGAGCATGGCTGCAGGTTGATGGCGATGCAGTCCGGCATAATCTGAAGGAAATTAAAAAACTGATCCCTGAGACAACGGAAATCATGGCTGTGGTGAAAGCTAATTGTTATGGTCACGGTGACCGGCAGTTATCGATGCTGATGCAGCAGGAGGGAATTAAAACCTTCGCGGTAAGCAGCGTTGATGAGGCATTAAATCTGCGGGAGGCGGGGATTAGCGGCGAAATTTTAATTCTGGGATATACGCCTAAGGAGCATTTTCACTATCTGCATGAAAAACAGTTGCTGCAGAATTTCTTATCTCTTGATTACGCGTCTCAATTAGATGAATACGCGGCTTTGCATCATGTTGTAATCCGCGGTCACATCAAAATCGATACGGGTATGGCACGGTTAGGTATCCGCTGTCTTGATGATGATTATAATATTCAAGAGGTTTTTGAAATTTACAAGCTTCAGCATTTATCGGTGGAGGGCTTGTTTTCTCATTTCAGTGTAGCGGACAGCTTAGAGATTGAAGATGATCGCGCTTATACGATTCATCAGCGCGAGCTTTTTGATCAAGTTATCGCTGATGTTTTACAGGCTGGATTAAATCCAGGAAAGCTGCATCTGCAAAACAGCTATGGGGTGCTGAACTATCCCGAACTTTGCTACGATTATGTCAGACCTGGCATCCTTATGCTGGGTTTTACCAGCGATGATTCGATCTCGATTAATACATCGCCTGAATTTATCCCAGCCATGTCCTTGTATGCGGAAGTATCCCGTGTACGCTTAGTGAAAAAGGGCTGCAGTGTTGGTTATGGCCGGCATTATAAGGCAAAAGAGGATCGCTTGATAGCAACCGTATCCATCGGTTATGCGGATGGTATTCCCAGAGCCGCCAGCAATCAGGGCATGCAGGTACTGCTTCATTCTCAGCGTGCTGAGATTGTCGGCAATATCTGTATGGATCAGCTGATGATTGATGTAACAGGCATCGAGCATGTTAAGAGCGGTGATATCGTTACTTTAATCGGACAGGATGGCAATGAGCGTGTCACCATTGATGAATGGAGCCGCTGTGTTCATACCATCAATAATGATCTGGTATGCCAGATTTCGGCTAGAGTACCGCGGTTTTATGAGCATTTTTAAAGTGTATAAGAATGATTTAGTTACGAGGTATTTCTCTTACTTGTAATATGTCCGGCAATGCCGTATAATGTAGCTATAAGGTAGAGGTGTGGTAAACAATGAGTATAAGAGAAATGCGCTTGCAAACTAAATTAAGCCAAAGTAAATTTGCTGCTATGTTTGATATTCCGGTTTCAACTTTGAGAGATTGGGAACAGGGCCGCCGTACTCCGCCTGCTTATGTTTTGAAAATGATTAAAACAATATTACATGAAAATGGTCTGCTTAACGATAACTCATATATAGAGGCTTGTGAGTTAAGGAAAAAGAATGTAGAAAGTGCCCTTGCAGTACTTTTCAGTGCGACAAATGGTCCGGATGCAGCTTTTATGGATGTTTTGCAAGCCTATATATCCGGTGAAATCACATTGGAAGAGATGGAAGCAAACGTTGATCATCTGGTATATTTAGGTGTTTAGAATATGGCTGGAGGTAAATATTGTTACCCGTATACCGATGTTTTAATAAATAAATATGGTATTCAGAATAAAGAATTGCTCGAAAAGCTTGAAATACAAAAAGTTACTGTAAAATTACTCGGGCTTCAGGTAAATCCTGAAAGAATTAAGTATACATTTGATACTGAGCATTTTGTAACACTTCATTGGTATTTATTTAGTGATATCTATGAATGGGCCGGCAGATACCGTGAAGAAAATCTTTATAAAAATGAACGTGTTTTATCTGGCGGTTCTGTCGAATATGCAGACTATCACGATATTAGTGATAAGTTAGCTGAATTGTTTGAAAAGGTAAATAATATTGACTGGAAGCAAACTTCTGATTTGATATTTAATATATCAGATTTCCTGTTGGAATTATGGTGTATACATTCTTTCCGTGAAGGTAATACGAGAACATGTGTTGCTTTCTTGTGGCATTACTTAAAAGGACGCGGCATAGATTTTCATTTGGAATTGCTTAAAAATAATCCAATGTATGTACGTGATTCTTTAGTTATGGCTAGCTATGATCACTCAGAATATTTAAGGAAAATAATATCAGATGCACTTAAAAGTGATGATGCCAAAACAAAATCGATATTGATTACAAAAAGTGATTATCGTATAAAAAAGTCAGAATATAAATTATTTAGCAATAAAATCATATCAAAGAAATAAGGATTTGTGTTCTTCTGTTCTGCATTTAGGATACATTGCTTTTTAGCTAAGATAGAATCTTTAGATTACGGGTATGAATTGATCATTATGAATTAAGCACTCTGCGGAGTGTTTTTCTTTGTCAAATTCTGTTAGTGAGTCTAAATTTGTGGTAGAATAATATGGAAGTTTGTTTTATGTGCAGGAGGTATTATTTATGAAAAAATGTTTATTGATTGATGGCAATGCGATGCTCTTTCGAGCATATTACGCAACCCTATATGGCCGTATGATGACTACATCTAACGGTATTCCTACCAATGCTGTCTATGGCTTTATCACAATGATAAACAAGGCGCTGGATTTAATTAAGCCGGATCATTTGCTGGTAGCTTTTGACAGCGGCAAGCCAACCTTTCGCCATGAGACATTTAAAGAGTATAAGGGAACCCGCAAGCAGCTGGATCAGGAGCTGATCGTACAATTTCCTATTGCCAGAGAATATCTGGAAGCTAAGGGCATTCCATGGTATGAATGTGAGGGCATTGAGGCTGATGACATCATCGGCAGCGCTGCTAAAACCTATCCTGATTATCAGACGGTAATCTTGACATCAGATCGTGACTTGCTGCAGCTGATTGATGAGACAACCAATGTGCTGCTCATGAAAAAAGGCATTACGGAAATGGAACTGGTCGATGTACAGGGATTAAAGGATAACTTTCATGTCACACCTTCTCAAATCATTGAATTAAAGGGTTTGATGGGTGATACAGCGGATAACATCCCCGGTGTGCCAGGCGTCGGTGAAAAAACAGCGCTGAAGCTTTTGGATCAATATGAAACGGTTCATAATCTGTATGAGCATATTGATGAGATTAAGGGCAAGCTGAAAGAAAAGTTAGAAATGAATAAGGATAAAGCTGAGCTTTCTTTATTTTTAGCTACCATCGTTACCGATGCGAAGCTGCCTTTTGATTTGGAATCCTGTGTTTTTCATGAAGATGTGGAAAGAAGCAACAGTTTCTATAAAAAATATGAAATGCTCTCATTTATCAAACAGGTTGAGGATAAGACCGTCTATGCGGATACAGAGATAAAAAAGGTAGAACAAATCAGTGAATCACTGCTTAAAAGCGGTGTGCTGTTATATCCAGACTGCAACAATGAAGCCTATGAGGATGCTGAATTCTTTGGCTTGGCATGGGTTAATGAGGGCGGCTGTGAATATATTGAAATTGATGATCTGCGCAGGGATGCGCACGCTCAGGCATTCTTAGCCAGTCAGGATAGCAAGGCGGGCTTTGATGTCAAGCATCTGATGCATTTGTTTGAACATGTGCAGATTCCGGTTAATGGCTTAGATTTTGATTGCTGGATCGCGGCTTTTCTAAGTGACGGCACGATTACCAGCTATGATGCGTTTGCTGAAAAATTCAAGATTGACCGCAAGCTTACAAGTGATGATGTTTACGGCAAAAAAGGCCGTCCGCAGCTGAGTGATGAATTATCACGTATCGAATATGTTAAGATTCAGGCGCATGGCTGTTATGCGGCAATTGAACAGCTGAAGAAGGAATTAACTGAAAAGGAATTAAACAGCTTGTTTTATGATATCGAGATGCCGGTTACAAAGGTTTTATTTGAAATGGAAAACAACGGCATCTGCACCGATCTGAATGTGTTGAATGAAATCGCCGAAAATACGAATCAGAAAGTATTGGCTTTGACCAAACAAATCTATGAGGCTGCCGGCCATGAATTTAATATCAATTCACCAAAGCAGCTAGCTGTCGTTTTATTTGATGAGCTGGGACTAAAAGCTGGCAAAAAGCGTTCGACGGCAGTCGATGTATTGGAAAAACTGATGCATGCGCATCCGATCATTCCGCTGCTGATGGAGCATCGTAAATTCCAAAAGGTTTACAGCACTTATGCGATTGGTCTTGCCAAGCATGTAAAGGCTGACGGGAAGATACATACATTGTTTAACCAATGTCTGACTACCACTGGCCGATTATCATCTTCTGAACCGAATCTGCAGAATATTTCAGTGCGCGATGAAGAAGGCAAGGAAATCCGCAAGGCTTTTGTAGCCAGTCCAAACCATGTGCTGCTGTCAGCGGACTACTCTCAGATTGAATTGCGCATGCTGGCGCATATGGCGGATGTGAAGGAAATGATCAATGCCTTCAACAGCGGTATTGATATTCATACACAAACGGCCATGTCAGTGTTTGGTGTTGCTCATGATGATGTTACAAGCAATATGCGCCGTCAGGCTAAAGCGGTTAATTTTGGGATTGTTTACGGGATCAGTGAGTTTGGCTTAAGCGAACAGCTTGGCATCAGCCGCAATGAGGCAAAGGATTTCATTGAGCGTTATTTTGCATCGTATCCGGAAATCAAGCAGTTTATGGATGAGACCGTCGCTTTCTGTGAAGCCAATGGTTATGTGAAGACACTGTTTAACCGCCGCCGTGAAATTAATGAAATTCATGATAAAAACTACATGGTTCGTGAGTTTGGCAAGCGGGCGGCAATGAATGCGCCGATTCAGGGGTCCAGCGCCGATTTGATCAAAGTGGCGATGGTTAATGTATACAATGCGATGGTGAAGCAGCAGTGTAAATCAAAAATAATTCTTCAGATTCACGATGAATTGATCTTTGATGTTTGTGAGGATGAAATTGAATTGATGAAGAATTTAGTTAAGAATGCTATGGAACAGGCAATGGCCTTGAAAGTACCTTTGATTGCGGACGCAAATATCGGCAAGTCATGGTACGATGCCAAATAGGTGAGCGTATGCCTGAGCTACCTGAAGTAGAAACCGTCAGAGCGACGCTTGAAGTACAGCTGGGACATCCCAAAATCGTCGGTGTTGATGTTTATTGGGAGAATATTCTGCCGCAGGGCAGTGAATTTTTCAAACAGAAGATTATCGGTCAGACGATTCAGGCGTATAAACGCCGCGGCAAGTATTTGATGTTTGTTCTTGATGAGGATATGCTGATTGCCCATCTGCGCATGGAAGGTAAATTTTATATTTATGATCAGCCAACGATGCGTAATAAGCATACTCATGTGGTATTTCATTTGGATGATGGCCGTGAGCTGCATTATAATGATACCCGCAAGTTTGGCCGCATGGAGATTTATCCGCTGGCTGAAGATGAGAATTATCCAATGCTTAAAAATACCGGTCTGGATGCATTTGATGAACGGCTTGACGCATTGGCATTATATAAAAAGTGGCATCCTAAAAAAATGCCGCTGAAAGCGATGCTGCTGGATCAAACCTTTTTGGCAGGTATCGGCAATATCTATGCTGATGAAATCTGTTTTGCCTGTGGTTTGCATCCGAAAACCCCAGTCAGTCATTGTTCAAAGAAGGATTTTGAAAATATTTTATTTCATACCCGCAGGATTTTAGCCGGGGCGGTTAAGGCAGGCGGCACAACGATTCGCTCTTATACCTCATCATTAGGGGTTACCGGCTTGTTTCAGCTGAAACTGAAGGTGCATGCCAGAGAAAATCAGCCGTGTTTGATCTGCCAGACACCCATTAAAAAAATCAAAGTGATAGGAAGGGGGACTTGTCTGTGTCCAAAATGCCAGAAAAGAAAGTAATCGCCATTACCGGTATTATCGGCAGCGGCAAGTCAACACTTTCTAAAGCGCTGCGCGAACGCGGCTATTTGGTAATTGATTGTGATCAGGGATCGAGGCTGTGCTGTGATAAAGGCACCTTGGGTTATCAGCAGATGATTGATGCATTCTCAGCGTGTATTTTGGATGTGGCTGGTAATATTGACCGCCAAAAACTCGCGTCTCTTGTGTTCGCCGATCCAGAAAAAAGGAAACAGCTGGAAGCCATTCAGCATCCGCTGATTTTGGCATGGGTTAAGGAGCAGTGTGCAGCCAGCACGGACGCTCTGATTTTTGTGGAAGTACCGCTGTTGTTTGAAAGTGGCTGGGAAAAATATTTTGATGAAAGCTGGGTCGTTGTGGCTGATGAAGCGGTTGTCATAAAACGTTTGAAACAAAACCGCGGCATGGATGATGAAGCGATTAAAGCACGTTTAAAGACGCAGATGAAGAGTGAAATGAAGATAAAAAAAGCTGATCATGTCATTGTGAATAATGCTTCTCTTGAAGAATTACAGTCACAGATTGACAGTTTGCTGCATGGAGTGGATAAGCGCGATGGTAAAAGATGAACAGTTAAAAATAGAACGGATTGAAAGCATCAGCGATGAAGAGAGAGCATCGCTTTTCGTGCTTTACGGGCCTTTGATCGGTTCCCGTGCGCTTCACCTTTACAGCCTGCTGGAAGCCTTATGCACAATGAATCAGAATACTTGCTCAACAATTCTGCTTTGTCAAAGTCTTCAGCTATCGCCTGCGGAATTGACTAAAAGCCGCAAAATCCTTGAACAGTTTATGCTGATTAAAACCTATGCCGGCGCCGATCATATGCTGATTCAGCTCAAGGTGCCTAAAAAAGGCTTGGATTTTTTGCGGCATGATGTGTTTGGCCGTTTATACTTAAAACAGCAAGGCCGTCAGATGTATGAGATGATGCAGGTAAGTTTTGCGAAGGGACAGATCGCTGAGGGATATGAAGAAATCAGCGAACCGTTTCGGATGGCCGATTGGTTTGAATGGGAAGAAGAAGAGGAAAAGAAATTCCATGAGGTTAAGCCTGAAAAGAAAAACTCGATGCGAATTACTTTTAATACCGAATTATTCTTAACCCAATGTTCAAAGCTGGCTTTTCCGGCAGCCGCGAGAACGAAGGAAAATATAGAAACTATTGAGCAGCTTGGCTCTTATTATGGTGTGAATGAAGAAGAAATGATCAAGCTGGTGGCCCGCAGCATTAATTTGAAAACTCAAACGCTGAGTGTCAGCCGGCTGAAAAATGCAATTACAAAGAAATATCAGGTGGTTGAAGCCGATGCTAATCCATATCGTTTGCCGGTAATTAAATTCCTGCAGATGAAGCAAAATGGCGTACCGGTTACTAACACCGATAAGCGTTTGCTTACTTATCTTGAAGATGAGTTAAAGCTGCCTAAGGAAGTCGTCAATGTGCTTGTCGAATATGTGCTGAATACGCTGAATCAAAATCTCAGCAAGGCTTATGTCGAAAAGATTGCCGGATCATGGGTGAGGTTGAATATTGATACGATGGAAAAAGCGCTGGATCAGGTCCAGAAAATTAAAGAACCAAAACCGAAACGCAAGCCATCGGCCAAGCTTAAAACAACAGAGAAACAGCTGCCGGATTGGTATACCGGCAATCAGCAAGAGGAAGATGAAGAATTAAAGCCTGAGGATATTGAAAAGCTGAAGGCTGAATTAGCGAAAATGCGGGGTGAGTAAATGGAGAAGATTGAGGTGCATTTTGAACTCAATGAAGAGCAGCGGCGGTTAAAGGAAGAACGTCTGCGCTTACTGAAGGCCGATCCGGAAGTGAAGCGCTGGCTGCATCAATACCAGCTCGATGAAAGCTTTCTTGAAAAGCATACGACTAAAATTCACGAATGGCTGATGAGTCTGAAAAAATGTCAGTCATGTTCAGGGCTTGATAAATGTGTTCAGCCAAGTCAAGGCCAATTGCTGAATTTGGTTTATGACGGTCTGCTTAATTATCAGCTGACGGATTGCCGCTATCAGCGTGCCCGCCGCGATGAATTGACGCATGTTAAAAATTATATTCTTCACCACCTCAGTGATGATCTGCTGAAAGTGGCGGTTGAAAACATTGATTTAAGTAATGAGAAGACGGCTTATGTGAGTGCGGTTTCGGAAGTGGTCAGGAATCTTAAAGAGCCAGTCAAGGGCTTGTATTTGCATGGCGCGCCGGGTGTCGGCAAGACTTATCTGGGAGCATGTATTACCAATTACTTTGCGAAGCATAATAAGAAAGTAGCCTTTGTCAATGTACCGGAGCTGATCATGGCGTTGAAATTAAACATGAGTGAAAACAGTATTATGGAGAATATGATTCGTTCATTAAAAAGGGCAGATGTTGTTTTATTTGATGATATCGGCGGTGAAAGTGTAACGGCATGGAGCCGTGATGAAATCCTGCTGCCGATTCTGAATGAACGGATGGAAAAGCATCGTTTAACTTACTTTACGAGTAATTATACGATTAAAGAGCTGGAAGGGCATTTCGCATTGGATAGCCGCGGCAACAGCGATCCGATTAAGGCAAATCGGCTGATTGAAAGAATTAAAGCACTTACATTTGAAAAAAATGTAAAAGGTTGTAACAGACGTACTTAAAATACTAGTCAAAAGTTTGTAAAAATGCTATCATAATAGGGCATGAACGGAGGAATCAGATATGGTGAAACGTATAGGTATTCTCACTTCCGGAGGTGACGCTCCAGGAATGAATGCAGCCATCCGTGCTGTAACCCGTGTCGCTTTGAAGAGCGGCGTTGAAGTCTATGGCATCTACGATGGTTATCGTGGTTTAGTTGAAGGCTATATTGAACCACTGACAAGAAATGATGTTGGTGATATTATTGACCGCGGCGGAACGATCTTAGGATCGGCACGTTTGCCTGAATTTAAAGATCCTGCGGTGCAGGAGAAGGGCATCATGCAGTTAAGAAAGCGTGAAATTGACGCGCTTGTCGTGATTGGCGGCGACGGCTCCTACCGGGGGGCGCTCGCATTGACAAATCAGGGCATCAACTGTATCGGCTTGCCGGGTACAATCGATAATGATATCACATGTACAGATTCAACAATCGGATTTGATACTGCTCTGTCAACAGTAGTAGAGGCCGTAGATAAATTAAGAGATACTTCAAGCTCTCATCACCGCTGTTCGGTGGTAGAGGTTATGGGCAACCACTGCGGAGATCTGGCTTTATGGTCAGGAATCGCCTGCGGTGCAGAAATCGTAATCACTGCTCAGACCGGTTTTGAGGAAACTGAGGTTCTCGAACGCCTTAAAGAATTTGATGTTGTGAAGAAGAAACGTCATGCAATTGTTGTAATCAGCGAGAAAATTACCGATGTTGACGCATTTGCGAAAAAGGTAAGTCTCAATACTGGCTTTTCGGGCCGTGCTACGGTATTAGGTCACGTGCAGCGCGGTGGTTCACCGACGCCGATTGACCGTGTATTGGCATCGCGGATGGGTGAAAAAGCTGTGGATCTGCTGCTGGCTGGTATCGGCGGACAATGTGTGGGTATCAAGGATAACCAGATTATTGCCGTACCGATTGAAGAAGCTTTGGATATGCCGCGCGCTTCCAGGAAGCGATTGCAGGATTTGTTTGATCGTTTAGTTTAAGGTTTAAAAACAAGGAGATATTAAAAAAATGGAAAGAAAGACTAAAATTATTTGCACCATTGGTCCAGCTACTGAAAGTGAAGAAATGTTAGTTAAAATGGCTGAAGCCGGAATGAACGTTTGCCGTTTAAACTTTTCTCATGAAACACATGATGCACATCTTGAGAGAATTGAGAGAATCAGAAAAGTAGCCAAGGAATCTGGCAAGAAGTTTGCAATTCTGCTGGATACTAAGGGACCTGAAATTCGCTGCGGCGTTTTCAAAAACGGTCAGGAAACATATGCGAAAGGTGATATCGTTACTTTGGTTCGTGAAGAAATCGAAGGAACTAAGGAACGCTTTCACATTCAATGTCCGGAAATGTTTGACGATGTTTCAGTTGGCGGTACAATTTTGATCGACGACGGTAAAGTGCGTCTGACAATTCTTGAAAAACGTGACGGTGAGCTTGACTGCCGTATTGAAAATCCGGGTGTGATCAAGAACCGTAAGGGATGCAACGTGCCTAATGTTAAATTAAGTATGCCATTCATTTCACCAAAAGATGAAAGCGATATTCGTTTTGCGGCAAGAAATCATTTAGATTACATTGCAGCCTCTTTCACTAGAAGAAAAGAAGATGTGCTGGCAATCCGCCGTATTCTTGAAGAAGAAGGCGATAATCATATTCAGATCATCGCAAAGATTGAAAACCAGGAAGGTTATGACAATCTTGATGAAATCCTGAACGTTGTTGACGGCATCATGGTTGCCCGCGGTGACTTAGGTGTTGACGTATCTGTTGAATTAGTACCAATTTATCAAAAACAAATGATCAAACGTGCTAACGCGTTTGGTAAACCGGTTATCACAGCAACTCATATGCTTGAATCAATGCAGTCAAATCCAAGACCGACACGTGCTGAAGCAAGTGACGTTGCCAATGCGGTTTTAGATGGTACTGACGGCATCATGCTTTCAGGTGAATCAGCAGTCGGCGCTTATCCGATTGAAGCGGTTCAGACAATGGATAAGATTTCTAAAGCAATGGAAACTATTCTGCCTTACCGTGAACGTCTTGATAAAGCAATCGCTACTTCAAGAAAAACAAAGGAAGATGCTATCGGTATGTCAGCGGCTGACACTGCGATGTCTTTAGATGTTGCCGGTATTATCTGCTTCACTTCAAGCGGTAATTCAGCAAGAAGAATCGCTAAATTCCGTCCAAAGGCACCGATCATCGCTGTATGCTTTGATGAAGAGGTTGAACGTTCATTGGCTGTTAACTGGGGCGTATCCACATACCTCAGCAAGACCGTGAATACTCAGCTGAATGAATGTGAATTAGCAAGAGAAATTGCCAAAGAACACGGCATTGCTGTGGGTGAGACAATTATCTTGGTTGCTGGATATCCAACTGGTTCTGGCGCAACCAACACAATGAAGATTATTGATGTTAAATAAAGAATGTGACTGAGGCTGAGAAGCCTCGGTTTTCTTTTGACAGAATTTATAAAGTTCACAAATAAAATTGTTCATTTTATAGAGAATAAACAATATTCAACATTATTTTATGTTCTTTATTGATAGTTTAAAGTCTGCGGGCTATGATTTCACTTCACTCTTTGATATAATAAAATCATCAACAAGGAGGGTATTTTATGAAAGTAATCGTAGTAGAAAATTATGCAGAAGTAAGTGCTGAAGCATTCAAAGTAATGCATGAATTAGTGGCGTCTAAACCCAATGCGGTATTAGGTTTGGCAACTGGCTCAAGCCCGATCGGCTTATATGAAAATATGATCAAAGACCATAAGGAAAACGGTACAAGCTATGCTGAATGTCAGAGCTTTAATCTTGATGAATATGTAGGTATTGACCGTAATCATGAACAGTCTTATTATACATTTATGCATGAAAATCTGTTTAACGGCATCGATATTAAAGAAGAAAATGTACATCTGCCATATGGCAATACAAAAGAAGACTGTGAAGCTTATGAACGTTCAATGGATAATGTAACTGTTGATATTCAAGTATTAGGTATCGGCAGCAATGGTCATATCGGTTTCAATGAACCAGGTACTTCTTTTGATGAAGAAACACATATCGTTACTTTAAAGGAAGGCACACGTAAGGATAATGCGCGTTTCTTTGAAAACGATATCAATAAGGTTCCTACTCATGCGATCACAATGGGTATCGCTACCATCATGAAAGCTAAAAAGATTCTTTTAGTTGCTACCGGCGCTAATAAAGCGGATGCTGTCAGTGCAATGGTTGATGGTCCGGTAAGTGTTGACTGCCCGGCATCTGTTCTGCAGAATCATCCGGATGTAGTGGTTATCGTTGACAAAGCGGCAGCCAGCAAGTTAAAATAAGGAAGACGAAACAGTCGCAAGGCTGTTTTTCTTTTGGAGGGTAGTTATGGCCATAAAAATGATTGTTATGGATATGGATGGTACGCTTTACCGCAATGATAAATCGATTGATCCATCTACCATTGAAATACTGAAGCAATGTCAGCAGCAGGGAATCGTGCTTGTTTTGGCATCTGGCAGAAACTGCAGCGATCTGCTGAAGGTAACGGATATCTTGAATATGCGTGAAACCGGCTATATCGTAGGCATTAACGGTCTTGAAATCATGTGCTTGAAGGATGGCAGTCATGAGGTTGAGGGACAGCTTGACAGCAAGGATGCGAGCTATGTTTTCAAGCTTGCTCATCGTTATGATTTAAAGGGTATCGCTTTTACCTTTGAACGCTTTTATTTTTATGTAAAACCTTATCATCGCTGGTGGAATCGCATACTGTCATTCTTTGAAGGTAAACTGAAGGAAATCGGCTTTGAAGGTGAAATGGTAAATAACTGCTATTTGAAGCATCCGGATGATTTGATTGAACCAGCAATTAATAAGCTGATTCTTCAGGATGATAAAATTGTTCAGTTAAAGCCGAAGCTGATGAGTGCGTTGGCTGACTATGATGTGATGATTGTTGGCCCGCGCTGGCTTGAAATCATGAAAAAAGGCATCAGCAAGGGAAAAGGTGTTTTGAAAGTAGCCCAGCGGCTGGGTATCAGCCGTGATGAAATAATGTGCTTTGGTGATGCGGAGAATGACCTTTCTATGATTGAATGTGTTAAATATGGCATCGCGATGGGGAATGCGATGGAGAATGTTAAGGCGGCGGCTTATTATGTGACCGATACTAATATGCAGCAGGGAATCACTAAGGCGATTGAGCATTTTAAGGATGAGCTTTATGAGCGATAGCATGGTAACACAAAGCGGTGAAAGAGTCACTCCGCTGGCTTGTGATGAAAAGCAAATTCATATTGAGGATATTGCCCATGCCTTATCACAGCTGTGCCGGGCGAATGGACATACGAAATATTTTTATTCAGTAGGTCAGCACTGCATTAATTGTGCTTTGGAAGCTAAGGCGCGCGGCTTTGGCAGGCAGCTGCAGCTGACAGCCCTGCTGCATGATGCCTCTGAGGCCTATATGGCGGATCTGATACGGCCAGTCAAACAGCAGATGCCAAAGTATTGTGAGGCTGAGGATCAGCTGCTGGCAGTCATTTTGAAGAAGTATGGCCTTGATCCTGAATTGCCGGCTTCCATTAAAATGATTGATGATGCAATGCTGGCTGCGGAATTTAATGATTTGGTAGGACCTGAATTGATTGAGTATCAAGCCGAGCTGATTACTGAACCTGACTTAAAGGAAAAAACTTGTTCAGAAATCAAACAGACTTATTTGAAACTGTTTCAAGAATTGACGCAATAAGCGTCTTTTTTTTGTTGTTTTTGTTTATGTGTTGTATACTAAGGGTAAAGAGAGGTGGTTTGATGAAGAAACTTAGCTTATGTGTACTTGCGTTTTTGCTTTGCGCCTGTCAGCCCGCAATGCCTAATGAATTGCCGAATGAGGGAGACAGCGGCGATGTCAGTACCGAAACGGATTTAAAGCCAGTCATCATCATGCCGGAAATCGAATCTTTTACAAAGGATCTTGGGGTTATGAAGCTGAATGGTGATGCTGTTTCTAATAATCAAAAGGCGGCAATTATTGAATGGCTGAAGCTTTTGGAATTAACGCCGACTCATGATTATGACGAGCAGTTGATAATCAGTGAAAATGATGTTTCAACAAGTTCAGACAAAACGTTAAAAACACTCATTGATGTAGAATATGGTGATCAAGGATTTGCTGTCTACGATGCCTTTTTGTCATCAAACATTTATTTTCTAAAATTTAAAGGTTCTGTGAATATCTATCCGGTTGACTATTTTAAGCTTCAAGAGCATCCTGCGTTTATTCGTGATAAGAGCTTGGATATTTCATCACTAGGCACAGCCTATCAGCCAGATTTCACTATTCCAGCTGATGCAAGAGTCTCTAAGCAGTTCTTAGCAGAAAATCGCTCAGAGATAACCATTGATCTGCCTTACTTATCATTAGGAATATGGGAAAGTGTTTCCTTTAGTAAGGAGCAGGCAGAGCGAAATATCCAGCAGCTGATGCTTGCTTTCTATGCGGATCAGCAGGGTTTCTTCGAGAAGATGCAATATGTATTCACCCTTGTTGAACCTATTGCTGTGGGGAACTATGCCATGGATGATATCGATGAAATCGTCATTGACGGCCAGCTCATAAAACTGGAAACACCGATTCCTGATTACAGCGAATTCTATAAGGGCGAAGCTGTCCGGCAAAAATATGAAGAATTATATGGCATGCCGTTAGGAATGATTGAGAATGATAACAGTCCATGGCTCGGCTACACCTATGAGGCTGAATATGATTTGTTCACTTATCATGAGTATCGTGACGGAGCTGTCGGCGGTTACACGTATGATACACCCTATGCCTATGATGTAAAGCTTTCAGGTAATGAAATGATCCTTCAGGTTGCATCTATCAACACAAGCTTTGATTATGACAAAGATACTGTCAACTGTTATAAGAATTCCGGCTTGCCAGTCGCTGACCGCCATTTCTCGGCAGCAGCTAAAGCCGATGGTATTCTGAGTGTTAAGGAATTAATTAATGAGCAGGGCGATTATTTCGATAAGTTTAAAATTCATGGCAAGCTCAATTCATGGGGAAGCTATTCGTTAAGTAGGGTTGAAGATAAAACATTAATTACAATGCCTGAAAAGGATGTTATTTTCTATAATAACTTTGAGCGTATTGATCATAATACCATCTTCATGCCTTTGTTTGACTGCAATTTAGCCCGCAGCGCGAACACTACGATGCTTTATGATATGAATCGTGATTTAAAGACCTGCAACTGCTATACATTTTATGAGGATGAACGCTATGCGGTTGTTTACACAGCGACTAAAGTGACTAAGAATAAGGATGAATTACTGGTTTATCTTTTGGATAAGCAAAATAAAACCTTTAATCAGCCAATGAGTCAAAGTGAAGCTGATTTCTATTATCAGCAGTTAAAGGACGCAAATCCTCATTTAAAACCTGATACCGAAATGATCCTTTATGAAGAAAACGGTCAGTCTCTGCTTTATTTAAAGGGGACGGATACGACTCTTGATATAGTGATTAAGCTAAAGAAAAGCATAAATCAACCTTAAAGATCAATTTATGCTTTAACTAGATCTGCTGTTTCTGCATGGATGAGCTGAATCAGTTCATGCGGGTCCATTTCAATCTGAAAACCGATTTTACCGCCGCTGAATATGATTGTATCTAATGTTTGACAGCTTTCATGCAGGACAGTTTTATACAGCTTTTTCATACCGATAGGCGAACAGCCGCCGCGGATATAGCCGCTGACTTTGTTGATTTCACTGACCGGAATCATATCGACGCTCTTTTCATTAACCGCTTTTGCACATTTCTTTAAATCTAGTTCATGTTCAACAGGAATGACAAATACAAAATAATTTTTGCTGCTGCCGCGGGTAAGCAGGGTTTTAAATACTTTTTTCGGAGCCTGTGAGCATTTCTTAGCGACTGATACGCCATCAATAGCACCATCATCAGCATCATAGGTATATGTCTGATAACTGATTTTGGCTTTATCGAGAATCCGCATCGCATTTGTTTTTTCTAATTTCATAAAATCACCGCTGATATTATAATCCCAAATTACAAAAAGTGAAAGAAAAAGGTTGAACTTTAGGTTTTTGTCCATTATAATAATGAAGTATTTCCATTAGGGGAGTAGTCTGCGCTGTGAGCGTCATTAAATCAACATCATGTTTCATTGCTGAAACTGGTTTAATTATAAAAGACAAGACCTATGTTACGCTATGTAGCATAGGCTTTTTTTTGGGAGGAAGCATCATGCTGGATTTTTTGTTATTAATTGTAGGCTTTGCATTTTTAGTAAAGGGCGCTGATTTCTTTGTAGATGGGGCCAGCTCAATCGCTGATCATTTAAAGGTACCGGCGATTGTTATCGGGTTAACCATTGTAGCCTTTGGCACCAGCGCTCCGGAAGCAGCGGTCAGTATTACTGCTGGTATATCAGGTTCCAACGCGATTGCGGTAGGCAATGTTGTCGGCTCTAATATTTTCAATCTTTTGATTGTACTCGGCGCGTCGGCAGCTTTAAAAACCGTAAAGGTACAAAAGCGAATCATTGACTTTGATTTGCCGGTCATGATTGTCGGCGGCTTGCTGCTTTGTCTGTTTTGTTATACCGGCAATGTAGTCAGCCGTATTGAGGGGGCAATTTTGTTCGTATTGATCCTTGCTTATGTTGGCTATACGGTAATTACTTCATTAAAAAGCCGTCACAGTATTGAAGTGAATGAGCCTAAATTCAATGTACCGATGAGTGTAGCAGTATCTATTATCGGTTTAGCACTGATTATTTTTGGCGGTCAATGGGTGGTTGATTCAGCAACCAGTATCGCCCGCAGCTTTGGCTTGAGTGAGACGCTGATCGGTTTAACAATCATTTCCGTGGGTACCTCGCTGCCTGAGCTTGTTACCTCGGTGGTAGCTGCCCGCAAAGGACAAAGTGATATTGCCTTAGGTAATGTTATCGGTTCTAATATTTTTAATATCCTGTTTATTATTGGTTTGTCATCAATGGTGAATCCAATTGAAATCGCACCGGTTATCTTTACCGATTTGATCTTTATGATGGTGATTTTCATTCAGACGCTGGTAATATCAATGAAACAGAAATGCTTTAATAAAAAGGCGGGGATTACGATGCTGATACTCTTCGCAATTTATTTAACTTATATCATTATCAGAAATTAGCCGCAAGGCTTTTTTTCTTTTGTGACATAAATCGTGTTAGGTTTAAAGGTATACTACCCCTGAGGTGATAAAATGAAAAGCTTTATTGATTATTTGTGTTTGATCAAGAGGTATAATAAGGATGCCTTTGAACAAGATCCGATGTATCGCTGTAAAATTATCAATCAGTATTTATTTCGTTATATTAATGAATGTAAAAGACAGGGTTATATGCCAGAAGATGCCGCGATTTATCAGCGGGAAAAGGAAGCCTATGAGCAAAAAATCCGTCATTTGCGTTTTTAAATCCTTTGTGTGATTAAGTTTACTTGCCGCTAATGTATTGATATGCTATCCTTAATCTAAGGACAAGGGTACAAATATGAAAAATATTCTCATTCATGGTTTAGGTCAAAACAGTGAAAGCTGGCAGGCTGTCCGGCAGTATTTAAATGGAACGGGCATAGACGCTGATTGTCCTGATTTATTTAAGTCATATCCGCAGGCCATAACGTATGATGCGCTGGCAAAAGCTTTTGCTGAAGACTGCCAAGGGTATAATGAAAAGGTGAATTTATGCGGGCTTTCACTGGGTGGGATTTTAGCGCTTGATTATGTCAAAGCATATCCGGAAAAGGTAAATTCAGTTATTTTAATTGGTACACCTTATGAAATACCTAAACGGCTGTTTAAGCTGCAAGGATTTATATTTAAACTAATGCCTGAATCAACGTTTAGAAAAATGGGATCTAATAAACATGACTTTATCAGTCTGGTTAATTCAATGGGCAGCTTGGATATAAGAAAAGATTTAAACAAGATCAGCTGTCCTGTGTTGATATTATGCGGTGAGAAAGATTCAGCCAACCGTAAGAGCGCGCTTAAACTGCATGAGCAGATTAAAGACAGTCAATTCAAATTAATTCAAAATGCTGGTCATGAAGTAAATACAGATAATCCTGAAGAACTGGCAAAAGCAATAATTCCTTTCTGGAAGTAATTGATTCTACAGTCTTCCTGTTATCCGCATGCTGCTGCTTTTTAAATTTATTCTGAATTAAATGAAAGGAGGAAATCAATGCCTGAATTATTGAAAGACAGATATTATAATTTTAATTCAATTCATGAATTAGCCTTCCGTATTAAGGCGATATATCCTTCCTTTCGGGATAGTGATTTTATAAGTGATATTATGGATGAAACATGGGAGGCGCTTTCACTAAAAGGCCGTATGCGCCATATTACGATAAATCTTGGAAAATATTTGCCCTCTGAGTATGAGCAGGCATTGGCCGTCCTTGATCAGGTGATTGCGAGTTATCCAGCCCATCATAATGATCTTGCATTCATTTACTTCCCGGATTTTGTAGAAGTTTATGGACAGGCTGAGTGTAATTGGGATTTGTCAATGGCTGCCTTAGAGAGATATACTCAATGTTCAACTGCTGAATTTGCTGTGCGGGAGTTTATTATAAAGCATGAGGAACGCATGATGGCACAAATGTCCATATGGGCAAAACACAGCAATGAGCACGTTCGGCGGCTTGCCAGTGAGGGATGCCGGCCTGCGCTGCCGTGGGGACAAGCATTGGCTAGGTTTAAAAAAGATCCAACCTTAGTGCTTGCTGTTTTAGAGCAATTAAAAGCTGATCCTTCACTCTATGTTCGTAAAAGTGTGGCCAATAATCTGAATGATATATCCAAAACACATCCCGAGCTTGTTGTGCAAATAGCAGGCGAATGGTATGGCCAAAATGAGTATACGGACTGGATCGTAAAACATGGCTGCCGGACACTTTTAAAAAAGGGTGACAAAAGGGTGCTTGCTATTTTTGGCGTTGCCGATGCAAGGCATATCACTGTTAGCGATTTTACCATGCAAGCCGAATCTGTTTCCATTGGCGAGGAGATGACATTTTCCTTTAAAGTCAAGGCGAAAAAAGCAGCCAAGGTACGGCTGGAATATGGTATTCATTATGTGAAAGCGAACGGCACGCGAAATCTAAAAATATTTAAAATAGCTGAAACTTCATTTGCGGCGAAGCAAGAAAAGACGTATATAAAAAAACATTCTTTCGCAGATTTGAGTACAAGAAAACATTACCCTGGAATGCATTCGCTAACACTTATTGTTAATGGCACAGAGCAAGGTAAACTGAATTTTGAAGTAGCGGCCGCTGAATAATCTATTTGACCGGCAATTTTCAATGGCTGCTGATTTGTTTTTGAAGTTAAATAATTTAAAATAAAGCTAAGGAGGCGTAATTTAATTATGATTATAGAAAACATGAAAGGGGACATGTCTGCACTTGCGGATAAACCCATTATCATCACCGGCGGCGGTGGCGGAATTGCATTGGAAGCCGGGCTTGCTCTGGCTTATATGGGGGCAAAAGTAATTATTGGTGAGGTGGATGAGGAAAAGGGAAGAAAAGCAGAAAGCTTGATTGCGGCCAAGTTCCCTGATCGTGTTCAATATATTCCTCTTGATCTTGAGAAGCCTGAGGCTATTCAAGCCTTTTGTGAGAAAGTAACGGCAGAATATGGAACTCCCTATGCCATCATCAATAATGCCGCGATAACCCCTTTTGATTCCATTGAACGGCTTCCGCTTTCAGACTGGGACAGAAGCTATCGTGTCCATTTGCGCGGGCCGCTGCAAATGATACAATTTTTCCTGCCTAAAATGTTGGAGAAAGATCAGGGTGTTCTAGTATTCACTCCATCCTCCGGTGCAGTAGCCTATATGGGAGGCTATGAGGTGTTTAAGACATCGCAGGTCGAATTGGCAAATACATTGGCGGCAGAACTGGAAGATACCGGGCTGTCGGTTTATAGTATTGGTCCTGGCCTTGTGAAGACGCAGACAGCTATGCAGGGAATTGAGAAAGTAGCGCCTCTTATGGGGATTTCCACCGAGGACTTCTATCATATGAATCGCGAAAATATTGTTTCCGCTCAGGAGGCTGGAACCGCGTTCGCCGTGTCATTGCTCTTTGCGAAAAAATATCATGGTCAAGAGATTGGCGGTATACAGGCGCTGATAGACGCAGGAATTCATAAAAATAATGATGAAAAAATATCGGCATCGTTGAGTGAAGAAGGACAAACGCTGCTGATCGCAATCGTCAAAACATTTGATGAACAGAATGAGGGTTGGAAAAAAAGAAATATATTTGAAAAGCAATGGATGCTGCGTGATTTCAAAAAATATGCCGGCAATTCTGCCGATGAGATGGCAGCCGCATTACATCAATATCAGATTGCCTATAACAAAAAAGACGTTGAGAAGCTGAATGGATTGTCTGCACTGTTAACAAATCTTTCTAATTATTATCGGCATCAACTGGAAATGATGCAGGGCTACATCAAAGACTCAGAGAAAAGGCAGGAATACGATACCTATATTAAAGGGTGGCTCAAGGACATTGAAACAATGAAGGGCATGCTGTAACTGTCATGCTGAATTGGCAATAAAAATACATTCTGTTGTTAGCTTTCTTTATAAGCTTTGCTGTTTTATGTACATATAAAATTTCACATGCAATAAAAAGATTCCTATATTTTGACATAGAGCTAAGTATAGGAATCTTTCTTTATTTAAATTTCTTTAAGAATTATATATTTCAATCAAAAATAGAATAGGGCAAGAATCAAAAAAGATAAAAGATATATAAAAAAGCCCTTAAATGGGCTTTAGTTTTTATATGGTGCCGACTAGAGGAATCGAACCTCCGACCTACTCATTACGAATGAGTTGCTCTACCGACTGAGCTAAGTCGGCGTACTTGAAATTACGCCCTTATATTATAGCGCGATTTTGTTAATTTTCAAGTATATTTTTTAAAAAGCTGAATCACATCAAAAAGTCTTTATTTTTCACTCTTAATGATACGCACCAGGGTAATCAGGTTTATAATCACTGCCAGCAACCCTAATAGTTTCGTCAGCATACCAAGCAGGGAGGTTCCGCTCGTAAAGATTGCCAGCAGGGCAACTACATTGGTTATATTGATGACTAATTTGCGTTGTTTGTTTGACATGGACTCAGCTCCTTTCTATTTTATAGCTTTGAGTATTAAAGTCTACAATAACTCTGGTACCGTCTGCGAACAGCGTTTCCTGCTGTTTCCAATCGTTATTAATAAAATGATGAGATACCATTTCTTCTTTTGCAACCTTTTCCTGAAGCTCAAGCACCTGTTTGCAGCGCTGCCAAGCGGTTGCTAAATCTTTTGGCTGATCGGTATCAAACACACCATCGGTATTCGGATAAGCGCCCTCTTTCTCAAGATAAGCACCGCCGCCGTTCAGCAGTGCATAAAGCATATAATCTTCCTGATCTGGATGCTGATCCATCGACCATGGCAAAAGCATACAGTCATGATAAACTAGATTAAACAGGGGAACCGGGTAGCCATTGCGCGGTGTATCTGGTGCTTTCAGCATGAAGTCATAAGGGCCATAATGCGCAAATACTAATTCACGCATTGCCCAATCGCCGCATTCCTCGGAGCTAGGCAAGATTTTCATACTATTCAGCATTGAAAAGCATTCCCGGCGATATTCAAAGCATTCCTTGCGGTTCATCATATGCTCTGGATTGAAACATTCATCACCTTCATTGCAGGTAAATACGTCCAGATAGCTGGCTTCAAGGTGAATGCCGTGTTTTAATAATTCCGTGAAATTGCGTTTTACATACATGGCTGCCTGAGAAGCGCATAAGAGGCTCTGACGGCCGCCTGCCCAGCGGGCCATATCAAAGATTGAGCCATCCTCATTCATGCAGGCATTCGCAGGATCAAAGCTCTTCGCGTTAAAATAATAATCGCGATATTGATCATGAAGACCCAGCATATAATTATATGTCTGCATCGTATCAGAAAGCTTTTTTAATCCATCCCAGCCGCCGGCCTGAATGCAGGGAGGCAGAATATCGGGATGCTGATTGTCATAACCGGGTTCAGCCCAGCCATCAAGATGCAGATAAAGCTTTTTAATGCCCATTTCATGATATTGCTTTATTTCTTCTGTTCTGGTATCAAAAGATGTCAGATGATCGTTATGTTCAGGGTTATCAGAATCATAAAACAGTGAATCTGGCTCAATATGTGATTTGATTCCTTTATGCACAAAGGCAGAACCAATTAATTGATCAACGAGCGGATTGCGGGCAGCTTTTTCACGTAGACTTGTAAATAGACCGCTTTCCTTTACATGCTGACGATAAAGCTTGCATAAATCATTATAGTCACAGTTGGCCCGTAAAGAATAACGCATCCGGCGGCGGTATCGCATTTTGCCTAAAGTTGGAAGCCAGCGAATGCTGATGCTGGTATAAGGTCCATTCGCGGGATGATCAATCTGATAGGCGGCATCGGCAGGATCTAAACATTCCGCAAGATAACCAGCCTGTTGATTTACCTGTGCAAACCAAGGCATATAAGCCGCGCTGCTGCCTAACTGACCATCAAAATGCAATTGATTCACCGCATGCGGCCAATTGTTAGGAATCAGCGTTCCCTGCATCTGATTAATTAATGTATAGCTTTCAGCATTCCCATCATCAAAACGAATCGGCATCGGCCAATAAACAGCACTTGGTTTAAGCTTATCTTCAATTAACGGCAGCCATTCAAAATAAATATCCTGAGTGCTTTCTTCAACCCAAACAAGGACTTCACATGCGTCTTCACCGTCATTAAACCCCTTATAAATAGTTTTAAACCCTGAACCTAAACCATTATTAAATTCAGTTGTTGTAATTTCCTGTGCTTTGCTGAACCAAAACTTTTGCTCATTGCACAGATAATAACCATCATTCATCATTTCAAACCAAAGAACATTGTCATTGTATAAACGAATTGCTTGATCTGCTTTTATTTTTATCTTCATAAGTACCTCTATCTTGTTAAACAGCTCTATTTTATCATAGCTAATTCACACATGAAAGTTGAAATGTTCATGAATTAAGTTATAATGGTTCTGAGGTACACATATGATAAAATGGATCGTTATGGATATGGATGGCACATTGCTGAATGATGAAAACAGAATCGATGAGCAAACCAGACAAATATTAATTAAACAAGAAGAAAAAGGTGTGCGTCTGCTGCTTGCCAGCGGCCGCAATTACCGCAAGCTGATGGATTATGCGATTCAGCTGAAAATGGATGTTTATCATGGAATGCTGATAGAAGCAAATGGTTTGGCGGTTTATGACTGTATGACACATGCAAGGCAGAAGAAAGCAGAATTAAATAAGCAGGATATCGAACGGGTCTTTAAGCTTGCACAGACATATGATTTAGAGCTGATCGCTTCTTTGGATGATGGCTTATATGATTACTTTTCTGAAAATATCCGTCAATCTAAAATAGCTTATCGCATTGAAAACAACTTTCCTGAGGACTTTCCTTTGACCGGCGGTCATCGTGATTGGATCAGTGATAATCGGGGCGGCTATCCCAATCAGTTTTTTGCTGAGCGGCTTGAAGCTTTTCCGGATGCCTGCAACAAACTGTGTCTAACCCATTTTCCAACCCGGATCAGTGAAGTTTTTGAGGCCTTAAAAAAAGCCTTGAATGATGAGTATGAAATTGTGCGGACATCACCAAGATGGGTTGAAATATCGCCCAAGGGAATCAGCAAGGGAAATGCGCTGACAGCGTTAATGAGTGCCAATCATATTAAAAAGGATGAAGTTTTAGTATTTGGTGACGGGGAAAATGACTGTTCAATGTTTGCCAGTGCCGGTACCGCTATTGCGATGGGCAATGCGATGGATATAGTCAAACAGGCAGCTAATGGTGTTACCTTAGATAACAATCATAATGGAATTGCCTATGCCATCGAAAATTTAGAGCAAATTACGAGTAAGCATGAATAATAGATGGTATAATACAAACAACAAACAGGAGGTATTTACTTATGAAAATTACAAACACAGCAGAATTCGATGCAATCAAAGACAATGGCGTAGTATTAGTTGATTTCTATGCAGACTGGTGCGGTCCATGCAAAATGATTTCTCCAATTCTTGAAGAATTAGCTAAAGAATATGAAGGAAAGGTTACAATCGTAAAGGTCAATGTTGATGAAAATGGTGATATTGCCGGCCGTTATGGTGTAATGTCAATCCCTAATCTGGTATTATTTAAAAATGGCGATGTAGTCAAACAAGTAGTTGGCTTCCAGCCTAAGAATCAGCTTCAGGCATTATTAAATTCTGCTATCTAACATCCAATTGAGGATGTTTTTTTTAGTTTTCAATAATTTAAAATTGTTCTATTTTAAAACAATTATCGAAAATCTGTTATTTTGTGTAAGAAATTTTTAAGATTAATGTGACAGAAATGGCATTTTCCCTTCATTAAATTATGATATAATGGGTTTGCATATAGAGTAAAAAAGGAGAGAAAGCCAATGTCTTTGATAGAGGTAAGGGATCTCCGTAAAGTTTACCATGTAGATACGGAGCGAATTGTTGCTTTAAACCGTATCAATCTCAAAATTGAAAAGGGAGAAATATGTTGTGTGCTGGGAACTTCTGGTTCCGGTAAATCAACACTGTTGAATATTATGGCAGGTCTGGAAAAACCGTCATTAGGAAGTGTTTTTATTGACGGCGTTGATATTTGCCAGTTAAGTGAGAAAAAACTGGCTGCTTTCCGGCAGAAAAATATCGGCTTTGTATTTCAGTCATACAATCTGATGTCAACACAAACAGCGATTGAAAATGTCGCAATGCCCTTGATGTTTAGAGGCATGAGTAAAAAGAAACGGAATCACTATGCGATAGAGATGCTGAAAGCGGTAAAACTAGATGGACGTATGGGGCATAAGCCTTCACAGATGTCCGGCGGTCAGCAGCAGCGTGTAGGTATAGCCAGAGCATTCGTTGCCCGGCCTAAAATTGTTTATGCGGATGAACCAACAGGAAATCTGGATAGTCATACAACCATTGAGGTTATGGAAATCATGATCGATATGGCAAGGCGATATAAGGAAACCTTGATTATTGTTACCCATGATCAGGAAATTGCGTCTTATGCAGATCGAATTATTTATTTACTTGATGGAAATATAAAATCAGATAAACCTAATGAATCGATTATGAAGACTAAAAGAGAGAAAGATTCTGAAACTGCAAAACAGGTTAAGGATCAGAAAAAGAATGAAGAGGGAAAAAGCAATGAGGAAAAATAAATTTCTATTAAAGAGTGCTGCGGCGATGCTGTCATTGATGATGATGGGCAGCATGATGCCGGGGATGAATGTGAAGGCAGATGATTCTGATACTAAACCGATATGTCCATATGGATCAGAACCTCGACAAGATAGTGATGGAAAGTGGTATTGTTATAAAGAGGTAGAAGTGCCTTCTGATCCTGAGCCAGACACGCCAATTTACGGCAACATCTTTAAATTATATCCGGGTTATGACACACCGACGATCAATGCCGGTGAATCGAAGGTGATTGAATTTCCGATTGTCTACGCGACTAAAAAGACAGCAACCAGTTATGAACAGGCACAAATCACCTTGCCGGATGGCTTGTATTTCTATGAAGCTAACGACATTCAGTCATTTGATGTGAAAACCCAAAAGGATGATAAGCGTTTTGAGGGCAAGGTCGCTATCTTAAAGGCCAGTATTTCCGCAAGCTCCGATGCGAAGAGCGGTACGGTGACGGTGCCGATTAAAATTACTTACAAATATTCTGGTAATTCTAATCCGATAACTGAAACAGTTAATGCCTATATCAAAATCAACGGCACTGACAGCAATCCTGCTAATCGTTTGAAAATCACCAATTACAGTTTTGACCGTCAGAATATCAAAGCCGGTGAAGCCTTTAATTTAACTGTAGAATTAAATAATCCATCAAACGGTGCGGTTAAGAATGTCAATGTAAATATCGGCAATTTAACCACAGAAACGATTATGATGAACAATGCAATCGATACGATGTATCTGCCTGAATTACCTGCTAATTCAACAAAGACATTAACCTTCCCGATGATTGCCAGCAAGAATATCGATAAGAATTCTCAAATGCTGGAATTATCTGTGACAGCGGATGGTATTGATACACCGCTTACATCAAAGATTTTCGCTTTTATTTCTAAATCAGCCGATGGCTCTGAAGCGGCTCTCAACGGTAAACCTAAAATTGTTATTGACAGCTATGACTATGGCGGTACAGCGGTAACTGGCGGTCAGCCTTTTGATTTATCAATGGTATTCAGAAATACAAGCAGTAATATTACGATTGAGAATTTAAAAATGACAATTCAAAGTGTTGCTGATGAGAAAACCGGCGGTGCGTTTACACCGACTAGCTCCAGTAACTCATTCTTTGTGAAGAGTATTGCGCCAAATGGTTCAATTGGACAAAGTATCAATTTGATGCCAAAGGCAGATGCTGACCCTAAATCTTATGGCTTGGAAATTCGTTTTGAATTTGAATATGTCATTAAGGGTGAACTGCAGGAAGGCAGCTCCACAGAACAGATTTCTATTCCATTAAAGCAATCTGATCGCTTTGAAGTAGGTGAAGTCGATATGTGGGGGCCGATATATGTCGGTATGGAAAGTCAGATCAATGTTTCTTATGTAAATAAGGGTAAATCTACAATTAATAACCTTGAAATTTCTGTTGAGGGAGAAAATATGACCGCGATGGAATCAAGATCCTATGTAGGAAATGTTGAATCAGGCAACTCTGATTATTACTCTGTAAATATTACCGCTAATCAGGAAGGCCCGGTTAAGGGTAAGATTAAATTCTCTTATGAGGATGCGAACGGACAGACGGTAGTTGTTGAAAAGGAATTCAGCAGTGACGCGATTTCGATGAATTTTGAACCTGATCCAGGCATGGATATTCCTGAACCAACGCAGCCGGAAGGGATGCCGATGTGGGGCAAAATCTTGATTGGCGTAGTTGTTGTTGGCGGTATCGCGGCAGTGGCTTATGTAGTGATTAAAAAGAAAAAGGCTAAGTCTAAATTGCAAGAAGCTGAATCTTATGATGATTTCCCAGAAGATGGTGAATAATTATGAGTATTAAGGATAAGATTATCATGTGTTTTTCTAACCTTTATAAAAGAAAGGTTAGAACGCTGCTGACAACCGTGGGTGTTGTTGTCGGAACATGTGCAATCATTATCACCGTTTCATTGGGCGTAGGCATGCAGCAGGCTCAGGAAGAAGCATTGTCACAAATGGGTGATTTAACAATCATCAATGTGAATTCCTATGGTATTTCACCGGATATAGATCCGCTGGATGATGCCATGCTGGAAAAGTTTCGCGAGCTGGATCATGTAGTAGCTTTAACCCCTGCTTATCAATTGAGCAATTGGGGATCAATCAGTATTACCAGCGGTAAATATATGTATGACAGTATGATTTACGGTGTTTCACTGAATGATCTTGAGGCTTTAGGTTATAAGCTTACAGAGGGTTCGTGGCCCGGTGAAGAGGGTGTAAAGGAAAATACGGTTTATTTCAGTTCTTCGGCGGTTTATGATTTCTATAATACGAAAAAACGTTCTAATAACCGAGTTTATGAAGGATCAGGCAAAGATCCTTTCGTTGATCCAAACAAGGATAAGATGAAGTTTGTCGTAAGTTCACAGAAAGAAAATAAAAAGCCTAAAGAATTTGATTTAGTTTATGGCGGTACGATGGAACAGGATTGGAGTAAGAGTCCGTCCAGCGGCTGGGGTGTCTTTGTGAGTGTCGATTATTTGAAAAAGTTAGAGAATGAATATAACAAATTGAATAATATTACTGTTAACAAGGATGCGAAAAAGAGCTATGACAGTGTGACGGTTAAAGTCGATGATATGAACAATGTCGCGGCGGTGGAAGAGGTTATTCAGGGAATGGGCTATACAACCAATTCCATGGAAACGATTCGTAAGCCGATGCAGGAGAAGGCTCAGAAAGATCAGCTGATGCTTGGTTCATTAGGTGCTATTTCCTTATTGGTTGCAGCTTTAGGTATTATGAATACAATGATGATGTCAATTTATGAACGTACACGTGAAATTGGTGTTATGAAGGTACTGGGCTGCTTTATCAGTGATATCCGTACAGTGTTCTTAATGGAAGCCGGAACGATTGGTTTCTTGGGCGGTGTGCTTGGCGTTGGTGTCAGCTATGGCGTTTCCTATCTGATTAATACGTTTGGCGGCGGCGGCAGTCAGGACATCTATGGTGCCCTGCAGGGCGGCATCGGTTCTACATCGGTAATCCCTTGGTGGCTGGTGGTGGGAGCATTGCTGTTCTCAACACTGGTAGGACTGTTGTCAGGTATTTATCCTGCCAACCGTGCGGTAAGTATTTCAGCATTATCTGCAATTAAACAGGACTAAACAGAAGACTGCTTCGGCAGTCTTTTTTCTTTGTCTGAAACTTTTGTTTAATAAATAAAACTTTTTGTTTAATTAGTATTGCATTTCAAAACGAATTGGGTATAATAGTATTGTTTGAAAATGAAAAACATTAAGTTTACTATTGCTAAACAAAAGGAGGGGTTTGGTGGATATCGGACATAAGCTGAAGCAGCTGCGCATTAAAAATAGTTTAACGCTTGAGGAGCTGGCTTCAAGAAGTGAGCTGACCAAGGGATTTCTGTCACAGGTTGAACGAAATCTGACGTCACCTTCCATTGCCACCTTAGAGGATATTTTGGAGGCGCTGGGAACAACTTTGGCTAGTTTCTTTCAAGAGGATAAGGATGAGAAGTGCGTCTTTACCAAGGACGATTATTTTGTTGATGAGCGTGAGGGCAGCACTGTTCATTGGATCGTGCCGAATGCCCAAAAGAATGAAATGGAACCCATCCTTCTTGAACTGGAAGTAAACGGCACCTCACAGGTTATCGATCCCCATGACGGGGAAGAGTTTGGTTATGTCCTGAGCGGCCGGATCGTTCTGGTTGATGGTGAAAGTGAATTTACAGTTAGAAAAGGGGAAACTTTTTATATTAACGGAACCAACAGTCATTATTTAAAAAATGAAAGTCAGGCTGTTGCCAAGGTGCTGTGGATTACCACACCGCCTCTGTTTTAGTGGAAAGGAGCAGCAATGAAACCACTGATTCAATTTAAAAACATCGTAAAAGAATTCGATGGTCAGCTAGTGCTGAAAGGGATAAATCTAGATATTTATGAAAACGAGTTTGTTACTCTGCTAGGGCCGAGCGGCTGCGGTAAAACGACACTGCTGCGTATCCTTGGCGGCTTTTTGGAACAGACTGAAGGTCAGGTCATGTTTGATGGTGAAGAAATCAGCAAACTGCCTGCATATAAAAGAGAAATCAACACCGTATTCCAAAAATACGCTTTATTTCCACATATGAATGTTTATGACAATGTGGCTTTTGGCTTAAAAATAAAGAAAGAAGCTAAAGACTTAATTGAACAAAAGGTTAACCGTATGCTGAAGCTGGTAAATCTTGAGGAATATGCAAAGCGTTCAGTTACGGAAATGTCCGGCGGTCAGCAGCAGCGTGTCGCGATTGCCCGTGCTTTAGTCAATGAACCAAAGGTTTTGCTTTTGGATGAACCGCTGGGTGCTTTGGATTTAAAGCTGCGCAAGGAAATGCAGCATGAATTAAAGAAAATCCAGCAAGAAGTAGGCATCACCTTTATTTTTGTAACCCATGATCAGGAAGAAGCGCTGACAATGTCAGATAAGATCGTGGTTATGAAGGATGGTGAAATTCAGCAGGTAGGTACACCGGAAGATATTTACAACGAACCGATCAATGAATATGTCGCAAACTTCATTGGTGAAAGTAATATTGTAGACGGCGTTATGACAAAAGATTATGAGGTTATGTTTGAAGATAAGAAATTTACCTGTGTGGATTTCGGCTTTAAACCTAATGAAAAGGTTGATGTTGTAATTCGTCCTGAGGATTTAGATATTGTACCTAAAAGTCAGGGCAAGCTGCGCGGTATTGTAAAATCAGTTTTATTTAAGGGTGTGCATTATGAAATTATTGTTGAAACTAAATCAGGTACAAGTATCACAGTACAGATGCATGTATCGGATGATCGGCCGGTAATTAATGAATCAGCCCGTGAAAAAATGAGTGCCAATGTTTTCTATCTGGATGTTGAGGACGTAAAGGAATTAACAGACGCGGAAATCATTGCCCGTGCTGACGCGCAGGCATGGAGTATGGATGATGAGGAAGAATCAATCTCAATCAGTAAGGTTGAATATGATATTAAACCTGAAAAGGGAACTTATCCGGTTACCTTCTCAACCTCAAACGGTACTTCCGTTACAGTTAATATGATTGTTAAGGATCAAAACCGCGTGGTATCTAAAGAATACGGCGAAGAGATTTTCGCTGAGAATTTCTTTAAAAAAGTAGATGAGATTCAGGACAGTGTCGCCTTGGATACTGATTTAAAAATCTGGGCAAACGCGCAGGCATGGGATCTTGATGAAGATATTAAAGTAGAAATTACCACTGTTGATTATGATTTTGATCCGGAAACGATTGTACCTGGAACTTATTATGTGACCTTTAAAACGAGTGGTTATGAATATAAGGTAGATACGACAGATTATGCCGAAGTTGACAGTGTTGTCGGTCTTAAATTTGAGCCTGAAGATATTCATATCATGAGTAAGTCAGGGAGCTATTAAGCTATGAAGCAGTTTAGAAAGATGACGATTCCATACATTGTATGGATGTCGGTCATGATCGTTATACCGATGCTGTTTATCTTTATGTATGGCATTACCAAGGAAGGGAACAGTGTTGTAACCTTGAATTTTACCTTGGATAATTTTGCTAAATTCTTTGTGGAACCAATCTATATCGATGTGCTGATCCGTTCAATGCGGATTGCCGTAGTGACAACCTTCTTTTGTATCCTGCTTGGCTATCCGGCGGCTTATGCGATCTCACGCTGCAATGAAAAAACGCAGACTCTTTTGGTACTGCTGATTACCTTGCCGATGTGGATCAATATGTTAGTAAGAACGTATGCGTGGATGGGAATGCTTCAGGATGACGGCTTGTTTAATACCTTGCTGGGGCTGATTGGCATTGGCCCGGTAAAAATGATTCATACTGAGGCAGCGGTTGTCTTTGTTATGATTTATAATTTTATTCCGTTTATGATTCTGCAGATTTATACATCACTGACTAAAATGGATAAAAGCTATCTGGAAGCTGCCAGTGATTTAGGGGCGACACCGCTTGAGGCATTCAGAAAAATCACCCTGCCTTTATCTTTGCCGGGTGTAGTCAGCGGTATTACCTTAGTTTTCTTACCGGCGGTATCTACCTTTACCATTACGTCATTGATCGGCGGCGGTAAATTCTCCAACGTCGGAAATATTATTGAAACCTTATTCCTGAAATCCGGCGATTGGAATGCCGGATCGGCACTGTCTTTGATTTTAGCGGTCATCATCATGTTCCTGATGTATCTGACTAAGAAAGTAGATAAAGACCCGTCGAATGGAAGGGGGCGTATCTAATGAAGAAAAAGAAACAGCCTATTTTCAATATTTATATTGTTTTAATGCTGATATTCTTCTATCTGCCGATTATTTATACGATTTTCTTCTCATTTAATGAAACTAAATCATTAACTCATTTCAGCGGCTTCTCATTGCGCTGGTATGAAAAAATGTTTGCCGACCGCACGATGATGGAAGCCATTTGGTATACCTTTATCATCGCGATTATTGCCACGGTTGTATCAACCATCGTCGGTACGATTACCGCGATTGGTTTATCTAAATCAAAAAGGATCGTACAGAATATTGTCGAACAAATCAACAATCTGCCGATTATGAACCCGGAAATTGTTACCGCAGTTGGCCTGCTGATGCTCTTTGCATCAATCAAAGGGATAGAAAAAGGCTTTGTCACTTTGCTGCTGGCGCATATTATGTTCTGTATTCCTTATGTAATATTAAGCGTCACACCAAAGCTGAGAACACTTGATCCAAACCTTACGGAAGCGGCAATGGATTTAGGCGCTACACCATGGCAGGCATTGACAAAGGTCATCGTACCGCAGATTATGCCGGGAATCGTATCCGGCGCGTTAATTGCCTTTACAATGTCATTTGACGACTTTGTTATTTCTTATTTCGTTACCGGCAATGGCGTCAACAATATTTCAACGCTGGTATGGACGATGTCAAAACGCATCAATCCATCCATCAATGCATTATCGACAATTATTATCGTTATTATTACCATTGGACTGATTTTAGCCAATGTTGTACCACTTTTAAAAGATAAAAAGGAGAAAAAGAGAATATGAAAAAAACACTTGCTGTACTAACAAGCGCCATGCTGCTGTTAAGCGGCTGTTCCTCTTCCAATGGCTCCAGCGATGCTGTTGAAAAATATGGTTCAGATACATTAAAGCTCTATAACTGGGGTGCCTATATGGGTGAAGATTTAATTCCTGATTTTGAAAGAGAGTTTGGTGTAAAGGTCGTTGTAGAATACTTTAATTCCAATGAAGAAATGTATACTAAATTACAGGCCGGTGATTCATATGATGTACTGGTTCCTTCCGATTACATGATTGAACGTCTGGTTAAAGAAAATATGCTTCAGGAGCTTGATAAATCAATGATTCCTAATCTTGCAAATCTGGCAGAGGGGGTTAAAAACCTGCCTTATGATCCAGATAACACTTATTCCGCGCCTTATTTCTGGGGCAGTGTAGGGATTGTATACAATTCAGCCAATGTGCCAAGTGAAAAAGTAGAAAAAGAGGGTTATGCTATTCTTCAGGATACAGATTACAAGGGCCGCATTTATATGTATGACTCAGAACGTGATTCATTTATGATCGCGCTTAAAAATCTGGGCTATTCAATGAACAGCTCTGATGATACTGAAATTCAGGCTGCCTATGAATGGCTGTCACAGATCAACAATACAATGGACCCGGCTTATGTTACCGATGAGGTTATTGACAACATGGTTAATGGCATGAAGGATCTTGCGGTTGTTTACTCAGGCGATGCTGCTTATATTCTTTCTGAAAATGAAGATATGCGTTATTTCCAGCCGAATGAGGGAACAAATATCTGGTCTGACGGCATGGTTATTCCAGCGAATGCCAAGAATCCTAAATTAGCTAATGAATTTATCAACTATGTGTTGACTTATGAAGCATCATACGGCAATTCTGAAGAAGTTGGCTATGCATCAAGCAATCAGGAAGTATTAGATGATATGACAGCGCCAGGCGGCTTATATGAAGACAATGAAGCCTATCTGCCAAGAGTTGGTTATGCTAAAGATGAAGTCTTTGTTTATAATGCGGAAATGGTCAGCAAACTGGCTGAATTATGGCTTAAAGTAAAGGCTCAATAAAACTGAATAGATAAAAGGGGAGCAGAGACAGAAATGTTTTTGCTCTTTTTTTCTAAAAAAGTGTGAAAAGCTGTTGCATTTTCTGATTAAATTTAATATAATAGACGAGCAATGAAAAGTTTTGGGGCCGTGGCGAAATAGGCAGACGCAACGGACTTAAAATCCGTTGGGAGCAATCCCGTGGGGGTTCAAGTCCCCCCGGCCCCACCATTCATTGTAAAACAATTAAATAGGTATGGTACCATAGCCAAGTGGTAAGGCAATAGACTGCAACTCTGTGATCATCAGTTCAAATCTGATTGGTACCTCCAGTTGGGGCCGTGGCGAAATAGGCAGACGCAACGGACTTAAAATCCGTTGGGAGCGATCCCGTGGGGGTTCAAGTCCCCCCGGCCCCACCATTCGATAGACAGAAGCTGTAACAAGTAGGAGTTCCTCTGAAAATTACAGCTTTTTTGTGCTTAAAACAGCCTCCGGTTGCTAAGTCACTTAAATTCAAGTACAATTAAATAGAAAGCAGGTGATGCTGATGCAATGTCCACAATGCAAAACTAAAATGAAAGTTAAAATGACAGATAAACAGGTTCGGTGCCCAAACTGCGGCAGGAATTATGAGGTTAAACTGAATACGATAAAAAGTATCGCGCTTATGATTATCTACTGTCTTGTCTTAAGCTCTATTACTTTGGAATTAGTGAATTATATCAATAACCCATATATTATTCTAATAATCATGATTGCCGGCTTTATACCGGCTAAATATCTGATTCTTTATGTTTTTGTACCGGTAACACTTAAACCATTATCAAGAAAATAATTTTCATTCTTCGTGATAGTAAAAAATGGTATAATATGAAAGAAGGGTGTGATCTAAATGGCAGTTGATAAAAAATATTATTTATTAAAGGATGGGACTGCTTATTTCAGTGATTTTTTATTGGATATCAGCGGTTCAGACTTTATGAATAAAAGCTTAATGAATATTGAATTAGGTGAAAAAGCAACACGGATCGGTGAAGAAACATTTGCCGGCAATTATCTGAGAAAAGTTGTTTTTCATAAGAAAATGAAGGTAATTGAAAGCCGTGCTTTCGCGAATAATAAAATCGAGAAAATTGTGTTTGAACGTGCAGAAATACCGCGGATAGCGAAGGATGCCTTTGCGAATAATCCAATCAAACGGATCGTAGTGCCGTATGCTGGCTATAAATGTTACAGCGGCATGCTGCTTTCCTTGGATCTGCCGGACGGTTATGAGGTGGTTTCCGATATTGCCAATGCTTTTGCTGAATTAAACGCATCATTAAAAGGTGATGAAATCATCTATATTGAAGTTAAATCAATCTATGGTGAATTATATTGGAAGATAAAGAAGGAATCGAGCTTTATCTTTGATACACGATTAAATCATGATCAGAACGAAGATGACTTCACCGAGATTGTAACTAAAAACGGCAATACAGTATTTATGCATACTGATGAGCATTTTGATATGATTATCTATGAAAAGGATGAAAATGGTTATAAATCAGTTACCTTTGAAGACTTTGACGGCATCTATTATGAAAAGGGGAAGAACCAATGTTAGTTTGTCCCAAATGCAGACTGCCGCTTGTCAGGTATGAGAAAACATATCACTGTTCAGCAAGACATTCCTATGATATTGCGAAAAAAGGGTATGTAAATCTGGTGTTGGGCAATCAGAAAATCAGCGGTGATTCTAAGGAAATGGTTGATGCCAGAACCTTGTTTTTATCTGCCGGTTATTATCAGGTGCTGGCTGATAAACTGATTGAGCTGCTGAAGGAAATAAAGCCGGATATGCTGATTGACGCAGGCTGCGGAGAGGGCTATTATACAAGACAGTTTCATGATTGCGGCAATCAAATCATAGCTTTTGATTTAAGCAAACCGGCATTGAATACCGCGGCAAAGCTGGATCAGGATACCATTTATGCGATCGCTTCGATCTTTGATATGCCGATTGGTGATGCCAGCGCGGATTGTGTGGTCAATATTTTTGCACCGACACCCGTTGATGAGATAAACCGAATCTTGAAAAAGGGCGGTATTCTGATTAAGGTAGGGCCGGGTGCCAAGCATCTGCACGGACTCAAGGAAGTGCTTTATGATGAGGTTTATGACAATGAAGAAGAAAGCGTTGAATTAAAGGGTTTAACGCACATTCAAAGAGTAAATGTAACAGATCAGATTCATTTAATATCTAATGATCAGATCAAGGCATTATTCATGATGACGCCTTATTATTGGAAAACGAGCCAGGTATCAGCAGCTCGCTTGAATACGTTAACCGAATTATCAACTGAAATCGATTTTTTGATTGATTTATATCAAAAATAATGTCCGAATTATGACATTTCATTACCGATAAACGAATGGGACTTAACGATAGTTTGTGTAAATTGTATAATGTAGACGTAAGATTATTGCCTTTAATCTAATCGATATGAATAAATGTAATAATATATTTCAACGAGCCTTAATCAGAGTGTTTGCGTCAAATTTAGAGGTTTATGCTGATGAGGTGTCTGTTTGTGCGCATTATTGTTTTATTTATATTTAATCACTTGATGTTATATCCTTTGTGAGATATAATTATTAAAGGATATGGTTAGTAATGGGTATACCAATCTCAAAAATTGGTAGTTTTTCATGAAAAAAAACTGGAGGGTAAGAAAATGAAAAATTTAAAAAAACAAAAAAGGTTTTACATTGATTGAATTGATTGTAGTTATTGCTATTTTGGGTATTTTGGCACTGTTCTTGGTACCGCAGTTTATGGGGTATAGTCAGGATGCAAAAGAACAAGTTGCAAAAGCTAACACTCGTTCTGTATGGTCAGCTGCTAATGCTGCCTTAACTAAGAGTGAATATATCAAGGATTTGAATATTACAGAAGATGCAGCGAAGCAATTAGGAGATTCTTTTAAGAAGGCAAATATTACAATTGTATTTGATAATAATGATAAACCTACAAAAATTACGAGTGTTACTTACGAAAATTGTTCGTATAATGGCGTAACATTCAGTGGCACTGCTTGTCCTAATAATTAATTTTATAGAACACACTTCTGTGTGTTCTTTTTAAGAGGTAACTTTATGAAAAATAAAAAAGGCTTTACTTTAATCGAATTGATTGTAGTTATCGCTATCTTGGGGATATTGGCATTATTTTTAGTGCCACAGTTTATGGGTTATGCAAATGATGCCAAAATGCAGGTCGCAAGAGCTAATACTAGAACAGTTTGGTCAGCGGCCAAAGCAGTTGAAGTATCTTATCAGTATAAATACACTGAATTTGATGAAGCTGTATTTAAAGCAGATGTAATGGATAAATTAGGTACAAGCTTTGATGCTGATGAAGTGTCTGTTGCTTTTGATCATAATTACATGGTATCCGATGTTGCCTATAAGACAGGTGATTATACTTGCGAAACAACCAATGGGACTGATTTTGTTTGTACAGATCAATGAGTGCTTATTATTGGAGAAATAATAAGTGAATCATTATACTGTCAGCTTTCAAGGGGTAATTTATGAAAAAGAAAAAAGTTTTTCATTTTAATTGGTTAATTATCGCTGTTTCTTTACTCTGTATCTTAGTCATATTTTTAGGTATACAATTAAGAAATTATTCCAAGGGTGTAAAGGTTCAGGTCGCAAGAGCTAATACCCATACGGTTTGGATCGTTGCGGATCAGATTCTCTTCACTAAGGAATATGATGCAGGAATTACTAAGGATAATTTCACTGAAAGGGTTGCTGAGAAGCTGGGGGCTGGTTTCAGTATAGATCAGATCAGTATTACTTTAAGCGATGATGGCAAGTCAGTAACTTATGTGTCTTATGTTAAAGATGGTATAGCTTGTGAAACATTAGATGGCGAAGATATTCTGTGCGGTAATTATTGATTAAATTCTATTGGGAAGGTACATTTCATGTGTATCTTCTTTTTTCTTCTTTTCACTTCTACTATTCTTTGTTATAATAAATAAAGCTGAAAGGTGGAGATTTTATGGCGTTTGAATCATTGACGAATCGTTTGAATAAAGCGTTTAGAGATATTACAGGTAAAGGGAAATTAACTGAGAAAAATATGAATGACATGCTGCGTGAAGTGCGTATGTCATTATTGGAAGCGGATGTTAACTATAAGGTAGTTAAGGATTTTATTGATCATGTAAAGGAAAAGGCTTTGGGCGCAGATGTTATGTCTTCGCTGAATCCAAGTCAGATGGTTGTTAAAATCGTTCATGATGAGATTGTTGAATTATTAGGTACTTCTGAGGCGTCAATCAATTTTAAGTCCAGCGGTATTACAACTATCATGATGGTTGGTTTGCAGGGTACTGGTAAAACTACGGCTTCCGCAAAGATTGCGAATGTACTGAAGAAGAAAAAGGCGAGAAAGCCATTGTTAGTTGCCTGCGATATTGTTCGTCCGGCGGCAATCGAGCAGTTAAAGACATTAGGAAACAGCATTAATGTGGAAGTGTATAGTGAGGGTGCAGATGTACCAGCGCTGACACAGGCTAAAAATGCGATGGAATATGCGAAGGTTAACGGTTATGACACGGTTTTATTTGATACTGCCGGCCGTCTGCATATTGATGAAGAATTGATGCAGGAGCTTGCGGACATTAAAGAAGCGGTTCAGCCTGATGATATTTTGCTGACTGTTGATGCGATGACCGGTCAGGATATTGTGACCGTAGCGCAAAGCTTTAATGAACAGCTGGCTGTGACAGGTTTAGTTCTCACTAAACTTGACGGTGATTCAAGAGGCGGCGGTATCTTATCTGTACGTGCAATCACAAATGTTCCTGTGAAGTTTGTCGGTCAGGGTGAAAAGGTTGATGATTTAGATATCTTCTATCCGGATCGTATGGCTGACCGTATCTTGGGTATGGGTGACATCATGACCTTTGTCGAACAGGCTCAGGAAAAGATGGACATGGAGGAACAGGCTAAAGCGGCTTCTAAAATGATGAGCGGCAAATTTACGCTGGATGATATGCTGATGCAGATCCGCCAGATGAATAAGCTGGGCAGTCTTGGCGGCATCATGAAGATGATTCCGGGAATGTCGCAGATGGCTGGTCAGATTGATGAAGCAAAAGCTGAAGGTCAAATGAAAAAGACAGAAGCGATTATTCTGAGTATGACGATGGAAGAACGTGAAAATCCAGATATACTGCGTGCTTCACGCAAGAGCCGTATTGCGAAGGGTTCAGGCACTCAGGTTGCGGATATTAATCGTTTAATCAAGCAGTTTGAACAGACTCGTCAAATGATGAAAATGATGGGTAATATGGGCAAGAGCGGTAAAATGCCGAATATGGGTGCATTAATGGGTAAAAAGCCTAAGAATAATTTTGGTGGTTTTGGCCGCCGCCGTTAATTGAATAAAAAAATAAAGATGTTAAGGTAAAAACCTTGACACCTTTTTATTTGTATGGTAGAGTAGTATTCGTTAAGTTAACGATTAGGAGGAAATTAAGATGGCTGTTAAATTAAGATTAAAGAGAATGGGTTCAAAGAAATCTCCATTTTATAGAATTGTTGCTGCTGATTCAAGATCACCAAGAGATGGTAGAATCATCGAATCTTTAGGTTATTACAATCCTACAAAAAATCCTGCGGAAGTAAAGATTGATGCTGAATTAGCTATGAAATGGCTGAACAATGGCGCACAACCAAGCGATACTGTTCGCAACTTACTGTCTAAAGACGGTATCATGAAACGTTTTCACGAAGAAAAAAACGCTAAATAACAATGATTGATTTCGAAAAGGTTCTATATGATCTTTGCAGTCCAATCGTTGATGACAAGGCCAGTTTATCGGTTAAGTTAATGTCAACGTTGGATGAAAAGGAAATCTTGCTTTATGTTTATGCGAATAGTGAAGATGTAGCTAGATTAATCGGACGTAAGGGCAGTATGGCTGGTTCTATCCGTCAGATGATGTCAGTTGCTTCCCGCAAGGAAGATAAGAAAATTACGATTAAATTTGAATCTTATTAGGATGCTTATCAGCATCCTATTTTTAAAGAGGAGGAATCATGATGCAGATTGAAATTGGAAAAATCATCAATACTCATGGTATTAAGGGTGAACTTAAAATCATCAGCAGTACGGATTTTGAAGAAGAGCGTTTTGCTGTCGGCAATACGGTAAATATTCAATTCGGCAAAGAACTGGTGCCAATGGAAGTGGCTAGTTTTCGGCGTCATAAAGGATGTCTTCTCGTAGCATTCAAAGATTTGCTGAATATTAATTTTGTTGAAAAATATAAGGGCTGTGTAATTAGTGTTGATTCTGATGAACTGCAAAAGCTTGATGAGGATGAGGTCTATTTCTATCAGCTGCTGGATTGTCAGGTAGTGGATGAAGAAGAAAATGAATTAGGTAAGGTAGTAGAAATTATTGAAACGCTGGCGCATGATACGTTAAGAGTGCGCAATGCTGAAGGCAAAGAAGTGCTGATTCCTTATGTGGATGCCTTTATTGTTGATGTAGATATTGAGTTAAAGAAGATTGTCGTGCATGTGATTGAGGGGCTGCTATGAAAATAACAGTATTAACACTGTTTCCTGAATTTTTTGATTCCTTTAGGTCAACCTCGATCATCGCCAGAGCTTTAGCTAAACAGGAAATAGAATTTGAGACGGTTGACTACCGTTTGTTTACTAAAGATAAGCATAATCATGTTGATGATACACCATGCGGCGGCGGCGCAGGTATGGTATTGATGGTTCAGCCGATTGCTGATGCGCTGAAAAGTGTCAGGACAGAAAACAGCTATGTTGTATTGTTAACGCCGCAGGGTACACCATTCAAACAACAGATGGCGCATACATATGCCGGCTATGATCATTTGATTTTAATCTGCGGCCATTATGAAGGCTTTGATGAGCGTATTCGCTCTTTAGTTGATGCGGAGGTGTCAATTGGCGATTATGTGCTGACCGGCGGTGAAATCGGCGCTATGGCTATCAGTGATGCGGTTTTCAGATTATGCACAGGTGTCATTAGGGAAGCAAGCCATGAGGATGACAGCTTTGAGAATGGCTTGCTGGAATATCCGCAATACACAAGACCCGTTGATTATGAGGGACAGCAGGTGCCGGAAGTCTTATTATCCGGTCATCATGCTAACATTCGTAAATGGCGTTTGAAAGAATCATTGAGAAAGACTTATCTGCGAAGACCTGAATTATTAAAGGACAGAGTCTTTACAAAAGAAGAAAAAGTGCTTTTTGATGAAATATTGGCAGAAATTGATAAAAAATAATTGCAATCTTAAATATTCTGTGATAACATTAAAAGGCTGTTAAAGCACGATTATTCCGCTGGTCAGCGATTTATTCCTGACGAATGAGTAAGCCGTTTAAATAAATGAAAGAAAAGGAGAAAAGAGAGTTATGAATTTAAATTTAGTTAATGAAGTTACTGCAACTCAATTAAAAAAAGATGTTCCTGAATTCAGATCTGGCTGCACAGTACGTGTTCACGTTAAGATCAAGGAAGGTGACAAATCTCGTATCCAGGTTTTTGAAGGTTTAGTTATTGCTCGTCAGGGCGGTGGCATCAGCGACAACTTCACTGTTCGTAAGATTTCTAACGGTGTTGGTGTTGAGAGAACTTTCCCGGTACATTCACCAATTATCGATAAGATTGAAGTAGTACGTAAAGGTAAAGTTAGAAGAAATAAATTATTCTACTTACGTGGACTTTCTGGTAAAGCATCTCGTATCAAAGAAATTCGTTAATTCAAAAAGTCGGGGAACCGGCTTTTTTATTTAAAGAATATGACAGATTAGAAATAATTCGTTCCAGCCAATGAAAGTGATTAATGAATATGGTAAAATAGCTATATGGCATAGGGCAACTGGATGCTGAAAAGGAGATTTTGGTATGGAGAATGATAAAACAAATGATATCATCGATGTCGATGTAATTAAAGAAGAAGTCATTGAAGAAGAAAAAACTGAAGGAGCAAAAGAACCGGAGAAAAAGCCTACATTTAAAGAGGAAGCAATTGACTTTATTAAAACCTTTGTTATTTGTCTTGGCGCGGTTTGGCTGCTGACAACCTTTGTCTTTACACCCGTTAGAGTTGACGGCATGAGTATGTATCCGACGCTGCACGACGATGATTTAGGTATTGCCAGTATCTTTTCGGCAAAGTATTTAGAAATTGAACGCTTTGATGTCGTGGTTGTTAACGATAAGGCCGCAAACAGCAAGGATCATTGGGTAAAGCGGGTAATTGGTCTGCCTGGTGAAACTATATCCTGTATGGATGATGTTGTATATATTAATGGTGAGCCGATTGAGGAACCATTCCTTGATACTGAATATGCAAATACTCAGCGTAAGAATCTAGGCTTTTTCACAAGTGATTTTGATGAAGTGACACTCGGAGAGGATGAATATTTTGTAATGGGTGATAATCGTACAAATTCCACAGATTCACGTTATGTCGGGCCTTTTACCCGCGATAATATAACGTGTAAGGATGTGCTGATTTATTATCCGTTCTCAAATTTCAAATTGGTGAAATAAAATGGAAAAGAAAAATGATACAGTAAAAGAATTATTAAGTCTTCTGAAAGTATTTGTGATCAGCTTTGCCTGTTTTTGGCTGATTACTAAGTTTTTATTTAACCCTGTAATTGTCGATGGCATCAGTATGTATCCGACACTGCATGACAAAGACCGTGGTTTAAGCAATATGGTTGGCTTAAATTTTGGGGTTGAGCGTTATGATATTGTTGTGGTTAACAGCAAGGATAACGATACTGAGCATTGGGTAAAGCGTATTATCGGTATGCCGGGAGATACACTGAGAGGTGAGGACGGCGTTGTTTATGTAAATGATGAACCGATTGATGAATCTTATCTCGATGCTGATTACATTGCTGAAAAGACTGCGGAATACGGACATTTTAATCGTGATTTTGATGAGATTACATTAGCTGATGATGAATATTTCCTATTGGGTGATAACCGTCCTGAATCAAAGGATTCTTCATTAGTCGGGCCTTTTAAAGAAGCGGATTTGATCAGTAAGGGTGTTCTGATTTTCTGGCCGCTGAATCAGATTGGGCTCTATTAAGCTGTATTTTTTAATGTTGGCAGAATAAGAAGGTGATAGTATGAAAGATAACGAGCAGAATGCGTCTAAATTAAATATTAACTGGTTTCCTGGGCATATGACCAAAGCTAAAAGGGAAATGCAGGAGAAATTAAAAATGGTAGACATGGTGATTGAATGCCGTGATGCCCGTATCCCTTATTCAAGCAAAAACCCGCTTTTGGAGGAAATTATCCAACAGAAGCCGCGTTTGATTTTACTAACAAAAATTGATAAGGCTGATCCAGTCCGCACCAAAGAATGGATTGACTGTCTGAGTAATGATACAACACAGGTATTGGCAGTGAATGTCTTAAAGGATAATGTTGTGTCACTGATTACAACTGCCAGTCAGGAATGTATGAAAGCGATGATTGAGCGGCAGAAACGCCGTGGTATCAATCCAAGAGCAATCAGGGCGATGGTTGTAGGAATTCCTAATGTCGGCAAATCAACCTTGATTAATCGAATTGCCAATAAAAAAGCTGTACAGGCTGCTGATCGGCCGGGTGTTACTCGTTCTTTAACTTGGGTAAAGGTTACTAAGGGTCTTGAATTACTTGATACACCGGGTGTTTTATGGCCTAAATTTGAAGATGAGCATGTAGGCATGTGTTTAGCTGTAACCGGTGCGATTCGTGATGAAATCCTGCCATTGGAGGAAGTGTGCGCTTACGCGATGCGTCATTTGATTCAATATTATCCGCAGCAGCTTAAGGAACGCTTTGATGTGGAAATCGTTGATGATCCATATGTGATGATTGAACGGATAGCCGCTCGCCGCGGTTTTATCAAAGCGAATAATCAGTTGGATATGGATCGGGCAATTCAGCGTTTTTTAAGAGATATCCGTGATGATTTTGTCGGCCGTATCACTTGGGAGTTTGTTGATGAAACCGGCGAATGAATATGAAAAAGCATGGTGGCAGCAAGGCCGTCACGCCATTGTCGGGATTGATGAAGCTGGCCGCGGACCGATTGCCGGGCCGTTAGTTGTTGCGGCAGTTCGTTTTCCCGCTGATTTTGATCATGAGGAAATCTATGATTCAAAAAAACTCAGTGAAAAGAAACGCCGTTTGTTATTTAAGGAAATTATCAAGCTTGCGGATGAGTATCATATATTAATTATCGATACAAAAACCGTGGATGAATTAAATATCTATCGGGCGACTCAAAAAGCGATGGAAGATTTAGTGCTGATGTTTAAGCAGTGTGATGGCGTACTTACGGATGCGATGCCGCTGAAAGTCTGTCCCTGTGAATACATACCCATCATTAAAGGCGATCAGAAAAGTGTCAGTATCGCGGCCGCCTCAATTTTAGCCAAGGTGACAAGAGATGGTATCATGAGCGGCTATGATGTTCTGTATCCTGAATATGGTTTCGCAAAGCATAAGGGCTATCCGACAAAGGCACATATTGAAGCGATGCATCAGTATGGTGTTATCGATAAAATCTATCGGTATAGCTATGGGCCGGTTAAAGCCATGGATCAGCTGCAGTTTGACATATAAAGTACGTTTTTTGCTGTGCGCTTGTATTTTGTTTTTTATTATGGTATTAGATAATTAATAATAATTGATGAGGTACTTTAAAGTGAAAACTAAAAAGGGTTTTACATTAATTGAACTGATTGTGGTAATTGCTATTCTTGGCATTTTGGCATTGTTTCTAGTGCCTTCTTTTATGGGCTATGCAAGAGATGCGAAGCTTGAGGTGATGAAGGCAAACGTCAGAACAGGACAGAGTGCGTATGCATATGCATTGACAAAATATGAAGACGAAAAAAATGAAGTAACACAAAAAAAATTAATTGGTGAAGAAGTCTGTAAGAATATGAATGGAATCGCTTGCTATTATTTTGTTGATAATAATTTACCTGAAAAAATCACTAAATATCCAAGTATGGTTTTTTCCATGGGTGAAAAACAAAACATGCAAGGCGGACATATTGATTATTATTTAGATAAAAATAATTTTTGTTCATATATGTACGCATATGATGGTAATAAAGATGCGTGGTCTTGCGCCGTCAACGGAACATATCTTGACCTTGAAGATGTAGAAAAATAATTTAGGAAATTAGGCTTGAAGCGCATATATCATAAGTGGGTGATATTATGCGTGAACAATTATTGGCATATGCTTTGAAATATAACGGAGAATATGACAGAATGAAGAAGGCGATACAGGATGACGAGGCGTGGCAGATGCCTGATTATAAGGGTCATTACCTGACGATTCTCGATGAGAATTATCCAAAAGCCTTGCTTCTTCTTGAAGATCCTCCTTTTATTTTGTTTTATAAAGGGGATATAAGGTTGCTTGAAAATGAATATCTGGGCATTATCGGCAGCCGTTTGGCCTCATCGGTGGGGCTGAATTATACGGCTTATCTGATTAAGAAATGTCCTTCACGTTATGGGATTGTCAGCGGCTTAGCAAAAGGCATCGACGCGGCGGCACATGCGAACGCGATTCGCAGCGGCCGTTCTACCATTGGGGTGATCGGCTGCGGCATTGAACGTGTCTATCCGCAAGAGAATCAATATCTTTATGAGCAAATGGCTGTCAATCAATTGATTTTAAGTGAATATCCTGAACATACACCACCGTATGCGTCACATTTTCCTTGGCGTAATCGTATCATTGCGGCTTTGGCTAAACGGATCGTGGTAGTTGAGGCGAAGGAGAGAAGCGGTACGATGCTGACGGTGAATGAGGCTTTAAGACTTGATAAAGATGTCTATGTGTTTCCATATCGTTATGATGACGCATTTGGCAAAGGCTGCAATATGCTGATCCAACAAGGGGCAAATATGCTGGTTTTTGATGAAGAAATTGAAAATTTATGAAAAAATGTTTGACAAATTAAAAAGTTATAGAATAATAAGATAAGTGTAACAAGGAGAAATGCCATGAAGAAATTAGTGATTGTGGAATCACCTTCCAAATCAAAGACGATTGAAAAATACCTTGGCCCGGATTACAGTGTTGTATCCAGCAAAGGTCATATCCGCGATTTGGCTACTACAGGCAAGGGTGGCTTGGGTATTGATGTTGAAGATGATTTTAAGCCTACTTATAAAGTAAGCAGTGATAAAAAGGATATTGTAAAGGATTTAAAGGCGCGTGCTAAAAAAGCGGATGAAGTTTATCTGGCCAGTGACCCTGACCGTGAAGGAGAAGCAATCAGCTGGCATTTAGCGCAGGAGCTGGGACTTGATACGACTCAGCAGAATCGTGTTATTTTTAATGAAATTACTAAGAATGCTGTTTTGGAGGCCTTTGAGCATCCGAGAACGATTGATCTGAACCTGGTAAAAAGCCAGGAAACCCGTCGGATGCTTGATCGTATCATCGGTTTTAAGCTTAGTAAGCTGCTTCAGAATAAGATTCAGTCAAAATCAGCGGGACGGGTGCAGTCGGTCGCTTTACGATTGATTGTTGAACGTGAAAATGAAATTAAAGCATTTAAGAGTGAAGAGTATTGGACTATCGACGCGCTGATTAAAAAGAATAAAAAAGAATTTAAAGCGGGTTTGATCCGGGTTGATGGAAAGAAACCGGAATTGAAGGATGAAGCGGCGGCGCAGGCGGTTCTTGATCGCTGCACCGGTGAGTTTGTCATCGATAAAATTGAACGCAAGGTGAAAAGCAAGGCAGCCAGACTGCCGTTTATTACTTCTACTTTGCAGCAGGAGGCTTCAACTAAGCTGGGCTTCAGTTCTAAAAAGACGATGCAGGTAGCGCAGAAGCTTTATGAAGGTATCAGTCTGGGTGGTCATACGGAAGGTCTTATTTCCTATATGCGTACGGATTCAACCCGTTTGAGTGATGTTTTTGTTAAGGATGCCTTCCATCATATTGAGGAGACTTATGGTAAGAAGTATGTTGGTTTTGTGCATCAGAAGAACAGTCAGAATGCGCAGGATGCCCATGAAGCCATCCGCCCGACCAATGTGCATAACACACCGGATTCGGTAAAGGAATATCTGACTAATGATCAATACAAGCTCTATAAGCTGATTTATGCACGGGCATTGGCTTATTTAATGGCGCCTAGCAAAAGTGATGTTGTAACTGCGACGATTGCTAATAACGGCTGTGAATTTACAGCTAACGGAAGCATCATTACCTTTGACGGTTATTTAGCGGTTTATAAGGATTATGAACAGACTAAGGATGAATTGCTGCCGGATCTTGAAGAAAAAGAAGTGCTTGAGCATGTTCAGCTGGATGGCAAGCAGCACTTTACAGAACCGCCGGCTCGTTATTCAGAAGCGCGTTTGATTAAAGAAATGGAAGAAAAGGGAATTGGCCGTCCTTCCACTTATGCGATGATCATCGATACGATTCAGGCCCGCGGTTATGTTTCACTTGAAAAAGCCAGCGAGGGAAGTAAGACGAAGGTGTTCTTCCCAACGGAGCAGGGAATTTTGACCGATAAAAAATTACAGGAATTCTTTTCGTCCATCATCAACGTATCCTATACAGCTAATATGGAAAAGGATCTTGATGAGATTGCCGAGGGTGAACGGGACAATGTCAAGGAGCTGCGTGAATTTTATGATCAGTTTATGCCGCTGCTTGATCACGCGTATGAAAATATGGAAAAGAAGGAACTGGAGAGAACCGGTGAGCTTTGTCCGGAATGCGGCAATGAGCTTGTATACCGCAATGGCCGTTACGGCCGTTTTGTATCCTGCATTAATTTCCCAAGCTGCCGGTATACGAAGGCGGAAAATGAAGAAAACAATGAAACGGATGAGGTATGTCCAAACTGCGGCAGCAAGCTGGTTATGAAAAAAGGCCGTTTTGGTGCTTTCCTCGCTTGTTCCAATTATCCTGAATGTAAATACATTAAAAGCAATAAGGTAAAGGAAGAACCCGTTCCTACGGGTGAGGATTGTCCGGAATGCGGCAAGCCATTGGTGAAGCGCAAGAGCCGTTTTGGTACAACCTTTGTCGGCTGCAGCGGTTATCCAAAATGCCGTTATATTAAAAAGGATCCAGAAGCGGCTGCGAAAAAAGAAGCTAAAAAGAAAACCACTGCGAAAAAAACAGTGAAGAAGACGGTAAGTAAGAAGAAAGTGAGCGATGCTGATGAATAGAGTAACAGTTGTTGGCGCTGGGCTGGCCGGCTGTGAAGCATGCTGGCAGCTGATTAAACGGAATATTCCGGTAACCCTGATTGAAATGCGGCCGCAAAAAAGCTCACCGGCTCATCACAGTGAAAATTTCGCGGAGCTTGTTTGTTCAAATTCACTGCGCAGCAATGATATTAATAATGCGGTAGGGCTTTTGAAACAGGAAATGCGTGAACTTGATTCATTGATCATGCGGTTTGCGGATGCTAATCAGGTGCCGGCTGGCAGCGCGCTGGCGGTTGACCGTGAAGCATTTTCTAAACAAATCACGGATTTTATCAAGGGACATGAGCTGGTAGAGGTTGTCCATGAGGAGCTTTGTGAGATTCCTGAAGGCCCGGCAATCATTGCGACCGGCCCGCTTACAAGTGAAGCGTTAGGCGCAGCGATTCAGCGTTTACTCCATGAAGAACGCTTCTATTTCTATGACGCGGCGGCACCGATTATTGAAAAAGACAGCATTGATTTCAGTAAGGCTTATTATAAGAGCCGTTACGACAAGGGTGATGCTGATTATATCAACTGTCCGATGAATAAAGAAGAATTTGACGCTTTCTATCAGGCGGTAATCAGCGCTGAATGCACAAAGATGCATGAATTTGAGGATGAAAAATATTTTGAAGGCTGCATGCCTTTTGAAGAAATGGCGAAGCGCGGTGAGAAAACCTTGCTTTATGGGCCGATGAAACCAGTTGGACTGGGCCGTGAGGGTGAACATCCTTATGCGGTTGTGCAGCTGCGTCAGGATAACGCGGCGGCTACGCTTTATAACATTGTCGGTTTTCAGACGCATTTATTATGGGGTGAACAAAAACGTGTCATTGCTATGATTCCGGGTCTTGAAAATGCCCGCTTTGCCCGTTATGGGGTCATGCACCGCAACACTTATATCTGTTCGCCGAAATGTTTAAAGGCCAGCTATGAGTGCAAGGAAAAAGAAAATCTGTTTTTTGCCGGCCAGATGTGCGGGGTTGAGGGTTATGTTGAATCAGCTGCCAGCGGTTTATTGGCGGGAATCAATATGGCGCTTAAAATGCAGGGCAAGGAAGCGGTGATTTTGCCGCCGACCTGTATGATTGGCGCGATGGCTTATTACATAACGCATACACATGCTGATCATTTTCAGCCGATGAACGCGACCTTTGGTTTGCTGCAGTGTGTGGTTAAGACTAATAAGAAAGACCGCAAGGAAAAGCTCGCCCAGCAGGCTTTATCGGTGATCAGAGAATTCAGGGATCATACTCATGAATGAGCAAATTGAACGCTTCTTGAATTATATATCCCAGATTAATACGAATTCTGAGCATACCCGTGACGCATATGAACGGGATCTTCATAAATTTAGAGACTTTTTGCATCGTGAAGGGATCGAAAAGCTGGAAATGGTTGACCGCAGTATTGTTTTGAATTATATCAGTTATCTGCGCGAAGAATGTATGCTTAAAAATAATTCGGTTTTGCGCAGGGTATCAACACTGCGCTCTTTTTATACATATTTGAATGAATACGGCATCCTTTCAGCCAATCCCTTTGTGCTTGTGAAGCTGGGCAGTGTCCGCCGGCAGGTGCCAGAGTTTTTATTTTATGATGAGCTTGACGCGCTGTTTGACAGCATTGATATTGAAACAGCGGCTGGTTTGCGTGATCGGGCGATGTTTGAATTAATCTATGCCTGCGGCTTGCGTGTCAGCGAAGCGGCAGCGCTTAAAATCAGCGATCTTGATTTCAGTGAATGCATTGTTCACATTCTTGGTAAGGGCAACAAGGAAAGAGTCGTTCCTTTCCACGATGTCGCAAAGGAATTCCTGCTTCGTTATCTTCGCGAAGTAAGGCCGCTTTGGTGCGCGGATGATCATGCTTTTGTCTTTGTTAATCAGCATGGCCGGCCGCTGACAAGCCGCGGTATTCAATACATTTTAGATCAGACAGTCAAAAAAAGCGGTCTGATGCTGCGAGTTCACCCGCATATGCTGCGTCATTCATTCGCAACGCACATGCTGGATAACGGTGCTGATCTGCGTCTGGTTCAGGAGCTTTTAGGCCATGCGTCGCTGTCAACGACGCAAATTTATACGCATGTAACCCGCGAAAGGCTTAAAAATGCCTATAATAGTGCATTTCCAAGGGCAAAAGTATCAAAATAGCCTTGCCAACAAAATCTAACTTTGTTATAATTGTAAAGCACGTTAATACGTGAGAAACACACACATCATGGATTCATTGATCCGTGCCCTTGACTAAAGACTGTCACTACAGGGTTATCAATGCTAGAAATGATGGAGGTAAAACGGAGGAATTAAAATGGCTGTTGTTTCAATGAGAAAATTATTAGAAGCTGGCGTTCATTTCGGACATCAAACTAGAAGATGGAATCCTAAAATGAAACCAAACATTTATGCATCAAGAAATGGTGTATATATCATTAACCTGGAAAAGACAATCGAACAAATCGATACAGCTTATGAAGCAATGAAGGACATTGCTGAAAAAGGCGGTAAGGTTTTATTCGTAGGTACTAAAAAGCAGGCTCAGCAAATCGTTGTTGACGAAGCTTTGCGCTCAGGTTCATTCTTTGTTAACCAAAGATGGCTGGGTGGTTTATTAACTAACTTCCGCACAATTCAAAAACGTGTTAAACGTTTAATTGAAATTGAAGAAATGGAAGCAAGCGGTCTGATCGATGTATATCCTAAGAAGGAAATCGCTCAAATCAAAAAAGAAAAAGCTAAATTAGAAAACTTCCTGGGCGGTATTAAAGAAATGAAGAAACTGCCTAACGCAATCTTCGTTATCGATCCAAAAGAAGAACACAATGCAGTTGCGGAAGCTAAGAAATTAGGTATCCCTGTATTTGCAATGGTAGATACTAACTGTGATCCTGAAGCTGTTGATTACCCAATCGCATCAAATGATGACGGCAACAGTTCTGTGAAGCTGATCGTTGAATTAATGGCTGATGCTATCGTTGAAGCTAAGGGCGGTCTGCTTTCAGTTGCTCATAACATCGAAGAAGGCGAAGATATCACAATGGCTGATGTAATCGTTAATGTTGAAGAAAAAATCGCTGAAAACGATCGTCGCCGCCGTCAGAGAAATGAAGAACGCCGTGCAGCACAAGCTAACCGTCGTCCTTACAACAGAGACAACCGCAATGGTAACGGTCCTCGCAGCGGCAAACCTTTCGTAAAGAAAGAAACTGTAAAACCAGCAGCAACAACTGAAGCTGCACCGGCTCCGGCTGCTGAATAATTACCACTTCGAAATTTACGAACAAGGAGGAAAATCAAATGGCAATTACTGCTCAAGATGTAAAAGCACTTCGCGATAAGACAGGTGCTGGTATGATGGACTGCAAAAAAGCATTGACAGAATGCGATGGCGATATTGATAAAGCAAGCGAATGGCTTCGTGAAAAGGGTATCGCAAAGGCTGCTAAAAAAGCTGACCGCATTGCTGCTGAAGGTGCAACCCGCGTTGCTGTAGATGGCAACACAGCTGTTGTATTTGAAGTTAACTCAGAAACTGACTTCGTTGCTAAGAATGAACAATTTCTGGCATTGATGAATCAGGTACAAAACCTACTGCTGAGCGCTAAACCAGCTTCTATGGAAGCGGCACTGGCTGCTGAAGCAGATGGCAAGACTTTAGAAACTTTAGTTACTGAAGCGACTGCTACAATCGGTGAAAAAATTACTTTCCGCCGTTTCGCAATCGTTGAAAAAGCTGATGATGAAGCTTTCGGCGCTTATATTCACATGGGCGGCAAGATTTCAGCTTTATCCGTAATTTCTGGTACTGACACAGCTGTTGCAAAGGATATTGCTATGCAGGTAGCTTCAATGAGTCCGCAATTCGTATCACGCGATGATATGCCTGCTGAATTCATTGAAAATGAAAGACACGTACAATTAGAAATCTTAAAGAACGATGCTTCTTTAGCTTCTAAGCCTGAAAAAGTATTACACGGTATCGTTGAAGGCCGTCTGACTAAATCTTTACAGGAAATGTGCTTAGTAGATCAGGTTTACTTCAAGAACCCTGATTTAAAAGTAGGTCAATACCTGAAAGAAAACAATGCAGTTTGTAAATCATTCATCCGCTATGCAGTAGGTGAAGGTATTGAAAAACGCAGTGAAAACTTTGCTGATGAAGTAATGAATCAGATCAAAGGCAACTAATTTAAACCTAAAAGGCATTGGTGATTCATTAGAATCATCGATGCTTTTTTTTTATCTGCTGCCGAAGCAGTTCTGTTATGAACAAGATTTTTCGTGAATGAGTGTTGTAACTGAAGGCTTTATCTAGTATAATTGTTATGGTAGAAACGTGTGTTTAAAACCGGTCTATCTTTAAAGAGATGTAGCGAAAAGGTGGAAAATAACAATGTATAAAAGAGTTTTGCTGAAGTTGAGCGGGGAAGCGTTGTCTTCACCGGGTAATTCATTTGATCCCCAAATTTTAAAGGGACTAGCAAGAGAATTAAAAGAGGTAGCTGAGTTAGGTGTTGATCTGGCTATTGTAGTCGGCGGCGGTAATTTCATCCGCGGTAAATTATGTGAACAGATGGGTCTGGAAAGAACTCAGGCCGATTATATGGGTATGCTGGCAACCGTAATCAACGCGCTGGCAGTACAGAACGCGCTTGAACAGGAGAACGTGCCTACTCGAGTGCAGTCAGCAATTGAAATGAATAAGGTCGCAGAACCATTCATTTTAAGAAGAGCGCTTCGTCATTTGGAAAAGGGACGGGTTGTCATCTTCGGTGCCGGTACAGGTAATCCTTATTTTTCAACGGATACGACAGCTGCTTTAAGAGCCAGTGAAATTAACGCTGATGTCATCTTAATGGCTAAAAACGGTGTAGACGGCGTTTATTCGGCTGATCCGAAGATTGACAAGAATGCGGTGCGCTATCAGTCACTTACATATATGGATCTGATTCAGCAAAATCTCCATGTCATGGATACGACAGCCACTTCAATGTGTATGGATAATGACATTGATCTGATCGTATTTAATATGAACGAACCCGGCAATATTCTAAAAGCTGTCAAGGGTGAAGTAAATGGTACATTAATTACCAAGAAAGGACAATAATTATGAAGGAAATCTTAGATAATGCAACAGTAAAAATGAACAAAGCAATCGAAAGTCTGCACGGCAATCTGGCGACAATCAGAACCGGCAGAGCGAATCCGCAGATTTTAGACCGTGTGCATATTGATTATTACGGAAGCTCTACACCGATCAATCAGGTGAGCAGCATTTCAGTAGTGGAGGGCCGTCAGCTTTGCATCAAGCCTTTTGATAAATCGATTATGAAAGAAATTGAAAAGGCGATTGAAGTGGCTGATTTAGGTTTAGTGCCGCAGAATGACGGTACGATGATTCGTATTAATGTTCCGGCTCTTACAGAAGACCGCCGCCGTGAATTAAGTAAGTCAGCAAGCAAGATGGGTGAAGAAGCGAAGGTAGCGATTCGTAACGTGCGCCGTGAAGCAAATGATGCGGTTAAGAAGAATAAGGAATTACCGGAGGATCAGGCTAAGCAGGCGAATGAAAAGATTCAGAAGCTGACTGATGAGTTCGTTAAGAAAATTGATACGATCGTGGATGAAAAATCCAAGGAGATCATGGCTGTTTAATCCGTTGCATCATGCAGTATTGTAGCCCACAGCATTGTGGGCTTTACTTTAGGAGGATCACGCATGGATTTACAAAGAATACCTGCTCACATTGCCATTATCATGGACGGCAATGGACGTTGGGCAAAAAAACGCGGTTTGCCGCGGACAGCCGGCCATCTTCAGGGTGCTGAAAATGTGCGCACGATTGCTAAGGAAGCGAATCGTTTAGGGGTGAAAACCTTAATTTTATATGCTTTTTCTACGGAAAACTGGAATCGGCCGGAATCGGAAATTGATTATCTCTGCAAGCTGCCGAAGATGTTTTTTTCTAAATATATTAAAGAATTAAAGGCGCTGAATATCAGGGTGTCATGTATCGGCGAATATGAGAAGTTTCCCAAAGATACCGTTACGGTGATCAAGAATGCCATTGATGAGACAGCGATGAATACCGGTTTAAACCTTTGTTTAGCGGTAAATTACGGTGCCCGCCGGGAAATTACGCTGGCGGCGCAGCAATATGCTAAGGATGTATTGGCTGATAAAGCATCACTGGATATCGATGAACAGGCTTTTGGTCAATATATGATGGGTGAGCATCAGGAGCTTGATTTGCTGATCCGCACATCTGGCGAAGTACGTTTGTCAAATTTTTTGTTATGGCAATGCGCTTATGCGGAAATGATATTTACAGATACGGCTTGGCCTGATTTTAATGAAGCAGAGCTGCATCGCTGCCTTGAACAATATCAGCAGCGTGACCGCCGGTTTGGAGGGTTAAAGGAATGAAAACTCGAATCTTAACCATGTTTGCTATTCTTGCCTGTGTGATACCGGCATTATTGTTTGGCGGTATTTTGATTGACGCCTTAGTGGTTTTCATTATTGTTGTCGGTTTGCATGAGGTATGTCAGCTGAGTGAGCAGCATTGTCCGCGTGCAGTTGAGTATTTTCTGATCGCGGCAGTCTTATTCTCGCTTATTTTGGATGCCCGGCTGCGCCTGCCTTATGTTGGCTTTGTATGTATTATATTGTTGGCAATGCCTGTCTTCAGTGAAAAAATGTTAGTATCTGATACGTTTCTATGTATGGCGTTTGCGGCTTTTTTCGTTACCATCGGCACTGGCTTTCTGGCGATGTATAATCAGGAACCGCTGTTTATCTGGTTTATCATTCTGGCAACCTATGTCTGTGATTCCTTCGCCTACTTGTGCGGCCGTTTTTTTGGCAAGCATAAGCTATGTGTCAGAATCTCTCCGAAGAAAACGATTGAGGGAAGTATCGGCGGATGGTTTTTCGCGGCAGTGATTTCTTTCCTGTTTGCGTATTTCTTTATTTCACATGAACATCTGCTGGCGATGGCGTTAGGCAGTATTTTCCTGCCGATTTTCGGTCAGATTGGCGACTTGGCATTTTCGGCCATTAAACGCAGCTATAAAATCAAGGATTTCGGTTATTTGTTACCGGGACACGGCGGCATCCTCGACCGGGTGGATTCTTTGCTGTTTAATCTGACGGTTTTCTATCTGATCTTTACGGTGGTGAACTTATTATGAAACAAATCATTTTATTAGGCGCATCTGGTTCAATCGGTGAACAGACGCTGGATGTGATTCGTTCTCATCCAGAGCTGTTTGAATTAGCAGCTTTCAGTGTCCGCAGCCGATTGGCGTCGGCCTATAAGATTCTTGATGAATTTAAGGTGCGGGCAATCTGTGTTAAGGATGAACAGGATGCTGATGAAATCAGAAAAAAATATCCGCATCTGGATATTCATATTGGTGATCAAGGTTTGCTTGAACTGGCAGCGCTGCCTTATGGTGATACCTTAGTCAATGCCTTGGTGGGCTTTGTCGGCTTGCTGCCAACGCTTAAAGCGATTGAATGCCGCAAGGATATCGCGCTGGCGAATAAGGAAACCTTGATTGTCGGCGGCAAGTTTGTGAAAGCCGCGGTTAAGGAATACGGTGTTTCCCTGAAACCGATTGACAGTGAACATTCCGCGATTTTCCAGTGTTTGCAGGGCAATGCGCATGGCAGTGTTGAAAAATTAATTATCACTGCGAGCGGCGGCAGTTTCCGTGACCGCAGCCGTGATCAGCTGCAGGGTGTTACGGTAAAAGAAGCTTTGTCACATCCTAACTGGTCAATGGGGGCCAAAATAACGATTGATTCTGCAACAATGATGAATAAAGGCTTTGAAGTTATTGAAGCGCATTACCTTTTTGATATCGATTATGATAAAATTGAAGTGCTGCTGCATCGGGAAAGCATTGTTCATTCTTTAGTACAATACTGTGATCATGCGCTGATGGCACAATTGGGTACAGCTGATATGCGGCTGCCGATTCAGTATGCTTTGACACATCCGGCAAGACTGCCGCTTATGAACAGTGAAACGCTGGATCTTGCGAAAATTGGTACACTGCATTTTGAAAAGGCTGATTTTGACCGCTATCCATTGCTTGGACTGGCCTATAAGGCCGGCCGGCTTGAAGGCAATGCGTGTGCTATTATGAATGCTGCCAATGAAGAAGCAGTAGCGTTGTTTTTGGCTGGCAAGATTAACTTCTTAGATATTGAAACTTATGTATTCAAGGCTGTAGAAAGCATTGAATTCATTGAAAATGCTACCCTAGAGGATATTATCCGCAGTGACGGTGCTGCTAGAGCATTTGTCAATGAAGCTGTGAAAGGAGCCGTTTAATGCAATTTTTATTTAACTTTATTATGTTTATTCTGCTGCTGATGGTAATTGTTGTTGTCCATGAATTTGGACATCTGATTACCGCAAAGCACTTTAATGTATACTGCAGCGAATTTTCAATTGGTATGGGGCCTGCCCTTTATCAAAATAAGAATAACGAGACTGTCTTCTCAATCCGTGCTTTGCCGCTGGGCGGTTATGTGCAGATGGCGGGAGAAGAAGGTACAGATACGACTGGCATCCCTTATGAGCGGACAATTAAAGGCATTAAGACATGGCAGCAGGTCGTTGTTATGGCTGCCGGCGCTTTTATGAATGTTGTGCTGGCTTGGGTGATTTTTGTCGGCATCGTCATGGCAAGAGGATCGGTAGCTGGGCCTGCATTGCCGGTATTATCAGGAATTATTGAGAATTCACCGGCTGAAAAGGTAGGGCTTCAGCCAGGTGATGAAATTGTTAAGGTAACACTGAACGATGGTACGTCATTCATTCCGGAAACCTTTGATGATATAATTGCCCGTACTCAGCAGAATCCTCAGGATCGAATCATTCTGACGGTTTCAAGAGCCGGACAAATCAAGGATTATATGATTACCCCTGAACTGCAGCGTGATGGCACGACGTATCTGATTGGTATTCAGGCCAGCAGCTCTGTCATTGAGATTCAATGGTATGAAGCCTTTAAATATGGTACGATGGCAATGGGCAGTTCGATGATGCAGATCATTTCAGCCTTAGGCAACCTTGTCAGAGGCGTGGGCCTTGAGGATATGTCAGGACCGGTTGGTATTTTCCAAGCAACGAGTCAGATCACACAATCAGGCGCCACAGCCTTTATGACATGGCTGGGTCTGTTATCTTTAAATATCGGTATCTTTAACTTGCTGCCGCTGCCGATTCTTGATGGCGGACGCATCGTTATCGTACTGCTTGAAAAGCTGATTGGTAAGAAGCTCAGTGAAAAATGGGAAACCATTATTATGATGATTGGTGTCGCACTGGTTGTTGGCTTAATGGTATTTGTAACCTGGAATGATATTTTGCGACTGTTTTAATTAAGCGAAGGCGATGCCTTCGTTTTTTGAAGGGAGGGCTGCTTTTGAAAACACTGATTTTAGCGGAAAAGCCAGAGCTTGGCAGAGCCATTGCGGCCGCGGTAAACGCAACTGAACGCGAACGTCAGGGAGTGATCCAAAAGGGTGATTTGACAATTACATGGGCTTATGGTCACCTTTTGCGATTAAAAGAGCCGGAAGAATATGATCCTAAATATAAGCAATGGAAAAAGGAAGATCTGCCGATTGTTTTTGATGAATGGCAGCAGGTACCAGATGGCGATAAGGCAAACCGTGTAGCCCAAATCGGCACGCTGATCAGCAATGCGGATCAGATTATCCATGCCGGTGACCCTGATGATGAGGGACAGTATTTGATTGATGAGATTCTTGATTATCATCACTGTGACAAACCGGTGAAAAGGCTTTATATCAATGATAATACACCGGAGCTGATCCGCCGTTCAATCAAGGAAATGAAGGATAATGATGAAAGCTGCCGGTTGGCTGGCCGCAGCGCCTATGCCAGAGCCGTAGCTGATTATGTCGTGGGTATCAATTATACAAGACTGTTCTCCGTATCACTGCGTAAAAAAGCGATGAGTGTCGGCCGGGTTCAAAGTCCTACACTCGGCTTAATCGTGGCCCGTGATTTACAGATAGAAACTCATCAAAAGCAAGTATATTATGAATTAGATGTTGATGTGGAAGTTGATAATAAACAGGTCAAAATGAAGTATAAGCCAAGCAAAGCGATTTTAAATGATGAAAAGAATATCCTTGACCGCAGTATTCTGGATGAACTGAAGGAAAAATTAACGGATCAGCTTCTAAAAGTAAAGGTTGAACAAAAGGAAAACAGTCAGCGGCCGCCGCTGCCTTATAATCTGGCTAAGCTGCAGGCGGCAATGAATGTTAAGTATGGCTATGATCTAAGCCGCACTGACCGTATTACGCAGACACTTCGTGACCGTTATCAGGCAATTACCTACAATCGTTCAGATTCCCAATATCTGAAAGAGGAGCATTATCAAGAAGCCGGCAAATTGCTGCCATTTGTTATGAATAAATTGGGATTGGCGCTGCCGCTTGATTATACTCTGCATTCGGAGTGTTTTAATGATCAATTTGTTACGGCCCATCATGCCATCATTCCAACGATGTCCAATTTTAATATCAAAGCCTTGAGTGAAGAGGAAATGAATGTTTACACTGAAATCTGCAATATGTATTTTATGCAGTTTCTGCCGCCGATTCAAAAGCTGCAGACTACTTTAAGTGCGCCGGTGGACGGCGGTGAGCTGCGGTTAGTGCTGACGAAGATTTTAGATCAGGGATATCGTCAGTATTTTCAGGAAATCAAGGAAAATGATGACGGTGAAGAAAGTGATGAACTGGAGTTTAAACCGGGAAAATATGACGGCTGTGTGCTTAACAGTGTGATTAGTGAAAAGGCGACAAATCCGCCGAAGCATTATACTCAGGCCTCATTGATCCGCGATATGACAAGCATCGCAAAATATGTTGAAGATCCAGAGGTTAAGAAGATATTAAAAGCCAAGGATAAAGATAAAAAGGGTGAAAATGGATCGATTGGCACCAGTGCTACCCGTTCGACGATCGTTGAAACATTGATCAAGCGCGGTTATGTGGAAATGAAGGGAAAACAGATTTTATCCACTCAGTTGGGACGCGATTTTTACCAGATTCTGCCTGATGAAATAAAGAAAGCAGATTGTACAGCTCGCTGGTGGGTGATTCAGGAGGATATTAAAGAGGGCAAGGCGGATGTCGCTGATTTGGTGAAGACGGTAGTAGATGCCTTTATGCCTAATTTAGAGAAGACAATTTATATGGACAGCCGGGAAAGCTTAGGCGTATGCCCAATCTGCGGTCATAAAATCGTGGAATATCCTAAAAGCTTTGGCTGCACTAATTATCGCAACGGCTGTAAATTCGCAATCTGGAAAAATGATTTCTTTCTGACCTCAATCAACAAAGTGCCTACCGCTTTAATGGCTAAAAAGCTGATTAAGGATCATTGGTGTCAGGTAAGATTAGCCAACGATGAGATTAAGCTGCTGATCATGCATATCCGAAACGGTAAACCGGTGTTTGAACTGCGTGAACTGCCAAAGAAGAAAGAAACTGCAGCCTAGTGAATTTTCATGATGCTTCCTGTACTACGATTTATTTGATATTATACTGAATGTTTAGTATGATAAATATAGATGGATAAGCTTATCATAATTTCTAAACCGTGGCTGATTGATAATAAGTGAGGTGTCAGTAATGAAGAAAACATCGTTTTGTACATTATTCCTATTGCTTTTTGCCTTCTTTCTGCCGCTTTCAATTCAGGCAAACTCAGCAGAACCGCCCGGTTTAGTTATCATTGTGAATAACCCGTCTGATGATTTAACCTTATCACTTCAATTTGATGATGCTGAGGCAGAACTTGTTTCAGAGCGAAAAGCATGGGAAGGCTATTATCAATTTTATTATCATAGGGTTGGCAATGACTTAACGGACATCGATTTTAGTCATGCCAAGCTGATCGTCAGCAGTGCTGAATTTAATTTTAGCTGCGATCTGCCGGACACAGTCTTTCATCGCTACAACAATCTAGTAACACTTGATTTAAAGACGCAGACAATTCAAGAGGGAAAGTCCAAGCTGAGGACAGCCCTGCTAGTTATTTTGCGGGTAAGCTTGACACTGGTTATTGAAGGTATCGTCTTTTACCTTTTCGGCTATCGAAAGCTAAAAAGCTGGATTACCTTTTTCGTCGTTAACTTGCTGACCCAGGGCTTTGTGAATGTGTCGCTGAGCACTTCCATGATTAATGATCATATCATCATAACTTATCAGATGTTGGAATTTCTCGTTCTAGTGCTTGAGATGATTCCGTTTATGATAATTATCAATGAACATCGAAGACGGCGAACCTTTGGTTATGTTGTAAGTGCTAATCTGATGAGTTTGGTTTTTGGTGCCTTAATTCTAATGTTTCTGCCAATATAGCTTTAAATCAACAGCATATCTTAATCATAAGCGATTAGGTATGCTGTTTTATATTCACTAATTATAGGCTTTGGGTTATAAAAATAAGCTATTCAAACAAGTCATAAAATGAGAGGTAAATTTATGATGCATGCTGTATAATCAAAAGAATCTAATTCATGATAATAAACTTGAATGGAAAGAGGTTAAAATGAGGGATATCACAATAGTTGGGCTTACCCAGAATAATTTAAAGCATGTTTCATTAAGCATACCCAAAGAAAAAATAACGGTATTTACCGGTGTATCAGGCTCAGGTAAGTCCAGTATTGTTTTTGATACGATAGCGGCTGAAGCACAGCGGCAGATGAATGCATCTTATCCTGCTTATATCCGATCCAGACTGCCTAAGTATCCAAAACCCAGTGTTGAGAAAATCGAGAATCTGACCGCTTCAATTGTTGTCGATCAGTCACCGTTAGGCAGCAATGCCCGCTCAACAGTCGGTACCATCAGTTCCTTATATGCCAGTTTAAGGCTTTTGTTTTCAAGAATCGGCACACCCTATGCCGGCAGTGCTTCTTATTTTTCCTTTAATGATCCCAATGGCATGTGCAAGACATGTGCCGGACTTGGCAAAGTGACGAAGGTTGATATTGATTCTATCATTGATGTGAATAAATCTTGGCGGGAAGGCTGTGTAAATGACTCTTTGTATGCACCCGGTACATGGTATTGGCGGCAGTACGCTGAATCAGGATTGTTTGATTTGGATAAGCCGATCAAAGCGTATACGGCAGAGGAATATCATCTGCTTCTTTATGGTACAAGAAGTGATGATGGAGAAGTAGTTCATCCCAAAGTCAGCGGTTTAGTTAATAAATATACGAAGACATTATTAAATCGGGATATCAGCGGTAAAAGTCGTCACTCACAGGAAAAATCTCGGCAGCTGATCGTGGAAAAGGAATGTGATGACTGCCATGGCAAGCGGTTAAATGCGGCGGCGCTGAATTGTAAAATCAATGGCTATTCAATTGCCGATTTATGTGAAATGGAGCTTACACAGCTAAAGATCGTTTTGACGCAGATCAAGGATCAAAGGGTGGACTTGCTTGTACAGTCGCTGATTGAAGGCTTGGATCGGTTGATTGACATCGGACTGCCTTATCTTCACTTAAACCGTGAGACATCAACCCTGTCCGGCGGTGAGGCGCAGCGCTTAAAGCTGGTGCGGTATATGGGCAGCAGCCTCAGCGGCATGACTTATATTTTTGATGAACCGAGTACCGGTATGCATCCGCGTGATGTTTATCGCATGAATAAGCTATTAAAACAGTTAAGGGACAAGGGGAATACCGTATTGGTTGTCGAGCATGACAAGGATGTAATCGCGATTGCGGATCATGTGATTGATGTCGGTCCAAGAGCCGGCACACAAGGCGGTGAAATCGTGTTTGAAGGCACGTATCAAGAACTGCTGAATGCTGATACACTGACTGGGCAAGCGATGCGTCAGATACTGCCGATCAAGATGAAAACGCGCCAGCCTAAGGGCAGTCTGCCGATCCGCGATGCCTGTCTGCATAACTTAAAGCATGTGGATGCTGATATACCGCTGGGTGTCATGAGTGTGATCAGCGGGGTTGCCGGTTCTGGTAAAAGCACCCTGATTTCGCAAGTATTTGCCAAACAATATGCTGATCGATGCGTATTGATTGATCAGGGGCCGATTATGGCGACGAATCGCTCTACACCGGCTTCTTATCTTGGTTTCTTTGATGAAATCCGCAAATTGCTGGCGAAAGAAAATAATCAGCCGGAGAGTCTGTTCAGCTTTAATTCAGCAGGTGCCTGTCCGGTATGCGGGGGTAAGGGCGTACTTGTGACTGAACTTGCGTTCATGGACCCCATCGTGACTGAATGTGAAGCCTGTGAAGGGAAAAGATATAATCAAAAAGCATTAGCCTGTACATATAAAGGGATGAATATTGTTGAATTATTGAATCTTACGGTACTTGAAGCGATGGCTGTATTTACAGATTTGAAAATAAGCCGGCAGCTGAAACAGCTTCAGCAGGTGGGGTTAGACTATCTCAGCCTTGGACAACCGCTCAGCACACTTTCCGGCGGTGAACGGCAGCGGCTGAAGCTGGCTAAAAATCTAAGTAAGAAGGGCAGTATCATTATTATGGATGAACCAACCACCGGCCTGCATCTTTCTGATATAGAAAAATTATTGAAGCTGTTTGATACCATTGTGGCACGCGGCAATACGCTGATTGTTATTGAACATAATCTTGATGTGATGAAACAGGCAGACTGGCTGATCGATATTGGGCCGGATGGCGGTAAAAACGGCGGTGAGGTAGTTTTCACCGGTACGCCGCTGATGATGATTCAAAAAGCTTCTACGCTGACAGCACAATGTCTGCGTTTGTCCTGCGGTCTTGATTCTGTAAACATTTAATAGTTATTTATGCTATGATATATATATAGAAATCATATCAATGAAAGAGGGGATCGAAAGTGAGAAAATACAAGTTATTCATGGCAGTGTTGATTTTGATCTTTCCGCTTTTGAATGCATTGCCAATTCAGGCCAATTCCGCGGAGCCGCCGGGCTTGCTTATCGTTGTTGAGAACGCGCCTGAAGACATGCGGCTGGCAATTCAATTTGATGAGCAGGAAATCATTGAGCTGCGAGTAGAGAGAAAAGCTTGGGAGACGTATTATCGCTATTACTATCATTTATCTGAGGCACGGTATGATGTTGACTTCACCAAGGCCAAGCTGATTGTAAGCAGCGAAAATATAAATTTCAGCTGTGACTTGCCTGCGGCAGCGTTTGAGACCTACAACAACCTGCTTCAATTGAATCTTAAAACACAAACGGTTGAAATGGGGATTTCACCATACCGCGCGCCGCTCTTAGTCAGCATGCGGGTAAGCTTGACTTTAGTCATTGAGGGGATTGTCTTCTTCCTGTTTGGCTACCGGCAGAAAAAGAGCTGGCAGATCTTTTTGATTACCAACTTACTCACACAAGGGTTCGTGAATATCATGTTAAGTAAATCTATTGCGAATGCATACGCAATTATTATTTATTTTGTTTTAGAAATGCTTGTCGTGTTATTTGAACTAATTCCTTATACGGCATTTATTGATGAACACAAAAAAATCAGAAATTTTTTCACATGTCTTATTGCCAACGCGGCCAGTCTTGTTTTAGGGGCATGGATTATCACTCATTTACCAATATAAAAGACGCAGCTTCTGATGATTCAGAAAACCGCGTCTTTTTCTTGTTACAGATAATAAACAATGGCAATGAAGTGTACAATCGATGCTAAATTAATAAATAGATGCCAAATCACATGATAATATTTCTTTTTTTGATGAGAATAAAAATAGACACCGATTGAGTAAAAGACACCGCCTAGGACTATAAAGAAGATAAACTGCCAAGCTGCTTTCGCAATAATCGTCGGCAGGAAGAAAACGGCAATCCAGCCCATGATCAGATAAATAGCTAATGAGAGCTTGCTGAATTCACGCTTGCCGAATATTTTGTAAAGGATGCCGCCAATAACGATTGACCATTCAATGATCAAAATCAGCACACTCTGCCAGCCTTGTATCATGGTTATCGCAATCGGTGTATAGGAGCCTGCAATCGCGATATAAATACAGCTGTGGTCAAGGATTCTGAAGACTAGCTTATTCGTCGATTCAAAGGGAGTTGAATGATAAAGCGCAGAGATCAGAAACATTAAAAAGATGGATATGACAAAGACGGATACTCCAAATGCCTGCATTGCGCCGCCTTTAATATAACCTAAAATTGCGGCATAGGGCAGGGCAAAAAGAAACAGCAGCGCCATGATGCCATGGGTGAGCGTATTGCCGACTTCTTCGCTGAAACTGAGCCTTGTCATGTTTTTCATTGAATTCAAAGACATGGTTATCACCTCTAGGCACTTAGTGTAGCACGCTTTAGAATTTAATTCAATTCTTGTCTTTGTTATGCTATAATGGTATGGCATAAGTTAGCTTGTAAAGGAGGAAATCATGTTCCTTAAACGTATAGAACTGCAGGGTTTTAAATCCTTTGCCGATAAAACCATCATCACCTTTGATTCTGATGTAATCGGTATTGTAGGACCTAATGGCTGCGGTAAAAGCAATATCAACGACGCGATTCGCTGGGTGCTGGGTGAACAGTCCGTAAAAAGTCTGCGCGGTACTTCAATGAGCGATGTGATCTTTTCAGGTTCAGATACCCGCAAGGCTGTAAATATGGCTGAGGTTACCTTGGTATTTGATAATACACAGCATTTTCTGCATGTTGACTATGAAGAGGTAGAAATTACAAGACGGCTGCATCGTTCAACCGGTGAAGGGGAATACTTTTTGAACCGTACACCATGCAGGTTAAAGGATATTCAAAATCTGATCATGGATACCGGCTTGGGCCGTGACTCCTTGTCTATTATCTCGCAAGGCACCATTTCCAGCTTTGCGGAATCAAAACCGGAAGATCGCCGCGGTTTATTCGAAGAAGCGGCCGGTGTAGCAAAGTATAAAAAACGTAAAATCGAGTCATTGGGAAAACTGAGCCGCACTCAGGAGAATCTTGATCGCTTGGAAGATATTATCATGGAGCTTGAACGTCAGGTGACCCCATTAAAGCGGCAGGCGAAAAAAGCTGAGACTTATTTGGAAAAGAAGCAGGAATTGGAAGCCATTGAAATCAGCGTACTTGTTGATGAGATTGAGCATCTGAATGAGCAGATTGAAGAGGGAAAGAAAAAGGCGTTTGATTTGCAGAGTAAAAAAGCGCTGCATGAAACAACGATTGCGGTCAGTGAAAGCAAGAATCTTGAGCTGAAGCAGGAAATGTCACAGCTTGACCGTGAGGTGAATCAGCTTCAGGATGAATTTATGAAAATTATGGGTGAAATTCAGTCATTGGATGCCCGTAAAACAGAAATTGATGAAAAGCGCAAATATGCCATGGCTTCGGCTAATGCCGAAATCAGAGCTAAAGAATTAAAGGCGATGATTGATGAAGCACAGTATGAGTATAATGACCGCAGCTCACGTTTAAATGAATTAAATGTTGATTTAAAGCTGAATCAGGAGAAGGCGGATAAGCTAAGCAATGATGCGGCTCAATGCAATGTGATGCTGAATGAACAGAACGCTTATCTGAACAGTCTGTTAAACCGCCGCTCGGTACTTGAGAATCTAGTGAAGCAGCCGTTTAATCATCAGCAGGGTGTAAAGGCAATCTTAGAGGTAAAGGATTCTTTAAATGGTGTTTTAGGTGTTGTTTCACAGATATTAAAACCGCATGACAATTATGAAAATGCTGTCAGCAATGCGATTGGCGGTGCTTTGTATTATATTGTCACCGAGGATGAAATCAGTGCCCGTCACGCCATTACATATCTGAAAAAGAATGCGTCAGGCAGGGCGACCTTTTTGCCGATTACCGTATTGAAAAAACGCGGTATCTTCAAGGAGCATGAGATCATTGCTAAAAACAGTGTCGGCTACCTTGGCACTGCAAATGAATTTGTAGACTGTGATACGGCATTTGAGGTTGTTCGTGACTCACTGATGGGCAATGTATTGGTCTGCGATAATCTGATCAATGCGAATGAGCTTGCCCGTACCCTCCACTTTAATTATAAAATCGTAACGCTGGACGGCGATGTGGTCCATAAGGGCGGCAGTATGAGCGGCGGTAAGGTAAGAGATTCCTATTCACCGATGTCACTGCAGAAGGAATTGGATCAGATTCATGAAAAAATTGCGAATCAGCAGGTCAAGACGGATAAGCTGAGAGATGATTGTTCATCACTGGCTTCAAGAGGTGAAGCCTTGCAGGCATCGTTGGTACAGCTGAAAATTGATATTGCACAGCTGCAGCCGGTCGTGGATGCGAAGAAAGCGAAGATGGATCGTCTGAAGGCTGAGTATGAGGAATTAAAGCCGGGTGAGCTGAATGATGATGAAGCGGTGAGCGAGGATACTTTAGTTGCCCAGTTAAGCGGCGCGTATTCTAAACGTGACGCGATTACCTCACAGTTAAAAATTAAACGTGAACGCCGCGCGAAGGCTGGCGCGGAAGTGGAACGTAATGATGTTTCAATCCGCAATTTGCGCCGTGAATGCAATGCGCTGCTTGCTGATGAGCGTGAATATGAATTAAGCCGGGTTAAGGCAGAAACAATGCTTCAGAACGCTTTAAACCGTTTAAGCAGTGATTATGAAATGACGTTTGAATATGCCCAGACGCAAAAAATGGATACCGATATTGCGGAAGCCAGAAAACGCGTACAGGTGCTGCGTCAGGAAATCAGTGCTTTAGGCAATGTCAATCTGGAAGCGCCGGCTCAGTATGAAGAAGTCAGCGGCCGTTTTGAATTCCTGACGAAGCAAAAGGGTGATCTGCTTGCTGCCAAGGACAAGATTCTTGAAGCTATTGATGAAATGGATCAGGTGATGATCAAGCAGTTCAAGGAAATGTTTGATAAAATCAACGCGGAGTTAAACGATGTATTCAGAACGCTGTTTGGCGGCGGCCGTGCCTCACTGGTGCTTGTCGATCCCAATGACATCCTGAATACGGGAATTGATATTGATGTTCAGCCGCCGGGCAAGAATGTTCAAAACATCAAGCTGTTCTCCGGCGGTGAAAAGAGCTTGATTGCCATTTGTGTTCTCTTTGCTATATTAAAGGCAAGAACAATGCCGCTTTGTATTTTCGATGAGGTTGAGGCAGCGCTGGATCAGGCCAATGTTGAGCGGTTTGCTAAGTATATCTCCCATTTCCGCGGCGGCAGTCAGTTTATCGTTGTGACTCACCGGCCGGGCACGATGGCGCAGTGTGACGCGCTCTATGGCGTAACAATGAAACAAAATGGTGTCAGCTCACTGCTTAAGGTGCAGCTGCAGGAAGCTATGCAATATGTAGATAAGAAAGAGGTGAATGCCTAATGGGTATCTTTTCTAAATTAAAACAGGCATTTTCAGGCAAACAGGACAGTGACCGCTATTTAAGCGGCCTGGATAAATCAAGAAAGTCTTTTTCGGAAAAAATCCGCCGTTTATCTTTGAATTTCACCGGCGTAAATGAAGAATTTCTTGAGGAGCTGATGGTGATTCTCTTGGAAGCGGACATCGGGATTCACACCGCTCAGAAAATTGTCGATGCGGTTGAGAATACGGCAATGGACCGCAAACTGAAAAATTTTGATGAGATCGTTGAATGTCTGATTGAAGAAATGGCAAAAATGTATAATGCCAAAGAAGACCGTGAATTTGAGTTTAATGATCAGGGACCGACAGTAATCCTGATGGTTGGCGTTAACGGCAGCGGCAAGACGACGACCACCGCCAAGCTTTCAAAGCTGTTTCTGGATCAGGGCAAAACGGTGGCTGTTGCGGCGGCAGATACTTTCCGTGCCGGTGCGATTGATCAGCTGGCGGTTTGGGCTGAGCGTTTAAATATCCACTGCATCAAAGGACGCGAAAACGGCGATCCAAGTGCGGCATTAGTCGATGGCTGCCGTTATGCGGTAGAAAATAAGATTGATGTGCTGATTGGTGATACCGCCGGCCGTCTGCAGAATAAGACTAATCTGATGAATGAGCTTTCCAAAATGCACCGTGTAGTTGAACGGGAAATCCCGGGCGCCCCTCATGAGGTATGGCTGGTACTGGATGCGACTACTGGTCAAAATGGGATCTCACAGGCTGAGCTATTTACTGAAGCATGCAATGTGACAGGCATTATTTTGACGAAATTAGATGGTACGGCTAAGGGCGGCATCGTCATCGCGATTCGTGATCGTTTAGGCCTGCCGGTAAAATATATCGGTTTGGGTGAAAAATTAGATGATTTGCGGCCATTTGACTTAGACGCTTATTTATATAGTCTGTGTGAAGGATTGGCTGGTAATGAATAATAAGACTGAAAAAATGAATGAATATCTTGATTGGTATGAGGATTTGCTGACTGAAAAGCAAAAAGAAATCTGTACTCAGTATTATCGTGAGGATTTTTCATTGGCAGAAATCAGTGAAAATTTTGATGTTTCACGCAGTGCTATTCTTGATACACTGAGACGCAGTGAGAAAATCATGGAAGAATATGAAGAAAAGTTACAGCTTGTGCAAAAATTTCATGCACGATCAGAAATTTATGATAAAATAAAATCGTTTGGTAATAAAGAAATTAATCAATATGTCATGTTATTAGAAGAAAATGAGTAACGGAGGTAAATTATGACAAAAATTATTTCAGTAAATGCGGGCAGTTCAAGCTTAAAATTCCAGCTTTTTGAAATGCCGTCAGAAGAAGTGCTGACTTCTGGTATCGCAGAGCGTATCGGTCTTGAAGAGGGGATTTTCACAATCAAATATAATGGTGAAAAACATACACAGAATCTGCCGATCAAGGATCATAAGGTAGCGGTAGATTTACTGCTTAAAGCACTTGTAGAACATAAAATTGTTGAAAATCTTGAAGAAATTAAGGGTGCGGGTCACCGTATCGTACAAGGCGGCAGCTATTTTGATTCAAGCGCGGTTGTGGATGAGGATGTAGTGAATAAGGTAGAAGAACTTTCTGATTTAGCGCCATTGCATAATCCGGCTCATTTGATTGGTTATCGCGCATTTAAAGAAGCTTTGCCGCAGATTGGCCACGTTTTTGTTTTTGATACAGCTTTCCATCAGACAATGACACCGGAAAGCTATTTATTCCCAGTACCTATGGAATGGTATGAAAACTACAAGGTTCGCCGCTATGGTGCTCACGGTACAAGTCATCAATATGTTTCTCAGCGCTGTGCTGAATTGATGGGCAAAGATGTTAAGGATCTTAAAATCATCACTTGTCATTTAGGCAACGGTGCTTCAATTACGGCTGTTGACGGCGGTAAATGTATCAATACATCCATGGGCTTAACGCCGCTTGGCGGTATCATGATGGGTACTCGCTGCGGTGATATTGACCCGGCTATCGTACCTTTTGTAATGAAAAAGACAGGCATGACACCTGATGAAATGGATACAGCTTTGAATAAGAAATCTGGTATGTTAGGTATTTCAGGCATTTCCAGCGATGCCCGTGATATTGAAAACGCAGTTGCGGAAGGCAATGAACGTGCTATTTTAACTCAGCAGCTTTATGTAAACCGCGCGATTAATGTAATCGGTGGTTATTACTTCCAGTTAGGCGGCTGTGATGCGATCGTATTTACAGCGGGTCTTGGTGAAAATGACTGCAACCTGCGTCATCAGATCTGTGAAAAGCTTGAAAAAGCAATGGATCTGAAAATGAATTATGAATTAAATGATAAAACCCGCGGTAAGGAAGTCTGTGTTTCTGCCGATGATTCTAAGGTACAGGTTTGGGTTGTACCAACTAATGAAGAATTGGTTATTGCCAGAGATACTTACAGCCTGTTAGGTTTCTAAGATGGCTAAGGATTTCTTTGAAATCATTGAACAATATGATACTCTAGCGCTTTTCCGTCATGTATTTCCTGACGGCGACGCGCTGGGTTCTCAATTCGGCCTTAAGCTATGGCTTGAAGAAGCTTATCCTGATAAGCGCATAGTTGCTTTAGGGGATAATGAAAATGCTGATTCAGCTTTTCCTATCAGTGATACGATCAGTGATGAAGCATTGAAAAATGCCTGTGCGATCATACTTGATACAGCCAATGTCGACCGCATCGATGATCAGCGGTATAAGCTGTGTGATACGGTAATTAAGATTGATCATCATCCGGTGGTTGAAAGCTACGGGGATCTGAATCTAGTGGAAGAGCAAGCCTGCTCAACCTGTGAAGTATTGACGAAACTGCTGATGGGTGTGAAGGATACATGCTCCAAAGCGGCGGCGAGCTATCTGTACTGCGGCTTGCTGACCGATTCACAGAAGTTCTCTATACCGAGTGTCAGTGCGCAGACGATGGCCTGTGCTGCCTGGCTCAGTGCTCAGGGTGTCGATATTTCGGCTTTGAATCATCAGATGTTTGCAACTGATCTGAAATCATTCAGATTTGAAGCCTATCTGAAGAATACATGCACAATCATCGATGATCAGCTGATCTATAAAATCATTGAACAGGAAGAATATGAGCGTTTTGGTCTCAGCTTTATAGAGGCTAAGGATAAAGTGAATGCGTTTGCCGGCATCAGCGGTATTGAAGTATGGGCGTTATTTACCCGTAATCCTAATGAGGAAGGCCATCTATATAATGGTTCGCTGCGTTCCTATCGCAAAACCATCAATGATATCGCAAATGAATATCACGGCGGCGGCCATAAGCTGGCCAGCGGTGTTAAGAAGCTCACACGCTTGGATATTGATGAGCTGCTGTCACGCTTAATGAAACGAATTGCAGAATAAGCAGGCGATGCCTGCTTTTATGTTATAATAGAAGAAAAGAAAGGGGATGTTTTCATGAGTGTGCATTTACATACAAGAAGCTGTTACACCTTGCTGAAAAGTCCGCTGCGGATCAAAGAGATCGTCGCAAAGGCTAAAGCCTATGGATATCATGCGGTAGCGCTGACGGACAAGAATGTAATGCATGGTGCCATGGCTTTTTATCATGAATGTATGCGTCAGCAGATTAAGCCGATTCTCGGCCTTGAATGTGATGTCGATCTGCATGATCAGATCATCCCTTTGCTGCTGCTGGCGAAAAATGACGATGGTTATCGTTCGCTGATGGCTTTATCTACCTATTTGAACACAAAAAGCAAGATCATTGCCTTTGATGATCTAATTGATTATACAAAGGACTGTGTTGTGCTGACCGCCGGTGAGCATTCAGTTTTTGAACAGTATTTGATTAATGAAGATAAGGTGCGTCTGGAAGAAATCATAACCGAGTTTAATCAGCATTTCCGAGATTTTTATGTGTCAATTGCGATGAATGATTCCGGTCTGTTCAGTATCAAAAATGCGTATCTGAAAGAGATCTGTCTGAATAACGGCGTTAAAACAACAGCTTTATCAAGAATCTATTATGCGGATCGTGAGGATGAGGAAAGCTATCGCGTATTATGTGCTATCGATCAGGGTGTTTCATTGCATGATAAGACATTAAATGTATCCTCCCTGCGCTATTTTAGGACTCAGGAGGAGATGGCACAGCTTTATGATGCTGATGATTTAGCGGCTACCGATGCGATTGCCGCGTCCTGTGATGTGAGAATGGCTTTCCCAAAGGCATCCCTGCCGGTTTATGAGAATAAATTTCATGTCAGCAGTGAGGAATATCTGCGCCAGCTTTGTATGCAGGGATTAAAGAAACGTTTTGGTTATCAAACGATTCCGGATGCTTATCATAACCGCTTGAAATATGAACTTGATGTTATTTTGAAAATGCAGTTTGCTGATTACTTTTTGATTGTCTATGATTTTATTCGTTTTGCCCGTTCACAAAATATTTATGTAGGGCCGGGACGCGGCAGTGCGCCGGGTTCTTTGGTTGCCTATTGTTTGGGCATTACGCATGTTGATCCTTTAAAATATCATCTGCTGTTTGAACGTTTCCTGAATCCGGATCGTATCAGTATGCCGGATATCGATACCGATTTTCCTGACAACCGCCGTGATGAGGTGATCGACTATGTCCGTGATAAGTATTCGCAGGATCATGTGGCCCATATTGTTACCTTTGGTACCTTGGCTGCGAAACAGGTGATCCGTGATGTCGGCAAGGTGCTGGGAATCGCGGTTCACGATCTCGATATGTTAAGCAAGGCAATTCCCAATGTTCCTAAGGTAACGCTTGATTATGCTTATAACATGGCTGATCAGCGGTTTAAGAAAATGATTCACGCGTCCAAAAATTTCGAACATCTTTATGCGATCGCGAAAAAGCTGGAAGGACTGCCGCGTCATGCTTCAACACATGCTGCCGGTATTGTCTTATGTGATACCGCGATAACGAACGTCTGTCCGCTGATGGAAACCGAAGAGGGGATTTATTCAACACAGTTTACAATGGAATATTTAGAAGAACTGGGACTTATTAAGATGGACTTTTTGGGGCTTAGAAATTTAACGATTATTGATGAAATCGTGCAGAATATCAATGCCCAGCAGACGGAAAAACTGGATATTATGAAAATACCGCTGGATGATGAAAAGACCTTTGCTTGTATACAGGCAGCCGATACGGTCGGTATCTTCCAGCTCGAGTCAGAGGGAATGAAAAATCTGATTCGCAGGATGAAGCCCCGCAGCTTTGAAGAGATTGCCGCAACCATTGCTTTATATCGTCCAGGTCCGATGGAAAATATATCGCTTTATTTAGAAAATCGGGCACACAGCGATCAGATTGTCTATGATCATGAGGATTTAATTCCCATACTTAAAGATACCTACGGCATTATTCTGTATCAGGAGCAGATCATGCAGATTGCGCAGAAAATGGCCGGCTTCTCCCTTGCGAAAGCGGATATTCTGCGTAAGGCGATGAGTAAGAAAAAGCTGAAGGATCTTCAGCAGCTGGAAAAAGAGTTTACGCAGGGGGCCTTGGCTAAGGGCTATAAAGAAGAGGTTGTACATAAGGTTTATGCCTTGATTTTGAAATTTGCCAATTATGGCTTCAATAAATCGCATTCTATTGCCTATGGCCTGCTTGCTTATCAGATGGCTTATCTGAAGGCTAACGCGCCTTTGCAGTTCTTTACCAGCCTTTTAAACAGTGTCATCGGCAGTGAGAGCAAGACCAGCGAATATATCTTTGAAGCCCGCAAACGGCGGCTGACGATTCTGCCGCCAAGTGTTAATGAATCTAACGCTGATTATCTGATCGAGCAGCAGGCCATCCGCTTTCCGCTCTTAGGCATCAAAAATATCGGTGTGGCAGTCTGTGACAGTATTCTGAAAGACCGTTCAATCAATGGCCGTTATGCTGATTTCTATGATTTTGTCGCCCGTATGGCAACATGCAAAGTTTCACGAAAGTGCATCGAATGTTTGATTGATGCCGGCGCATTAGATGATTTCGGCATGAACCGGGCTTCCATGCGCGCATCACTTGAAGAGGCCATTCGTTATGCGGAAATTGTAAAGGTGGAGGATCAGAATCAGATTACGATTAATTTCAATCTTGTATCGAAACCGGCACCGATTATGATTAAAGAAACAAATGAGCGTAAATGTGAAGCAGAAAGGGAAGTGCTTGGTTTCTATCTCAGCAAGCATCCGATTACGGAGCTGCGTTCTCAGCTTGATATCAGAGCCCCGCTTCTGATTGATTATAAAGGCAAGATGGGCAAGGCTGAAATGTTTGGTCAAATCGAGCGCGTTCGCCAGCATAAAACAAAAACCGGTGATTTAATGGCTTTTGTGACCTTGATGGATGAAACGACAACCTATGATCTGGTGCTGATGCCGCGTGTTTATCAAAAATATATTCAATATTTGATTAAAGGCAGGATGGTTTTGATTCAGGGAGATATTACCCGAGAGGACAGCTGCTTGGTGAAACAGCTTCAGGAAGTGACACCGCCGGGCCTTGTATAGATGTTTTTTAAGATTATTTTACGGAAAATAATTGACGGATTTACCTTTATATGGTAACATAACTACGTTGTATGTCCTTTTGGCTTACAACCGCATGATACAGGGTTACAAGTACGCAAGTCTCCTGTTATTGGCGAGTCTTATGAAAGAAGGAGGTGCGATTATGTACGCAATTATCGAAACAGGTGGAAAACAAGTTCTTTGTGAAGTTGGTTCAACAATCTTTGTTGAAAAATTAGATGTTCAGGAAGGCGAGCAGGTTGTCTTTGACAAAGTTGTTTGCTATTCAAACAGAACAACTAAAGTTGGTGCTCCTTATGTTAAGGGTGCTAAAGTTACTGCTAAAGTTGAAAAACAAGGCAAGGCTAAGAAAATCACGATTTACAAATACAAATGTAAAGATGGAAGCTCACACCGTAAACAAGGTCACAGACAACCTTATACTAAATTAACAATCGAAGCAATCGAGGCTTAATTGTGGTTACGGTTACAGTGAATACAGTGCAGGATGAGATAGCGGCCGTAGAGATAAGCGGACATGCTGATTATGCTGAACATGGGCAGGATTTGGTCTGTGCCGGTGTCAGTTCAATCGGTGTAGGTATTCTGAACGCATTGGAGGAACTGGCTGAAGGTGAATGCTCACTGCAAATGGACAGTGGCTTCATCAGTATACACGTATTAAATCGTCATAATGAGATGGTACAGCTGATTTTAAAGGTCATGCTGATTCAGTTTCAGACTATGACGGAAACTTATAAAAAATACATTCAAATACAGCAAATGGAGGTGGCATCATGAAATTTGTATTAGATATCCAATTATTCGCATCTAAAAAGGGAGTAGGTTCTACTAAGAACGGCCGTGACTCTCAATCAAAACGTTTAGGCGCTAAGTTGGCTGATGGTCAATTCTGCACTGGCGGTTCTATTATTTATCGTCAACGCGGAACCAAGATTCACCCGGGAACTAATGTTGGTCGCGGTGGTGATGATACATTGTTCGCAAAATGCGACGGTATCGTTAAGTTCGAACGTCTTGGTAAAGACAAAAAGAAAGTTTCTGTTTACCCACAAGCATAAAAAGTCCCCGAAAGGGGATTTTATTTTTGAAGCAAGAAAAGAGGTGCGAACATGTTTGTTGATCGCGTAAAGTTAAAAGTAAAAGCTGGCAAGGGCGGCGATGGTATCGTTGCGTTTCGCCGTGAAAAGTATGTACCGCTGGGCGGACCAAGCGGCGGGGACGGCGGCAAGGGCGGCAGTGTTATCTTTCAGGTAGATACCGGAAAGTCGACATTGCTGGATCTTCGTTATAACCGCAAGATCGTCGCTGAGGACGGCGGCAAGGGCAAGCCAAAGAAAATGCATGGCGCTGACGGTAAGGATACCATTATCAAGGTACCGCCGGGAACGTTGGTAAAACGTGAAAATGGCAGTATTCTCGCCGATTTGACCCGGCCGAATCAGCAGGCGGTCATTGCTGCCGGCGGTAAAGGCGGCCGTGGTAATTTCCATTTCAAATCAAGTGTTAATTCAGCACCTGAATATAGTGAAATGGGTACCTTTGGTGATGAATATGATATTCAGGTAGAATTAAAGGTATTGGCAGATGTCGGCTTAGTCGGTTTCCCATCCGTTGGTAAATCAACGCTGCTTTCCGTTGTTTCAAAAGCCAAGCCGGAAATCGCTGATTATCATTTTACGACCATCACGCCCAATCTCGGTTTAGTTCAGGTTGCTGACGGCCGCAGCTTTGTTATGGCAGATTTACCGGGCTTGATTGAAGGAGCCAGTGAAGGCAAGGGGCTTGGTATTCAGTTCTTAAGACATATTGAACGCTGCCGGGTAATTATTCATATCATTGATATGGGGGCCAATGACGGCCGTGATCCTGTTGAGGATTACCGCATCATTAACAATGAATTGGCTTCCTATGAATATCGTCTGATGGAAAGACCGCAGATCGTGGTTGCTAACAAGATGGATTTAGACGCCGCTGCGGATAATCTGCGCCGGTTTAAAGAAGCCTATCCGGATGTTGAGGTATTTGAAACCACAACGATTATTGCGGAAGGCTTGGACCCAGTATTGTATCGGGCTGCTGATTTACTTGCCGTGACTCCGGAATTTCCAATGCACAGCGAGGTTGAAGATCAAGAGAGCGAAGGGGTGCTTTATAAATTTGAAGAACCTGAAAAACCGTTTGAGATTCGTAATCTCGGCAATGGCAAATGGCAGATTGCCGGCGAAGAAATTGAACGTGCATTTAATGCGACACGTTTTAATTCTGAAGAAGCCGATCAGCGTTTTGCTCGCAAGATGCGTGTACTCAATGTCGATCAGGCACTGCGTGATGCTGGCTGTCAGGACGGCGATATTGTAGTTATCTGCGATACAGAATTTAATTTTATCGATTAAGGGTGAGCAATCATCCTTTTTTATTGCCTGAAAGCGAAAGAAACACTTAAAAGGCTATGTAAGTTTTTGCGGGGCGTCCCGCAAACCTGCATGAAATCAGGGGATGCGCGCGGACAAATGGGGCCTTGCGGAGACCAAACCTTGGGGGCCTGCATGCTTATCCCGAACCCAAGGAAATGAGCTTCTATCGTTCCGCATGACCGCCTCGGCGTGAGACTGGCCCCGTCTCATGCCGGGGCTATTTTCATGCGCGGCGGGAATTCCAATCCCACGATTGAAAACAACTAGATAGCATAGTGCGCCAAATGATGTGTGCTTAAATCAGCCTGACAAACTGGAATTTAGAGTCTTATTTGCTCAATAATATGTTTTGTGTTTTCTCCTATGGACTTTGTTCCATCCACTCGTATAATAGGACAGTTTAAAGATTGCAGCCATTCTTCAACAACATTTTCATCTCTAAATTGAACAAGATTAAAGAAGTTGTTTTCCTGCTCATATAAATCTCCACCCGGCAGCATTCTATTACCAAATTTCTGAAAAGAACGGTTTTTAACGCGTTGTAACCGAACATCTTTCGGAACATCAATCAAAACGGCATACTGTAAATAGGGATAGAACCATTCTCCGTAATCCCCTTTTACTGAAGCAAGAACAAAATTTTCATATATTTTAATTTCATCGAAAAGGAGCTTTGTAGCTTCTTCGCGGGTGCGTGGATAAGCATAAATATAATGATGATCCGCCATAGGAAAATACAGGCTTTCGTTATCAATAAAATGAAAATTTAATTTCTCTGCTAAGACTTTTCCCAACGTACTCTTTCCAGTCCCGTTTAGACCACATACAATTATTCCTGTTCCCACAAATTTCTCTCCATTAAATTCCGATTTGCTGAATACGCCTTATAAGCCAAAGGTGTATTTGTTTACATTCTAAAGCTACACCTCATAAAAGTCAAATTTAGAGCGGCATAGTTAAAAACTGTTACTTGTTTCTACAAGCCTTTATAACGCTTTAGTAAATATGGGCGGCATTTGGGCTGCAAATCGTCCAATATATAAACTATACATTTGGCTAAAACCCAGTAACCATGCGCTTTCCAGCTTATTGGGAAGCCTTAACCTGCTGGAAAAATATCTATTTTTTATTACTATCATGGAGTGTAAGATATAAATTATAATGTACAAATTAGCTGTAACAAGATTGTAAATAAATTTCATTTCAAATAGTGAAATATCATAATATATAATTATTAATAGTAAATAAATATTAATTATCATTAAAAGTTGTTGATTTAAATACCTTTATGTGAAATAATTAATTTGACGGAGGGAAAGTCAATGAAAAACAAATTAATCAGTATTCTATCAGTATCAGCCTTAGTGCTAGGACTAAGCGCTTGTTCGACAGAAAACAAAGATCCTAAACCAGAGATTGAGGTCAAGGAGCCGGCTGTGGAAACATTTGCGGCAGAGTATGAAATGAAGGGTACGACATCCAGCGGCAAGCCTAAAAATGATACGTTCATTTTTGAAGGTAAAACTGAAGATGGCATCATCACAGAATTGAATTTTGATATTATCCGCAACAAAGGCAGCGAAGGTGAGTATTCGAAAAAAGATATTATGGGATATTTAATGAATATCTCTGATGCGGCTGTAGAAAAGACAGCAGACGGCTATAAGCTGACAACTTTAACCGCTTATGGTTATGATCCTGCTTATGGTGAAGGTGCGCTTGCGCAGTTCATGGTTTCAGCTTCATGCGATAATCTGACTGACACAACAACATTTAAGGAACTGAATTTCAGGGATGACGCCTTGTCTTCACCGGATAATGCAGTATCTGTAGCGATGGATAAAGCGTTGTTAGCCTATGGCTATCTTGCAAAGGATGGCGGCATCGAACTGAATGAAGAGACATTGGTGAAAGATATTCTCAGCATGCATGGTTTATATGCTGATGGTTCTTATCAGGAAGGATCTAAACGTATCTCATTTGCCGGCTATCATGGCGGCAGAAGCTATGGCGAACAGATGGCAGCCATTGAAGCTTATATTTTAGAAAACAAGATGACATTAGAAGATGTCTACGAAATGTTTAAAACAACAAATCAGGCCAGTGAGCCGATTGAAGAAAGAGACACCATTTCCGGAGCGACAATTACCTTTGTCGGTGATTTCCAGAGAATGGTTTATCTCGCAATTCATGGTGAATTATTTGAAGGTGTGGTAACTCATACAACGACTGACGGTAATACTAAGGTTGAGGTTGTTACCCAAGGCTACGGCGGTGAAATGGAAACCCATATCACTTTTGATGCGGAAGGTAAAATTACCGCAATCAATGTCAGAGATGCTCAGGAAACCGAAAATGTCGGCGGTGTATTAACGGCTGAAAATTCTGATTTCATCAATGCTTTAATCGCTGGTCAAGACGATTTAAGCAAGGTAGATGCAGTGTCAGGCGCTACGGTTACTTCCAATGCAATGATTAAAGCTGTCGAATTGGCTGTAGAATATTATAAAGGTTTATAGAAACAGGAACTCTCCGCACACGCGGGGAGTTTTTATTATCAAGGAATTTTTCTTGTAAATAATGGGTAGAAATCGTATATTATAATTAAAGAGAGGATTATTGGGCTTGACGATAATATTTAAAACAATCTATGTATGTACATGGAGAAAGGGGCATTTTTATGAAAAAACTGTTTCTCGTTTTATGCCTAATCTTATCAGGCTGTACAAAATACGAAGACCCATCTATCAGTGAAAGTCACAAGCTGCCGGAAGAAACCGCAACAAACAGTGAAATTGAAAATAATAATGAAACCATTATCGCACCATCAGCGGATAGTGAGAAAATAGATTATAAAGCAATGCTGGATGCGTTAATTCATGATGAACGCGATCAAAGAGCGGCTGATTTATTTGATGAAATGGTCTCAAGCCGTTATGATAATGCGGTATTCACGGCTGTTTTTACTGACCAGCAGACACAGGTGCAAAGCTTTGATATAAATCAAATCACCCGATTTTTCAGTCTTTTGAAAAATGGTGAAATCATTGCCCTTAACGAATCACAAACGGTAAAGGATAATGACTTAAAAATTGATCTTATCGCATCTAATGCGATGAATCAGCATATTCATTGTCAGTATATTTTTAATGAAACTGACCCATTGCTGATATTAATGGATAATACGGATGAATATCAGATCCATTTAAAATCGGCATTGGATGAGCCGATGTATAATTATTTTCAATTTCTGAAATTAGGAATCGATGTAGATGCTGGTGATGCTGATAATTATGAAAAACAATTTATTAATGAAACCGATATAACAGCAGAATATGATAGAACAGCATATTTATTTAAAGAGGAGCTAAGCTTATCCGAGGGGTTAATCAGAAAATCACACAGTGATACTTATGATCAAAACCCAAATGATCTTAATCGGATTTTAGCGATGTTATTCTATACTGGAGAAATGTCGTCAGCGCCTTCTTTTGATGAGGGAATATTTCGATATATTATCCTGAATCATGAATCAGAACGCATCATCGGCGGTGATGTGGAAGCTCTTTCTGAAATAACTTTTATGCGTGATGGCGTCAAAGAAACAATCAGTTTAGATCGGCCGATTGCCGGGTACAGTATTCTGATGAATGGTGAAGTTTTCCGATCCGCATATCGTCAATTATTCAATCAGGAGTTCAATTGGGATGAATCAAAGTCATATCACAGCGGTGCTTTGGGCCGTGACGGTTATGGCTACTTTGCAGATCATGATCTCTATTATTATGCGTGCTATTGCTTGGGTGCTGTAGGCGGATATGCTGGCTGGAATCTGCTGATTGAAGATGTGTTGGAAAATGATTCTACAGTTAATATCAAGCTGCTTGATTTTTATACAAACTATGATTGGATTAGCAATGATAATTATGCCAAGCTTTATGATAAAGATTGGCAGCCGGTAAGCACTGCGGAGTTAGGGTGGGCAGAAGGCTTACCGCTCAGAAATTTTCTTTTGGATCATCGTGACCGTTTTTTACAATGGGAGGTAAAATTGCTGCATCGAGAGGATGGCAGCTATGCTTTTCTATCAGCGTCGTGCCTCAATCAAAATGAACCTTATATGATGAATGAATCAATGATTGAAATTGTAAAGAAACCAATGGGTCGTATATCGTCAAGTGATTTATATTTGATGCCGCAGTTTACAATATCGGGATTGGATGCTTATTTGATTAATCAAGAAATTGCCGACAGCAGTTCTTCAGTCCGCGGCTTCATAGTCGAAAACGATGATAAACAAGTAACCGTAAAGGGCATCGACCGCTATTTATTACCATTCAAGGATCAGTATCTATATTTTGTGAAGGCTTCTTATACTTACGATAAAACGACTCAGGCATTTATTAATGCAGAGAAGATTTTAGCTTGGAAGCAATACTACTAAATCGAAAAGGGGGATTGTCATGTGGAAACTGCTGCTTTTGCTTGCGCTGTTTATTGGCGGCTGTTCAGGATCAATTAATTCAAATCAAAGAAAAATTGAAAATCATGACTTAAACATGAAAATTGCCAGCCGCTGGATTCAAAAGAATTCTGATATCGATGGATATTCGGATTTTAACTTAGTAAGGGCAACAATTCATTCACCGATTCTGATGCCTGAAGATAATGCTTATTATTTCAGCGATGTGGATTGTTACCGTGATTTTATAGGTTTTTATTGGCGTGATGAACCAAGCAATTTTGACCTGGCCATATATAGTTTTTTCTATACCGGTGAATTTACCAATCAGCCTGAGGAAAATACGTTTAAGTTCATATTTAAGACTACACCATATAATATAACTATGGATAATTCCTATAACATGATTACTGATATCAGTTATCTAGAAAATGGCGAAGAAAAAAATTTTCAATCCGATATTGAAATTGGCGCTGACAGCCGTTTGATAAAGGGAGATGTATTTCGCAATCGCTACTTTGAATTGTTTAATTGTGACGCTCCCTTTGATGAATCACAGAGCTGGTCACTGACAGATTTAGGTACAACCTATGGTTATATTCATGGCGCGGATATGTACTTTTACAGTCACATTGCGGCAGGGTTCGTAATGCCGGGATATTCCGGCTACAATCTTTTAATTGATGAAATGAATGAGACCGGTAATGAAATTGAAGTATCGGCCCTGCTGTTTTACAGCGAAACAGAATTAAATGAGAAAAATGATTGGGATTCGGGAACACATACCATTATTTACAAGGCGGATGGCTCAAGACTCACGCATGCCGATACGCAAAACTGTAATGAAGAATCGCTGAAGGAATGTGTCCTTGCGAATAAGGAAGCTTTTAAACAGGTAACATTGCATATCCTGCATCGTGAGGATGATACGTATGCTTTGCTGTCAGCCAAGATTTTTAATGAAGTTCTTGAAAGAGTAGAGCTGAATGATCCATCTCAGCCCATTATTATGGTTTATCGTGATGCACAAGATTCATGTTTAATCCCGAGTTATAAACAGGCTGTTCCACAGTTCAATCTAAGCGGCAGTGCCGCTTACAATGTGAATAATTATATCAAGAATACATCAGAATATATTGGCTATGAAATAGAAATAAATGATCAACAAGCGATTCTGCGCTGTTATGCGGAAAATGATTATAATACCCCAAGTAACAAGGCGCTGATAGTGAAGCATGAATATATCTATGATCTAACAACAAAACAGCTCCATGATCAACAGGGGTTTGTATATGACATAAAAACGTTTAAGGAATATCTTGAATATAGTAAAGTGCGTTAGGGGGAAGTATGAAAACATTAAAAATGATCCTATGTTTATCCTTATTATTGATTGGCTGCGCTAAAGAGAAAAGTCAGCCGGTCATGAAATATGGCAGCTCACTGACCGAATTGATTGAAAATGATACGGATCAAAGGACCGCAGAGCTTTATCAGCAGCTTGCAAATAAAGAATATGTCTCAACTGCTTTCAGTTATTTTAACAGCGGCATGATGAACAGTGTTGAATTTGATAATGCCGATAAGCTAACCGAACTCTTTGATTTGATTGAATCGGCAATCGTTGATTTGAATTATTATGGCCCCGGCAGAACCATTCAAGAACTGGATGCAACCAATTCCTTCTTTATCATCAGTGCAGTTGATGCGATGGGTGAAACCTCTCAATTTACCCTTTATGCCATTGTACCTCATGTGCTGAGAATTAAAGATAATTCTAAAGATTATCTGATTGATTTAGGCGCAGATTTTAACTTATACTCTTTTTTTGATTTTGTTTATGTAGATACCCAACCGAAGTCAAATGAATTAATGGGTGAATGGATCTGGGCAAATGCCGATACACCAAATATCTACGACAGTGGAAAGGCATTTAAAATTGATGATTGGCAAGCAAATAATTTTTATCTACAGGAAAAAGATTTTAACTATGACAATGATTTAGATTCTTTTGATAAGGCAATGAATGCAATTATCAATTTAGGCAGTGTGCCAATCCCGCCAGAACCCTCTTTTGAGCTGTTTATTTATATCATGAAAAACTATCCGAACATACACGCAATATATCCCGATTTGACGGTTACCAGTGATGAAATTCATTATCTTGATGGTGATGAGGAAAAAATCATTCACTTAGCCGAACCGATTCCTGCAAACTCTACAATCATGAGCGGCGAGCAATTCAGGGCTGCTTATCGTGAATTGTTTGACCGTGAATCAAGCTTTGATGAATCTACTTCATGGTATTATTCACCCCAATGGTTTGTAAGCGGACAATATATTAAGCATGAGGATCTATATGTGTACTATGTTTATGCTGACGGTGCAGTATCTAATGATTATACAGGCTGGATCATGAGGATCAACGATCAGCAGGAAAGCCAGGATATTGTTACAATCAAAGCATCAGTGGCTTATACTGAGATAAAAGGCAATGTTCAAGGCAAAAGTGACTGCTTTCTCTATCGGCAGGATTACTCTTTAATTGATGCTTCAACGATTGATTTATCCCTCAATAAGCTTGATGAGCTTCTAAATGTTTTTAGAGATGATTTATTACTGCTTGAAATTAAATTAAAAGCTCATGCTGATGGAACCTACTCGATTATGTCCATAGAAACATTGAATGAGCGGGATGTAATGCAGGTTATTGATTCCAGTAAGCCAATCATCAATGTCTATAAAGTCTCAGATAATGATTGGACACCAATTCCACAATTCAATTTAAGCGGTACGCTTGCCAGAGAGGTTAATGAACAATTATATTATCACAGCAATTATCAAAAGGATAAATATAAATTAAAAGCTTATGAAGACGATCAACAGGCATATATTGCTGAATATGATAAAACTAAGATAAACGATGAGCCAATCGGCGGCTATCGTTATGATAAAATTACACAAGAGCTTACCGATTTTAATGGTACAGCCATCACTTTTGGTTATCTTGACCAATTCGGTATTACAGAAGATTATCGTTTATATCATGATTTTAATATCGATAACTGCCGTCGATAAGGGGGAATTGACATGAGGAAAATAATGCTGTGTTTACTGCTTATTCTATGCGGCTGTCAGCACCAGAATGAGAAAATTGATGATCCGCAGGATACGAAAGATATTTCTAATGATGAAAACATTCAGCTTAATGCAACATCAAGTGACAGTGATATTGAGAATCAGAACGATGAAAAATCAGAGATATCGTTAGAGGATTGTATAAAAAATGATTTTGACCAACAAACCTTGGATTTATTTAATGATATCCGAAGATATGAGTATGATGAACTCACCTTTGAATTATCAATAGGTAATCGAAAAAAAGCTGAAACCATTGCTGATCCTGAAAAAATCAATGATTTCTTTAAACTGTTTGATATCGCTGAACCCATAAGTTTTAATCAATACTTTCCGGATTATTATAATCAAGATAAAAAGATTCATGCCGATGTAAAATTGCTTACTCAGGATAACGAAGAAATTAATTGCCGGCTCGCGATTGGTTTAGGCTATCCAAGTTTTATCATGCGTGATGCTTCCAATACTGAGTATTTCATATCTTTTTCCAATGAATTTCAAAAAACATTTGAAAATTATTTTGATTTTATTAATCTGGGCGTGAGTTTAAAAGGACCAGGAGAAGTGGGTGCTTATGAAAATCAATTTGCCGAGGCATCAGCTAATACGCCTTATCTAATCAATCAAGATGAAGTTTATCCTCAATTAAACATCGGCGGTGATCTGATTATAGATAATACATTTACCTTTGATGAAACTGATCCGCTGCGAAAAGCTTTATCTTCAGTTTTTATAACAGGAAGTTTTAATGGTACTTTTCATGATATTGGCAAGGCTTATCAGTTTATCATGCTTAATTATCCAACAATACCAATTACCAGCAATTGTTATGAAAAATATGGTGAGACGATAGTGATGGATTTGGGTTATCTGTTGTCTGATCAAACACGAATTATGCCGGGTGATGAATTCCGTGCGCATCTAAAGGAAGTAACCGCACAGACATTTACTGAAGCTGAAATGAGGTTAGCAGGCTATATTGAAAAATATGATTGTTATGAAATACCTCATGATAATGTATTTAGTTATGAAAACTGGCAGATTCTTGTCACTCAGCAAAGCGTTGAAAATGATTTTATATTTGTTGACGCCATAGCTTTCTATACTGAACCAATCATGCTGAACGATCAGCCGCGCATCCTGATTTATGATCAGAATTGGAAACCATTAAAACGTTCAGAATTCAATTATTATGAAGGAATATCGTATGGGGAAGCATTGCTTGCTAATCAAGATCGATTTACGCATTGGACATTTAAAATAAAACAAAAGGAAGATGGTGAACTTATTATGGTGGAGGCGGCTCATGACGCAGTGAACACCAAAAGCGGTTTACTAGATCCTGCTTTGCCCATAGTAAATGTTTACCAAAGTAATGGCTTATATGAAGGGAAATACACATATCCTTCTAACTACCAACAAGCGATGCCGCAATTTAATCTAAGCGGTTATTCAGCCTATTTAATCAATCATCAAATTCAGATGATGCGTGGAACAATTAACGGTTATATCATTGATGAAGATGAGGCAAAAATCGAAGTAAAAGCGATTCGGCGTGATTTAAAGGGCTATGACAACGGCAGTGAATTTGTCTATTATCCCGCAGCGGTATTCATTTATGATAAAGCCAACGGACAGCTGACAAGTGACTTGGATTTGGAGGCTATGAGGAACGTTGAGGTTTTACAATAATGTTTGCAGTTAATCTTATGCAGCGCTCAAAATGTTAATGATAAACCTATAACTCAAAGAGCATTTAGTACCTATTTCACTGCACTTTATAGTATAATAAAATCATTACTTGGAGGTTTTGTTATGAAATTAGTCAGTTGGAATGTCAATGGGCTTCGCGCCTGTGTAACGAAGGGTTTTTACGATGTGATGAAAGCGTTAGATGCTGATATTTTTTCCATTCAGGAATCTAAAATGCAGGAGGGCCAGCATGACTTTGCGGCAGATGGTTATCACATTTATATGAATAGTGCTGAAAAGAAAGGGTATTCGGGAACGATTGTTTTCACTAAGCAGGAGCCGCTTTCTGTAAGCTATGGAATTGGTATTGAAGAACACGATCATGAGGGCAGGGTAATTACCTGTGAATATGAAAAATTCTATCTGGTGGACTGTTACACGCCAAACTCAAAGGAAAAGCTTGCCCGTCTTGATTACCGCATGGTTTGGGAAGATGCCTTCCGCGCTTATTTAAAACAGCTGGAAAGTAAGAAACCAGTTATTTTATGTGGGGATCTTAATGTTGCTCATCAGGAAATCGATTTGAAGAATCCATCAAGCAATCGTCAGAATGCTGGTTTCTCTGATCAGGAAAGAGATAAATTCAGCGAATTGCTGGCGGCTGGATTTATTGATACATATCGCTATCTTTATCCGGACAAGGTTGAATATTCTTGGTGGAGTTATCGCTTCAACGCGCGTAAGAATAATGCCGGATGGCGAATTGATTATTTTGTGATTTCAGATTGCTTAAAGGATGCGGTTAAGGATGCGAAAATTCATACGGATATTGTCGGCAGTGATCATTGTCCCGTTGAATTGGAAATCGATCTATGAGTTTTCTGCATATTTTTGATATGGATGGCACCTTGCTTGATTCTATGCATTTGTGGCGTGATATAGATCATCGTTATTTGGCGATGCATCACATTACTTATACAGATGAACAGCTGGATGTGATTAAGAACATGACCAACCGTGAATGTGCCGATTATTTTATCAAGACCTTTCATATCGATAAAGCCCCGGAAGTGATGATGGCTGAATGGGCGGCGATGGCAAAGGCCAGTTATGAGCATGAACTGCAGCTTAAGCCATTTGCGGCTGATTATTTAAAGCTCATACATCAGCGGCAGGATCGAATGATTGTGGCAACTTCCTGTGATGTCCAATTTGCGTCAGCCGCTTTAAAAAGACTGCATGTGCTGCATTATTTTGAACGCATCATAACTACTCATGAGCTTGGTATCGGTAAAGATAAATCGGCTTTTTTTACTCAATGCGCTAAGCTGATGAACACTGAGCCAAATATGTGCATTGTCTATGATGATTTGAATACAGCCATCTGCAGTGCGGCCGCCGCTGGTATGCAGACGATAGGTGTTTATGATGCCAGTTCTCATGATGACCAGCATTTATTGAAGGAAAATGCGGCAAGGCTGATAAAAAGCTTCAAAGAATTACTATAAGGCGTGGAATGCGCCTTTTCATATTGGGACAAAGATAGACTGTAAAGGCACCTAGTTTCATGATATAATAAGGCAGGTGATAGCATGATAGCATTTGTAAAAGGAATCGTATTCAGAACCTTAAAAGACTATGTAATTTTAGATAACAACGGCATCGGGTATCAGATTTTCACACCCAATCCGCAAAGCTTTCAGTATGGCAGTGAGGTAACCTTATTTACTTATCAGCATGTTCGTGAGGATGCAATCCTGTTGTTTGGTTTTGCTAAATGGGAGGAATATGAGCTGTTTCTCAGATTGATTGAGGTAAAGGGTTTAGGCCCTAAAACCGCGGTTAACATTCTCAGCGTCAGCTCAGCGGCCCGATTGGTTGAAGCCATTGAACAAAATGATGTGGCTTATCTTAAATCGATGCCAGGCATCGGCGCTAAAACAGCCCAGCAGATCGTATTGGATCTGAAGAATAAATTAGTTGTCGTAGAAAGCGAACTGGGCGGTAAAAAAGAAGTGCTCAGCGACAGCCTGCAGGATGCGAATGACGCTTTGTTGGCATTGGGATATAAACAAAGTGAAATCAATAAGGTATTAAAACAGGTGTCAGCCATGGAATATGCAGGCAGTGATGAGGCAATCCGTTTATCACTGAATCTGCTGGCAAACAGAAAGTGAGAGACTTATGGAAGAAAGATTAGTATCAGCTGAAGAAAGCAGTTTTGATGAAGATGCGTCACTGCGGCCTAAAACGTTGGATGAATATATCGGCCAAAAGGATCTGAAACAGAATCTGACGATATTTATTCAGGCGGCGCTGCAGCGGAATGAAGCGTTGGATCATGTTCTGCTTTATGGTCCGCCGGGGTTAGGCAAGACGACGCTTTCTTATATTTTGGCAAATGAAATGGGAACCCAGATTCGTACAGCCAGCGGTCCTTCTATTGAAAAGGGCGGTGATCTGGCGGCGATTCTGTCAACGCTTCAGCCAGGTGATGTTTTATTTATTGACGAGATTCACCGGCTGCCAAAAGCAGTAGAGGAAATTCTCTATCCGGCGATGGAGGATTTCTGCATCGATATCGTCGTCGGCAAGGAATCAACGGTGCGTACAATTCGATTGAATCTGCCGCCTTTTACCTTAGTCGGCGCGACAACACGTGCCGGTGATCTGACAGCCCCTTTGCGTGACCGCTTTGGGATCGTATCCCAGCTGCAATTTTATGATTTGGAGGATCTGTCACAGATCGTTCGCCGAACAAGCCGGGTGATGGGCAATGCTATTGATGAACAAGCTGTATTAGAAATAGCCCGCCGCAGCCGCGGTACACCGCGTATTGCTAATCGGCTGTTCCGCCGTGTCCGTGATTTTGCACAGGTGATGAATAATGGCATCATCGATCAAAAGATTGCCGCTATGGCTTTGGACCGGTTAAAGGTTGATCATCTTGGCCTAGATCATGTCGATCATCAATATCTTAGAGGCATTATTGAACGCTTCAGCGGCGGCCCGGTAGGACTTGAGGCAATCGCTGCTTCTATCGGTGAAGAAGCCATGACGCTTGAGGATGTCTATGAACCGTATTTGCTGCAGATCGGTTTTATTAACCGCACACCGCGCGGCCGTGTTGCGACACCTAAGGCTTATGAGCATCTTGGTATTTCCTATCAAAAAGATCTTTTTGGTTTTGATGACTAAAAAGATCTTTTTTCTTTATCGGTTACTGATAATCATTCCCAAAATACAGCCGATACACAGACAGCAGCACTTTAATATTACGCCAAGAATCGGAAAGAACGCTTTCTCACTGATCAGCAATAATATGATGAGCAGAACCGCCGCTGCCGACAATGCATAGAGGAAAGGCTTGCGGTTAATTTTGATACCGATTATTGATCCGGCACCAAGATAGCATAAACAACCAAGAATCAGTGATGTAAGCTTCATGCTTTTTGGTGAAAAAAGGCCAAAATGGAATAAGAGTGCAAAAATCAGCGATAATAAAAATGTAGATCCAAGCAGGATGCCAAATGAAATTGAAATAGTTATTGCTTTTTGTTTCATGATTCACCTCATTGTAGGATATGAAAAGAAAAATCAATTTATGCTGGGAGGACGTTTATGAGCGAATATTTCACCTTAATCTGGAAGTGTTTCTTCTTTTATTTTGTTATTATTTTTGCCCTGCGCTTAATGGGCAAGCGTGAAGTCGGCGAATTAAGTGTTTTTGATATCGTTATCTATTTAGTTATGTCAGAATTACTGGCATTATCCATCACTGAAGCTGATGATTCCATTTTTAAAGCACTGGTGCCTTTGTTTACCTTGGCCTTTCTGCAGATTCTTTTATCGCAGATACTATTGCGCTTTCAAAAAGTCCGCGACTTTGTCGATGGCAAACCGGTAATTCTGATTGATCATGGCGTAATTAATCAAAAAGCCATGCGCAAGGAGCGTTACAGTATCGATGATTTAATGACCCAATTGCGGGATAAGAATATCGGCACCCCGGAAGAAGTTGCTTTTGCGATTCTTGAAAACAGCGGTTCACTTTCTGTACTGCCCGCCAACTGCAATCATATGAAATATCCTTTTCCTTTGATTCAGGATGGCGTTATGCATCATGAGGTCATGGATACCTTAGGTGTTAATGAAGCCGAGTTATTAAAGCTCTGTAAGGCAAATGGGATTGATAAGATCGAAGATTGCTTTATCTGTCTCTATCAGAAAAATGGTTATTTTATGCTGAAGAAGGCTCCTTCCACAAGTAAAAACTAACTCTGATTGCATGCATGAAAGTAGTAATCAGCATGGAGGCAGTCAATGCCAGCGGCAGCGCTGCTTCATTTAATACAGGTGTTAAAAAGGTAATGATTAAGAGGCGAATGACAGACCCGCTCAGGGTATCAATCATCGCCTTTTTACTTTGTCCAAACGCGTGCAGCATGCTGGATAAAACCGGCTGCAAAGCATAGAAGGCAAATGGCCATGCCAATGATTTTAAATAGGCGGAGCCCAATGTATTATGATAAAACAGATTAAGGCATTGATCGGTAAAAAAGAAGGAAATGGCCGAGCAGCTGAAACCGATCAGCAAACAGATCCAGAAAATAACATTGAAGATTTTCATACCGCGCTTGCGGTTGCCATGGCTTGTCTCATACGTAAAAGAGGGCAGCAACGTGTTGGCCAAGGTGACAGTAATGAATGAGGGCATCGTTAAGATTGGCAGCACATAGCCGTTTAACTGTCCATAAGTGGCAATGATTGACGATGCATTGCTGACACTGAGCACCATCAGCATCGGTTCAAGAAAAAAGGTCAGTGAGCCGATTAATCTTGAGGAAGTCATTGGAATCGATACCCGCAGTATCTCATCAAAGCTGGCCCTATTCAGCTTTAAGATCAATTCGTTAACCGGAAAAGCAGCCGTCCTTTTAATCATGCAGAAGATAAACATATAGAGTGAAGAACCGCATTCACCGACAAATACGCTGAGCATTGCAATTTCGGCCATTCTTACCGGCGTCATAACCGGCGCGTTGGTAAAACTGATCAATAGATAAATAATGCGGAAGATTTCCTCAAACATTTGGGAAGCACAGGCGCTGACATGTTCCTGCTTGCCCTGCAGATACCCTTTAAGCAAGCCGGACAGCGTCACCATCGGAATCATTGGCAGCATCGCTTTCATGACTGGAATTATTTGAGCATCCTTTAAGATGATCTGCGCTAAAAAAGGGATCAGCAGCATAAATAATGTGATAACAATAATATTATTCACAAGTGAAAGGATGATGCTGGTCAGCAAAGCAGATGTTGAGGATTTACTCTGCGCGATCACTTTTGATAAAGCGGCCGGAATTCCCATTTGAGCAATGGTAATAATGAAAACCAGCGTTGGTGATGCCAGGGAATAGATATTCATCGCATCCGCACTCAGCGTCCGGGCCAGATAAATTCTTACAAAAAAGGACAGTACCTTAGCAATCACTGAAAAGATGATTAAAAGAATTGTTGATTGAATTATTTTATTTTTCAAAATTACCACTCCACATTTATGAGTATATGCTATATAATAGACAAGTATGATTGGAGGGGCTTGAATGGAGAAGTTTGATCTTCAGCAAAATTCACAGATTGATTTAGCAATCGCGATTAAAACAAATCAGCTGCGCCGTGAATATCTCGAGTCGCTTACCGCCAAGCAAGTCAGAGATACTTTATTCGGCTTTATATGGTCTCTTCATACGCCTAAGACTTTAAGTGAAGCTGTTGATGACATCTTAAAATTAAATGTCAATGAGGTTGTTGCCTTCCTGTCAAATCAGGCAGTCGTACTGGGAGCGCAGATGAGTTTGGATGAATTCAGTGATTTATTCGAAAGTTCAGGCATTCAGAAATGAATGTTTTTTCTTTTGTGTTAGAATAGAATCAGAGGTATTTATGAAAATAAACAATGAATTAGTAAAGATCGTATTAGATACATATGATCTTGATGAAGAAAAACTGAATGAAATATTTAATGAGCCTGTCTTATCAAATCCATATGAAGCAAAGGGTATCCTAGAATGCGGCCGGATTTTGAAAAAGGTAAAAGATGAAAAAGAAAAGATTCTGGTCTGCGGTGATTATGATGCGGATGGCATCTGTGCGACAGCGATACTGGTAATGGCTTTGAAAAAGGCGGGCATTGAATGCGGCTATTATATACCTGATCGCTTAACTGAAGGCTATGGGCTGAATGTCAACACGGTGAACAATGCGTTAGCAAAGGGCTATAAGTATTTTATTACCGTAGATAACGGGGTAAAGGCCGTTGAGGCGATGCAGGCAATCAGGGCAGCCAATGCAACCTTGATTCTCACTGATCATCACAATTATGATGAAAGTGAAATTCTTTGTGACTGCTTAGTGCATCCTTTTAAGATGGATTCGAAGTTTCAAACGCTCAGCGGTGCTGGTGTCGCCTGTCTGATTGCTCGAATGCTGATGAAAGAGAGCCGGGAGGCGGTCATTCTTGCCTGTGTGGCGGCGATTGCTGACTGCATGCCGGTCTGGGGTGAAACCCGCTCACTGATTCGGCTTGGTTTAAAATATTTGAATCAGGGCTGTTATCCGGCCGTCAATCGATTGAAAAACAATCAGTTTGAACGCTGTGATGAAACGACGATCGGTTTTCAAATTGCTCCTAAATTAAACGTAACCGGCCGTTTGGCTGACCGCGCGAAGGCGAATAATACAGTGCGTTATCTGTTAAGCAATGATGAACGGCTGATTGACAGCGGGGTTGTTCAGATTAATGAATTGAATGAGATCCGCAAACAGATTACGATGGAAATGGTCAGCATTTCTGAACGCCAGCTGAGTGAAGCCTTCTTTCAGATCGTTCATGATGATACATTCCATGAAGGGGTTGTAGGTTTAGTCGCCGGCCGGCTGGCAAATCAGCTAAACAAGCCTTTTATGGTTTTAGCGCATAAGGATGGATTATATAAAGGCAGTATCCGCAGTGTTGAAGGTCTTGATCTGACCACCTTCTTTGACGGCTGCTTAGATTTATTGGAGGCTTATGGCGGACATGCGATGGCGGCGGGCATCAGCTTTAAAGAAGAAGCCTATGAAGAAGTATGTCATTATATTGAAGAAAACAGTCATGATTTTGTATATGAAAAGCCGGTTTTGAACACAATTAAGGTAGATGAAACCATGCTGACATTGGAAAATATTGATGCATTGAATTGTTTAAGACCTTTTGGCACTGGCTTTGAAGCACCGATTTTTGAAGTAAAGGTACAGATTAAAGAAGTGAAAACCATGGGCGGCAACGCGCATCTTAAGATTATCAGTCAGTTAAATAATGAGTATATTTTATTTAATGAAGGCGCGGGCGCTGAGCAGTATCGTCAGTGTACAGAAGTTGGTTTTATGGGAAATGTTTCAATCAACAGCTTCAGAGGCAGGCGCACAGTGTCAATGAATGTCATGGAATCTGTATTTTATTGATGCAAAGCCGCTTAAGTTTTGATATAATGTAGAATATTGAAGGAGGCAGTTTTTATGGATTTAAAAAATTATATTGCAACCATTCCTGATTTTCCGCAGGCAGGAATTTTATTTAGAGATATTACACCTTTAATGGCGGATGGTGAAGCTTTTGCCTATGCGTGCAATGAACTGATTGAATTTGCCCGTCAGGTAGGCGCAGAAGTAGTCGTAGGACCTGAGTCCAGAGGCTTTATCTTTGGCTGTCCGGTATCTTCTGAATTGAAAATCGGCTTTGTGCCGGTACGCAAGCCAGGAAAACTGCCAAGAGAGACGGTTTCTTTAAAATATGATTTAGAATATGGCAGCAATGAACTGCATATGCATGCTGATTCAATTAAAAAGGGACAGAAGGTATTGATCATTGATGACCTTCTGGCTACTGGCGGTACTGTTGATGCGACGATCAAGCTTGTGGAAGCAATGGGCGGGGAAGTTGTAGGCTGTGCTTTCCTGATTGAATTAACTGGTTTAAAGGGTCGTGAAGCATTAAAAGGTTATAATGTTAAATCGTTAATGAGTTACGAGTAAAAGGGGCTTCCCCTTTTTTTCAAAATAGAAATGTGAGGTGACAGGGATGGAAAATAAAAAAGCGACGTTTGACGATATTATGAATGAAGTTAAAAAATATATGGTCAAACCGGAAAATATCGATTTAATTACGAGAGCTTATGAATTTGCCAATAAGATGCATGAAGGTCAGTTTAGAAAAAGCGGGGAGCCGTATGTCATTCATGTAATTCAGGTTGGCTACATCCTTGCCACCCTGCGCTGCGGTCCGCAGACCATAGCGGCTGGGTTGCTTCATGACGTGATTGAAGACTGTGAGACCAGTGATGAAGAAGTCAAAGCGATGTTTGGAGAAGATGTATTAAATCTTGTCGAAAGTGTTACTAAGATCGGTAATATTGAATTCCGTGATGAAAAGGAATATCAAGCCGCCAATCATCGTAAGATTTTCATCGCGATGGCGAAGGATGTCAGAGTTATTTTAATCAAGCTCGTTGACCGGCTGCATAATATGCGTACGCTTCAGTACATGACAGAGGAGAAGCAGCAGCGGATTGCCGCCGAAACGCTTGAGGTATATGCACCGATCGCGCACCGCTTAGGTATCAGTGAAATCAAAAATGAGCTTGAAGATTTAAGCTTCATGTATCTGAATAAGGAAAAATATTATGAGATTGCTCATTTGGTTCAGGTTCGCAAGGCTGAACGTGATGAACAGGTCAAGCTGATGATCAATGATATATCGGCGCTGCTTGATGAGCATCATATCCAATACCGTATCTTTGGCCGCAGTAAGCATCTTTACAGTATTTATAAAAAGATGACCAATAAGCATAAACGGTTTGAAGAAATCCTCGATCTGCTGGCGATTCGCATCATTACCGATAATGAAACGAGCTGTTACGAAATTCTCGGTTATATTCATGCGACCTACCGGCCGATTCCAGGCAGGTTTAAGGATTATATCGCCATGCCGAAGATGAATATGTATCAGTCGCTGCATACGACCATCGTCGCTGATGAGGGCCATATCTTTGAGGTTCAAATCCGAACGGAAGAAATGGATGCTATTGCTGAAAAGGGTATTGCTGCGCATTGGCGCTATAAAGAGTCGCTGAACGGCGGCAAGGAAGTTCCGCAGAAGGAAATTGAAGAACAGCTGGCATGGCTGAAGGAATTCTCTGTAATGACAGGGGAGGGTGTCAGTGAAGATGCCATGGAATATATGAATCTTCTGCAAAAGGATATTTTTGAAGCGAATGTCTATGTGATGTCGCCGAAGGGCAGAGTTATCGCACTGCCTAATGGCTCAACGCCGATTGACTTTGCTTATCGTATTCATACCGAAATCGGCCATAAAACAATCGGTGCCAGTGTTAACGGCGGCATTGTACCGTTGAACTATGTTTTGAAAACCGGTGATGTCGTATCGATCCGTACCAGCAACCAGTCTGCCGGACCAAGCGAGGACTGGCTGAAAATCGTTAAGTCTACGCATGCCCGCAATAAGATCCGTCAGTTCTTCATCAAACAGGAAAATGACCGCAAGCAGGCGGACGTTGATAAAGGCCGCGAGATGCTGAGCGATGAGCTTGTTAAGCGTAATCTTGACCCGGCACTTTACATGGATAAAAAACATTTGGAAGCCTTGGTAAGCAACCTCACCTACGCTTCACCGAATGACATGTATTATGCAATAGCTACGAAGTCACTGTCTGCTTCAACGTGTGTTGAACGGATGCTGACACATAAAACCTCGACGATGGGTAACGATGATCTCGTTAAAATGTTTAACCGTCAGGAAACTAAACGCCGCAATCCATTAAATAAGACAGGCGTTAAGGTAGCCGGTATTGATTCAATCTTAGTATCGCTGGCTGCCTGCTGCAACCCAGTGCCTGGTGATGCCATTGTCGGTTATATTTCAAAGGGGCAGGGTGTGAAGGTACACCGTGCTGACTGTCCGAATATTGCCAACGAAACAAGGCTCATCGATGTTGAATGGGAAGATGTGATTGACAATAAGGAATATGAAGCTAAGCTTGTTGTTCATTCCACCGACCGCAATTATCTGCTGAGTGATATTGTGACGGTGGTATCCCAATGCAAAGCGGGTCTGCTGCACGTTGATTCAAAGGTAGATGATGATAAAGTGACTGCCACTACTAAAATGAGTGTTGTAGTCAAGGATAAGGAACATCTGCGCAATCTGATCGCCAATCTGCGGAAAATCAACAGTGTGCGTACCGTTGAACGAGTGATTCAATAATTAAAGCTTTCTAAGGCAGTACTGAAAAAGTGCTGTCTTTTTCTTTGTATAAATGATTAAAAAGCCGCTATGCTAATTAAAAACCGATAATTCTAAAATATTTACATATATTATTGATATTGTACGTACATTTTAGTATAATACGGGTAAATAAGAAGCTGAAAGGATAAAAACATATGAAAGAATATCTAGATTTATTTCTTATCTTTGCACGGATCGGCGCGGTAACCTTTGGGGGCGGTTATGCGATGCTGCCTATTCTGCAGAAGGAAATCGTACAAAGCAGGGGATGGGCAAGCGATGAGGAGATTATGGATTATTATGCGATCAGTCAGTGTACACCTGGCATTATCGCGGTTAATACCGCTATCTTTATCGGTTATAAATGCAAAAAAGAATTCGGCGCGATTGCCGCCGCCTTAGGCATGGTGTTTCCATCAATTGTGATTATTTTAATCATCGCGATGTTTTTAAGCAATATTATGGCTTATCCAATGGTGCAGATGGCTTTCTCAGGTGTGCGGATCGCGGTGGGTGTATTGGTTGTTCATGCGACGGTAACGCTGTATAAAAAGGGCGTTGTTGATCTTGCTACCTTCATTATTTTCGCTTTAGTCTTCCTTGTTTTAATGTTCACCTCGATTTCACCAATACCGGTTGTTGTCACCTCAGCAATCCTGGGTATTTTGCTGCATGGCAGAAAGGATAAACAATAATGACACTTATCACTTTATTTCTTGAATTCTTTAAGATTGGTCTGTTTTCTGTCGGCGGCGGTTTAGCAACACTGCCATTCCTCTATGATTTAGCGGATCGTTATGATTGGTTTACCCGCGTGCAGCTCATTGATATGATTGCTATCTCTGAAAGCACACCCGGTCCAATCGGTGTAAATATGGCCACCTTTGCCGGTTATAATACAGCGGGTATCATCGGCGGCATCACTGCCACAATGGGCATCGTTGTGCCGGCGCTCTTAGTGATCATCACGATTGCCAAGGTTTTGGATAAGTTTAAAGACAATAAGTATGTACAATCCGCATTCTACGGCATCCGGCCGGCTGTTGCGGCTTTGATTCTGGCATCTGCATGGAACGTTATCCAGTCTACACTCTTTCATGCGGGATCTGATCTTTTGGCGTTTTTTAATTGGCCGGCACTGGCTTGCTTTGCCATCTTATATATCCTGCTTGTAAAATACAAAAAGCATCCAGTTATTTATATTGCCCTAGCTGCAATAGCGGGTATCTTCATCCCATTTTAAATTAAAAAGATTCATCACGTATAAAATGATGAATCTTTTATTTTGCTTAATTAAAAGATGAAAATGTATATTCATAAAGATCGGAACGATAAAAGGAAGATGTGTAATAGAAGGGAATCGTAGTATCAACATAACGAATCGAAATACTGTTCAGGATCGCCCGATTGGTAGTCTGCAGAATTCTAAGCTGATCCTCATTTCCTTCCATAGCCCGAAGTCTTGTCAAGAAGCCAGTTATATCATAACCCAGCGATTCAATATAGCTTTCCAGTGATTTATCCAAAACGCTTAAATCAAAATGCTCAATGAACTTACGTGGAATATACGTATATTGCAGGGCAATCGGCGTATTATTGCCGGTTCTGAGCCGGACTAATGCATATAGTTCCTCACTGGCTTCAATTTTAAGCTCTTTGGCCACCTCAGGAACTTCTTTTGCCTTAATAATTTTAAATTCTAAAAGCTGACTGCCCGGAACCATGCCGATACTTTGCATATCCTCAGTAAAGCTTTTTTTCTTTTGAATATTGCGGTTAACCGGATGCCGGGATACAAATGAGCCTTTGCCGGGGGTTCTTTCGATAATGCCCATCAGTGCGAGATCAGAGAGGGCAGAGTGAACGGTCTGCCGGCCAAAATTAAATTTCTTTGATAATTCTAATTCCGATGGGATTTGATCGCCGATTTTGAAATGCCCATTGACGATTTCGGTCAGCAAATAATTTTCGATGATTTGCTTTTTAGATGTTTTCTTTGTTGTATTCATATTCCCTCCATAAACTTATATATCTATTTTAACCTATTTACACTTAAATTTATAGGTTTATTTGTAATTAAGTAAGGGTTTTCAAATATTCGTACATTTATTGTGCGTAATTATGATAAATGTATGGACATATTAAAAAATTAATGCTATGATTTGATTAAGCAAAGGATTAGACAATGAAAAAGAGGAGGATAGCAGGGGTTGACAAGACAAGGATAATTCTTTGATAGACGTAATTATACGGAGGTAAAATATGAGTATTACTACAACTTTTATTATTAGCTTAATTACCGGCCTAGCCTATTTACAGCGAAGAGTATTAGGTGACTGCCAGTTAGAGAGACCTTTGGTTTTAGGACCAATCATCGGTTTGATTTTAGGTGATTTCGGCACCGGCTTATTTGTCGGAGCTTCATTAGAACTTGTCTTCATGGGTGCTCAGGCCATCGGCGGCTCAGTACCTTCAAACGTAGCGATTGCCAGTGCTTTAGGTACTACCGCGGCTATTTTGAGCGGTACTGGTTTAGAGGGCGCCATGGTCGTAGCGCTGCCGGTTGCGGTAGTCGCCAGTACCTTTGAAACCTTTGCCAAGGCTGCCTGCGCATTCTTCATGCATGCTGCTGATACTTATGCCAATAAAGGTGATTGGAAAGGTATCTCAATGATGATGTGGCTAGGCAATGGCTTGCATTTCTTAGCTTATTTCATTCCAACTTTCTTAGGTTTATATTTTGGCGCTGAATATGTTACCAACATCATGAACAGCATTCCTGCCAACATCATGGCGGGGATCAGTGCCGTAGGTGCGTTATTGCCGGCTTTAGGTTTCGGTCTGCTGCTGAATAATCTGAGCACTAAAGAATATATGGGATATTTCTTTATCGGTTTTGCGATGGTAGCGTATATTCCAGCCTTTGGCGTAATGGGTGTAGCCTTCATCGGCATCGCATACTGCGCGGTCTATGTATTTAATAAATTGAATAAAGCGGAAGGAGATCTGTAAGATGGGAGAAAAAGTTACTTTAACAAAAAAGGATTTAAATAAATTATTCATCCGTTCAAATGCGATTCAATCCGCCTTTAACTTTGAACGTCAGCAGGCACTGGGCTTTGAATGGGCAATGATTCCTGTCATCAATAAATTATATCCGACAAAGGAAGAGAAAATTGCCGGTTATAAACGTCATATCGGTTACTTTAACTCACATCCATGGACCTGCGGGCCGATCTTTGGTATCGTGGCATCAATGGAAGAGAAAATGGCAAATGGCGATGAAATCAGTGAAGAAAATATCCAAGCCGTAAAGGGAGCCTTAATGGGACCGCTGGCGGGTATTGGTGATTCCTTGTTATGGAGTACCCTGCGTCCGATTACTGCCGGTATCTGTGCTTCCTTGGCATTGAGCGGCAACGGCATCGCACCATTGGTATTTGTTATCATTATGAATGTGATTCACTTTGGTATGCAATACTGGGGCGTTCATATGGGCTATAATCTTGCTGATCAATTTATGGATAAGATGGAAAGCATGCAGATCAAAGTATGGATGGAAGCGGCAACGATTCTTGGCTTATTTGTTGTCGGCGGCTTAACTGCTACATGGCTGAATGTTACAACTAAATTAACTTATAATGTTGGTGACGCTGCCATTTCTTTACAATCAACGCTTGACGCGATTCTGCCTAAAATGCTGCCATTAGTATGCACACTGGCCGTATTCGGACTGCTGCGCAAAGGCAAGAGCACGACTTGGGTGATGATGGCCATTGTGGTTGTCGGTTTAGTCTTAGGCTTCTTCGGCATCCTGTAATTATAATTAAACACGGAGGACAAATATATGGGTATTGAATTAGTGAGAGTCGATGATCGGCTCATCCATGGACAGGTAGCTATTGGCTGGACACGGTCAAGAGGAATTAATACAATTCTGGCAATTGATGATCCAACTGCCAAAAATAAGATGCAATGTCAGTTAATGAAAATGGCTACGCCTCCGGGTGTTACGCCATATTTCTTAACAATTGATGAAGCAGCTGAAAAAATTCTAAATGATACATACAAGAATAAAAAAGTCATGATCCTTGTGAAGGGGCCTGCTGAATTAGCGGCATTGATTGAAAAAGGAATCGAAATGAAGGAAGTAAATATCGGTAATCAGCGTTCAGGTGAAAACAAGCTTCAGTTAGCAAGTCAGATGTTTGCGACAAGGGAAGAACTTGAAATCTGGAAGGGAATTGCCCAAAAGGGAATTAAATTATATGCCCAAGGCGTTCCCGGCGGCGCTTATGTCGATGTTAATGACGCATTAAAGAAATACTAACAAAAGATAGGAGATGTAAAATGAAGTTTAACGCAATGGATCAGCCCTATCAGCTAAGCCGTTACAGTGTTACGGCCCAGCATGGTATGGTTTGCAGCAGTAGTGCGTTGGCATCTTCTGCAGGATTGGAAATATTAAAAAAGGGCGGGAATGCCGTCGATGCCGCAATTGCGGTGGCGGCTGTTCTCACCGTCGTAGAACCCGTCAGTAATGGACTGGGCGGCGATGCCTTTGCGATTGTCTGGATGAAAGATAAAATGGTTGGCTTAAATGCATCTGGTTATAGTCCAAAGGAAATCTCCATCGATAAACTCAAAGCAGCCGGTTATAATAAAATGCCAAAGCACGGCTGGCTTCCGGTCACAGTTCCTGGTCAGCCTAAAGCATGGGCAGCGCTTTCCAAACGCTTTGGCAAGCTGAGCCTTGAAGACGTGTTAGCCCCCGCTATCCGTTATGCTGAAGAAGGCTACCCGGTTTCTGCTGTAGTTTCCGTTTTGTGGGACAAATATGTTCGTCAGGATTCTAAACTGTTTAAAGATAATCCCATTTTTGATGAATGGTTTAAAACCTTTACCAAAAATGGTGAGCCTTACCAATTTGGTGAGATCGTTAAATTTAAGAATCATGCGAAGACTCTGCGTTTAATTGCGCAAAGTAATGCTGATGCTTTTTATAAGGGTGAAATAGCCGATCAGATTGATGCGCAAAGCAAACGTGACGGCGGTTTTATCCGCAAGGAGGATCTGGCTGAATATGATGTTGAATGGGTCGATCCGATTCATGTCAGCTACCGCGGTTATGATGTTTGGGAAATCCCGCCGAATGGTCAGGGAATTGTTGCCTTAATGGCATTAAATATACTGAAAAATTTTGAGTTCACATCAAGGGATGACACCGATACCGTTCATAAGCAATTCGAAGCGATGAAAATGGCTTTCTCAGACGCTTATGCGACAGTTACGGACAGTAAGGATATGAAGGTTGATTATCGTTATTATCTCAGTGATGAATACGGTAAGAAACGGGCGGCTGAAATCACTAATCAGGCTCAGCAGCCAAAACCGGTAGAACCGCCGAAAAGCGGTACGGTTTATCTGTGCACTGCCGATGATGAAGGAAACATGGTCTCCTACATTCAAAGCAATTATATGGATTTTGGCAGCGGCGTTGTCATTGAAGATTACGGCATCGCCTTACAGAACCGCGGGCATGATTTTTCCTTAGATCCTGCCAGCATTAATGCTCTGGCACCAAGAAAACGCAGTTATCATACAATCATTCCGGGTTTTCTGACCAAAGACGGCAAGGCCTTGGGACCTTTTGGTGTAATGGGCGGTTATATGCAGCCGCAGGGTCATGTGCAGGTTATGATGAATCTGATTGATTTTCATCTGAATCCGCAGATGTGTCTCGACGCGCCGAGGTGGCAATGGAAAGAGGGCATACGTTTCGATGTTGAACCGGATGTTCCTGAAGCATTGATAGAAGCGCTGAAAAAGCGCGGGCATCAGATGGTTGCGGCGGAAAATAAGCTGTCTTTCGGCCGGGCTGAAATGATTTTAAGAATGGAAAATGGTGTCTACATCGGTGCCTGCGAATCACGTACCGATGGCAGTGTCGCCAGTTACTAAGAAAGAAAGACTTTAAGAGTCTTTTTTTCAAAATAATCAATCTTTGATAAAGGATGTGAAACGATGAAAGAAATATTTAAAGCCGGCAGAATTTACACTGAACAGCGGATCATGGATGATGCTTATTTGGTTGTTGAAGACGGTCGGATCAGTGAACTGCTTGATGATTATACTGGCATGCTGCCGGTGCATGATCACACGGATAAAATTATCATTCCAGGTATCATCGATATTCATTCCCATGGCTGCATGGGCTATTCCGCAACGTGTAAAGACATGGATGAGGTATATGGGTTTACCAAGGCCATTGCCGCAACTGGTGTCACTGGCGTTTTCGCAACCACTCAGGAATTTGACAGTATGGCTAAGGTTGCCGATGTGATTGATTCCGGGATTGTTAAGGGAGCGCGCATTCTTGGCATACAGGCTGAGGGGCCTTTCCGCCATCCTAAATATATGGGTGCCAGCAAAGGCTTTAACTGGCCTAAGCCAAGCGTTGATTATGCGAAACAAATGAGAGAAGCGGCCAAGGGTCATTTGAAATATATGTCAGTATCGACAGACCTTGAGGGAATTGAAGCCGTTATGCAGTATTTACAGAGTCAAAACATTCGTATTGCTGCCGGTCATACCGATGCTGATTATGAAGAAATGAAAAAAGGTTTTAAAATGGGTGCTACCAGTATCTCTCATTTCGGCAATGCGATGCGGCCGATTCATCAGCGCAGCGGCGGTGCCATAACCGCCTGCTTATTAGATGAAGATATCATTCTGGAAATCATCTGCGATCATGTGCATCTGGCTCCGGAAATCATCGATTTATATTTCAGAGTCAAAGACAGTGAGCATTTTATTCTGATTTCTGATTCTTCAGAGCTTGCCTGTATGCCGGCGGGCCGATATTATGCAAGAGGCAAAGAACGCATCGTAACCGAAGCGGGGCACATTGTGCTTGATGACGGCACGATCAGCGGCAGCGGAAAGTATGTTTTATATGATATGCGCAATCTGATCTTTAAACACCAGATGCCTGTGGATAAAGTGATTAAAATGGCTTCGCTGCAGCCAGCCAAATATTTTCATTTAGAAGAAAAGAAAGGCAGTATCGCAATCGGCAAGGACGCTGATTTTGTCATTCTCGATCAGGATTGGCATGTTGTTCAAACATATGTCGAGGGAATAAAACAGTATGATAGTCAAATCGATACACAACTGATCAATCCTGCCATGAAGAATCTGCTGGCTGTTTAAAAACCTAAAAATTAATCAAATTTAGGGTTGACAATTCTGAAAGCGCATACTATTATAGACAATGTAAATAGGTTAGTTACTCTTTGAGGCTTGTCCTAGAACACAAATATTTTTTGTGTTGCTGGCGGCATCGAAGAGTTTTTTTTATAGGCGGGTGAAACTATGAGAGTGATTAAAAATATTCATAACAATATATCTTTATGCCTTGATTCTAAGGGGAATGAAGTAATCGCATTTGGTAAAGGGATCGGTTTTAGAAAGCCGCCTTATGATATCCCTGTTTCGCAGATTGAACGTACTTTCTATAACGCGAATCCCATTCTTGTCGATACTTTATCACAGATTCCAGAAGCAATTATTCAAGTCAGTACCGATATTATTGACTACGCAAATCAATTGCTGAACGGTAAATTTAACGATAATCTGATATTTACACTGGCAGATCATATTATGTTCAGTATGAAACGTCAGAAAGAGCATATCAATATCAATCTGCCGCTGGCCCATGAGGTCAAGCATATGTATCCAACGGAAATCAAAATCGGTGAATATGCGTTAAAAGTCATAAAAGAAAAACTAAATGCCGAGCTGCCGAAGCAGGAAGCGGCGATCATCACCCTGCATGTGATTGATTATGGTCTGGTTGATAATCAGCTGACCAACAGCAATAGTCAAAGCAGAATCGATCAATGCGCGGAAATCGTAGAAGAATGTATGAATTTAAAAATCGATAAGGAAGGGTTTAATTATTCAAGATTTGTTTCGCATATGTATTATTTATTAGATCGTGTCGCAAACAACAAAGAAATTAAAACACAGAATCAAAAGATGTTTGATCAATTGATACTTGAATATCCCCAAACTTATGAATGTGCAATAAGAATATGTAAAGCATTGGAAATTAAACTCAATGATGAAGAATTGCTGTATTTAATTCTGCATGTAAATCGTTTAAGCAGCAGAGAAGAAACCCTTTAAGTTTTTTACGAACCATTGGCGCCGATGAATTCGAAAAAAATAGATAGCTGTAAGGAGGAAACACAAAGTGGCTAAAAAGAATTATGATGAATTATCTGAAAAGATTCTGATCGGAGTAGGCGGCAGGGAGAATATTGCCCGTGCTTATCACTGTATGACGCGTTTGCGTTTAGATGTAAAGGATAAAGGCTTAGTTAATACAGAAGCGTTGGAAAAGCTAAGCGGTATTGCCGGCTGTCAGTGGAATGGCAGTCAGCTGCAGATCATTGTCGGACAGGAGGTCGATGATTTGTATGTGAATTTCTGCAAGACTGCCGGCATTGACGCGGAAAGAAAAATCGAAGAGAATTTAGACAAAGAAAAGAAAAAATTCAGCATCGGTTTAATCTTTCAAACATTATCCGCAATTTTATTACCGGTCATTCCTGCTTTAGCCGGCGCTGGTATGATCAAGGGTCTGTCTACGATTTTAACTTCTTATTTAGGGGTAGATGCAGCCTCAACATTTATTACAGTCATGAATATGGCGGGCGATTGTGCCTTCTATTTCTTACCGTTCTTAGTTGCCTGGTCAGCATCAAAGCGTTTTGAAACCAATACGGCATTAGCCATTTCACTGGCAGGTGTACTCTTATACCCAACGATGACAGCCGGTAATACAGCCGGTGCAGAAGCAATGAGTTTGTTTGGTATGCCGATTCCATTTCCAAGATATTTTGGCAGTACGATTCCTATTATCTTAACGGTGTGGGTGTTAAGCTATGTATATAAGTATATCAATAAATTTATGCCAAAGAGTCTGCGCATCGTATTTACACCTACACTTGTCTTATTGATTATGACGCCATTGACCTTAACCGCAATCGGTCCGCTGGCGATGTATATTTCAACACTGCTAGTTGGCTTATTCAATTTCCTATATGGCTTATCGCCGATTATCGCAGGAACAATTATCGGCGGTACACGATTGTTTGTCGTTATGACCGGTATGCATTTATCGTTAAGCACAATTTGTTTAGGCAATATTGCAGAGCTTGGCTATGACTGGCTGCTGCCGATGCATACAATGGGAACTCTTGCACTATTCGGTGCTTGTATGGGTGTCTGGGTAAAAGCTAAAAATACAGAAAACAAACAGATTGGTGCTTCCACAGCGATTTCATCCTTTATCGGAATTACCGAACCTGGTATTTATGGAGTTTTCCTGAAATTTAAAAATGCGATGCTGGCGACAATTGTCGGCGGTGCTGTCGGCGGCGCTATTGTCGGTATGTTTGGCGGCCGTGCCCTGGCATTCGTTAATTCATGTATTCTGTCAACACCGGTATTTATGACTGAAAACTTCTGGTGTGTAGCACTTGGCATGTTTGTCTCGGCGGCCATTGCCTTCTCCATGGTTATGGTTCTGGGCGTTAATGACGATAAATAAAACTTAATGATTGCGGGAAGGAGGAGAGCTATGAGTTTGTTAGGTTTATTTAGTAAAAAAGAAAAACTGCCTGAAGTATCCAATCAAAATCTAGTTGCGGTCGTGAAGGGAGAAATGATCGCGCCGGATCAGATTGAGGATAAAGTCTTCGCGAATGAAACATTAGGCAAAACAATTGGTTTTATTCCAAGTTCAAATGAATTTGTATCACCCTGCAATGGTACCTTAGAGGTAATGTTTCCAACCGGTCATGCTTTTGCGATCCGGATGCAGGACGGCACGGGTGTGCTGGTGCATATCGGTATCAATACCGTTGATTTGCAGGGCCGCGGCTTTAAAGTATTTGCTAAACAAGGAGCCAAAGTACAAGCGGGGCAAAAAATCGTTGAGGCTGATTTAGCCGCAATTCAAGCTGCTGGTTATTCAATGACCACGATGCTGATCATCACTGAACCAACTAAAGATGAATATGTATTTTCATCATTCGGTCTTAAAGAAAAAGCTGAAATCATTTTATAAAAGGAGGAGTTAAATGTATACCAATCAAAGCGAATTAAAATTTCCTCAGGGCTTCCTGTGGGGCGGCGCTACGGCCGCAAATCAATGTGAAGGAGCATGGGATATCGACGGCAAGGGAATGACGATTCAGGACTGTCTGGAATTCAGAGCTGGCAATATTTCCAATATGACTAAACAGTTTGCTTTTACTTCTGAGGATTTAAACAAAGCGCAGAGCGTGAATACAATCAATTATCCTAAACGCAGAGGTATTGATTTTTATCATCATTATAAAGAAGATATCGCTTTATTCGCGGAAATGGGTTTTAAAGTTTATCGTATGTCGATCTGCTGGTCAAGAATCTTCACTGACCCTGAAGATGAAACACCCAATGAAAAGGGAATTGAATTTTATGTTAATGTTTTAAAAGAATGTAAAAAGTATAACATTGAACCTTTGGTGACCTTATCACATTATGATGTACCTGTCGCATTAATCAAGAAATACCGCGGCTGGTACGGCAGAGAATGTGTCGGTTTATTCGTTAAATACGCGAAGGTATGCTTTGAACATTTCGGGCCCTATGTCAAATACTGGTTAACCTTTAATGAGGTTGATGCGATGCTGCGCCATCCGGTAACCAGCGGCGGTCTGATTGAGGATCAGTTTGAGGATGTGCCGTTTGAACAGGCGATGTATCAGGCAATGCATCATCAAATGATTGCCAGCGCGTTAGCGGTTAAAGCCGGTCATGAATTATACCCTGACGCGCAAATCGGCTGTATGATGACCAAGCTGTGTTTTTACCCTTATACGTGCAAGCCGGAGGATAATCTGGCGACTCAGCAGCGAATGAGAAGTATTTACCGATATGTAGACATACAGGTATTTGGTGAATATCCAATCTATCTGAAGAAAGAAATCAGCAATAAGGGATATACGGTTAAATTTGAAGAAAATGATGAACAAATATTAAAAGAAGGAATTGTAGATTTTGTCAGCTTTTCTTACTACATGACCTCCTGCTGGGCCGCGGATACGAATGGCTTGGAGCTTTCGCCGGGCAACACGTTTAACGGTGTTAAAAACCCATATCTGCCAAGCAGTGAATGGGGCTGGCAGACAGATGCTTCCGGCTTGCGCTATTCTTTAGTGGAATTATATGATCGTTTCAGGAAACCGCTTTTCATTGTTGAAAATGGGTTAGGCGCCAGAGATACGGTTAGCGAAGATGGTCATATCCATGATCCTTACCGTAAAGCCTATCTGAAGGAACATGTCTGCGCGATGAGTGACGCGATTAATCTAGATGGCGTTGACTTGATGGGCTACACATGGTGGGGCTGCATCGATCTGTTATCGGAATCAACAAGAGAAATGTCAAAGCGTTATGGCTTTATCTATGTTGACTTGGATGATTATGGCAGCGGTACCGGCAAGCGGATCAAGAAGGACAGCTTTGATTACTACAAGCAGGTCATCGCATCCAATGGAACGATGCTTGAATGATGAAAATATTTGTCAGTGATCTGGATGGTACGCTGATTGATCAGTCGCTGCAAAACAATGATGCAGTGAAAGCCTGTGTGCAGCAGATCCTGCATTCAAAAAATGAGTTAGTAATTGCCACCGGCCGTTCAATGCATGGTATAAAGGTTTTGAATTTTTATGACGCGCCGATTTATTTCATCATCATGAACGGCGCGATACTTTTAGACCGCAATAAAGCGGTGCTTTATAAAAAGGCGATTGATGAACGGGTGGTACGTGCTGCTTATCGCCGATATCCCAATGATAATGTAGAATATATCACCCAAAACAAAACATTTATGGCCATCTCAAAAGAAGCATATCTGATGAATTATGGCCAATGGGATGCCTGGCAAAAGAAAATGAGCGGCAATGATGAACAGTTCCAGTTCATGTTATCACACTATGTCTTTGATGCGGATATCAGCCAAATTAAAGATCAAGTGGTGAAAATAAATATTTTGGAGATGGATGCGAAAAAATATAAAGAGAAAGAAGCTTTTTTCAAAACCTTTGATGAGGTCGTCAACAACCCTTTTGATACTCATGTTTTAGAACTAACCGCAGCCGGTGTCACAAAGCAAAGCGCGATGGATATGCTGCTTCAGCTTACCGGTTGGCATAAGGATAACATCTATGTCTTTGGTGACGGCGATAATGATGCGATGCTGTTAGCGGCCTATGATCATTCCTATGCCGTCGATAATGCGTCTGAAAAAGCAAAAAACAGTGCTAAATATATTATTGGCAGCTGTAAAGATAACGCTGTTATCAATCAGATTGCTCAAATTATGACCTTGTAATTTTCTTTTCTTTGGCTGTGTGCAGCCTTAATGATTAAGTCTTGACAAAACCTTCAAAGATGGTAAACTTATAGTAAATCCTATGAATAAGCGTGTTTTAGAAGTCATGCGAAGAGAGAAGGCGGTTGGTGTAAGCCTTTGTTGAGTTCTGAAACTGGACACTTTGGAGGAGCTGTTCTGATAAGGTTCAGCCGTTAATTCCGCGTTAGGGAACAAAGTTGCAGCATTCGTGCTGAACTAAGGTGGTACCGCGCTTATGCGTCCTTAGATGAGGGCGCTTTTTATTTACCAAAAAGGAGAAATAGTATGAGTAATTATCAAATGCCAAGAGGCACTCAGGATATCCTGCCGGCAATGTCATCGAAATGGCACAAGCTGGAAGACTTACTGCGTCAGTTCTGTTATGTCTATGATTACAGTGAAATCCGCACACCGATCTTTGAACACACAGAAGTATTTAAACGCGGCAATGATTCATCAGATATGGTGAACAAGGAAATGTATACGTTTATGGATAACGGCGGCCGTTCGTTAACTCTGCGGCCGGAGGGAACGGCTGGGGTTGCCCGCAGCTTTGTAGAGAATAAACTGTTTGGCAGTGCGGATCTGCCGGTTAAAATGTATTACATGGGACCGCAGTTTCGTTATGAACGTCCGCAGAAGGGAAGACAGCGCATCTTCAATCAGTTTGGTGTTGAGGTAATCGGCGCTAAAAATCCGCTGCTTGATGTTGAAGCCATCTCTTTAGGCTGGTCAATCCTGTCTGCCTTAGGCTTGTCAGATTTGAAAGTCTTATTAAATACATTGGGTGATGACGAATCACGGGATGCCTACCGAACAGCTTTAAAGGAACACTTTAAAAAGGATATTTCTTCCATGTGTTCTGACTGTCAGCGCCGTTATGAACAAAATCCGTTAAGAATTCTGGATTGCAAGGTTGACGCTGAAGCTGAAATTATGAAAACCGTACCTAAGATTCACGACTATCTGACCCCTGAATCAAAGGCGTATTTTGATGCTGTATGCGCTGGCTTAGATGCGCTGGGAATTCCCTATGTAATTGAAGACCGCTTAGTGCGCGGTTTGGATTATTATACACATACAGTCTTTGAGGTTGTTTCCGTGAATGAACAGATGGGTTCACAAAGCACTGTCTTAGCCGGCGGCCGTTATGATGGTTTGGTAGAATATTTCGGCGGTCCGCAGGGCATGTCCGGCATTGGCTGGGCAATGGGCATGGAACGAATCCTGATTGCTCTTGAAGCAGAAGGCATCGATATGAGTGATCCTGAGGAATTAGATGCCTATGTGCTGTGTCTTGATGAAAGTGCTGCCTTAGAAGCCTTTAAAATCACGACTGAATTAAGAGCTGCCGGATATCGCTCAGATATGGATTATCTGAACCGTTCCTTTAAGGCTCAGTTTAAAACGGTAGACCGCAAGAAGGCAAAGGCTGCTATCTTGATCGGTGAAACTGAAGTTAAAAATCAAAGTGTCACGATTAAACGCATCGATGATCAAACACAGGTCAGCGTGCCGATGAGCGATTTAATTGACGCCATGGATTCAATGTTTGCCATGGAGGATGAACACGAACATACTTGCACATGTGGCGAGGGTAACTGCACATGCGGCAATCATGAATAGGAGGATCAATAAATGAAACGTACACATAGCTGCGGCGAATTAAGCATGCTTGAAGCAGGACAAAATGTCACTCTGATTGGCTGGGTAGCCAAACGAAGAAATTTCGGATCATTAGTTTTTATCGATTTAAGAGATCGTACCGGCATTACACAATGTGTCTTTGATGAAACGATTTCTGATCAGATTACATCTGTCCGCAATGAATATATCTTGGAAGTAAGCGGCAAAGTCTGCGAACGTAAGGATAAGAATCCTAAAATGGCAACCGGTGATATTGAAATCATCGTTGAAAAAGTAACCATTATCAACAGTGCTGAAACAACACCTTTATTGATTGCGGATGAAACCGACGCTTTAGAGGATACTCGTTTAAAGTACCGTTATCTTGATTTAAGAAGACCAGTGATGCAGAAAAAGCTCATCGAACGGGCACAGATTACCCGTGTGATGCGCCGGGTGCTTGATGATCAGGGCTTCATTGAGATTGAAACACCGATTCTTGGTAAATCTACGCCGGAAGGGGCTCGTGATTATCTGGTTCCTTCACGCATTCATCCGGGACAGTTCTATGCGCTGCCGCAGTCTCCGCAATTGTTTAAGCAATTGCTGATGGTTTCCGGCTTTGAACGTTATTACCAAGTAGCCCGCTGTTTCCGTGATGAGGATTTACGTGCTGACCGTCAGCTGGATTTTACACAGTTTGATATTGAAACTAGCTTTATGAGCGAAGATGAAATTATTGAAATGACTGAAAACATGCTTAAGGCAGTGATGAAGGAAGTTAAGGGCATCGATGTTAAAACACCATTCTTGCGCATGACATGGCATGATGCGATGAATAAATATGGCAGTGACAAGCCGGACAACCGTTTTGGCTATGAACTGCATGATCTCTCAGATCTGTTTGTTAACTGTGAGTTTAAGGTATTTAAGGATTGTCTTGCCAATAAGGGTGTAATTAAAGCAATCTGTGTTGATCATCAAAGTCATATGACACGCAAGGACATTGATCATGCTACTGATTTTGCTAAGAAATATGGCGCTAAAGGGCTTGTTGTATTAAAGGTGCTTAATGGCACGGTAGAAGGCAGTGCAGCCAAGTTCTTTAATGAGGATGAAAAAGCAGCGATGATTAAAGCGATGAATGCTCAGGAAGAGGATGTAATCTTTATTGTCTCTGACAAATGGAAGACAGCCTGTGATGTATTAGGAGCATTGCGCGGTTACTTTGCGAAAGAGAAAAACCTGCTTGATGTGAATACATTCAGCTTTTTATGGGTTACTGATTTCCCATTGCTTGAATATAACGAAGAAGATGGCCGCTATTATGCGATGCATCATCCATTTACAATGCCAAAAGCTGAAGATCTGCCGCTTTTGGATACCGATCCAGGCGCGGTTAAAGCTGCCGCTTATGACATTGTCTTAAATGGTTATGAGCTTGGCGGCGGTTCACTGCGTATTTATGATCAAAAGCTTCAGGAAAAGATGTTTGAAGTATTGGGCTTTACTGAAGAAAAAATTCGTTCAAGCTTTGGCTGGTTTGTTGATGCCTTCAAATACGGAACACCTCCGCATGGCGGTTTGGCACTTGGCTTAGACCGTGTTGCGATGATCTTGACTGGTTCAGATTCTATCCGTGACGTTATCGCATTCCCGAAAAACGCCAATGCCCGCTGTCCGATGTGTGAAGCGCCTGACAGTGTAGATCCGGCACAGCTTGAGGAACTGCATATTCGTATCAATCAAGAATAAAATCCGCTTATGCGGATTTTTTGAAAGGAGCATTATGAAAGAAAACAAATATGATGATGAACAATTTTTCAAGAAATACAGTGAGATGGACCGCTCTTTAAAAGGTCTTCAGGGAGCCGGCGAATGGCCGGCACTGGAAAAACTGCTGCCTGATTTTGAACATAAACGTGTGCTTGATTTAGGCTGCGGTTATGGCTGGCACTGCATCTATGCGGCTCAGCACCATGCCGATCAGGTAATCGGTATTGATCTCTCTGAAAAAATGCTGGCCGTAGCAAGAAGTAAGACACCCTATGAGCAGGTCAGCTATCAGCGTGAATCAATGGAAGATTTCACGTTTGCGGATGCATCCTTTGATATTGTATTAAGCTCACTGGCTTTTCACTATGTCAAGGATTTTGACGCCTTGGCAGCCAAAATCAGCCGCGTTTTATGCAAAGACGGCATTCTGATATTCTCTTGTGAGCATCCGCTTTTTACCGCTGAAGGAAAGCAGGACTGGTATTATGATGAGGACGGCAGCATTTTACATTTTCCGGTTGATAATTACTTTATAGAAGGGGAACGCAAGGCAATCTTCTTAGGTGAAGAAGTCACAAAATATCATAAAACATTAACGACTTATCTGAATACATTGCTGAATCACGGCTTTGAACTATTAAATATCGTTGAGCCAAAGCCCAGCGATGAGATGCTGGAAAGTGTCGCAGGCATGAAGGATGAACTGCGGCGGCCAATGATGCTGATCGTTAAAGCCAGAAAAAAATAAGATATAGCGCCCGCTATGTCTTTTTCTTTTCTTCACTCAGCAGCTTTTCCATATGCGATAAAAAGCAGCGGGCAGGCGGTGCAAGAGTATCCCGACTTTTATAAGTAACGACAATCTGGGTATAAAAGCTGTCTTCGGCAATAGGAACCGCGGCAAGGTTATCACTCGCAAACATCGGCAGCAGGGAAGCCGGGACAAGGCCTACGCCCATACCGGCTTTTGCCCAGCAGTAGGTCGTTCTCGCATCATCATTTAAACAAGCCAGCTGCAATTCACAGCCGGCATCCGCAAAAGCTGTTCTGACCAGCTTTTCAAAACGGCGGTAAATGATTAATGGGTGCTTGCTTAATTCCTGAATGGTAATTGACTCATGCCCGCAAAGCGGCTGGGTAGAAACCGCAAGCATCGCTTCACTTTGCAGATGCAGCTTAACGACATCATCTTTAAAGGGCGTTCTGACGATTGCCAGATCAAGCAGCCCTTTTTTTAATTCCTCCAATAATTCAAAAGTATTGCCCTCAAACAGCTGAAAAGTAATCAGCGGATATTGTTGATGAAATTGATCCAGCTGCTGATTCAATAAGACGGATACGGCTGATGAGATCACACCGATCCGCAGGGTACCGCTGACATGATTGCCGGCTTGCTGCAGCTCAGCTGCTGCCAGAGAGCTTAGCTCAAGAATCTGCAGCGCCCGCTTATAAAGCTGAAGCCCTGCTTCGGTGCAGACACACTGGCGTGAACCGCGCTGAATCAAAGTAACATTTAGTTCCTTCTCAAGATTGCTGAGCTGATACGATAAGGGCGGCTGTGAACAATGCAGCCGTTTAGCGGCTGCTGATAAGGTGCCTTCTTCTACGATGGCGGTAAAGACTTCAAGCTGATGCAGATCCATAGTTCCTCCTATACACTTTTTGAATAGTATGTATATAAATTAAATAATATTCATATATTATCGGATATGCTACTATGATAACTGGAAGAGGATAAAAAAGCAAGGGAGAGAAGTTATGAAAAAGCTGCTTATCTATTTAAAAAAATATCAGAAGGAATTAGTATTAGGCCCGCTGTTTAAGCTGGTCGAAGCAATATTTGAACTGATTGTGCCGTTAATTATGGCTGCCATCATCGATCAGGGAATCAAGGGGCATGATCTGCCTTTAATTCTTTATTACGGCTTGCTGCTGGTGCTGCTGGCGGTTGTCGGTCTAGCCAGCTCATTGATCTGTCAGTATTTTGCAGCACTGGCCTCGCAGGGCTTCGGCACCGACCTTCGCAATGCCATGTTTGCCCATATTCAGTCACTTTCTTATTTCGAAGTGGATCAAATCGGTACACCCTCCTTGATCACACGCTGCAACAATGATATTAATCAGCTTCAGTTAGCGGTTGCGATGATGATACGTCTCGCTCTGCGGGCACCTTTTTTAGTTCTTGGCAGCTGTATCATGGCTATGCGCATTGATTGGCAGCTGGCTTTAGTCTTTCTGATTGCGGCACCGCTGATTGCCATTGTTCTGTATCTGATCATGAGCCGCTCTATCCCATACTACCGCTCTATTCAAAGCAAATTGGACAGACTCTCTTTGCTGACCCGTGAGAATCTTGACGGAATCAGGGTAATTCGGGCAACTTCAAACCAGGAACATGAGCAGCAGCGGTTTACCCTGGCAGTTGAAGAACTTTTTGATACTTCAATTAAGGCTGGTAAAATTCAGTCTAATCTGAATCCGCTGACTTATTTGATCGTAAATTTTTCGATTCTGGCAATTATCTATTATGGTTCACATCGCGTCTACGGCGGATCGCTGACACAAGGTGAAATTATCGCCTTTGTCAGTTATATGACACAGATGCTTCTGGCTTTGAATGTGGTCGCTAATTTAGTTGTGATATTTACTAAAGCGGCCGCCAGTGCCAACCGAGTGAGTGAAGTGCTGAGCTTAAGCTCCTCAATTCAATTTAACGATCATCAGCCATTGGCAAAGGATAGCGAAGCAGCTGTGATGATGAAGCACGTTTCCTTCCATTATCCAAACAGTGAGGAGAATATTTTAGAGGATATCAGCTTTACGCTGAAACCCGGTGAGGTATTAGGCATTATTGGCGGTACCGGTGCTGGTAAATCCACATTGATTCATTTAATCAATCGTTTCTATGACATCAGTGAAGGTGAGCTGACCCTTTACGGCAGAGATTCCAAAAGCATTTCCGAGGATGAGCTTCGCGGTTCAATAGGTCTGGTGCCGCAGAAAAATATTTTGTTTACCGGTACGATCCGTGAAAATATGTGCTGGGGAAAGCCTGATGCTGATGATGAAGAAATATGGGAAGCATTGCGTGATGCTCAGGCGGCGGATTTTGTGATGCAGCAAAAATCTGGCTTGGATACGCTGGTGAATCAGGGCGGCCGTAATTTCTCCGGCGGTCAGCGCCAGCGGCTTGCAATCGCCCGCGCATTAGTTAAAAAACCGGCGCTGCTGATTCTTGATGACAGCTCCTCAGCCCTTGACTACGCAACCGATGCCAAGCTTCAAAAAGCCTTAAAGCTAAAAGGCAAAAAGCGTTCCTTGATACTCATTTCACAGCGGGCAAATTCACTTCGTTATGCTGATCAGATTTTGGTGCTTGATGATGGTAAAATGGCTGGCTTGGGTACTCATGAGGAGCTGTTGAAAAGCTCACCGGTCTATGTTGAAATCTGTGCTTCACAGTTGAGTGAGAAGGAGATGAATAATTTATGAAAATAATGAAACGGCTGATGCGCTATCTGCTTCCATACAAACATTATCTGCTGCTGGCAATTCTTTCGGCAATTTTGAGTGTGACAGCATCACTTTATGCGCCGATCATTATCGGTCATGCGATTGACTGCATCATTGCGATAGGTAATGTGGATTTTAGTTTAATGTCACACTATTTAGCTCAGCTAGCCTTTGTTTTGATTGTTTCTGCCTTTTTTCAAAAAACGATGATGCTGGCGACCAATCAAATGACCTATGGCAGTATCCGTGATTTACGGCAGTCAGCATTTCAAAAGTTTTCACGGCTGCCGCTTAAAACGATTGATAATCATTCACGCGGTGATTTAATTGCCCGTATTATCGCTGATATCGACATCATTTCCGATGGCTTGCTGCAGACCTTTTCACAGCTTTTTACCGGTCTTGTAACCATTGTCGTCACCTTGCTTTTCATGGCTTCAATCAATCGGCTCATCATGCTGTTAGTTGTTGTATTAACGCCGTTATCCCTATGGCTGACAAGCTTTATAGCCAAAAGAAATTATCACTACTTTCGCTCACAGTCAAGACTGCGCGGTGAGTTAAGCGCGAATATTGAGGAAATGGTTGGCTCAATGAAAGTAGTCAAAGCATTTCATCATGAAGCGGCCGCCCAAAAACAGTTTGAAGAAATGAATCAGCGGTTATATGACAGCGGTGTTAAAAGTCAGTTTTTTTCTTCAATAGCCAATCCCGCCACGCGTTTCATTAATGCTCTGATTTATGCGTGTGTAGGGATTAGCGGTGCTGTTCTTGTCTTTAATGGGATGCTGACAACTGGCCAGCTTTCTAGTTTTTTAGCCTATGCCAACCAATACAGTAAACCCTTTAATGAGATTACCGGTGTTGTGAGCGAGCTGCAGAATGCCTTTGCTTCAGCCGCCAGAGTTTTTGAATTGCTTGACAGCGAGGAAGAAATCGCTGATAGCAGTGAAAGCTTGCCTTTAAGCAAGGGTCACGTACAGCTTGATAAGCTGAAATTTTCTTATACCAATCAGCCCTTTATTGACGATTTCAGTATTGATGTAAAAAGCGGCCAGCATATTGCGTTAGTGGGTCCCACCGGCTGCGGCAAGACAACCTTAATCAACCTGCTGATGCGCTTCTATGAATTGGAGGGCGGATCTATAAAAATCGACGGCGTCGACATCCGCACCGTCAGCAAAAAAAGCCTGCGTTCTCAGATAGGGATGGTGCTGCAGGATACTTGGCTGTTTTCCGGTACGATTCGTGATAATATTGCTTATGGTAAGCCCAACGCAACCGATGAGGAAATCATTGCCGCCGCCAAAGCGGCCTATGCCCATAGCTTTATCAAAAGACTTCCGCAGGGCTATGATACCCAGATAAGTGAAGGTGATAATCTCTCCGCCGGACAGAAACAGCTTCTATGCATTGCCCGCATCATGCTGATGCAGCCCTCAATTTTAATTTTAGATGAAGCAACCAGTAATATTGACACCCGAACTGAGGTCAAGATTCAGCGGGCCTTTGATAAAATCATGGCTGGGAAGACCAGTTTTGTGGTCGCTCACCGCCTTTCTACCATCAAAGAAGCAGACTGTATTTTAGTGATGAAGGATGGCCGGGTGATTGAAAAAGGGAACCATGAGACATTATTGAATCAGCATGGTTTCTATGCCTCATTGTATGCTTCACAATTTGTCCAATCGTGATTAAAGCTGCTTTTCTATCCCATAACGTTTGAACTATTGCTTTTTTTGTCCTACAATAGATAGAGAAACAGGGGTGATGCAATGACCTTAAATGATATTGTCCGGCTTAATATAATTACAATATTAAAATCACGGGGTTATTATAAAAATAAACGCCTGACCCTGCCAATGGATATGAAATATCTCTATTCTACCTTATCATCGATTATTAAGGGCAGCGGCGGGATGACGCTGAATACCTTGGAAACAGTAGCACACGCATTGGATGTTGAAGTAGCGGAATTAATCCGCTGGGAATAAATGGAGAACGTTATGTGTAAAGAATGTTATGTTGCAGACAGCCGGTGTACACCGCTTTTAAAACCATTAGATTGTTTAAAAAATCATACCCAATACATTTGCTCTACCTGCGGCCGCTGCATCTGTATTGAAGCAGATCCTAAACGCTCTTTGCAGCGCTGGAATTTTCCTTTCAAGACATTGGAAATTGCGAAGATGTATCTGCGGGCGGCAGATTATACTGCAAAAAAAGCCTGCGGAATCTATCAGATAGAAAACAGCAGGGGACAATCCATTTATAAAATATTTACCGGCGCTGATGATTTGCAGCTTTATCTGAATAAGCATAAGGATAAAAGCTGCTCGGCGATGGCGCCTGTCTATACGGCAAAAGAATTCATTGCCTATCCAAACACACAGGTACGCCGCCTGAGTGATGAAGAAATTGAAAAATATCTGTCAGAACGCTGACAGTTTTCTTTTTAGCTAAAATAAAAGGCAGGCATCGCTGCCTGCCACCAAAAGGTGAGACCTTTTCCCTGTATATACAGGTGGGCATCCTGTGTAAGTTTTTAGGATTCCTGCACTCGTGCAGGCATTCACACCAAAATACAACGTCCGGATTCCCTTATCTCAACTTGTAGGAAAAATTTTATACCTTTTGGATAATCTTATTATATCTTAAAAAAATCTAAATAATACTCTTGACTTTTAGGAAATGTTTAGAAATTTTATTTCGTCACACTTTCTCATCTCAAAACAAGCATCAGGAAAAGGCCGCAAATCGTTTTCTCAACATGCTTCTTATTTTATGTTATAATAAAGCAGAAGCCATGAGGTGAATAAATAATGGATGGAATTCTTTTAATTAATAAAGCGGCCGGCATGACAAGTCATGATGTCGTGTTTAAATTACGAAAGCTGCTGAATACTAAAAAAATCGGTCATACTGGAACGCTTGATCCGGATGCGACAGGTGTTCTGATCGTCTTAGTCGGCAGAGCCTGCAAGATTTTGCCGTTTTTGGAAAATACCGATAAAGAATATATCGCTCAGCTTATGCTGGGTCAGACAACTGATACTGAAGATATTTGGGGCAAGGTGCTTGCCACCGGTGAAATTAAACCAATTGAGGATTTTGAAGGCTTATTGAAAAGTTTTGAGGGCAGACAGAAGCAGCTGCCGCCAATGGTTTCATCAATTAAGGTGAATGGGAAGAAGCTTTATGAATATGCCCGCAGCGGCGAGGCGGTAGAACGGCCGCTCAGAGACATTGAAATCTATGAAACCCAAGTGCTGGATGCCAAAGAGCTGCGTTTTCGCGTAGCTTGTTCAAGCGGTACTTATATTCGTTCGCTGTGCCGTGATTTGGCTGAGAAAAGCGGAAATCTGGGCTGCATGAGCTCATTAGTGCGCAGTAAGGCAGGTCATTTTACCTTGGCTCAATGTGTCAGCCTTGAGGATGTCGCTGAAGGCAATTACAAACTGCTGCCGATGATTGAAGCATTAAAGCATCTGCCAATGATTACACCGGCCAATGAAGCTGATATAAGAAACGGCAAGCGGGTGCAATTAAACTGCGATGAAGCGCAGGTCGTGATGATCAGCAACGATGAAGTGCTGGCTGTCTATGAACGTGAAAAAGAAAATATCTATCGCTGTGTGCGGGGATTATGGTAAGGAGAGAGTTATGGAAGTAATAAGAATGGGGATCGGTTCGATTCAATCATCGCCGGTACCGTTATCGGCTTGTATCGGATATTTTGACGGTCTGCATTTAGGCCATCAGCAGCTGGTAGCCAACGCAATCGCAGCTGCCAAGGATCATCACTGCCAAAGCGCGCTGATCACCTTTGATCCTGACCCTTGGGCAGTATTAAAAGATCTTCAGGATATCGACCATTTGACAACGATGGCAGAACGCATTGAATTAGGCGCTAAGCTGGGCATTGAAAAATGGATTATATTGGAATTTACAAAAGAGCTGGCCGCGTTAACGCCGGAAGCTTTTTTAAATCAGATTTTGATTCCGCTGAATCTGCACACATTAGTCTGCGGCTTTGATTATCATTATGGCTGCCGCGGGCAGGGGAACGTCGATACACTGAAAAAACAGAGTATTTTTGATGTCAAGGTAGTTGCGGAGGTTGATTATGCGGGGGAGAAGATCAGTTCCACAAGAATTGAAAAAGCGATCAGTGAAGGCGATATGGTTTTGAGTGAAAAACTTTTGGGACGTCCTTACAGCCTGCATGGCAGCGTTGTGCGCGGCAATCATGTCGGCACCAACGTACTGGGCTTTCCAACTGCCAATTTAGCTCTCAGCGATCATTATGTGATTCCTAAGCGCGGTGTCTATGTTGGCGCCTGCCGCTGTAAAGGTGAATTGATAAAGGCGATGATCAACATTGGACATAACCCAACATGCAACCATCGTGATGAGCTCAGCGTCGAAGCCCACCTGATCGATTTCAATCAGGATCTTTACGGTCAGACGATTACGCTGTATTTTTATGAAAAGCTGCGTGATGAAGTAAAGTTTGCCAGTGCTGATGAGCTGATTGCTCAGTTAAACGCTGACCGGCTCAATACAAAGAATTATCAAAGAAAAGAGGGAATGGCATGCGTTTAAGTATCTTTGATACCATTGATTCCACGCTGGCTCTGCTTGATGAGCGAAATGATCTTTATCATGAATTGGAGCAGCAGCTGAAATCAGATCTTTATGCTATTTTTGAAGCAGACGCGGAAATGATCGTCGATATTTTTTCACGTGTTAAGACGCGCGAGAGTCTGCGTGAAAAAATCATCCGCAATCGTTTCTATATCAACTATGACAACAGTGAGGATATTCTCGACAATCTTTCTGATTTGATTGGTGTCAGCATCGAATGCCGCTTTATTGAAGAAGAATATAAGGTACTAAAACGTCTGCGTGAATATTTCATCGTCCCTGATGAAGCAAGCGGTTATTTTTATAATGAGAATCATCCTGAGCTGTTTTTAGATACTGCTTCAAGACAGCCGCAGGTTCAGAAAAATGGTTTTTCAATTTATCGGATTGATGGTTTTATCATGCATAACGACATGAAGATCAACTTTGAACTGCAGATTAAAGCACTGGTTCATGCGTTTTGGGGTGATATTGAACATAAGCTCGTTTATAAGAATACAAATTATTATGTCTATGATAGTTTTATGGTTGATATTCTCTCCTCAATAAAAGCGAATCTGACAATCATTGACCGCCAGCTCAGCATCATTTACAATCAGATGCAGAATTCAAGTATGAGTGATGTTTCAATCAGTGAGAAGAGTTTTGAGAAAATCGTTACAAAGGCGATTAATGATCTCTTTGCGATGAAGATGAATGAATCAATCGGCTTTACGATTAATTTAAAGAGTACCAGTTCAATTTTAGGTCATTATATTTTTATCAAGGATATCCGTCATTCCTCAATGAATAATGACCGCATCTCGCTGTTATTTAAAACGTTTAAGAAAGTGAATAATTCACAGATGGATTTTGAAAATGAAATCGTACTGGATGGTGATTTCAGTTCAAATGACCCATTTATTCAAATTCTCGGTGAATATCTTGTTTCAGTCATCAATATAGATTATGACTGGTATGTTTTCTTCAAGATGCTGTTTTTTATTGAACCAGGCAATAATACTGAAGATTTTGTTTTATTCCTTAAAGTCATCAAAAATTATTTGGTCGATGATTATTGGCTGAAAACCAGCTTTGTAAGATTAAGCATGAGTGAAAGCGTCATGGTCCAAGATGAATGTGCGGCCATTCTGGCGCGTTCCCTGGTTGCTATTAAAACGATAGCGATCATCGATGATGACAAGATGATTGCTGTTAATAAAGCTTTTGTTTTATTCATTCAGGAGCTGGAAACCAGAGTCATTAATTACAGTGATTTCATGAATTATAAAGAAGCTTATTATCATGATTGGTTAAATCGGATGAATCATATTTTTAATCGTTAGCATAAACCTTTGCGCTGCGGCATAGGCTACAGTAGCAAAGGAGGTTTGCTTATGAATCGACAAGCCATTGCGTTTATCTCTTTGTTTTCCTTGATACTGATGCTTTCCGTCTATTATGTAAGTATGGATAACGATGATGTAGCCGTCATTCAGCCGCAGGATCATGAAGTGGTTTCAACGCTGAGCGATGGTTCACAGCCTTTAAAGGATCAAATCAATGAACAGGATCAAAGTGAGATCCAAAAGCAGAAGGAAATTCTTGGTACTAAGGGTGACAGTGAAGAAAAATCGGAAGCGCTGGATGCGATTGCCAAGCTAGAAAACAAACAGAAGCAGCAGCAGGAATATGAAGCACTGCTTAGTGAACAGGGCTTTAAATGTGTTGTAGAGATTGATGAGAGTGTGGTCAGAGTAACGGTTTATGAACAGGGAAAAGATCTGAATCTGGCAAATCAGATCATGAATCTGCTTTATGAAAAGGTCGGAAATGAAAAAACAATCGAAGTATCTTTTAGTTGAAATGTCTTAGGACATCAAGTATAATACAGGTAGAAGGTGATAATTATGGCTCAGGAATACATCGCAGTAAAACAGAAAAATGATTTAGGTTTAATCGCTATCAGCAAGTCCGTTTTTCAAACGATTGCCGAGATAGAGGTAGAGGAAGAGGAAAATGTGGCTTTAGCTGAGGCAACGCCATTTAAGAGTCCACTGGGTTGCAAGATTACCGATGACCGTCTTTACTTGTCCGTAGATATTAAAGTGATGTATAATGCAAATGTAAATGAGATTTGCGCAAAGCTTCAAAATAAGATCTATGACTCGATCAAGCACATGAGTGAATATGCGCCGGATGTGATTGATATTAAGGTTACAGGCTTTTTGTTCTAGTCATTTTTCAAAAATACTCCTTTGGGGGTATTTTTTCGTTATATAGGAAATTTCATTTTCTAGCATCAGAGCGCCATGAAGGAAATCATTTTCTTGTTTCTTTACTAATTAATGATACAAAAAAGTCTATTTATGATAAAATAGATAAGATGAATGGAGGAATCTTATGAATAACAGACATCAGCTACGCGAAAGTGCGATGACATGTCTTTATCAATACTTCCTGTTGAATAAGGATATCAAGCAGATCGTTTTTGAAAATAGTGAATCAAATGCTATTGATCCGTTTTTATACACGGTTACTATTGATGCAGTAGCGAATAAAGACTTTTATATTAAAAGAATTAATGAAACTTTGAGTGATGATTGGGAATTTGACCGTTTGGGCTGCGTTGAAAAAGCAATCTTATTGATGGCTGCCAGCGAGCTTGATTTTGAAACAGCTCAAAAACCGATTGTGATTGATGAGGCCGTTACCCTTACTAAAAAATATTGTGACGAAGACGCTTATAAATTGATTAACGGTGTATTGGATCAGCTATGAGTCAGGCAATCTGGAGTATTTCCTCATTAGTACGTTATATTAAAGCTTCATTAGATCGTGATATGAATCTTCAGTCAATTTTGATTAAAGGGGAAGTTTCCAATTTTACCCATCACCGCAGCGGTCATTATTATTTTACATTAAAAGATAACAGTTCCCGCATCAGCTGTGTGATGTTTGCATCTAATGCCCGCCGCTGTCCGCTGCAAATTAAGGATGGCATGAAGGTATTGGTAAGTGCGAATGTTTCAATGTATGAACCGCAGGGTAATTGTCAGCTTTATGTGCTGCAGGTACAGCTGGATGGTATCGGTGATTTGTATATGCAGCTTGAGGAAATCAAACGGCGGCTGAATGCGGAAGGACTTTTCAGTGAGACACACAAAAAGATGCTTCCTGAATATCCGATGAATATTGGCGTTATTTCAGCACGTACCGGAGCCGCTACCCAAGATGTCTTTACAACGATCAAAAGACGGTGGCCGCTTGCCTCTGTCTTTTTTTATCCTTGTCTGGTGCAGGGCAAAGAGGCGGAAGCTGATTTGATTAAAACACTGAAATCAGCTGACAGCAATCATCATGATTGTATTTTGGTTGTCCGCGGCGGCGGTTCTATCGAAGATTTATGGTGCTTTAACTCAGAAGCGTTAGCGCGCTGTGTTTATCAGTGTCAAACAGTGATCGTAAGCGGTGTCGGACATGAAACGGATACGACGCTGATTGATTATGTAGCTGACCGCCGGGCTCCAACACCTACCGCGGCTGCTGAATTGATCACTCCCGACCGCCGTGATGTAAGCGAACGGGTTAACGTTTATCGGCAAAGGCTTCAGCGCTCAGTTGCTTCACAGCTTCAGCAATGCACACAGGCATACAATCGTATCAAGGCTAATAAACTATTAAGTGAGCCCTTAAACTATATTCAAAATGATGCGATGCGGCTGGCGATGGATGTACAAAGACTGGAGAAGGTCGTAAGTATGGGAGAGCGTGAACGCTATAAGCTCAATCAGCTTTTTGAGGCGATGAGCAGCAGTGGGCGTCAGCTTTGCCTTGAAAACCGGCATCTGCTTTCTCAGATCAGCATTCAATTGCGGCACAGCATCGATGCGGTTAGTGAAGCGCGGAAATTGGAATTAAAACGCAGTGCTGCTTTGCTGGATGCTTTTAGTCCATTAAAGGTTGTAGCCCGCGGTTATTCACTCACTTATGATGAAAATCAACATCTGATTGGTTCAATCAATAATGTAAAAAACGATGATTTATTAAAGATCCGTGTCAGTGATGGCAGCATTCTGGCTCGGGTTGAAGGAAAGGAGATTATCAATGAGTAATGAAATGCCTTTTAAACAGTCCATGCAGCGGCTTGAAGAAATTGTATCGCTGCTTGAAAAGAATGAAATTGAATTAGAAACAGCGATTCAATATTTTGAAGAAGGCTTGAAGCTTGTGAATCAGTGTGATCAGCAATTAAAGAATTTTGAAGAAAAAGTAACGGTATTGATGGACACATACCAAAAGGATAATACCAATGAATAATTTTGATGAGCTGTGTACAGCCTTTTTAGAACAAATCAAGCCTTCTGCCGTTAAAGATGCGATGCTCTATTCCTTCTCTGCCGGTGGTAAACGGCTGCGGCCTAAGCTGCTGTTTGCGGCGCTGGAAAGCTATGGCATTCGTGCTGAGAGCGGCCTGCGCTTGGCGGCGGCCATTGAGATGATTCATACGTATTCATTGATTCATGATGATCTGCCGGCAATGGATAATGATGATTTAAGGCGCGGCAAGCCTACCTGTCATAAGCAGTTTGATGAAGCAACCGCTATTCTGGCAGGTGACGGCTTACTTACCGAAGCTTTTTATTATGGCGCAACAGCTACTGCTGATCCGGCGAAGAATGTCAGAATTGTCTGCGCGATGGCTAAAGCAGCCGGTGCCAACGGCATGATTTTGGGTCAGGCGCTGGATCTTGAGGCGGAAAAAAAGACTGCCTGCGCTCTGTCTGAGCTTGCTGTTATTCACCAGGCGAAAACCGGCGAATTGCTGACTCTGCCTTTGATTTGTGCCGCTATTATTGCTGATCGTGATGAAGATATTGAAGCGTGGCAGACATTTGGCGCTAAGCTTGGTTATTATTTTCAGATTCAAGATGATATCCTCGATTTAAGTGTCAGCAGTGAAGAGCTTGGTAAAAGTACCAGTGATCTTCATAATCATAAGCAGACCATGGCAACTTGTTTAGGGATTGATGAAGCTAAAAAATTGGCCGAAGCATGTTATGAAGAATTAAATCAGCTATGTGATAAGCTATCACAGCCTGAACCGATTCGTGCCATTCTTTTAACACTGCATCATCGAAGACGATAAAAAGGAGTGTGAATGCTGATGAATATTGAAGAAATCAAAGGTCCGGAAGACATAAAAACAATGTCTGTCAAAGAACTTGAAGCACTTTCTTCAGATATAAGAAAGTTTTTGATTGCCAGTATTGCGAAGACGGGCGGTCATCTTTCCAGCAACTTGGGTGTCGTTGAGCTGACGGTTGCCCTGCATTATGTATTTGATTCTCCGCGTGATAAAATAATCTTTGATGTTGGTCATCAAAGCTATGTGCATAAAATTCTAACCGGCCGGGCGCCTGCTTTTAAGACGCTGCGGCAGTTTAAAGGTCTTTCAGGCTTTCAGAAACGCGCTGAAAGCATTCATGATCCATGGGAAGCCGGGCATTCCAGCACCGCTTTGTCGGCAGCGCTGGGAATGGCGGTAAGCCGTGATCTGAATCATGAGGATTACTGCGTCGTACCCGTTGTTGGTGATGCGGCGATGGTTGGCGGTTTGTCCATTGAGGCCTTAAATGAAATTGGCTCGGAACAGCGGAATATGGTCATTATATTTAACGATAATAATATGTCGATATCGCAGAATGTCGGCGCTTTAAACGAAACCTTTACGCGGCTGCGGACTTCCAAGCCATATAATGATTTGAAACAGGATATCAGCGGCGCATTATCGACTTCTAAGGCTGGCGAGTCGGTGCTGAATGTCATGCGCAATGTTAAGAATACGGTAAAGAAAAACATTTCGACGAATTCATTTTTTACGGAATTGAATCTTGATTATATCGGCCCCGTTGACGGTCATGATATTAAAAGTCTGATTAAGACATTAAAAATAGCGAAAAAGCACCGCGGACCGATCGTGGTTCATGTGATCACCAAAAAAGGGAAGGGATATTCCTTTGCGGAAAATGATACAAGCGGTAAATGGCACGGTGTTTCCCAGTTTAATATTGAAACCGGTGAAGTGCTGAATCGGCTGCCGGAAAATCATTGCAGCTGGAGTGAAATCATTGCCAATACAGTTTGTGATCTGGCTAAAACCAACGATCATATTGTGACCTTAACACCGGCGATGATATCCGGAAGCAAGCTTGAGAAGTTCTTTTCGCTTTATCCCGAACGTGCCTTCGACTGCGGAATTGCCGAAGAACACGCGGCGGTATTTGCGTCTTCTCTGGCCAATGCCGGACAGCGGCCTTTTTTAGCCATTTACTCCTCCTTTATGCAGCGGGCCTATGATCAGCTGAATCATGAGATGGCGCGCATGGATCTGCCGGTGGTCATCGGGATTGACCGCTGCGGTTTAGTCGGTGAGGATGGCGCAACTCATCATGGTATCTTTGACATTCAGCTGCTTCGAGCCCTGCCTAATTTTATCCTCTGCGAACCAAAGGACGGCGAAGAGGCTCAGCAGCTGCTATATACAGGCTTTAATCAGCAGCATCCCTTTGCGATTCGATATCCGCGCGGCAGCAATGTCTATCAAAAGGTCAGTGAATATCAAAGTATTCCTATCGGATCATGGACGCGCTGGCGCTTTAATCAAGAAAGCAAGGCAATTGTAATTACCTATGGCTGTGATGTGGATCGGGTGATTTCTAAGGCAAGTATTAATGAAATTCCAATTACAGTTATCAATGCGCGTTTCTTTAAACCTTTGGATGCTGAGATGCTGAAGGAATGCGCGCAGACTAAGCTGCCTGTTATCGTCTATGAGACTGATATCTTAAGCGGCGGTTTATCCTCAGCCATTCTTGAAACATGCAATGATCTGGGCATCAGTATGCCGCTTGTCCGCATTGGGATAAAGGATCACTTTGTGGAACACGGCTCACTGCCGCAGCTGCGCAAAGTTGAGAAAATTGATTTAACGACTTTATTTAATAAAATTACGGAGTTGATACATCATGCGGATTGATCAGCTGTTAGTCGCTCGTAAATTCTGTGCCAGCCGTGCTCAAGCCCAAGATGCTGTCAAAGCTGAACGGGTAAAGGTTAACGGTAAAACGATTATTAAATGTTCACAGGATTTTGATGAAAACGCCGATATTGAAGTGAGTGCGGCTGAATTGGCGTTTGCTTCCAGAGCCGGTCTTAAGCTTTATCACGCATTAATGGATTTTGAACTGAATGTTAAGGATCGCATCGTCCTTGATGTAGGGGCTTCGACCGGCGGCTTTACTGATGTCTGTCTGTCTCAGGGGGCGGCTCATGTTTATGCCTGTGATGTCGGCAGCGGCCAATTGATTGATAAGCTGCGTCAAGATCCGCGGGTCAGCAACATGGAGAACATCAACTGCCGCTATCTTGAAGCGAAGATGTTTGATCCGTTGCCTGATTTTGTGTGCATGGACGTTTCTTTTATCTCAATCCTATCAATCATGCCGGCAGTCTTATCATGCCTGAAGCCGGAATATGAAATGGTCTTGCTGATTAAGCCGCAGTTTGAAGCGGGGAAAAAGGATATCGGTAAAAATGGTATCGTTAAAGATTTAAAGGTGCATCAGCGGGTGCTCATGCAGACGATTGACGGCCTCCTTCAGCTGAAAATCTATCCTCAGAAGCTGGCAAAGTCTAAAGTATGCGGCCGTGACGGTAATCAGGAGTATGTTGTTTACTGTTCCTCAACACCTTCACATAAGGTTTTTGATTATCAAAAAATCGTTAAGAGCTGATTGTTAATGATAACGCAGAGTGAGCAATCACTCTTTTTTTCTGAAACTTTATCAATGAGAAATTCAATATAAAAATATGTGTAAAACGGTGCCATTTATTGATAAATAATGGTACAATAACACATATTAAGAGAATTGAAAGGAGAAGCTATGCTTAAAGAAATTTATGTAAAAGACTTTATCCTGATTGATACTGCCGCTTTGCAGTTTACCAATTCAATGAGTGCGTTTACGGGTGAAACGGGTGCCGGCAAAAGCTTGCTGATTGATGCGATCGCACTGCTTAAAGGCAGCCGGTGTAATGCATCGATGGTTAAAAAGGGGGCTGAGAAAGCTTTGGTTGAAGCTGTTTTTGAATTGGCTGCCGATCATCATTCATTAAGCTTATTGAATGAGTATGGCTTTGAAAGTGACGATAATACATTTATTGTTACCCGTGAAATTAACAGTGAAGGCAAGAGTACAGCGCGTATTAACCATCGCACGGTGCCGGTGTCAATGCTGAAGGAAATTATGGAGAATATCATTGATATACATTCTCAGCATGATACGCAGTATTTATTAAACAGCAAGTATCATACGACATTGTTAGATCAATATCTCAATGATTTTGAAGCTTTGCAGCAGGTACAGACAGCTTACCGCGAATATGCGGATCTGAAGCATGATTATGAAATGGCAATGAATCAGACTTATAATGAAGATGATCTTGAATTCTTGCTTTATCAGGTGCGTGAAATTGATGAAGCCGCAATCAGTGCTGATGAGGAGGAACAGCTGATCGATGAGCAAAAGAAGATGATGGCTTTTGAAAAGCTGAGTCAGCGTTTAGCAAACGCAATTGATGCGCTTGACGGTTCAAACCGCGCCAGTGAATCCTTGTATGAAGCGGTTCATGAATTATCTTATTTAGAGGAGTTTAACGATATAAAAGGGCAGCATGAAGTCTTGAATGATCTTTATTATTCGTTAAATGACGCGCTGGATAGTCTGAAGCAGATTTATAATCAGCTTGAATATGATGAAGAACGCAACAATGAGATTCAGGAGCGATTATTTGTCATAAATAATCTAAAACGTAAATATGGTTCCACTATCGCCCTGATTCTTGAAAAACGTGATGAATTAAATCGTAAGATTGAAATGATTACTCATCGTCAGGAGTTTATTGAACAGCAGGAAGCGCTTTTAAAGCAGGCGCTTGATCGTTATAGTGCTGTTGCCCTTGCTTATTCTAAAAAGCGTCAGAAAGCGGCTAAAACGCTTGAGAAAGAGATTTGCAAGGAATGTGTTGATCTATATCTTGAGCATGCGCGTTTCTCGGTTAGCTTTAAAGAACAGGCGCCTTCAATCAATGGCATTGATAAGATTGAATTTATGATTTCAATGAACCCTGGTGAAGATATGAAACCGCTCGCCAGTGTTGCCAGCGGCGGTGAATTATCACGTCTGATGCTTGGCATGAAGATCATTTTCACCAGACTGCAGGGCATTGAAACCGTAATTTTTGATGAAATTGATACGGGCGTATCCGGCAAGGTAGCCTTTGCAATCGGCCGTAAAATGGCTGAACTGGCGAAGCATACCCAAGTGTTCTGTGTTACTCATCTTGCTTCGGTAGCCGCCTGTGCAGCAACGCAGTATCTTGTTGAGAAAAATCAGCAAAAAGCCTTTACGAAGACATCTATCCATGCGCTGGATGATGAAGAACGGATTCGCGTTTTAGCGATGATCGCCAGCAACAGCGATAGTGAACCCGCCCTTTCAGCCGCGCGCGAACTGCTTCATAAGGCACAGTCATAAAATGGTTTGTTAAAGAAAATATAACCCAGCAATCAGCCTCCACACTAACAAGGGAGGCTGATTTTAATGAAAAAATTACTGGCATTAAGCTTATCTTTATATCTATGCACCACGCTTCAGCTTTCTGCAAAAGAAGTCCAGCTCGGCGGCGATACGATCGGTATCCAAATCACCTATGACGGCGTCATGATTACCGGTACTTATACGCTTGAAATCGATGGCATGAACTATAATCCTGCCGATCAGGATATCAGACCTAAAGACTTGATTCAGGCCGTAAATGGTGAAACGGTCACCACGATCAAAGAATTAAGCCGTCAGCTTGGCTTAGCCGCAGAACAGAAGGAAGCTGAATTAACCATTCTCAGAGACGGAGAAACAATTAAACGCAAACTGCTCATTCAAATGATTAATTCACAGATCCGCACCGGTTTATTAATAAAAGATGAAACGCTCGGCATCGGTACCCTGACTTATATCGATGAACAGACACAGACCTTTGCCTCATTGGGTCATGAAATCATTGATGCAGATACCAAAGAGAGCATTCAGGCTGATTCGGGAACCATCTATGAATCACAGGTTCAGTCCATACGCAAGGCTAAAAATGCGCAGGCCGGCGAGAAAAACGCAAAAATCGATTTTGAACAGCCGCTGGGTATCATCACCAAAGTAAATCGTTACGGCGTGTTTGGTGAAATCGTCGGCAGCAGCTCACAGCCCTTGATTCAGACCGGTACCCAGCAGGATATTCATCTAGGCGAAGCAAGCATCTTTACCGTTTTACATGATGATGTTATTGAAGAGATAAAAATCAACATTACCAAAATTAATCAACAGGACAACCAAGATATAAAGGGCATTGAATTTGACGTTATCGATGAACACTGTATCAATGTCAGCAACGGTATCGTTCAAGGCATGAGCGGTTCACCCATTGTCCAAGATGATCTGCTTGTTGGGGCTGTAACTCATGTGGCGACAAGCAAGCCGCAGAAGGGTTATGGCATCTTTATTGAGTGGCTGTTGATGGAGAGTGAGAATGAGACGACAAACGTCGACAATTAATGACGAATTATGTCAATTTCATTCCTTTTTTTGTACAAAAACAGCAAAAATATGAGAATATGTATGAATTCTGAGCCCCTTTCGACAAAATATTATCAAAAATTTACGTTTAAGTTCTATAATAATATCTATGAGCTAAAAAAGCGGAGGGAATAGTTATGAGTGAAAAGCTAAGTGTTTACATTGTTGACAACAACTCAGAGTTCAGCAATCGGATCAAAGATGAGATCAGAAAATCATCGTCCTATGTGGTTGTCGGCAGTGCTGTCAATGGGGAACAATGCTTGAAAGAAATGAGTAATCGCAGCGTTGATTTACTGGTTCTTGATTTAATTATGCCTGTGAAAGACGGTTTGCAGGTATTAAGAGAAATGAAGGATCATCATATGAGTGCCAAGCATATCCTGTGCATGACATGTTTTATCAATGATATGATGATGCAGGAATTAAACAATTATCAGATTGATTATTTATTACAAAAGCCCATTAATTTTTCTGATTTTGTACAGAAGCTTGATATGATATCCAAATATCAAACCAAACAGACCATACCGAGCCGGCCCGTACCCGTTGTTGATAACAGTGAACGTGATAAGCTTCAAAAACTGGAGCTTGAAAGCGATATCACAAATATCCTTCATGAGATTGGCATCCCAGCACATATTAAGGGATATATGTATCTGCGGACAGCTATTCTTGAAACATATCTTAACATGGACTTTTTAGGTCAAATCACGAAAGTGCTGTATCCTGAAATAGCCAGAAAATATTCTACTACTGCATCAAGGGTAGAAAGAGCGATTCGCCATGCTATCGAAGTAGCTTGGAGCCGCGGCAATATTGATATCATCAATGAAATTTTTGGTTATACAATCAATGCTTCTAAAGCGAAACCGACGAATTCTGAATTTATCGCGATGATTGCTGATAAGCTGCATCTTGATCATAAGAAGAAAAATCGCAATGATTCAATGAGTTGTTACCGTTAAGGTTTATTCTTCTTCTTGAATTTGCTATAATGGCAGTTAAGGAGAAAAATAAATGGGAAAAGTATTATTTCATATTGATTTAAATGCATTCTATGCGAATGCTGAAATATTGCGTAATTCAGCGTTGGCTGATCAGCCGATAGCGGTATCCGGTATTAGTCGGCGCGGCGTGGTATGTACGGCTTCATATAAAGCGAGGGAATACGGAGTGCGCTCTGCCATGCCTTTGCAGCAGGCATATCAGCTTTGTCCGGATTTGATCGTATTGCCCTGTGATTTTAACTGGTATGAAGCATGTTCGCAGCGGTTCTTTCAATTTATCCGGCAATTTACGCCCTTTGTAGAACCGGCAAGTATTGATGAATGCTATGCCGATATGAGTGAGACCATCAAAAAGTTTGAACGGCCGCTTGATCTGGCATGGCTGATTCAGCAGCGCTTATTAAATGAAATCGGACTGCCCTGCAGCATCGGTGTCGCGCCAAATCGATTTTTAGCTAAGATGGCAAGTGATATGCGTAAACCGATGGGTATTTCTGTCCTACGCATCCAGGAAGTACCTAAAAAGCTATGGCCGTTAGATATTCGTGAGATGCAGGGAATCGGTAAGAAAACAGCGCCGCTGCTGATTGAAAACGGTATTCATACGATTGGTGATTTTGCTGATCCGGCAAATGAGCGCAAAATCATGCAGCTGTTAGGTAAAAATGCCTATACCAAGATTTTAAACGCCCGTGGTCAGGATTCCAATAAGCTATGTTTTGATACCTCTTATCAATCAATCTCACAGTCTACGACATTAGATAAGGATATTAATGATTATGATGAGGTAAAGAATGTATTTCGCAGACTGGCAGCTTCACTTTCACAGCGCGCCCGCCATGAAAACATAAAAGGGAAGCATTTATCGGTATCAATCCGATACAATGATTTTTCTACGATTGTACGCTCATGTTCTTTAAACAACTATACCAATGATGCAGATGTAATTTTAGAAAATGCATATTTGCTGTTTGATAAAAACAATGAATCCAGTCTGCCGATCCGGCATTTAGGTATTGCCCTTGGCTCTCTCTATTCAAGTACAAGTTCAGTAGAACAAATTGATCTATTCGCTCAGCCGGAAACACTCAGTCAGCAGGATGTACTGAACGAATTAAACAAAAATCTAAAAAGCGGTTCACTGGTTTATGCTTCAACATTGCTCCAAAAGAAGTAATTGTCGAAATATAAATGAGCTAAACTGCTTTTTTCTTTCATAAATTAAACTGAGGTGGTTTATGAAAAAGAAAGAATCATTTTCGCTGACATTTATCTATTTATTAATGATCGCGGGTTTTCTCTGTGGCTTGATTATTTCCAGAATCGTTGATTTAAGCAGTGTTACAGCACTAGACTCTTTATTAACGACGGTTAATCAAAACAGTGATACTTATGCATACTTTGTTTCGCAATTTGTGATTGGTATTATTTTTATCTTATTTATTTTCTTTTTAGGTACTTCAGTCATCGGTATTCCAGCCATTGCTTTTGTATTATTTACCCGCGGCGTGCAGATTGGTTTTTCATGCGTATTGTTTGTTGCTACTTACCAGCTAAAAGGGATTTTGGGGATTTTACTTGCCTTGCTTCCGCAAGTGCTTTTAGATATCGCAGCGATCGTTATCGTGGCTGTATTTTCGATTGAATGTTCAACGCATCTGCTTTATTGTACGCTGAATCCGATGAAAATGAATGCTAAGGATTATGTCAACCGCGGACTCACGCATTTATTGCTGGCTTTTGTCTTTGTACTGATTGGCTCTTATTTAAAATCTACGTTGATTCTTAAGCTAATTGAACTCTTTAATTTGATATAGTGTGCTATAATATTAGCAGGTGATATGCATGAAAATCTCAGAAGCAATGGCCGATTACTTTCATTACATAACCGCTGTCGATCAGAAAAGTATGAAGACGGTGGAGAGCTACAAGAATGAATGTGCCCATTATCTTAAAGCCTTGAATGAGCAGGGTATTGAAGATATGGAAGCCATCACTTATCAAGCCATTCAGCAGTTTATTGATGCCTCCGCAAAGACTTTGTCGGATAATTCATTGAATCATCGCATCACATGTCTCAGGCTGTTTCATGAATACGCATCCACCATGCTTAACTGCAGCAATCCGGCAGTATATCTCAAAAGTAAGCGCCATGGTCAGCATCTGCCTAATTATTTAAATAAGGAAGATGTGACGCTGCTGCTGACAAGGCAGAATGAGAGTGAGCGTGAGCTGTTGGATGTAACGATTCTGGAATTGATTTATGGCTGCGGTTTGCGGGTGAGTGAATGCTGTGACTTAAAAATCAATCAGGTAAATCTGGAACAGGCATTGCTGCGCTGCCGCGGTAAGCGTGATAAGGAGCGTTATGTGCCGATGAATGAAAATGAGATTAAACTCATTAAGGAGTATTATGGCAGTGTCCGTAGAAAGTGGGACAGCCATCGCTCGATGTATCTTTTGATTAATTCAAGAGGGAATCAAATCAGCCGTCAATATATTTTCACAATGCTGAAAAAGCGCTGTGCGTCATTGGGGCTTGATGAGCGGATCTCACCGCATTCACTGCGGCATTCATTTGCATCCCATCTGCTTGACGGCGGTGCTGATCTGCGTGTTGTACAGGAACTGCTGGGCCATTCCGACATTGCTACTACTCAGATTTATACGCATATCCAGGATGAAAGGCTGAAACAGGCCTATCGGCAGTTCCATCCGAGGAATAAGAAGTAAAAGGAGAACTTTATGAAAAAATATAAACGCATTTTTACGATTGTTATCGATTCTATGGGCGTTGGCGCAGCCCCAGACGCTGCTGAATATGATGATGCCAATACCGACACTTTAGGGCATCTTTCTAAAGCGGTAGACGCTTTTCATATTCCTAATATGCAAAAGCTTGGCTTTGCGAATCTGCACTCAATCGCTCATGTAGATCCTATTGACCACCCAGTAGGCTATTATACCAAAATGGCGGAGGCCAGCTGCGGTAAGGATACGATGACGGGGCATTGGGAATTAATGGGATTAAAAATTACAACACCATTTAAAACATTCACTGAAACGGGCTTTCCGCAAAGCCTGCTTGATGAATTAAGTGAGCGCTGCGGGCATAAGATTGTCGGCAACAAATCAGCCAGCGGCACCGAAATTCTTGATGAGCTGGGTGAACACCAGATGAAAACCGGCGATATGATCGTGTATACGTCTGCCGATTCAGTGCTGCAGATCTGCGGGCATGAAGAAACTTTCGGGCTTGATGAATTATATCGCTGCTGCGCGATTGCCCGTGAATTGACACTGCGTGATGAATACAAGGTTGGCCGAGTAATAGCCCGTCCATATATCGGTGATTCTAAGGGGCACTTTACCCGTACCAGCAACCGTCATGACTATGCGCTGAAGCCATTTGGCAGAACCGTACTGAATGAGTTAAAGGATCATCAATATGATGTAATCAGCGTAGGTAAGATTAATGACATCTTTGATACTGAAGGTATTACTGAAGCATATAAATCTAAGAGCAGCGTACATGGCATGGAACAGACGATTGAGCTTATGGATAAGGATTTTACTGGCTTATGCTTTGTGAATCTTGTTGATTTTGACGCGCTTTGGGGACATCGCCGCAATCCGGCAGGTTATGCTCAGGAAATTGAGAAATTTGACCAGGCTTTAGGTACTGTGCTTGATAAAATGAAGGAAGATGATTTATTACTCATCACAGCTGATCATGGCAATGATCCTACTTATAAGGGAACCGACCATACAAGAGAGATGGTACCGTTTGTCGCTTATTCACCTTCAATGAAGGGCTTTGGCTTATTACCTTATTCAGAAACTTTTGCTTCCTTGGGAGCGACAATTGCTGATAATTTTGAGGTAGCACTGCCTTCACTGGGACATTCTTATCTTAATGATCTGGTGTAGATAAGTTGACAAAATAGGTGCTTCCATTTACAATACATGAGAAAGTGAGTTGATTAATATGGCAAATTGCAGTACATGTCCAAGTAAGGGCAGTTGCGGTAAGGATGAAAGTTCATGCGGCATTGTAAATAATCCGCATAATCATATAAAAAAGGTAGTCGCTGTCATGAGCGGCAAGGGTGGTGTCGGCAAGTCATCGATGACTGTGCTGATGGCTAAGGCTTATGCCTCAGTGGGCTTCACAGTTGGTATTATGGACGCGGATATTACTGGTCCTAGTATCCCTCGGCTGATGGCATTGGAGAAGGAAAAGGCATTTGGCAATGCTGAGCAGGAAATTCTGCCGGTAATTGATAAAGACGGCATCAAAACAATGTCGATCAATTATCTGATTGACAGCGAGGATACACCGGTAATCTGGCGCGGGCCGATCGTCGGCAACGCAGTGAAGCAATTTTGGACAGATGTTGTCTGGGGTGAGCTTGATGTGCTGTTCATTGATATGCCGCCGGGAACTGGTGATGTAGCACTGACAATCATGCAAAGTCTGCCGGTAAACGGTGTTATTATGGTTTCTACACCGCAGCCAATGGTATCGATGATTGTTACAAAAGCGATTAAAATGCTGAAGCAGATGGACATTCCTGTATTGGGTGTAATTGAAAATATGGCCTATATCAATTGTCCTGACTGTGGTAAGAAAATTAACATTTACAGTGAAAATGATACTGAGAAATTTATTGCGGATAATGATATTGAATTATTGGGTGAATTGCCGATGGTTCCTGCTATTTCCAATATCCGTCTGGATGAGGAATTATCAGCAGACGATCAAAAGCTGATTCAGGATTTGATTATGCCAATTGTTACAAAATTGGTACATGTTTTAAATTAATATTTGTGTTCAGCAAGACAGATTATTTTTACTTATAAATAAAGAGGTAGCAGCTATGAACCATAGTTATAGTATCTTATTCATAATTCTAGTATCTATTTATGAATATTATAAAACAAAAGAATCTATGTTTGTGTTTCTTTTACCAATCATTATTTGGTTTGCTATGCCTTCTTTTTATTATCGTCTGATTGTATTTTTAATCTTCTGCATAGCTAAAGCTATTCAGCTCATCGCTTCTAAAAATATATTAAAGAGTCAGTTCTTAGCAATGTATTTGATTGGAGCGGCCTTGCTATGTTTTGAATACGGTGACTTGATTTTTAGAATCTAATCAAAACGCTCTTTTTGTGATATGCCATAGTTGTTCATAAGGTATAGATCATGATTTGAGCGTTTTTTTGTATTAAATTGACAAATCAATTCAAGGTGAAATATAATCTTATTGAAAGCTGAATGTTTTATATAAGAGCTTACTGATTGAGCTAAGGAGCTGATTATGCTGAAAAAAATAGTATCATGGGGTTTAATCATGTGTTTAACCATTATTACACTCTTGCTTCCAGGCAGGACAGTAAACTTTGCTTGGCAGTCTGTTTATGCCGCTGAACAGTCAGAAGATGACCCGGCGATGATAAGCAGCGGTATTCTTGGTTACAGCTATCGTGTTTATAATTCAGGTGATATCGTTGCCTTCACAACAGCTGAAACTGATTATGAATATAAATCTATTCTTGTGGATCTTACAGCCGATATGACATCCGTTTACGCCAATGATTTTATTCAGGCAGTAAATAGTGCCGAAGCTGTATATGAAGATATGCAGAATGCAGTCATAAAATCACAGACGGCCGGCATCATTGGCTTATGGCTTGCATCCGGGCCATTGGCGCCTGCTGCTTTCATACCAATGATCATAGCATTAGAATTAAAGAATGAGGCAGATGAATTAGCACCTGTGATGGATGAATACTTAAATGATATAAGACGAGCTTATCGCTTTCTTTACAGACATCGGATTATGGATAATAATGGCTGTGTTATCATTGATAACCAGCAAATCTGTTCAACCAAAGGTTAATGTGATGATCATGAAATCGGGCAGGGGAGTTATGTAAGAGTCAAATCAAGCTTGGAGGTAATTATGAAGCAATTAGAAGAAGCTATTTTAAAATATGGCAGTGCTATCAATGAGCAGGTATTAAAGGTTGATACATTTTTGAATCATCAAATAGATCCAAATTTAATGTACTTAATGGCAGCGGATATACTTGAGCATTTTAAAGATAAAAAGATTGATAAAATTATCACAATAGAAGCAAGCGGTATCGCCCCGGCACTCATGGTCGCTTACCAGCTGAATGTTCCACTCGTATTCTTTAAAAAAGCAACTTCAAGCATATTAAACGACGAGCTATATCAGTGTCAGGTGCATTCTTTTACTAAAAATAAGGATTATACACTGACCGCCAGTAAGAACTATATTCATGAAGGTGAAAAATTATTATTTGTCGATGATTTTCTCGCTAATGGTGAAGCAGCCCTTGGTGCAATTAATATTGTGAAGCAGGCTAACGCAGAAATTAGCGGTATCGCTATTATTATTGAGAAATCATTTCAGCCAGGACGTGAGCGGCTGGCCGCTGAAGGCTATGATGTTTATAGTTTAGCACGCATTAAACAGATGGCTGCCAATCATATTGAATTTATAAAATACGAATAAACTTTCTAAGAATAAGCCAATGATTAAGATATCGGGCTTATTCTTTCTTTATTCTCTTATATTATAAGTGTATTAATATAACATAATTTATATTATGCGAAGTAATACCTGACTTCAAACCTCTAAACATTAAACTCAATATGTATGTTCCTCGTGAATTTATTATGATAAACTCATTTGTGCCTCTTGATTAATTATATGCATTCAAATATAGAACTATGGATTATTTAAGGTAATCTTATACTTATATCAATTTATTTTATCTAATAAAATTTTTTACTTTCTAATTATATATATCAATTAACACTACTCATATTATCTTTCTTAGATAGCGCATATAAACTAATAATGTAAACTATTTCCCTATTTAATTTCAGTTGTTCCCCTCCCCCTTAATTGATTTCTCATCAGCTATGCTATAAACAAAAGTAAAGGCAAACAGATTTTTCTATTTGCCAGTTCCTCAAGGTTAAATTGTAATATTTAATCAAAAATTTCAACAGTTAATTTTTCTATAAATTCATCATATGAATTAATTGATAGACATTTTAGTATATTGGAGTTTTCAGAAAAGAAAGGAATAATATTATCAACTATTATCTTGAAGAAATCTTCATCTCCAGATTTTACACCTATTAACAAAATAATATTTACTTTATGATCATCCCAATAAACAGGTTCATCATTTATTGCAATCGCAAGAAATGAACTTTTACAATTACTGTACAAAGAATGTGGAATAGCAATTGAACTATCATATGCAGTTGAAGATAGGCGTTCCCTATCAAAAACTTCTTTTTTAAATTCACTATGACATAATCCTAATTTCTCAGCATCATCAGTAATCATATTAATAATATCTTCATATCCTTCAACATTGCGCATCTGAATATTACGATAGAATAATTTTTCAGATAAAAATGTTTTTAATGAATCTTTAAATATTTGTTTCTGCTTTTGATTCTTTAAAGTTTCGATGAAATGATGAATTTCATTGATATTTTTAGGTGATAAAATTTCATCAACATATACAATTGGAAAATCATCATTTTTTAAGAAAGGATAATTAGTTATGATAAAATCTACATTTTTCGGCATTTGTTCAATAAACTTAGCATTAAAAGATGCTACAATTTGAATTGAATCTTCAAATTTCTTTGTAATCTCATTTATTTGTTTAATGAAGTAGTCATGATAATTCATATGAACAAAGACACAATTCAACTTATCATTAGATATATAATTATCGTTTATATAAGCACCTATGTGAATTGCCAAAAAAGTAATTTCACTGTCTGGAACTTTGATATAATCTTCTTTAAACATTTCTTTAACAAAGTAAATTGACATTTCATAAATAAATGGATATTTCGTTTTGATTGTAGTTAACATACTATTACTTTGAGTATTGGTACTTTTTATTCGATCAATCATTAACAGTGTATGCAGAATTATTTTCACCTTAAAATCTTCTCCAAATTGTGACAAGTGATAGTAATTCTCTAATTTTACTAAGGCTAAAAGAGTTTGATCAATTATTTCTTGAGGAACAAATTTAGCGATATTGTCTAAAGTAATTTCTTTTGGATTTATTGAAGTACAATTGTTACAAATGATTAAAGTCAAATAGTGCATTTCATAATCATTTATTTTAATATTAAAGAAATTTTCAGTAATAATTTTTATCTCTTTAAACATATCTTGTTCAGAATATATCTTATATGTTGGTGCAATATCACTATCAAGAACATTATTATCACTAATTCTTTCTACTAAAATGCACAGATAACTAATAAGCGTTATATAGTTATAATCGTTAACATACACTTCATACTTGTTTAGTATCGTTGACAATTGCTCAATATAATCCTTTATATTAGGAATATTAGAAAAATAGAAATTATTACTGATTTCAAAAAAATTATTATTCTCTTTTTGAAGTAAGCTTGATAATAATTTTCGTTTATTGATTTCTGATCCTTCTAAAAATATAACATTTCTTTTTCTTCCCAAGACCAAATCAAATTTTGAAATATTTCTCTTTACTTGTTTAAGCAAAGTTTCTAAATGTGAATCAGAAATAAACATAGTGTCAGCTAAAAAGTATGTAGATATTCTTCCATCTTCTCTTAGAAGATTTTTTAATATGTAATTTACACGACTTTTTGAATCATCATTAAAGAATAGTGAATTTCTTTCATTTTCAATATTGATTTCATGATTTAACATATAACCTTTATTTGAAGATAAAATTAAGTTTTCTTTATAGTCATTAATTCTTTTAACATAATTAGATACAGTCTTTGCTGATACACCAAAAATATCAGCAATACTTGCTGCGTCGTGCCAATCTTGACTATTTTCTAAAAGAAGCAATAGAGCTTTATTTGATATTTTCATATGAAGATTATACCATACCCCCTTCCCTTTAAAATGATAATTATTTTCCATGCAATAGGAAAAAATCGGAAATTATTAATTTCTCATTTTGTTTCTTTTTTTCATTACAATAATCATCCTAGCATGGCATCAAAATAAAATTTAATTCTTATTCCAAGGAATAATATAATGTGTTTACGGAGGTGACGTTATGAGTCGTGTAAATAATAAATTCCCTGAAAATTTTCTATGGGGAGGCGGTTTTGCTGCTAATCAAATGGAAGGTGCTTATTTAGAAGGTGGAAAAGGATTGTGTATTTCAGATTTAACAAGATTTAGAAATGACTTGCCTTTATCAAAAAAAGGTAATAAAGAAATGGACTCTGAAGTTGTAGAGTTTGCTATTCAAGATAATGAAGGTAATTATCCAAAACGCAGAGGAATAGACTTCTATCATACTTATAAAGAAGATTTAAAGCTATTAGGAAAATTTGGACTTGGATTAAATTCTTATCGTACATCGATTAATTGGGCGCGTATTTTTCCAAATGGAGATGATGCAGAACCAAATGAAGAAGGATTAAAGTTCTATGATGACTTGATTGATGAAATTATCGCAAATGGCATGGAGCCAATGATAACGATGAGTCATTATGAGATGCCGGTTAATCTGGTTTTGAAATATCGTGGATGGTATCAGGAAGAAACGATTGATTGTTTTGAAAGATTCGGAAAGGTTATCTTAGATCGTTATCATGAAAAAGTAAAGCTTTGGATTAATGTAAATCAAATCAACTTAATTAGTCATGAATCCATTCTTCATCTAGGTATCCCCTGCGATAAAGTAGATAATATGGCAGAGGCAAAATATCAAGGGGTTCTTAATGAAATGATTGGTTGTGCTCGAATAAGTAAATATGCACATGAAAATTATCCAGATGTGAAAATCGGTTGTATGTTATGTGATGGTTATGATTATGCAGCAACCTGTAAACCTGAAGATGTATTGGCGGCTTTACGACATAATCAAATGGAAGTATTCTATAGTGACGTATTATTAAGAGGTAAAATCCCAGGTTACGCTTGGCATTTCTTTGAAGAAAATGGTTATAACATTCAAATTAATAAAGAAAACGAAGAAATGCTGAAAAATACAAGTGATTATTTCACTTTCTCTTATTATTATACAGGTGTTGTAGACAAAGAACACTTTGAGAACGGAAATAAAACTTTTATGAACAATGAATTAGAAGCGACATCATGGGGATGGAGTATAGATCCTAAGGGTCTTCGTACCCTGCTAAATGTTTTTTATGATCGTTATCAATGTCCAATTTATATTACTGAAAATGGTATCGGATTATTTGATCAATTAGAAAATGGAGAAATACATGATGAGTATCGTTTGGATTTCTATCGTAAACATTTCGAAGCCATGAAAGAAGCAATCAAAGACGGCGTTGATTTACGTGGTTATTATGCCTGGGGTCCTCTTGATATCGTGAGCTGTTCAAGCAGTGAAATGAGCAAACGATATGGCTTTATCTATGTCGATATTGATGATTATGGTAATGGAAGTGGCAAGAGAATTAAAAAAGATAGTTTCAATTGGTTTAATCAAGTTATTAAATCCAATGGTGAAAACCTAGAATAAGAGGTACAAAATGAATTATAAAAAATTTCCAGATAATTTTATTTGGGGTGGAAGCATAGCAGCTCACCAATGTGAAGGAGCTTGGCAGGAAGATGGAAAAGGTCCCAGTGCCATTGATTATCTGACAGGCGGAACTTTTTCAAAGGCTCGACGAGTAACAAAAGAGATTGTTGAAGGCGAATATTATCCAAATCATGAAGGCATTGATTTTTACCATACTTATCCAGAAGACATCAAACTATTTAAAGAAATGGGATTCAAAGCATTGCGTATTTCAATTGACTGGTCAAGAATTTATCCAAATGGTGATGATGAAAAACCAAATCAAAAAGGATTAGACCATTATACCCAAGTTATCGATCAATTACTTGCTTGCGGAATTGAGCCGATTATTACTTTATTTCATTTTGAAATGCCTTTACATATTGTAAGAGAATATAACGGCTGGCTGAACCGCAAAACCATCGATTTGTTTGTTCGCCATTGTACGACCTTATTTAATGAATATAAAGGAAAAGTAAAATATTGGGTTACCTTTAATGAGATTAATCACCTTGACCCCTCTTGTGATTTTGATAGTATTTTTACTTATATGTTAGCTGGCGTTGAATATGATGTGATTAAAAATCCTAAACAGGATCTGGCAACTATTGGCTACAACATGACTTTAGCAAGTGCGAAAGTGGTCGCAGCTGCTAAAGAAATCGATCCTAGCTTCCAAATCGGCGGTGTTTTCGGCTTAACCTGCTACTATCCGCAAACCTGTCATCCGGCAGATAATTTACAGGCATTCTTTGATACGAATCGTGACTTCTATCAAATGGATACATTTGTAAATGGCATCTTTCCGAGATATAAATTAGCAGAATATGAAAAAAATGGCATCCATTTAGAAATAAGTGAAAAGGATAGGCAGGTTTTATTAAATGGTAAAGTTGACTTTTTAGGATTAAACTACTATTCTTCTTCAGTTAGCCCTTCTGTGGTAGTCAAGGAAAACGAAAAAATTGACGGCGTATTAGCGGGCATTAGCAATCCATATTTAGAAGCCAGCGATTGGGGTTGGAAAATTGATCCTGTAGGTTTACGTTATTTATTAAATTATTTAGATCGCAGATATCATGGGATTCCGATGATTATTACTGAAAATGGTTTAGGTGCAGTTGATGAGTTAGATTCAAATGGCAAGGTTCATGATCCATATCGCATTGAATATCTGAGAAAACATTTTGTAGAGATGCGTAATGCCATCGATGATGGTGTTAATTTAATGGGCTATTTAATGTGGGGACCTATTGATTTAGTAAGTGCAACGACTGGTGAAATGAAAAAACGATATGGTTTTATCTATGTTAATAAACAAGATGATGGAACTGGTGATGGCAGAAGAATAAAAAAAGATTCATTTGAATGGTATAAGAGCGTTATTGCTTCAAATGGCGAAAATTTAGCTTAATAACTTAATAAAAGGAGGAAATGAAAATGAAAAAAATATCTGCGATTATGCTTTCGCTTACCCTCGCCGGCTCTATTCTAACAGGATGTGCAAAAACAAATGAGCCTGCTCCTACGCCTGAAGAAAACAAAGTGCTGCAAATTTACTTTGTCCGGCATGGGAAAACTTTTTTTAACTCCACAGATCAAGTTCAAGGGTTTGCTGATACCCCATTAACTGAAAAAGGCATCGAGCAAGCGATAACTTTAGGAAAAGGATTGGCAGATGTTCAATTTACTACAGCTTATACTGGTGAGCTTGGACGTCAAAGAAAGACTGCTCAATTAATTTTAGGTGAAAACAATAATGATATTCCTCAAATTGTCGAACATGTGGGTTTTAATGAATGGAATTATGGTGGTTATGAAGGCAAAATGAATGCTGAAATGTGGGACCCTATTTTTGCCGAAGCAGGTGCACAATTTGACCCATACTGGTCGGAATATGGAAAAGTTTTAGAGTATTATGGCGGCGATCGCGCCTTAGCTGATGCAATTGCGAAAAATGATCCCATTGGTGCCGCTGAGACTTATGATGAAATTTTAGAGCGTGCTCAAAAAGCAATGGATCAGCTTGTTGAAGAATCTCTAGCTGCAGGTGGTGGCAATGTTCTTGTTGTATCATCTGGAAGCCAGATTCCAACGATATTAGAATTAATTGCACCTGGTGTATATGATGGTTCTGATGAAATTTCAAATTGTTCTGTTTCCATTGTAACCTATCAAGATGGAACTTATACAATTGATATAATTGGCGATACAAGCTATCTAAGTGAATAATCAGTCTAATAATTTCTTAGTATTAGGAAAAAAATGATGGTTTGATATTTTACAATTCAAGTATTTTTACATTAAATAAAAATGTTAAAGTACATATCTAAATAAAAAATGTAAATAAAAAACAAGATGTTAAAATACAAGTAGAGATACAAAGGAGATGATTTTGAATGAAAAAATTTAGCGTATTGTTGGTTTGCGGCGGAGGCTTCAGCAGTGGTTTTATGGCTAAAGCGTTACGTGAAGGCGCTGCTAAAAAAGGCTTAGAAATGGATGTCGTTGCTAAGAGTGAATCATTGATTGATGATTATATTGAAGAAGTAGATGCAATCATGGTAGGCCCTCACCTTGCCTATTTAATGAAAGGAATTGAAGAAAACTGTGAGGAGTTCAATGTAACACCTGTGCTTATGAAACCTGATTATTATAAATCACTGAATGGTGCAGAATGTTTAGAACATTTGTTAGAGTGTTTAAAGGAGGATGGCAAATATGAATAAAATTTTATCATTATTTGAACAAAAATTAGTCCCTGCTATGGAAGTCCTAAATAGAAATATTTGGATTAATGTTTTGAAAGATTCATTGATGCAAACATTGCCTATGACCTTGTTAGGATCTATTCTTTGTTTATTAACAGTTCCTGCTGATTTATTAGGCTGGGAATGGTTCTATAACTTCTGGACACCTTGGGGATGGACAATGGGATTACTCAGTATATTCATTGCTGTATTAATTCCTATTAACTATTTAGAAAGAAAGAAACTAAGAAGACAGCGTGTAGCTGCTATCATGACCTCTATTTCATGTTTCTTTATCATTGTAAATCCCAGCGTTTTAGCTGAAGGAACTGTAGGTTTAGCACAGACAGCATTAGGTGCTGGCGGTATGTTAGCTGCGATGCTTAGTGGTGTAATTTCAGCTATTGTATTAGAAAAATTTGGGAAATTCTCATTCTTCAAACCTGATTCAGCAATGCCAGATTTCGTACGTGCGTGGTTTGACCAATTACTCCCTTGTGCAATTTGTGTTATAGGTATGTGGACTATTGTTGATATGCTAGGAATTGATATTTTCGTATTATTACAAAGAGCATTTTCACCTATTGTTAATGTAGCACAAACTTGGTATGGATTGACTTTCCTACTATTCTTTGAAGCATTTGTTTATTCAATGGGTATTTCCTGCTGGGTATTAACCCCTATTACAAACCCAATTTTGACGATGGCTATTGTTGCTAATATTGGCATGGCTAAATCAGGAATTACCGATCCAGCGATGTTGAATCTTTATACTTCTGCAACCATTTATTGTTCATACTATGCGTTTGGCGGTATTGGTAATACTTTAGCATTAAATATAATGTCATTGAGATCAAAATCAAAGAAAATAGCCGGTTTAAGCCGTGCAAGTATTGCCCCAAGTATTTTCAATATTAATGAACCAATTGTATTTGGTATGATTGCATGGAATCCATATTTAATGATTCCAATGTGGTTGAATGGTATCATTATTCCTCTGTTAATGTGGTTCTTTACAAAAATTATTCATTTTGCGCCAATCCCAGTTACTGACTTCTCAGGTTTCTGGTGTATGCCGTTCCCATTTGTGACTTGGCTTGGAACTCAATCAATAAAAGCAGTAACATTGATGTTAGGATTATTTGTAGTTTCTTGGTTAATATACTACCCTTTCTATAAGATTTATGAAAAACAAGAAATTAAAAATGAAGCAGGTTTATTGGAAGAAAGTAAATAATTATGGCAAATACGATTATTGAAACCTCTTTTGATATTATCTTCAATGCCGGTGAGGCAAGAAGTGAATGTGAACTTGCGTTAAATGCTTTAGAAGATTTTGATTTTGTTACTGCAGATGAACATATAAAAAAGGCAAATGATTCAATTGTAAAAGCGCATGCTATGCACACTGATATTCTGCAAAGTTATATCGGTGAGATGGAAGGTCAACCATTCTATATGATTTTCTCACATGCGCAGGATACGTTGATGACGATTAATAGTGAAATTTTGATTGCTAAGCATTTGATTAAAATTTCAAAAGCTGTTTACGAGAAAATTAAGTAATGAGTAAAGGTGTATCAATAAAGATGCACCTTCTTTTAAAAGGAGAGCTATGATTAAACTAATTGCCAGTGATGTTGATGGTACATTACTAGATGATGAAGGACAGTTAAGTATAAAAACAAGAGAAGTAATTCTTGAAGCAGAAAAACAAGGTATACAATTTATATTATGCAGTGGAAGATCTTATTTTGAAATAAGTATCTTACTTGAAGAATTTGGTTTTGATGTCAGCGCAATCTGTTTGAATGGTGCTGATTTACGTGATATATCTGGTGAAGATTTAAAAACTCATTTCATTGAGAATCGATATGTTGACCTAATACATAATATAGCACTTGAAAGAAATTATCTTTTGGAATTTCATTGTCAGAATCAAACCTATCTAACTTGTTCAAAAACACAACTCTATCAGGTTTTCAAAAATTATGAGAATAAAAACAATGAATTCGCTGAACAGCAGCTTATAGATAAATTTAATATGTTTTGGCGATATAGTGATGATACATATAATTGCTCAATAGATAAAATCAAAGAAAAGAAAGTAGTCAAGTTAGAGTTTATCTATTTGCCTGATGAAGATTACGATGATTTTTATGAATATTTAACTCATTACGATTTGAATGTAACAAGTGGTTTTAGTTTTAATAATATTGAACTTAATAATAAGAAAGCAACGAAAGGTGATATGCTGAGAGATTATTGTGAACTGAAAAAAATTGATAAGCAAGATGTTGTTGTCATTGGTGATAGTTATAATGACATAAGCATGTTCGAACTATTTGAAAATAGCGTTGCAGTAGAAAATGCAACGCCAGAATTGAAATTATTAGCAAAATATCGGACAGTTAGTAATAATGAACAGGGTGTAGCTGATGTCATTCAAAAAATTATTAAATACAATCATGATGAAGAAATTTCTTTACTTACTAGCTGAAACACTATAAATTAACTATTTGATTTCCATAAGTCAAATAGTTTTCTTTATATGCATTATCATAGTATTTTATATTTTTAGTTTCCACCTTCCCACTGTCTGCATAACAAGAATCTCAAAATAATTCTTTTTGACTAAGCTCGCCAGCTTTTCAGGTTTAGCATGCCTGCACACATTATTATTTTTTTAATCTGGAAACTGTCTTTGCAGCATATAAATCAGATAATCAAGACAATCGATTCGTTTTTGTTCTTGATGCAGACTGTGCAGCAGGCAGCATCGATGCTTATTCAGCAGACAGATACTCTCTGACAGCCTTCCCTCAGCCAATTGTTTCATGAAACATTCAATTGTTTGTTGATTGCAGCCGGCATCTTTTAAGTTCTGAATCATATCATTTTTATTTTGATAACAGGTATTAAACCTTTTTGATGGTTGCATAATAGTACCTGCTTATTCTACTGAGATATCTGTGCCGAAGTATTTCTCAGAAAGTCTTGTTAAATCACCATTTGCCTCTAATTCAGTCAATGCGTCATTTATCGCCTGCCGCAAACTCTCTGCCGCAGCTTCTTTGCGCATTGGAATCGCTGTCTGACTTGCTTCCTCTGTTAAGACAGCAATCTTAAGCGGCGCTTCCGGATGAGCTTTCATATAATCATAATAAGTTACTTCAGCATTTAAAGTTGCATCAATTCGGCCGCTGAGCAGTAATTCAAAGGTTTGGTTCAAATCGTCGACACCAGTTACTTCAGCACCATAAGCCTCGGCTAAATCAGCATATGTACTAGAGATAGTATTGGCCGTCTGTTTGCCTTCAAGATCACTCATTGCCTGTATTTCATTATTATTAATTAAAGTAATTACAGCTGTGCGGTTGTACGCATAAGGTTTACTGAAATCATATTTTTCAGCACGGTCATCCGTAATTTCAACACCGTTTACCATAATGTCATAGCGTCCCGCATCAAGACCAGCAAGTAAACCATCCCACTCACCTTCCACAAATTCTGCTTCTACGCCCAACTTATCGGCGATTAATTGTGCAACCTCAACATCATATCCGACTAACTGATCGTTTTCATCATGATATGTCCATGGTGCCCAAGTGCCTTCCATTGCGATTATGATTGAACCTCTCTCTTGTATCTGAGCTAATAAGTCACTGCTTTCTGGATTTGAGGATAAATCATTCCCCTTTGAACAGCTGGTCAAATTCAAGCTGCCCAGTATAAATAAAGCTAAAACAAGCATTTTTAATATTTTATTTTTCATTTTATACCTCCTCGTTTACTCGTCTTAATTCATAGGATTGCGAACCTTCATCACTGTTTAAATAAGTTCGCAAAAATGCTTTTATACATGCCTGCTCAGGATTATTAAAAAAATCCTTAGCTGTTTTAGTTTCAATGATTTCTCCATCCATCATAAATATAACCTTATTTGAAACATTTCTGGCAAAATTCATTTCATGAGTGACGACTAACATTGTCATTCCTTCTTCCGCCAGTTTACGCATCACTGACAATACTTCTCCAATCAGCGTGGGATCTAACGCCGAAGTAGGTTCATCAAAATATATGATTTCGGGGTCACTGGCCAGTGCGCGGGCAATGGCTACCCGCTGCTGCTGGCCGCCGGAAAGCTGATGCGGATATGCATCATATTTCGCAGACAAGCCTACCTTATCTAAAGCATACATCCCTTTTTCAAGTGCTTCTTTTTTAGAAAGCTTCCGAGCGATAATCAATCCCTCAGTTACATTTTGTAGTGCTGTCTTATTACGAAACAAATTATAATTTTGAAAAACAAAAGCTGTTTTTTTTCTTACACTGGCAATTTCTTTTTTAGTGATATATTTCAGATTAAATAAGTCACCATCAAAATTCATCGTCCCGCTTTGTGCGGTTTCAAGAAAATTGAGACAGCGCAGAAGCGTTGTTTTGCCGGAACCGCTGGGACCAAGAACAGCAACGACATCCCCCTGTTGGACAGATAAATCTAATCCTTTCAAGACTTCATGACTGCCGAATGATTTATGCAGATCTTTTATCTCTAACATTTGTCAGCCCTCCTGATTTCCATATGTACTTAGCTTTTTCTCACCCAGCCGCTGTAAAAAGGTCAGTACAGATGAAAATAATAAATAAATCAAACCAACCTCAATATACAGCAGTAAAGGTTCATATGTTCTTGCCACGATCCGCTGTGTGGCCATAAACATTTCTGATACCGTAATATTGGCCGCCAGCGACGTATCCTTAACCATCGCGATTAATGAATTGGATAATGGCGGAAACGCGGTTCTAAGTGCCTGTGGAAGAATGATGCGCCGCATAATCTGCATATAGGACATGCCGACACAAAGACCTGCTTCAAATTGACCCTTGGGGACTGATTCTAAGGCTGAGCGAATCGTTTCCGCACAATAAGCTCCTTCATTGAATGAAAACACTAGTACCGCGGCAGGAAAAGGATCAATCAAAATGCCGATATTAGGCAAGCCATAAAAAACAACAAATAACTGAACCAACAGCGGTGTGCCGCGGAAAACCCAAATATAAAACCGCGCTAACTGCTTCAATCCCTTAAGATCAGCAAATTGGACAAGAGCCGTGACAACTGCTAACATTAAAGCCAGCGTGAATGAAATAATCGTTAAAGGTAACGTCATTGTTAAACCAGGAAGCAAAATCTTCCAAAATGAATCAACAATAATCGCTAATAAATGTTCATCTGCCATTCAATCCCTCCTTTTTGATCCATAAAAGCTGTGGATCATCTATACCCTAATTTTAATGATTAATTTTATGAATAGCAAATACTTATATTGAATATATTGCTATGCTTGTAAGTTATAGAAAAAGGGTGTTATAATGATTCTATCAAGGAGGAAGATTTATGGAATTACGTGTATTGCAGTATTTTCTCGCTGTTACAAGAGAACAAAGTATATCCGCGGCTGCCGAGTCGCTGCATCTTTCGCAGCCTACCCTTTCAAGACAGCTGAAGGATATGGAAGAGGAATTAGGCAAGCAGCTGCTGATCCGCGGTAATCGCCGCATTACTTTAACTGAAGAAGGAATGATTTTGCGCAAGCGGGCTGAAGAAATATTAGAATTGGTGCAGAAAACCGAGAATGAAATTACCCTGCCCGATGAAACAATTGCCGGTGATATTTTTATTGGTGCCGGTGAAACTGAAGGTGTGCGCTTTTTAATTGAGGCAGCTCAAAGTCTGCGTGTTCAATATCCGGACATTCATCTGCATATTCACAGCGGTGACGGCTGTGATGTAATGGAAAAATTAGATAAAGGCTTGATTGACTTTGGTTTGGTTTTTGATAATGTCGATACTGCCAAATATGAATCACTGCGAATGCCAAGCTGTGATACATGGGGTGTCTTAATGCGCCGGGATTCACTTTTGGCAAATCTGTCAGCCGTAACCCCTGAAGATTTATGGGATCAGCCATTGATTGTATCCAGAAATTCCATTGAGAATGTCAGCCTGCCCGCGTGGTTTAAACAGGATAAAACGAAATTAAATATTGTCGCAACTTATAACCTGCTGTATAATGGTTCGCTGATGGTTGATGAAGGCTTGGGATATGCATTGGCTTTTGATAAAATCATCAATACAGCTAATACCAATCTTTGCTTTAAGCCGCTGCAGCCTTCCTTGCATGCGGAAATAAATATTATCTGGAAACGATACAGCATTTTTACTAAGGCTGCTGAAAGGTTTATGCTGAAGCTAAGAGAAATGACAGACACAGAAAAAGCCGCTGATTAATGCGGCTTTCTTCTATTCATTGACCAATTTTATTTCTGAACATTTTTCTTTAATTTCGGCAAGTGATTCATCACTTAAATGATTATCAGTAATAATCATATCGACATCTTCAACATTGCAGATACTCCAGCGCTTTACCAAGCCATATTTTGAACTATCGGCACATAGAACTACCTTTTTTGCACATTGAAGCATGGCTTTTTTTGTACTCACATCATCAAGGTAGGTATGCGTGATGCCTGTTTTATTATCAAAAGCGGCTACACCCATAAAATAGAGATCCACATTCAATGATTTCAAGATTTCTACGATCGTAGGGCCATAAAGGTCAAAGGATTCCTTATGCTTCATGCCGCCTAATACAAACAATGAAAGATTATCGTTTTCAGCTTCAGCAAGTGTATAAGCAACCTTTAAATCACAGGTTATAACGGTTAAATTTTCAATATCACGGCGTTTAACTAATTCTTTTGCCAGATACCAAATCGTACTGCCGGAATCCAGTATGATTGACTGATTGCTTTGAATCAGCGAAACCGCCTGAGTGGCGATGGCTTCTTTATAAGCCTTATTATAGAGCTCTTTTTTATTGATTGGCAGTTCAAAGGTCTGCATCGGTAAGTTGCTGACTACCCCGCCATGAACCTTGCGGATACTTTCTTCTTTTTCTAAATCAGTTAAATCACGGTTTAAGGTAGCTTTTGAAATATGAAAATGCTCCAGTAATTCCGCAATGGATACAGTCCCTTTATTATTGATATATTGCAGCAGGTCGATTTGTCTTTGATATTTCACTTATATTCCCCTCTCTGTAGAGATTCCCTTAAATAGAATTATATCATTTCACACATTAAACGACAATGCACTATCTGTTGGAAACATCACAGATTCATCAGTTCCTGAAAGCTGTGAACCTCAAGATCGGCCTTGGAGGTATCCTGAATGATTTTAGAACCCTTATAACCAATTACCCGCATGCCTGCTGCTTTGCCGGCATTGATGCCATTGACAGAATCTTCAATAACCAGGCATTCATTTGTCTCTACACCCAGCTGTTCTGCCGCTTTTTGAAAGATTTCCGGATGAGGCTTGGAATGGCTTACCATTTCACCGCTTACCACTAAATCAAAGGCTGCTTCAATATGCAATGCAGTCAGCACCTGATTGATCCATCCTTGTTCAGATGATGAAGCTAGTGCGATCTTGATGTTCTTACGCTTTAAAAATTCAAGAAAAGACAACAGGCCAGGCATCGGTTCAAGAACGCTTTTTGCGACTTCACAGTCAAAGGCTTCATCCTGCAGCGCCGACAATTCTTCTGCCTTATAGGGAAGCGGATAATGAGCAATCAAATAATTAGAAATAGCATCCATCTTCATGCCGACAACCACAGCTAATTCATCAATTTCCGCATAAACATTCAATCTCGCCAATAAGCTTTTCAGGCTATGCAGATAGATCCATTCGCTATCCAAAAGCACACCATCCATGTCAAATAGGACAGCCTTAATCATAAATCTTCCGCAGTTCCTTTACCTTATCCATAAAGGCTTTTACGCGCTCACCATCGATCTGATTTCTGAATTTACCTTCTTTTTTGAAGCTTGTTCCGACAAATGCGCCGTCAACAACAGCCAAGTAATCCTGGACGTTATCGATTTTAACACCAGTGGCTGCAAACAGCACCGCATCAGGATACGCTTCCCGGCATGTTTTTAATGTTGAGACATCTACTTTCTGGCCTGCTACCATACCAGCAACAGCAATACCGTCAGGCTGATTTAGAAAATACGTCGGCTTCATGATGGCGATGGGATCACGGCCGCCTACATCAGCAGCTGATTCAGGAATTAAATAATGAATCAATTTAAAATCATCAATCCCTAAATTATGCTTCAAACGAACGGCACCGCCGCCATTGCTGTCACAAAAACCACTGCTGGTTGCCCAAGTGCCATGATAAACACCGCGGGTAAATAAAGCACCGCTGGCTGCCGCAAGCGAAATGCTCGCCATATCATCACTGATGCAGTCATTGCCGTAAGGCAGCTTAATTTCCGCTCTTAAAGCTCCCATGACGTAGGCCATCGCCGCCACTGTTTCAAATTCTACCTTAGCCATATAAGGTGTACTGAATTCATTGGTAAATAATAAGCCGTCTACCCCGCCTTCCTGCAAGGCTAAAACATCAGCCCGTGCCATATCGATCACCTTCTGCATACCGCCTTCTTGATCATAATAAGGATCACCGGGCAGCGGCTGCATATGCACCAGTCCAATAATCGCTTTTTTTGTTTTAAATGTTTCTTCAATCCAGTTTTTATCCATTTTAACGCTCTCCTTTTAGCTTAGAACACACCAAGGAATGCACCGGCAATACCGATCACCACAAGAATCAGCATAATTTTAATAACTGATACATTCTTTCTGATCAATGCGTACAAGCCCAGAACAGTTCCTACACTTAATAATCCCGGCATAATTTCATCAAGCAGCGGCTGAATTTCAACAACTGTTTCGCCGAAAGTAAAGACTGCCGTTGTCGAGATTGCCACATAATTTGCGACCATGCAGCCGGCTACCGTCAAACCGAGGATGCCCATGCAGTCTGTCAGTTTGCGGATGATTGCCGCATCGTTGATTTTACTGAAAGCATTGCGGCCCATCTTATAGCCGGTGAAATACATCATATAGCCGACGCCTAGGATATAGGCAGTATAAACAAAGAAGAACATAATCGGTCCAAATACATTGCCGGCAAGTCCCATTTCAACAGCAATGGCCAACAAGATCGTTTTGACAAGCCCCTGTGTAATCGTATCGCCAACTCCGGCTAAAGGTCCCATTAAACCAATCTTTAAGCCGTTGATTACTTCATCTGAATAATCCATGCCGTTAGCCCGTTCTTCCTCAATTGAAGCAATCATGCCTGGAATTAAGGCACCCCATTGATTTTCAGTATTAAAGAATGCCATATGTCTTGTTAGACCGGCAGCTAAATCCTCTTTATCAGGATATAATCTTTTCAGAATCGGGACCATGGCATGGCAGAAGCCCAATGACATCAGACGCTCATAGCTCAAACACATTTCTGATGTCAATTCCCAAATCATAAAACTTTTCATTAAATCTGAACGGCGCAGTTCAATTTTCTTTTCGGTGTTATTTTCCATTGTTTGTTCCATGATTAAGCCTCCTGTTCATCTCGGTAACTGAACCAATAAAGAATTGCAAACGCACCGCCAAGCAGTGAAACAGGGATGATTCCCAATCCTAAATAGACAGATACTACATAACCGATAATAAAATATGGAATAAAGCGGAAGCTGAATAAAGCTTTCAGCAGCATCGCGATTCCCAGTGCCGGCAGCAGCATACCAACCGCTTCAAGACCGCTTAATAATACCTCCGGCAGCATGTTTAAGAATTCATTCAGATATTCAGCACCATAGTATACACATAAGAAGGCTGGTATAAAATAGAGAAAGAAATTCAAAATCTGCGGACAGATTACATTATAGAAAAAGATCCCCTGTGTATTTGCATTTTCAGCACACGTATCCGCTCGGTGAACAAAGAATGAACTGAGCGTCATCTTTGATGTTTCTACGACCATGCCAAATAAACCAAACGATACCGCAATCGTAACCCCCATTTCATAGCCTGAATGGGTTGCAATTGCTAAGGCGGTCGCAACACAGCCGGCCATTGGATAATCGACAGAGCTGATGCCGCCAACCATGATATTTCCCATATATACTAGCTGAGTCATTGATCCGATAATCAGTCCCGCCTGCATATCGCCCATGATTGCACCGATAATCGGGCCGAAGATAATAGGTGAACAAAGCTGAATGGACCAGCATGTAAATTCGATTCCCGATGCACATAGCCAAGTACAAAGTGCAACCAGGATTGCTTGTGTGAACATAATATTCCTCCCTTTTTATTTTAAATTTTTCAAATCAATTTGCTTATCATTTGGTGTCGCTTGAAAATAAACACGGATTCCCGCATCTTCCATTGCTTTTAATACAGCAACTTCATCATCACTGGCAGATACATTTTTATAAAGATTTTTACGTGTTTTACTAGCGCCCATACCGCCGACATTCAAAGCTCTCAGCATAGCACCGCTGTCAAATACTTTTTGAGCCGTCTGCGGTGTTTTCATCAGCAGCACTGTATTTTTATCATCCGCTTCATATTCCGCAATCAACTGTGTCAAATTGTCGGTTCCCTCAATTCTTAATTCAATACCGGAAGGTGCAACCATCTTCAGCACATTGATCAAAAAGCTGTCAGCAGCTACCTGATCATCGATAATTAAAATCTTTTTAGCCTGATAATTCTTGATCCAAGCGGTTACGACCTGGCCATGAATCAAGCGGTCATCGATGCGTATAAACTTAATACTCATTTTTCACTCACTCCTTTGCAAAGCTGTTTAATAATTCATTTTTAGTCATTAAACTCTTCATTCCCATGTTCTTAGCAAATTCTGCCAATTCATCCAGTGCATAATGCTCCTGATTCAGCATAACCTCCAGCATCATGCCAAGATTGACACCTACTACAACCTGCACATTCGGCTTTTGAAGTCTGCCGATAATGCTGTTGAAGGGTGTTCCTCCTAAAATATCAATCAGCACAAGAAATTCATGATCAGGATATTGCAGAAAAACCTCTTCAAGCGTTTCTTTATACGCTTCCGGTGCCATTCCTGCCTGCAAGCCAACCGCAAGCATGTCCTCATGCGGACCGATAATCATCTGCGTGGTCTCTAACAACGCCTGCGCTAAGCTGCCGTGTGTTGCGAGTATCACTTTTCTTTTCATCTTGGTACCCCTTTCTTTATACTCAAAGTATATCATTTTATTTCATTATGTCAACTTAATATCTCATATTATTTCACATAAAATCAAATAATATCTCATTATATCTCATATTCAAACGATTATTCTGCCAAAAATAACAAAACAGGAGCATATTGTCTCTCCTGTCTATTTGATAAATTTTGTCTCAGCGAGCAGCTTAGGATTTTTCAGCATATCGAACAGATATGTGTATTTGCGTGTCCAATTTTTGGGTATTGGCTCTTCATAAAAGGGTTTATCCTGATCAATGTAACGGATTTTCTCCCGAGGGTTGCGGATCACTTTAACGATAATTGTCTTTGTATCAATCAATCCTTCGCTGTCCATGACATAGTAAGTCACAGGGTATTCACCCAAAACCCATGTATCTACATAACCCGTATAGCTGATCACATCATTCAGCCAGCCATCTTCATAATCATAAGCAGAGACATCCTTCATGTAATCAAAGTCATCGTATTGATAAATCGTATGATCACTGGCATCAATCAGCGGCGGATAATTATCTGGTTCAATCACTGTAACAAGCATCTGTTTGATATCATACAGCCCCTTACTGTCTTCAACATAAAAGGTTATCAGATAATTGCCGGGCGCATCCATGACCTCACCATCAATAATCTGCAGCTGATCCGTAAGATCGCCATCCTCAATATCATAAGCAATTGCATAATCAAGCGGATGAATGACCTCACCGGTATAAATGATCGGATGAGCTAAAATTGTAATCTCGGGCGGATTATTGATTTCATAGGCGCTGATGAGTAATGGTTCACCGATATAGTCAACAAAATTACCGGCAATCCAGCTTTCATGATCCTCGCCTTCATGGGAGACATTACGGCCGTTCACACATTCAATCGCCTTGCTTGTATGAATCTTGTAATAAGTCACACCGCCTTTTTGAATCCGATCATAAACATGTGTAAAAACCGTGCCGGGTTCATAAAAGACAAAATACCCATAGGTTGGTGAACAGAAAGTATCAGCTGTTCGGTTTGCGTTTTCTTTTACCGGTTCACTGCGTTCAAATACCGACTGATAGGCAACCCGCAGCTGAGTATCGATCAGATCAGAAAATGCCTGATAAATCACCGTATCACGCTGTGTTTGAAGCGGTACAAGGGTCGGATAATAAATCAATGTTTCCCGGCTGATGCCGCTGCTTAGGCCATGAACGATCAGCGAGGCATAATATGCGGTATCTGTCTGCAGCAATTCAAAAGGAATGACAAATTGAAAGCCGACATTGCGGTAATCATAGTAGCAGACTTCCCCATCCTGATTAAATTCACCATCCCCGCATTTTCTGACATTCATCGTCCGCATAACCTCAGTCTGATCATTTGCCAGAATCGTTCCCGGCAGCACTAAAACTTCTCCCTGATCACTTGTCAGCTTCAATTCAAATTGATGATCGCTGCCATCACGGAAATGCTGAACACTGCTGAGCATCCCCCAGCCATGAATTACAAAGCCTTCCTCACTGATTTCAATTGATTGGATTTCATAAGGCAGCCTTTCTTTATCCGTCGCACTATAACTTTCTATTTTCAGTGAATGAACAGCCAGCAGTAAACAAATTGTCAGAAGCCATTTCAAAACTCTCACCCTACCACCTCCGTTATAGTTATATATAAGCATTAAAAACTTAATTGTTTAAAAAAAAAACGAACCGAAGTCCGTTTTAATCGTTATTTCTTCTTCCTGAAATCAACAGCATACGCAGAATCTGGAAGACAGTATTGATTAATGCCGCCACATAGGTCAATGCCGCTGCTTTAAGCATACTCTGAGCGTCTGCCTGTTCCGCTTCATCAACAATAGCTAAACTCTCAAGCTGCATTAAGGCGCGTTTTGACGCGTTAAATTCAATTGGCAAAGTAATGATTTGGAAAACAGCAACAATACATAATGCTGCGATTCCCAGCATCAGCAAAGGCCGAATACTGAATATCAAGCCCAGAAACAGCACACCCCAGCCCAACTGACTGGCTATGTTTGCCAATGGCAGAATACGGTTTCTCAATTCAATAGCGCCATAGCCTTCCTTATGCTGGATGGCATGACCCACTTCATGAGCCGCAACCGAAACTGATGCAATCGATGTTTTATAATAAATATCCGGTGACAGATTGACTGTATGATCCATTGGATTGTAATGATCAGAAAGTGAACCGCCGTTACTTAACTGAACAGTTACATCCTGAAGACCATTCGCATCCAAGATCATCCGGGCTGTCTGCGCGCCGGTATATCCCTTTTCAGTATCAATTTTACGATAACGGTGATAGGCGCTCTGCATTCTAGCATTGGCGATCATAATCACTGCGAAAGCAGCAATATACAGCAAATACTGCAGATAATAGATATCGTTCACGCTAGTCCCTCCTTAGAAAGAAAAATAGAAGCCGAAGCTTCTATTTAACAGCATCCTTTAATGCTTTAGCTGCCTTAAATGCAGGAGCTTTTGTAGCAGGAATAGGAAGTGGTTCTTTTGTAGCAGGGTTAATACCTGTACGTGCCGCACGTTCCTTAACTTCAAATTTACCGAAACCGCTGATGTCAACTTTTGATCCGTCAACTAATGCAGCAGTAATAGATTCAAATACTGTATCAACTGCAACTGTTGCATCCTTTTTTGTAATTTCTAGTTTATTAGCCAAAACTTCGACTAAACCTTTTTTGTTTAAAACTTCACTCATGTTAATTACCTCCAAACATGAATATATAATATCATCAAACAGTTACTATTTCAACACTTTTATCGAATAAATAAATTTTCAATAAAGGCTTAATTATAGGACTATCGCAATGACATTTCCCTTTCCTTTATTAACCAGTTTAGTTAAAATATCCTGTAAGCGCACCCGTGCAGCTTCAGGGATCATGGAAAGCTTGGCATTAAGCCCGTCACGAATCAGATCAGAGAGTTTACGGCCAAAGATATCAGAATCCCAAATACTCTGATCATCCTTGCCTTGATCTCTTAACAGATAGTTAATTAATTCCTCACTCTGCTCTTTTGAGCCGATAATTGGTTCAAAGGAGCTTTCTACATCAACCTTAATCATGTGAATGCTCGGCGCGATTGCTTTCAGTCTGACACCGTAGCGATTGCCCTGCTTAATGATTTCCGGTGTCGATAATTCGATATCACTCAGACTCGCCGAGGCAAAGCCATATCCGGTTTGTTTCACCATCTTTAATGCGGAACTGATTGCATCATATTCTTTTTTGGCTTTAGAGAAATCCTGCATCAATGACATTAACTCAGCCTTATCCTTGATTTCAACACCCATGATTTCTCGAAGAATATCATTGTATAATCCTGGCTTAATCACAATATCGACAAACACGTTGCCGTTGCCGGGATCAATTGTTGAAAGATTGCTGCTGTCAATATATTCATTTTCATTGAGCACATCGGTAATTTTTTCAACCTCACGCAGCTTGTCGACGGATGACATGCTCGCCTCAATAGAAGCATTGATATTTTTCTTCAGCCAATGATCATCGCTGAGTACCGCCACCCACTGAGGCAGCTGAATGTTGATCTCCGATACCGGGAATTCATAAAGCGCTTCTCTTAAAATTGTATGAATATCAACTTCATTCATCGATTCAACAGAGATAGCCAGAATCGGTACATCATATTTTTCTTTCAATTTCTCAACAACACCGCTGGCTGCCGCACTGGTAGGATCGGTCGTATTAACAATCACAATGAATGGCTTGCCGATTGCGATCAGCTCATCAATGACCTCCTGCTCAGCCTCTACATAAGCTTCCCGCGGCAGATCGGTGATGCTGCCGTCACTCGTTACAACAATACCAATTGTCGAATGATCCTGAATTACCTTCTGAGTGCCTGTTTTAGCTGCCTCATTAAACGGTATGGCTTGATCATACCATGGTGTACGCACCATTCGCATGCCATTCTCATCCTTGTAGCCCTTAGCTTCAGGAATAACATAACCGACGCAGTCAACAAGTCTTACTTTAACGTTAAAGCCGTCCTCAAATTCAATGGTCGCTGCATTATTCGGTACAAATTTCGGTTCGGTGGTCATGATTGTCTTACCTTCACCGGATTGCGGAAGCTCATCTGTCATCCGCGCCTTTTCATACTCATCACTGATGTAAGGAATAACAGCCTTTTCCATAAACTTTTTAATAAATGTTGATTTGCCGACACGGACTGGTCCGACTATTCCCAGATATATGTCTCCGCCCGTACGTTGTGCGATATTTTTTAAAATCTCTGTGGTATTCATTAGGTTCCTCCCTTATTCATTAAACTGTATGTGTCAGAATGCACAGATATGCATAGAATAAGGGGTTAATCTTTATTTTATTTCATTTTCCGGCTGAATGTGAATTACTTTTTGTACCAGCACTTTATTCGCAAAAGCTAAAGCTGCAAACTTCATCGGTATCGCACTCATAACTACTGGATCAATACTATTCAGCGCACCGCCCTTCAGAATTAGGGAAAGCATCATCTGCAAGGCTTGTTCCTGCTCCTCACAGAACAGATTATAGGAATCCTTTTCACTCATCACAACGGTTTGCATCGTAATTGCTGTTTTGATATCAGAAAGTGAAAATACTTGTTTAAACGTAGAAATAACGATCAGATAAGCGAGATGGACACGGTTGTATCGTTTTTTCTGCGGTGAAGGAATCAGTTTCATCTTTACATAATTATTTACCATGGCTGGGGTGATGATCTTCTCATCGGGAATGCTTAAGGGTGCCAGATAACGTTCAATCAGAGAAATCAGTTGATCCATATATAAATCAATAGAGGGCAGTTCATGCCAGCGCGGTAAATGAAAAGTCAGCATGTCCTCTCCCCATTGATATAATTCTTCAGTGTTATTTTTCATAGCTATTCCTCCAAGTTATAGTTTACCTTTTTTTTCTGTTAAGTGCAAATCTTCAATATTGATGAAATAAGAAAAGAGGATTATAATAGTTAAAATGACGGAGGTAGATATGATGTACAGTTTTAGAAATGATTACAGTGAAGGGGCGCATCCCTCGATATTAAAAGCGATGAACGACGAGAATTTAAATCAGAAAATCGGTTATGGAATGGATGAAATCTGTGAGCAGGCACGTGCTTTAATCCGCAAGGAATGCGATGCCCAGCTGGCTGATGTGCATTTCCTAGTCGGCGGTACGCAAGCCAATCTTACCGTGATAGCCGCTGCCCTGCGGCCCTATGAAGCGGTGATTGCCTGTGAGAGCGGACATATCAACGTTCATGAAACAGGATCTATTGAAGCATGCGGACATAAGGTATGTACAGCTTATGCAAAGGACGGCAAATTAACACCGGCCATGATACAGAAGATTGTTGATTTTCATGCGGATGAGCATATGGTCAAACCTAAAATGGTTTATATTTCTAATGCGACGGAGCTGGGAACCATATATTATAAGGAAGAATTAACTGCCCTTCACCAAATCTGCAAGGAACTGGATTTATATCTGTTTATGGATGGCGCGCGGCTGGGCAGTGCTTTAACAGCCGAAGGCAACGATCTGACGCTTGCTGATATCGCAAGGCTTTGTGATGTATTCTATATTGGCGGCACAAAGAACGGCGCGCTGTTCGGTGAAGCTGTGGTGATTAATCATGAACAAATTAAAAAGGAATTTCGCTATAATATCAAACAGCGCGGCGGTATGCTGGCTAAAGGCTTCCTTTTAGGTCTTCAATTTAAAACGCTCTTTGAAAATGATTTGTTTTATTCATTAGCCAAGCAAGCAAACGAATGCGCACAGCGAATGGTCAAAGTCATCAAGGATGCCGGTTTTGAATTTTATGCCGATTCCCCGACGAATCAGCTATTCCCGATTCTGCCGAATTCACTCGCCGATAAGATCAGTGAGAAATACGCATTTCAGGTTCAGGAAAAAATAAATGATGAAACCACAGCGCTGCGCTTTGTAACATCCTGGGCTTGTCCAAATCATGTCATTGATGAATTTATCAATGATTTTAAATCATATACCAAATAGGTAAATTAAAAAATACGCATGACGCGTATTTTTTAATTTTTAAAGTTCTGCTTTTAATTCACGCAGCATTAAATCACGGGCTGAAACCGATGGTTTTTTACCTTCATACAACACTTTATAAATCTCATCAACGATCGGCATATCAATCTGATGCTGCTCCTTCAGTTCATACAAAACCTTAGCGGTGCGCACCCCTTCAACCGTTTTCGTATTGTTCTGCCAGAAGACTTGCGCATCATCCGCCTTGCCTATCTGATAACCCGCTTGAAAATTACGGGAATGTACGCTTGTACAAGTAACAACTAAATCACCAATGCCGGTCAATCCCATAAACGTTTCCTGACGGCCGCCCATTGCAGTACCAAAGCGAATCATTTCAGCTAAGCCGCGGGTAATCAGCGCTGCCTTCGTATTATCGCCATAACCAAGACCTGCCAATACACCGCTCGCTAAAGCAATCGCATTTTTAACCGCTACACCAAGCTCCGAGCCAAGCTCATCATTACCGCGGTAAACCCGGAAGTAATTGTTTGAGAACAGGTGCTGAATCGTCATAGCGTCAGCTTCATTTAATGAAACCGCGCAGATCGTTGTCAGCATTCGCAGTACAACCTCCTCCGCATGACTTGGGCCAATCAGTGAAACTACACTGCTCAGCTTATCTGATGGAATACAGTCACGAATAACATTTGACATACGATCGTTGTTGCCCGGATGAAAACCTTTGGCGGTATTGACAACAATGATTTTCTTAGTTAAATAAGGCAGAATACTTTGGCATACTTCCTCAATCGCAATTGAAGGTACTGATAAAAGCACAACATCCGCATCTTTAACTACGCTGAGATCAGCCGTCGCCTGAAGCTGTGGATTCAACTGCACATCAGGAAAGAATTTCTTTATTGTATGTTCATTTTGAATCTCATTGACTTCCTCATGATTTTTACCCCAAATGATACAATCTTGTCCATTATCAACGAGCACCTGAGCCAGAGCGGTTCCCCAGCTGCCGCTGCCAATTACAACAGTTTTCATTTTATCTTCTCCTATTGCGTTTTTTCTCTGGCGATGATTCTTAATGTCGTACCAGTGAAATCAAATGCCTCACGCAGCTTATTTTCTAAAAAGCGTTTATAGCTGAAATGCAGAAGCTCAGGATCATTAACAAAGAGTACAAAGGTCGGCGGTGCTACCGCAACCTGTGAACAATAATAGATACGCAGACGCTTACCGTTGTGTGTTGGCGGCGGCGTCATTAATTGAGCATCTAAGATGACTTCATTTAACACATTCGTCTGAATTCTCAGCAATGAATAATCATGTACCATATCAATCAGCGGCAGAATTTGATGAATCCGCTGTTTAGTGAGTGCTGATACAAACAGAATCGGCGCATAACTCAGATAGACAAACTCATTGCGCAGTTTCTTTTCGATACTGACAGTTGAGTTTTCATCCTTATCAACCGTATCCCACTTATTATAGATAAGTATTACACCCTTACCGGCTTCATGCGCATAGCCAGCCACATGCTTATCCTGATCGCGGATACCGCTCTCGCCGTCAATGACTACCAATACGACATCACAACGCTCAATGGCGCTCATGGCCCGCATCACAGAGTATTTTTCTACATTTTCATAAACCTTGCCGCGTTTGCGGATACCCGCTGTATCAACAACGACATATTCCTTGCCTTCCCGCTTAAAAGGTGTATCGATGGCATCTCGAGTTGTACCTTCAACATTTGAAACGATAACTCGATCCTGATTCAAAATCGCATTAACCAATGATGATTTACCGACATTAGGACGGCCAATCAGACAGAAGCGCGTCATGCCTTCATATTCATTGCGGATATTCTTAGGGAAAGACTCGACAATTTTATCAAGCATATCACCAATACCGATGCCATGCGTACCTGACAATGCGATTGGATCACCAAGTCCCAAAGCATAGAATTCATAGATTGCATCCATAAATTGCAGATCATCAATCTTATTGACAACAAGAATCACCGGCTTCTGTGATTTACGAAGCATCTTGGCAATATATTCATCATCCTTCGTCAGACCATCTCGGCCATTTACAACAAAAACTATTGAATCCGCTTCTTCAATTGCGATTTCAACCTGCATTTCAATTTCTTCTTTGAACGGCTGATTTTCAATCTGAATACCGCCGGTATCAATAACTCTGAATTCTTTTGTGAGCCATTCTGCCTTGCCATAAATACGGTCGCGGGTAACCCCCGGTGTATCCTCGACAATTGATTTCCGCTCGCCGATAATTCGGTTAAATACTGTCGACTTACCAACATTAGGACGTCCGACAATTGCTGTTATTCCATAGATCATGTTTAACCCTCCTCATTCGATTTGGTTTTCAGTAAGCCTCTGATTTCATCAATCACCTCTTCAATACTCATGTCTGAAGTATCAATTTCAATGGCATCTGCCGCTTTCTTTAAAGGTGAATTTTCACGATGTGTATCCTGATAATCACGCACCTCAATATCACGGATTACTTCCTGTTCATCAAATGGAATGTTTTTTTCTATATATTCTTTAATGCGTCGCTGCGCACGCGCTTTGACCGATGCTACCAAAAAAATCTTAAGCATCGCATCCGGCAATACCACCGTTCCGATATCGCGCCCATCAAGCACATAACCGCCTGCGGATGCAATTTGCTGCTGCAGGGTAACTAACCGTTCCCGCACCATTTTCAATTTAGATACATCAGAAGCCCGCATCGACATTTCATTGGTTCTGATTTCTGATGAGACCTCTTGATTGTTGAGATAAATATGACCCGCTGAATCAACATCCAATTTCATTTGATCCATCATATCAGCTAAAGCCAATTCATCATCAACAGCAATACCTTTTAATTTAGATAAATAGCCGACACAGCGATACATTGCCCCGGTATCTAAATGTTTATAACCAAGCTCTTTGGCGCATAAGCGCGCAATTGTGCTTTTACCAGCCGCACTCGGCCCATCAATAGCAATATTTCTTTTCATTAGATTTTCCCCATTGACTGCAGTACCCAGAACACACTGATGCCGACGATGATAACAAATGCCAGCACCAGCAGCAGCATAATCATATTCAACAGCTTATGTGTTTTATTGATACCCTTATTCAGTCCTGTAATTTCTTCTTCATATTCGTCCAGCTGCACCCGAATCTGCTGCGTCTCTTCAGTTATTTTGCGCTGAAAATCTTCATTCATGCGGTTCATCATCGTATATTCATGGGTGGCGTCCTGCTGAATCATCGCCGGTGTGGTTTCCTGCTTCTCAATTTCAACTCGTTTCACACTCATCCCTTGAACTGGCAGCGTCTCGCTTTCATGCAGCAATTCCTGAATCTGTTTAGCAATCTCCTGCTTTGACTGAGATGCCGTTTCTGATTCAACAACTGGCTGCGGCTGGCTGATCGGATCATCATTCAGTTCTTTTATGTAATCTTCTCTGCGTCTTACCGCCGGCCGATTCAGCTGGTGAAGGATATCAATCTGCGTATTATCGCTTTCCATTAAACCGCGCTTAAGATTGTATTCTTTAACATCTCTGATAATATCATCCATATATTCATTCTTAAATGAATCCGTATTAAAAAGATCCGTCGATGTATCCGCCAGCGTTTCCTTCTTTTCTCTTACCGGCACATGAACTTCCTCTTTAACTTCCATCTTTTTGAATAAGACAGGATCAAATTCATTCAGACGATTTGCATATTGTGAAAGTTGGTCACTTTTAATTTCTTCTGCAGGTTCAGTCTCGATTTCTTTTCGTAATTGTTCATATTTTTTTACCCGAGATAATTTTTCCATAAAAAAAGCCTCCTGACTTTTAATATTATACCAAAAACAGGAGCACTTTTCATCTAATTTAGCAAAACCGCTTATTTTTTTAATAACAGAGAGACACGTTTATAGATCAATGAAACAATTACGGTACAGGCAGCCCCTTTAATCAGGTTCAGCGGTGTTGTCGCAAAGATCACAAAGGTAAAGATACCCGTGATGTTGGCGTTTAATTCTGATCCCATCGCAATCAGCGCGTCCATCGGCATCTGATAAGCCCAAGCATAGACAGGCAGCAGTATGAAGGCATTGACTAAAGCACCAAACAGCATCATTGATAGTGTACCGATTACCATGCCATAAAGCGCTGAACGCTTATTTTTATGATATTTATAAATTAAGGCAGCCGGCACAACAAAGGAACAGCCGATCAAAAAGTTGGCAAGCTCACCGACAAAAAGCGTAGTCGTTCCTTTAATCAGCAGATGTACCACAATTTTGATAAATTCTACCAGCACCGCTGCCAGCGGTCCTAGTGCAAAACCGCTGATCAGCACCGCTACCTCTGAGAAATCAATCTTGTAGAAAGGCGGCAGAAAAGGCAGCGGAAATTCAAAAAACATTAACGCGCCGGCCAGCGCCCCCATGACGGCAATTTTAGCGATCATATTGATATTAAGATAATTCTTTTTTAAACCTGATTCTGTTGATGACATATTTTTTCCTCCTCGTCATACCTTTTTTACAATAAAAAAAGGTTCCAACAAAACCTTTAGGGAACCGATTAAAAGCTTAATCAACTTCTTTCATCCAGACTTTACTGTCGCCATCGGAATTGCACCGATTCATGCCCAAAGGCTCGCGGGGTATACCGCCGGTTGGGACTTGCACCCTACCCTGAAGTTTTTGCTGTATATAGCATAACACTACTTATAAATCTTGTCAAATCATAAGAAAAGCAGATAAAACATCAGTTCTATCTGCCCTTTACTTACGCTCTGCCTGAATATTTGCCGTCCGCAGTATTAACAACGATCATTTCTTCATTGTTGATGAAAAGCGGTACACGAATTTCCAAACCAGTTTCCAGTTTCGCATTCTTAGTTGCTGAAGTTGCTGTATCACCCTTAACGGCTGGTTCAGCTTCTACGATCTGTAATTCAACCTTATCCGGAAGAATAACACCTAATACTTCTCCTTCATACATTGAAATATTTACATTTGAATTCGGCTTAATGAAATTTAATTCCCAAGTCAGTTTTTCCATTGGAATTTCTAATTGTTCATAAGTTTCATTATCCATGAAGATGCAGTTTGTTCCATCATCATACAGATACTGCATTTCACGCTTGTCAATACGAGCCTGCTCTACTTTGTCACCGCCAGTAAAAGATAAATCAATAATTGTTCCTGTTCTTAAGTTTTTAGCTTTAGCCTTTACAATCATTTGACGCATTGCAGTTTTGTTGTGAGAGATGTCCAACACAACATAAATATTATTTTCGTATTCGATAGTAATACCTGGTTTTAAATCATTAACAATAATCATTCTACGACCGCCTTTCAATAGTTCACCCTTATATTTTATATAAATTTATAGATTTGTCAATTATATTCGATAAATAGGGCTTTTTTTTAGTATTTAGCCTTAAATATCTTATTTTTCAGATGGCTTAAGGATAGGTGTTAAATCAATATTTTATATCGGTGTGAACAGCCCAGATTCACTGATGCAATAAAATTAACGGTATAAATTACCCATAGATTATCCAAATTGAATTCAACTTTATTAAACCACCAAAATGCGGCGCAGAAAGCAGTAAAAAGCAAGGCAAAAAGAAAGTCTTTCCATTCGATCGGCTTACAGCTGGCCTGATAGCTTGGTGAAAGCAGGAATGTGTAAGCGGCAAAGAAAAAGGCAAAGATCCAAGCATTTTGATCGACAAACTGAAAAACGATACAAAGCAGAATCATAATCATATAAAAAGCAAAACTGACAATGGCATTTCGCATAATTCACCCCATAGTTAGTTTTGCTGTTTTTAATTAAGATATTCAAAATTCATGATACATTCATCAAGATCGTTAAAGGTTATCAAATATCCAACAGTTTTGTCAGGATAATAAACGCTGACTCTCGCCTGCATTTTATCATAGACAATGGATATGGGAATTCCCTCATATTCAAAATCAATATCAGATTCAGCATAGTTCAGATAATCACTTTTAACCTTCATAATCACGACGGTTTCCAGCCGCTCGCTTAACGAATCACTCTGAAACAACAGCATCGCTGTCTTGATTCTGGTACTCATCAGCAGGATCAATGAGATCATCAGCTGCAGCATCATCAGGGAATAAAGTGAAATCCATCCCCGGCTGTTCACAGGTGAGCCAGCGTTCATTGATTTTAGATTCATTATTCTTTTGATATTGTAGATAGATGCACTCTCCTTTAGTGATAAAATTCATTGCTGAAAGATCCATAAGCATGATTTCATAGCCCGGTGTCTTAACTAAGCGCTGACGGTCAAAGATCAATGTGTATTCCTCATTGTACAGCATGCCGCTTAGAGTATCGTCAACCGCACTGACAGCCTCACTGAGCAAAAGGATATGCCGAAGCTGACGCAGTCCGATTTGATCCTGAATAAAATCATCTTTCTGAATCAAGCTTTGCAGCATCGGCATAACCGCAGCCAAAAGCATCATTGAAAAGGATATGATCCATAGGCTCAGCAGTACCTCAATACTGGTAAATCCTTTATTCATATAAGGCTTCAAGCCGTTCATCCTCACTTTTGAAATCAAATTGATTCTTTAATTGCTGGAAATGATGCTCAGCGGCAAGGGATGAAAGAATCATCACACAAAGCAGCACTGCCCCGGCAAACAGCAGCAGACTTTCCGCTAGCATAAAGCCTTTCTTATTCAAGCGCCATCCGCCCGCTGCCTAGCTGAATAATGATACATCGGCATTGATTCCCTTCATGAAAGCAGTAAGTTCCGGCGTGATTTACATTACCTGCAGCATTAAATTCAATTTTACCCTCATCAACACTTCGCGAGGCCGGCAAAGCTTCACACACCTCATTAAAACAGAGCTGATGCGTACTTAGGGTAATACTGTTAGAATGCTGATTCAAAATCGCATCCAGCTGGGCAGCTTCCAGCTTAGCCATAAATCTGCGGGTATCAGAAGTCAGCGAGGCCGGCGGTCTGACAAAAGGGAAAAGCAGAAGCAGCATAGCAAATGTTGAAACCACAAATAATACTTCAAGTAAAGTATAGCCTTTATTGAACATATGCCTCTCCTTCACTGATTTCAATCATTTTGCCATCGGGACAGCGGCGCTGACTCTCTTTTAAATATTTGCCGTCAATTAACTGCTGGATGCTGACAGGTGTCTCCAATGTATCAATCTCATAAAGCAAAATCTGTGAATTAACGACCTCAACCAATGCTTCACAGCCCTTTTTGCGAATGATCTGCTCCTTTTGCTGAATATTAGGTAAGGTAATGAGAAAGATCAATGAGATAACAGATAATACTAAAATCATTTCTAATACCGTAAAACCGTCCTTTTTCATAACGCCTCCTTTAAAAGCTGCCAATCATTTCAAGCGGCAGCAGCATGATTTGGTAAATCAACACAACAATTAAAGCAATAAAACCATATGAAAAGCACTGAATCCCGATACATACTAGCTTGATTTGTCTGATCCACCGCTGCTGCTGAAAAAGCAGATAATCATCCAAACATGATGACAGCTGCTGAGTGTGCAAGCCACATTTAAAAAAATATTTAAACCGCGCTGACAAATACATAGAGGAAGTAACGGTATCTTCAAAGGACTCACCCGCCTGCAAAGCGTTAAATAACGCATTGCTCGCATCAGCGCTAAGACCTTGTTTGCGCAAATGATGCAGATAAGTAAACATTTCCTTGGTGGAACAGCCGCAGTGAATCAAAGAAAGCATATCAGAAGCAATGACATAGGATATAAGTTCAAGAAAGAGCGGAAAGCGGCAGAGGAGTGAACGGTAATCAGGCTTTAGATAACAAATGATACATAATAGCGGTACAATAATCAGCAGGATAAGCAGCCCATAGGTCACCCCCTTCATAAAAGTAATCATAAGCCTTAATTGATTGAGATTTTCAGCTTCCGAAAAAGTCAGGGTCAGCTGTGGAAATACTGCGGTTGTGAAAACAAACAAGGTGATCAGCGCAAAACAAAGAATAAACAGCGGATAACTGGTTTCCTTAAGCCAAAGCCTTTTTATCGCCTGCTGTTTCTCAACCAGTGATGCGGCATTCATAATTGCCTTAGGCAGTGTTGACAGCTCAAGAAAAAATCTGCAGTGCTGATAAAAAGCACCCTTTCCCTTTGCCAGTACACAATCGTAAAAGCTGATGCCCTGTTCCAGCTGATCAACGACCGGCTGCAGATTTTCATCAACAATCAATAACGAATGGGCCAATGGATATCCCTTCTCAAGCAGGCTGGCTAACTGGACAAACTGATTCATCGAAATCGTAGAGGTCGGCTTTAGCGTCTTTTTTATAGATAATTCCTTCCTCAGCAGCTCTCTTGATTTCTTTAAAAATATCGATATGCTCGCGGCTTGGCTGATCCTCCTCGATCCATCTTCGCAGCGGCTGTTTTTCCAATATTTCATAGAGACAGATCCTACCCTTTCTTTTTTTGCTTACAAACAGCCGCTGATTCGTAATAGCGCTTAATGTATCAAGCAGCTCATGCTTCTCTAAACCAAACTCACACAATCGTTTTATGGCTTCACTCGCGCATTTGCAGTGCATCGTAGAAAAAACTAAATGACCGCTTAACGCGCAGCGAAAAGCCATTTTAGCCGTCTCACTGTCGCGGATTTCACCAATCATCACAACATCAGGATCATGTCTCAAAAGCTGCTTGATGCCCTCCTCATAAGTCAGATTCAGCCGCTCGTTAATTTGCAGCTGCAGATAATTAGGAGAAACAATCTCAATTGGATCCTCAAGCGTTATTACCTTTAACTGCTTATTCAGCGCAATTTCTTCAAGAATCGCATTTAACGTCGTTGTCTTGCCGCTGCCAGTGGGTCCAGTGACTAGAATCATTCCGCTTCTCAAATGTGTCCAGTTATAAAACGTCCGCGTCTGCTCTTTGCGAATGCTTAAATCATCAATAGTTATCACTTCATGATTATTCAGCAGCCGCAAAACAGCGGTCTGCACCTGCAAGGTCGCCAGCATTGAGAAACGAAAATACAGCCTTTTGCCATTGATCATCATTTCAAAATTACCGGACTGCGGCACACTGAGATTCCCCAAATCAAGATTTGCCTGATATTTAATAAAGTTAAATAAAGCCAGATCATAACCATCACCTTCAATGTCGATAAAACCGCGGATTGAACGCATGGCAATTTTAACCTGCTGATCGCGGATCGTGAAATGGATATCGGTAGCACTATGCTTTTGTGCTTCACGAATCAGATTTTCAAGCCTCTCCTTCATCCTCTCACCTCACCTTGTATATATGCATTGAAATATAAAAACACTAAGTTATTTTTATTTTCTTATAACAAAATGGAGCCAACTTAGATGCTGCTAAGTTAGCTCCATTACTGGTTCATCGATTTAATTTAAATATGGATTATGAGCAAATTCTTCAAAAAGTGTCGTTGCATCTCCATGGCCTGGAAACACTTGATAATCAACGCTCATTTTCTTTATTTCATTCAAAGTATTGACCATCTGTGAATTAGATCCGGTAGCTAGATCTGTGCGGCCGATACTGCCTTTAAAAAGCACATCACCGGCAAAAAGATTTTCATTCCAAAGCATCATCACACAGCCAGCAGTATGGCCTGGCGCATCAATAAACTCAACATTAAAACTGCCGATGCTTGCCTTTCCATAAGGAATCGCTCTTGGCTTGGTTTTAATTATGATTTCCCGGCCGCCGGCAGATTCATTCAATCTGGGATTGGTAAGCAAAGGTATGTCTGCCTCACTGATGTAGACAGGACAGCCATAATGCGCCGCTAAATCATCAACCGCGCCGATATGGTCCAGATGTCCATGAGTCAACACAATCCCGCTGACAGAAGCCTGCTTTTCGTCAATCGAAGCAATCATTCGTTCAGCCCGCGCGCCTGGATCAACAATCAGTGCTTCCTGATCTTGATAGAGGACATAACAATTTGTTTGATAAGCACTTACTACAAAACGTTCTATCTTTTTCATCTTCTTCACGAATAAAAAAAGCCGCAAACGGGCTTCTCTTATTTTTTCTCCTTATGTGCAGTTTTCTTGTTGCAACGCGGACAATATTTGCTGATTGTCATACGTTCAGGATTTTTACGTTTATTACGTGTTCCGATGTAGTTCTCTTCACCACATTCTGAACATTTGAATGTAATTCTGTCTCTCATGGTTTCCCTCCTTGATAATGGCTATAAAATTATAACATAAAAATATTGTAAATGCTATACCTTATTTTGTCTAGAGAAATTTAAACTTTTTCCCCTATTCATACGTTTTATAGTATTCAGTAAGCACATCATTCATGATTTCCAAACAGATATTGATCTGTGAACGGTCATTATTTGAATCCGGTGCCGAACAAACAAATGAAATTGTCGGGTTATTACTTGGTGCGAAACCAATTACAGCCGAATTTGTTCTGATCGCCGTTGTACTTATTTCAGCAGTTCCGGTTTTAGCCGCAATATCTTTATTTAAATTTTTAAACCCGCTGCCGCAGAAGGTCGAGCTGACGCACTCACGCATTCCCTGTTTTACACGTTCAAGATAATCAAGATTGCCGCTCACCGTATTCAGCACATTGGTATCATACTGATAAATCACAGATTCATCAGAATTTATCTCATAAACTTCTTTTAAGAAATGCGGCTGAACTCGATAGCCGCCGTTGCCGACTGTTGCGACATACTGAATCAGCTGCAGCGGTGTATATGTATCATACTGTCCGATTGCAAAGTCTAATAGCGTTCCCTGTTCTCGAGCTGTCGAAACATAACCAATAGATTCATATGGAATGTCTACTCCGGTTTCAAGGCCTAAGCCAAACATCTGGTAATACTTTCTGAAAATATCATATGCCGTCATATTCGGCAGATAAAGCGGTGCATTCGGCACATAAACACCACCGGCCAAACGAATCGCGATATGGAACATATAAACGTTACTAGATTTCGCAATCGCTGTAATATCGTTGATTGCTCCCTTATTCTCGGCTGACTGTTTCACCAGTCTTGACGCACCGCTGCCAAATACCATCGGCGCATCGACGATAATTTCATTAGGCTGAACAACACCTTCATTCAAACCCATATACATTGTAGCCAATTTAACGACTGATCCGGATTGCCGTGCTTCCAGATAATTACCGCTGGCATAAGGGGTAAAAGTACCATCATCATTACGCTGCTGACCATTCATTGTAATGATTTCACCATTTTGCGGATTCATTAAAATCACAAACGCCTGTTTGAAATTCTTACGATATTCATTATCCTTTTCACGCTCTAAGACACGCTGAAGGATTTCATCAACCTTTTGCTGAAGCTCGATATCAACGGTCAGCTTCAGATTATAGCCCTTGCGGCCAACTGTTGACGGTGAAAAAATAGCAATACCGCTTTCTTCATCATAACTGATATCCTGTACCGTTCTTGTACCACGCAGATAGTCCTCATACTGCAGTTCAAGACCGCTGCTGCCAACCCGTTCATTCAACGCATAACCCTGAGCCAAATAGTAATCCTTACTGATTTCATCAAGGCCGCGGGTCGATACACTGCCTAAAACATCCCGCAAAGTCGAACCATATTCGTAATTGCGAATCCAGTCGGCAGTCACATCAAAGCCCGGAAATTCTTCCTTATGCTCAACCAGATAAGCGACATCTTCTTTAGAAGCATTCTCAACAATTACCGAGCTGTCCTGACTGGTCGCTTTTTCCATTAAAATCATCACCGGCCAAGCAATACGCTTATCCGCATTGCTGAGATAACCGGCATTCTTTTGAGCCTCGGTTAATTCCTCTAAACAGATGCGGTCAATATCCGCCTGCGTTACCCGATTGATTTTGATGCGATACACCTCATTGGTCGTTAATTCACCACGCAGTGCCTTATCCAATTCTTCCTCAGTCAGCAAATCATTACCATAATTATCGGCAGCAACTAAATAAAAATCTTTCCAGTCGCGTTCCGTAATCGTATCTTCCTTAATCTGAAATACTTGGGCGAATTGTTTTGCTAAGGCCCATTTTGATTCTGAATAAGAAGAAACATTAGAAGGCGGATAATATGTAATATTCAATGATTCCTTATTGCTGACAAGCACATTGCCGTTGCGGTCTACCATTTCACCGCGCGGCGGTGTCACTACCTGCTGTTTGCGGGTAAAGGCCTCCAACTTAACAATATAATCTTCATTTTCCAGTATCTGCACATTAAACAGCTTAACGCCGATGGCAATAAAAAAACATAATACAACAATGATCATGACTTTCATCCGCTGATTGACAATCTTATTGAAATCAGCCGTTTTCTTCAATAAATCACTGCTGTTTTTACGATTTTTGTTATCAATTTCTCTAAAAGGATTTTTTAACATAAACGTCCTCCGTTATCTATTATAATACAATTTTGCCATTCTGAACATCTTTCATGCTATAATATCAGCGAGGTGAAAAACATGAAAAGAACAGAAACCCGCCCGATCCATGTAGGCAGTCTGCAGATCGGCGGTCAGCAAAAAGTAATCATTCAGTCCATGTGCTCAACACGGACAAAAGATATAGATGCCACAGTCAAACAGATTCTTGCTTTAGAAAGAGCTGGCTGTGAGCTTGTGCGCATGGCGGTCATCGATGAGGAAGACGCCGCGGCAATCACGGAAATAAAAAAACAGGTGCATATCCCTTTAGTCGCCGATATCCATTTTGACTATCGGATCGCTATTGCCGCTGTAAAGGCCGGCATAGATAAAATCCGCTTAAACCCCGGCAACATCGGCAAACGGGAAAATGTTGTTGAGGTTGTTAATGTCTGCCGTGAATATAATGTACCAATCCGCATTGGCATCAACAGCGGTTCATTAGAAAAAGATATTCATGAAAAATACGGCCGTCCAACTGCCGAAGGGATGATTGAAAGTGCGCGACGCCATGTCAAAATTCTTGAAGATCTTGGCTTCTATGATATCTGTCTATCCTTTAAATCAAGTGATGTAAGCCTGTGTGTAGAAGTCTATGAAAAGGCCTCTGAGGTCTTTCCCTACCCGCTGCATTTAGGTGTTACAGAAGCGGGTACTAAGCTCACCAGCTCCATTAAATCAAGTGCTGCCTTAGGTATTCTGCTCCATGAAGGCATCGGTGATACAATCCGAATCAGCATTAACGGCGATCCTGTCGATGAAATCGTTGTTTGCCGGCAATTACTTCGCAGTCTTCATTTAATCGATGCTGTTCCAAATCTGATTGCGTGTCCGACATGCGGCCGCACAAGCTATGATATCCAATCTGTAGTGAACGAAATGGAACCCTTTGTCCTAGGTTTAAACAAAGATATTACAGTTGCAATCATGGGCTGTGCTGTCAATGGTCCCGGTGAAGCAAAGCATGCAGACATTGCCATTGCAGGCGGTAAAGATGAAGGCTTGCTGATTAAAAAAGGTGAAATTATTGACCGAGTGCCAACCGCAATGATGGTACAGCGATTGAAAGAAGAAATAATGAAAATGATTGAAGAATAATAAAAGACCTAACCAGGTCTTTTAATTTGTTTCTTTTTTTAATTGCATATAAGCAAAACTAAAACTGATGCCGCTTAACAAGATCAGCATGATAATAACCGCTGCTAATTGATGCGGATCAATCCAGCCATTTAAGATTAAAGCGCGCAGTGCATCAATCACATAGGTAAAGGGATTGCAGCTAAGTGCAATAGCTAATGCATTGTTCATTCCTGCTGCTGGAAATAAAGCGGAACTGAGAAAGAATATCGGCAGTACAATCGCGTTCATAACCGTCTCATACACTACCTCATTAGGCAATATCATGCTGATGCCATAGCATAAGCCAGCCATAAAAAAGACTGTCAGAGCAATTAAAATAAGTACCCAGCCAATTACTGTCAAGTTTAGCGGCAGCTTAACGGATAAGCATAAGGCAATGACACACAAGACAACTGCTTCAAGGTAAGAACATAACACCGCTTCCAAGAGCTGGCCTAATATTATGATTCCACGATGCATCGGAGCAATTAATATCCGATAAAAACTGCCGTCCTTTTTCATCAAGTAATTCATCATCCCGCTGCTGCTGCAAGTGCCAAAGCTGACCAAGATCAAGATACCCGGTAAAATAAACGCCGTATAATTATCAATGCCCGTATTTTGCATCGTCTGCTTTGCGGCACTGCTGTAAAGAATCAGCCAAAGCAAGGGCTGAAGCAGGGTGATGATAATTGTAAAAGCATTATGAAACCGCCATTTAACATTTCGGTATAATAAAGTGAATACCCTCATTTCCCTGCCTCCTGTTCAGCCGTTAAACGCACAAACACATCTTCTAAACTGGGCTGTACGATTTGAATACCCAAACAGGGTATTTTTTGTGTCAGTATCAAACTGAGTGCCTTTTCCATATCAAAATGGCTGTTTTGGGTATGAAGCATCACCGCCGCATCATTTAACATGGCATGTTGATTTGTGAAACATTGCCTAAAGGGTTTTAAATATTTATTGGCCGTCTGTTTGGTATCAAATTGAATCTGCAGATATTCCTGATGAATAACTGCGCGCAGTGCCTGTGGGCTATCCTGAATTAATGCTTTCCCTTCTTTCATGATGCAGATTGTATCACTTAAATTTTCAGCTTCTTCTAAATAATGGGTGGTAAGGAAGATCGTAGTTTTAAATTCATCTCTAATTTTTCTCATCATCTGCCACATTTGTCTTCGTGAACAGACATCCATTCCCACCGTAGGTTCATCTAAAAATAAAATTTTAGGATTTGACATCATATTCAGTGCAACATCTAATCTGCGTTTCACACCGCCGGAATAAGAGGACACTGCATATTCTTTAAACGGCGCTAAATCAAAAGCGTTGATAAGCTCATTCATTCGCTTTATGGCCGCTTGCTTAGGAATCTTATAAAGCTGGCTTTGGAAGAGCATATTATCAGTTAAAGATAAATGCGTATCAATTGAAAGCTGCTGAGCAACACAGGCAATTATGCACCGAACTTCATCCGCATGACAGTTAAGATCCATGCCTTGTATTAAAATCTTCCCAGAAGTCGGTTTCAAATAAGTGGTTAGAATGTTGATTAATGTTGATTTACCCGCTCCATTAGGCCCCAATAAAGAAAATATTTCACCTTCTGCCACCGACATATTAAAACCATTTAATGCCTGTTTGCCATTTTTATAACGTTGAACTAAATCATATGTTTCAATAATTGCCATCAGTTTGCCTCCATCATGTATTAATTTTTTACTTTTTTAATTGCTATCCATATTTCAAAATGACCTGATTCAGACATATCATGATTGATTGGATATATTTCAATATCCGGCAGTTCCGCATAAGCATAGCCGGAAAATGGCAGCCATTCAGTCAGAAAACGTCTGAAAATCGCTTGGCTTGCTTCTTTAAAAAGACCGTCACATTCAAAGACAACCCATACTGCGGCAGGAATTTCCAATACATTCATTCCCATAGGTACAGCTTTGCTGCTGGCTGCTGCAACACTATAATAAAACTGATCATTTAGACTATGAGTGATACCCGCTATGCCAAATGGTTCATTTGTTAAATCATATAAGCTATTAATCTGACCATTTTTTAATAATTTGTCCCAAAAGAATGGCACCAAGTTCTGATTTTCTTCCATGTTTTGCGTCAATGGGAAGCGGATGCCGACAAACCGCATTGCCTTTTTTTCCTCAATACGATAAGACATAGGCTGTTTGCCGCTGACTGTTACCGTAAAACGAATCGGTAAATAGGCGGTTAAGGGCTTGCCTGTTCTTCTGAGCGAAACCGGTGAAACACCATGCACAGCCTGAAATGCCCTATTAAATGAAGTGGGTGAAGCATATCCATACTTAAGAGCGATATCCAGCACTTTACATTTAGTTGTCTGTAAGTCAAAGGCGGCTTGTGTCATTTTGCGCCGACGGATATATTCGGATAATGAAATTCCTACTGCATATGTAAACATCCGCTGAAAATAAGTGGTTGAACAGCAGGCGATGCGGGCGGCTTCATCATAAGATATTTCTTTATCCAAATTATTTTCTATATAATCAATGGCTTTGTTTAGATTTTGTAACCACTCCATACCTTACCTCCTATGCCTATCTTAAACGAATGAATAATTATATTCCTCACTTTTGATGTTCTCTTTTGTAAAGTTTAAATCAATATAAATTTCAAAGCAAATAGATAAAAAAAATCACTGCTTATCAGTCAGTGATTCTGTTTATCCTTGCTGCTTATTTAAAAGGCGGCTGTCAAATACGCCTTGTTTCAGCATTTTAATTTCTTCTTTATAAGGCGGCTGATCATCTACATAAGGAGTCTCTAAAATTTTAGGTATCTGCTCAAGCCGTGGGTGGTGGGCAATCATATTCAGAATATCAAAGCCGATCTTCCCATAACCAATATTTTCATGACGATCCTTGCGGGCTCCGCAGCTGTTTTTAGAGTCATTCAAATGAATTACCCGCAGCCGGTCCAGCCCGATGATTTCATCAAATTCTTCAAGTAATTCGTCAAATTTGGAGAGATCACGGCCCGAATCATGAACATGGCATGTATCAAAGCAAACAGCCAGATGATCCTTATAACGGCAGCCATCAATAATTGCTTTTAACTGATGAAAGTCACAGCCGCATTCACTTCCCTTACCGGCCATCGTTTCCAAAGCAATCATTGTATCACCGATGTTTTCCATCGCTTGATCAAGACCCTCACAAATTTTCTTTATTCCTGCCTCAGTGCCGGCATTGACATGACTGCCGGGGTGCAGCACTAAAATTTTTGCGCCAATCGCTTGTGTTCTTTCAATTTCACGAACTAAGAATTCAACACCGCCCATAAAGGTTTCCGGTTTAAATGTATTGGCCAGATTAATTAAATATGGCGCGTGTATGATGATGTTCTCCGGCATAATGCCATGCTCTGCCATCAATTCCCTCGCTTCATCAATTTTAAACTTGGACAGTTCTACCCGCCGTGAATTAGAGGGCGCACCGGTATAAATCATACAGGCGTTGGCATCATAGCTGATGGTATCCTTAATGGCCTGAAGCATGTAGTCCGGCGCGGACATCGAAACGTGTGATCCGATGATCATTCTTCATTCCTCTCCTTCTGCTTCTTCTTAGCGCGCTCCTTTTGCTGACGCTTGATGTCCTGCTGGATCATCTCACGATGGGCTCGGCGTTTCAGCTTTTCTACCTCCGCCTTGCGTTTCTTCTTATAACCAGGCTTCACCGCTGCCTTTTTACGGCTTACTACTTTCGCAATTTCTTTATCCAGCGGATTGTCTTTTTTTACCTTTGGTGCATTAAAGGTTTTTAATTCAACCCATTCACCATTTTTATAATTCTTAGTTTTGAAACCGATTCCCTTAACCTGAAGCTGCTTGATGAGAGGCTCATCCTCTTTTTTATATAAAGAGAAGCAAGTGCCGTCACGGCCCGCACGGCCGGTTCTGCCTGAGCGATGAATGAAGAAATCCAATTCCTTTGGAAAGCCTAAGGAGATAACATGGGATACTCCTTCAACATCGATACCGCGAGCTGCGATATCCGTAGCTACTACATATGTTTTATCAAGGTTCATCAAATTTTTCATCGCTGAGCGGCGTTCACGCGGCTGCAAATCACCATGCAGTTCAATTAAATCATAACCGTTCTCACGCATTAAAGCCGCGCAGCTCGCTGCCTGTGAGCGTGTGTTAGCAAAAATCAAACAAACATAAGGCGTAAAGCCCGGTAAGATTTCAAGCAGTTTCTGCTCATAGCTTAAATGCTTGCATGGAATCAAAATTTGTTCGATTTTTGGTGAGCTCTTATGCTCATCTTCAATTTGAACGGTGACTGGATTTGACATGTATTTTTTCAAAAAAGGTCTTAAGCCCTGTGGAATCGTAGCTGAAAAGCTCAGCATCTGTAAATCCTTGCGCATTCTGCCCGCAATCGCATCAATATCCTCTAAAAAGCCAAATTCAAGTGTCATATCCGCTTCATCAATAACCAGAATTGAAGCCTTTTCAATCCGCAGCGTCTGCTCATTCAAAAACAAATCGCGGATTCTGCCTGGTGTACCGATAACGATCTGCGGCTGAACCTTAAGCTGTTCACTCATTCTTGATTTCTCAAGACCGCCGGAAATCAGCTTTACGTTAATCTTTGGACATGCCTCGCTGATCTGCTGGGCACGCACATACAGCTGCATTGCCAACTCACGGGTTGGCGCGGTAATCACTGCCTGTACCTCATTCAAATCAGGATTGATTCTTTCTAATATAGGAATTAAAAATGCATGGGTCTTACCGGTACCTGTATCTGAAATACCAATAACATCCTTATTCTTCATGACTAATGGAATTACCTGCTGCTGAATCGGCGTTGGTTCTGTAAACTGATTTATTTCTAAAAAGCGCTGAGTTGCGGCGCTGAAATTATAATCGCTGAATTTACTCATAAAATCATCCTCTCTATTTATTATAACCATTTCTGAATCACAGCTTGCCGCTGATTCAAAATAATTGCCAAACTTCCTTAAAATTATAACATAACCGCTGTTTATCGGCAATTTTTTAATTTTTCTCCACATCAATTCAAATAATTTCACGGCCGATACAGAATATGGTAGAATTGTACTGAGGTGAAATCATGAAAATCATTAAAGTACAGCCGCGCGGTTATTGCAAAGGTGTTGTTCGGGCTATACAAATTGCTAAACAAACCCGGCTTGAGCATCCTGACAAAAAAATAACCGTACTCGGCATGCTTGTTCATAATCAATATGTGGTCGATGCGCTGAAATGCCTGAATATCGATACAATCGAAGATAAAACAAAAAGCCGTCTTGAATTGCTGGATCAGATTGACGAGGGCATTGTCCTCTTTACAGCTCACGGCATTGCTTCGCAAGTAAAAGAAAAAGCTGCTGCGAAAGGGTTGATCTGTGTAGATGCCAGCTGTCCGGATGTGCTTTCAACACAGGTCATAATTAAAAACGCGCTGGCTGACGGCAAGCATGTAGCATATATTGGCAAAAAAGGGCATCCAGAAGCAGAAGCGGTATTAAGCATCAGTCCCACCATTCAGCTGATTGAGCTGCATCAGCCCCTGCCGCCATTAGCAACGCCGCTTTTTGTCACTTGTCAGACAACGATGAGTACCAGTGACGTACTTGCTGTTTTTCAAGAAATCAAGCAGGCTTATCCGCAGGCAGAGATCGGTGAAGAAATCTGTAATGCCACCCGCATCCGCCAGCAGGCGGTGCATGAGCTGCAGGATGTAGATGTCTTAATCGTTGTTGGCGATAAACAAAGCAACAATTCCACAAGGCTTGCGGAAATCGGCCGCAATCACGGCATTCCGCATGTCATACTGATTGATGATGCTTCTCAGCTTGACTTATCAGCCTTTCATGACGATGACGTTGTGGCAGTTACCAGCGGTGCTTCCACCCCTTCTCAGCTTACCGCTCAGGTAATCGATAAGCTCAATGGAGAGGAAATGAAGCCGCTTGACTTAACACGGCTGCTATAAAACAAAAACGGGTTCATCAGGAACTCGTTTTTAATTGCTTATCGATGCGCTGAAACAATTCGGTTAATTCAGCATATTTATCATGATCCTCAGCCAGCTGATCAAGAATCAGTGAAAGCTTATGCCGCCGGTATTCCCAATATTCCTGAAACAATTCCTTCTGCGGCATTAAAGGACCGAACAAAATCTCATCATCACTCAGTTTCCTGCCGCCAAATGGTTCTGCGACAACGATCTGATAATAATGACCTTCATGAACCAAATCTTCATCAACAATGGCAAAGCTATGATCGCTGAGCCATTGGCGCAGCAGGTCTACATCACTGTTAGACTGTAAAATCAAACGTTTAAACTGCGGCAATCGCTCATAATCATTCTCCAAAATCATTTTAATAGTTTCATAGCCCATGCCGGAGATAATCACACAATCAACTTCTTCAGGACAATCACTCAAGCCGGCACAAAGCAAAGGAAAAACCCGATCCAATGTATCGGTTTCTTTAATCGTAGCCATGGCTCGCTGAAGCGGCCCTTCATTAATATCACATGCATATGCCCTGACACATGTGCCGTCAAGCACACATGCACAAGGCAGATAAGCATGATCACAGCCAATATCGGCTAATATACTGTCTTTTAATACAAACTGCTTAATGGCAGCCAGACGTTTGCTTAACTTCATTATGGCTTATCAACAAAGTCCTTCAGCCGTTTGCTGCGGGTCGGATGCTTCAGCTTACGCAAAGCCTTCGCTTCAATCTGACGGATACGCTCACGGGTAACATTAAACTCCTTACCCACTTCTTCAAGCGTACGGGTACGGCCGTCATATAATCCAAAGCGCAGACGCAGCACTTTTTCCTCACGCTCCGTCAGGCCCTGCAGAACCATATTGATTTCATCCTTAAGCAGCTGATTGTTTGCATATTCATCCGGTGACATCGCTTCTTTATCTTCGATGAAATCACCCAGATGTGAATCATCTTCTTCACCGATCGGTGTTTCAAGTGAAACGGGTTCAAGCGCGATTTTTTGAATCTCACGAACCTTTTCCGGTGAAATACCTTCCATCTTTTCAGCAATTTCTTCAGCCGTAGGATCACGCCCTAAATCCTGAACCAATTGACGCTGAATACGGGTCAGCTTATTGATCGTTTCAACCATATGAACCGGAATACGAATCGTTCTGGCCTGATCAGCGATTGCACGGGTGATGGCCTGACGAATCCACCAAGTTGCATATGTAGAAAACTTAAATCCCTTGGTATAGTCAAACTTTTCGACAGCCTTAACAAGACCCATGTTGCCTTCCTGAATCAGATCCAAAAAAAGCATACCGCGGCCAACATATTTCTTTGCGATGGATACGACCAAGCGCAGATTGGCAGCAATCAAAATACGTTTTGCTTCCTCATCACCATTTTGAATCCGGCGGGCAATCTCCGGCTCATCCTCAGGATTCAGCAGTTCAACACGGCCGATTTCCTTTAAATACATCTTAACCGGATCATTGATCTTCGTATGTGAAGAGTTAGCGAAAGACTGTTCCAGAGACTCAATATCACTTGCCAGATTTTCTTCATCAGTAAAATCATCAACTTCATCATCAGCATCAAAATCCATGCTGTCATCATCTAATGCAAGGTCAGCGTCAGTAATATTCAAATCCTCATCATCTGTAATAACGATTTTATTCTGATTAAACCAGTCAAATAATTCATCACTGTCCTGATCACTCAGATCCAAATGCTCGATGGCATCCGCGACATCCTTCTGATACAGGATTTTATTTATTTTATAAGATTCCAGAAGTTCCTGCTTTATATCATCTAAAGTTTTTAATTCTTCAAGCGATTTAACTTCTGCGGCAGTTTGTTTTTTAGCCATGGTATTGCGCCTCCTGTTTTACTATCGTTGTTTAAGCAATTCACTGCGCTGTCTTTTTAACTGTATGATTTCATCACCTATTTTAGCCTTTTCAAGCGGATCACTGATTTTAAGTGACTGTTCACTCAGCTTTTTCATCTTATCTTCTAAGCATGCCGCCTGGATCTTTAAACATGAGTGTAAGAATACATCTTCATTATAATCCGGCAAAGCCAGTTCCCATTCGCTCAATTCAATCAGTAAAGACTTGACAGCCTCTTCTTTAATACTGTTATAAAAATCAGCGATTTCAATTTCATCATGTGTCCGATAGTAATCAATAATATAGATTGCAAGCTTGTTGCAATTTTCATCAATTAAAAATCCCAGCTTATCTTTGAATGCATTATTTGCCTGCAGACTTACCAGCATCTGTGAGAGAATCTCATACTCGGCCCGCAGACTGCCATTCTTCGGCTGCCGCAAACCAATAGAAGGAGTAACTAAAACATTCTTTTTCTCCTTCACCTCAGCTTCACTCATATCAAACTGGGTAAGCTCAAACAATTTCGCAAGATAATTCTTGCGTTCAAAACGCTCGGTGCAGGCATTGATTTCACGGCCTAATTCAACCGCGAACTCTTTTCGCTGCGAATAATTTTCAAGATTGTACTTTTGCTGCAGATAACGGAACAAAAAATCAATCCACGATATCGTTTTCTCTGCCATATGGATCAGCTCATCCTTGCCATATCCATCAATAATCTCATCCGGGTCAAGACCCAGCTGATTATCAACAACTTCAAAATGAAGTCCGATTTCCCGTGCCAGCTTGCCAAATTTATAAGTGGCATTGATACCGGCCCGATCACCGTCATAGCAGATCACGCACTTAGCATGCAGATTTTTAAGCAGCATCAGCTGTTCGCGGGTACAGGCTGTTCCCAGCGTAGCGACACAATCATGAATACCTACTTTCTCAAAAGCGATAACATCCATTGCCCCCTCAACGATCAATATGCGGCCCGTTGACTTTGCCTCAACCTTAGCACGGTGATAGTTAAAGATGAGCGATCCCTTTTTAAAAGCCGGCGTTTCTGATGTATTGATATATTTTGCTTCATCATTTTCATCGACGCGGCGGGCGGTAAACCCAACCGGATTCCCATTACGGTCATGAATCGGAATTAAAATACGATTGGCAAATACATCATGCATTCCACTTGGACTTATCCGCACCACATTGCTTTCAACAAGCTGTGCATCCGTAAATTTCTTGGCATTCATATACGCGTAAAGCGCATCTCCCTTAGGATTATAGCCAATTTCAAATTTTCGGATACATTCTTCATTGATGCCGCGCTGAAGCAAATAAGCCTTCACTTCAGCAGCCTGGGGCGTTGCCAAGGTATAATTCGTATATTCGATCACGGATCGGCAGACCTTATGGATCGACGCGATATTCGGATCGAGTGTTTCATTGACCAGCATCCGATCAGCTTCTTCAACTTCTACACCAGCATAATCAGCAACCTTCAGCACCGCTTCGACAAAAGAGATGTGTTCAAAGTTTTGAACAAAAGTAAAGACATTGCCGCCGGCATTGCAGACAAAGCATTTATAAATCTGCTTATCCGTAGAAATAGACATTGACGGATTGTGATCATCATGAAAAGGACAAGTGCAGACAAAGCCGCGGGCTTTCCTTGTCAATGGCACATAACGCGATATTACATCGGCAATATCGGCGCGTGAGCGAATTTCATTAATTTTTTCCTCACTGAGTCTGGCCAATTTATCACCTCAATTAAAACTTTATTTTCTCGGCGATCCAACGATTTAAGTCACTGATAGCAACCCGGCTCTGTGCCATCGTATCACGTTCACGAATCGTAACACAGCCGTCATCCTTGGTATCAAAGTCAACTGTAATGCAGAACGGTGTACCAATTGCATCCTGACGGCGATACCGTTTACCGATGCTGCCGGCTTCATCATATTCGCAGTTATAATCACCAGCAAGCTGTGCGAACACTGCCTCGGCTTCCTTGCTTAACTGCTTTGACAGCGGCATAACACAAGCCTTAAACGGTGCTAATGCCGGATGCAGACGTAAAACGATACGCGTATCCTTTTCACTCAGCACCTCTTCATCATATGCGTCACAAAGGAATGCAAGCATCAGCCGTTCACAGCCAACTGATGGTTCGATACAATATGCGAGATACTTTTCATTCGTAGCTGGATCAAGATATTCAAGACTCTTCTTACTAGTCTCTTGATGCTGACGTAGGTCATAATCTGTACGGTCAGCAATACCCCAGATTTCACCCCAGCCGATCTGTGAGCCAAAATTATATTCGATATCACATGTACCTTTGGAATAGAAAGCCAGTTCTTTCGCGTCATGATCACGGAAACGCAGGTTTTCAGCTTTAATGCCTAAATTTGTCAAGAAACTCATGCAGGCATTTTTATAGAATTCATACCATTCTAAATCAGTACCCGGCTGACAGAAGAATTCAAGCTCCATCTGTTCAAATTCACGGGTACGGAAAATAAAGTTACCCGGCGTAATTTCATTACGGAATGATTTACCGATCTGACCGATACCAAACGGCAGCTTTTTGCGCATTGTGCGCTGTACATTTTTAAAATTGACGAACATTCCCTGAGCGGTTTCCGGGCGCAGATAAATCGCGTTTTTCGCATCTTCAACAACTCCCTGGAATGTTTTAAACATCAAGTTAAACTGACGGATATCCGTAAAATCATGGCTGCCGCAGTTTGGACAGGCAATCTTATGTTCCTTGATGTAAGTCATCATTTCCTCATTGCTCCAGCCGCCTGGATTTACAGTTCCCTTTGATTCATCTTCAATCAGCTTGTCGGCACGATGTCTTGTCTTGCAGTTGCGGCAGTCCATCAATGGATCTGAAAAACCGCCCACATGACCAGAGGCAACCCATACCTGCGGATTCATTAAAATCGCTGATTGGATACCCACATTGTAAGGACTCTCCTGGATAAATTTTTTCCACCAGGCACGTTTGATATTGTCCTTGTATTCAACGCCTAAAGGACCAAAATCCCATGTGTTTGATAAGCCGCCGTATATTTCAGAACCCTGAAATACAAAGCCGCTGTTTTTCATATGGGAAACGATCGTTTCAAACTTCTTATCATTCATCTGCTTTTTCCCCTTTCAAGAAAAACTAACCATGACAAAGCATGGTTTATTAAGAATTAATCCTCGTTAATATTACAATTAACCATAGTATTTTATACCACATTTCAAACCCGATTGTCAACTTAATTCAAGCCCTCAACAATTCGCAGAAATGCCGCGCTCTGTAAATTTATACCGCTGTAATTCTGAAACAGCTGAAGATATACATCTACAATTGGATAGGTCCACTCGCCGGCCGTCAGCAGCACCTGCGCGTGTTTCAGCTCAGCTTTACACGCCAAGCGAAGCAGCCTCAGCTGTTCTACATTTAAACGCAGATCACTGCTATGCTGACAGCGCTGACAGACAAAGCCGCCGTCATTGATAGAAAAAGCGGCAATCTGCTGTTTTGAACCGCAGCGGCAGCAGCTGTCAACATTAGGCTCAATGCCGATTTCATGGGCGATCAAGGCTAAAAAAAGCGTCAGGATGCAATAAGGCTGCTTGGCGGTTTCCAATAAATCCAAACAAGTAAGCAGTTCCTCATAGCCAAACATCATTTCTTCCAAGCGGTCCATCACTTCCATCATCAGCTGCGCAATCCCCTGTTTCAGAAGATCTTCGCGCAGACCGCGATAGCTTTTTATTAACTCCGCATTCTTCAGCGTGCTGCCTTTCTCAAGCAAATTAAAGCGGCTTAAGGTAAACAGCTGACAGCAATGAGCGTTTTTACTGCTGATTTTATTAATGCCGCGGGCCAGAACACTTCGTTTTCCCGAAGCAGTCAGCACACTCAGCATCGCATCATAATCACGATAATCAACTTTTTTTAGTACAATTCCTTCAAAGCTGTTATTCATCATCCTCATCCATTTCACGGATACCGAATTGCTGAAGCTTGCTTGCACGGTTGCGCCAATCCTTCTCAACGCGGACATAAAGTTCCAGATAAACCTTCTTGCCTAAAATCAGCTCCAGATCACGGCGTGAATCAATACCGATATCCTTAATCATACTGCCCTGCTTACCAATCAGAATACCTTTTTGAGAAGGCCGCTCTACGATGATTAAAGCATTGATCACCACCGAGCTTTTCTTATTTACTTTCTTTTCCAGCACTACTGCCACGGAATGCGGAATTTCTTCTTCCGTCTTATAAAGCACCTTTTCCCGAATCAGCTCGGTAATCATAAAATCTTCATCATGATCACAGATCATATCATCAGGGAAATACTTAGGGCCTTCATTGAGATAGTTTTTACTGACTTCAAGCAGCTCATGTATATTGTCATGCTTTAGAGCAGAAACGGGAAAAATTTCCTTGCATTCCAGTCTTCCCTGCCACTCAATAAGCAGCTTCATCAGCGCTTCCTTGCTTAATAAGTCCACCTTATTCAGAATCAGAAAAATCGGCAGCTGTTTTTCTTTCAGATTATTTAATACAAATTCCTCACCGCTGCCAAAGGGCACCGATGCATCAACCATATAATAAACAAGATCCACACCCGCCAACGATGAAAACGCACTTTTATTCAAAGTCCGCCCCAATTCATGATGCGGCTTATGAATCCCCGGTGTATCAATAAATACCATCTGCGCATCTTCAGTAGTTAAAATCCCCTGAATATTGTTGCGGGTCGTCTGCGGCTTCGGCGATATAATGGCCAGTTTTTGATTCATAATCGCATTCAGCAGGGTCGACTTACCGGCATTGGGCCGGCCCACAATCGCAATAAATCCAGATTTCATCCTAGAGATCCTCGTTAGTAAACGCCATCGGCAGCAATTCTCTGATTGAAGTCGTCGTCTCTGCCTCACGGTTTGCCAGATAGATCGGTGTATCAAAGCCAATCAGTTCACACAATACCTGACGGCATGCCCCGCATGGCGCCGCAATCGTTTTGCCTTCACTGACAATGGCCAGCGCCTCAATATCTTCCTTTCTTACCCCGTTGGAATAAGCCGAGAAAATCGCGCTGCGCTCTGCACAGTTAGCCAGTCCATAAGACGCATTTTCAATATTCGCGCCATAGAAAGTACGGCCATCCTTGCATAATACACAGGCTCCCACACGGTAATGGGAATAAGGCACATACGCATTCTCCATCGCCTTAAATGCCAGATTAACTAATTCATTTTTATTCATCGTAAAGCTCCTTTCAAAATTAACAGGCCTGCCAGCAAGGCGGCCAGTGATACGACAAGCACCGCTGCCGCACCATAATCCTTAATAATTTTAGCCAGTTCATTGTACTGGGGAGAAATCAGATCCACACATTTTTCAATCGCTGAATTAAAAAACTCAGCAGCGATCACTAAACAGATCAGCAGCAGGATAAACAGCCACTCACTTAAGGTAAAGCCATACAGCCCGCCAAAGAGCAGCACCGCTGCCCCAATCAGACACTGAAAGCCGATGCTGCGGTCATGCTTGAGACCATAAGCAATGCCGCTGAAAGCATTGGCAAACTTATTAATCAGCCGTCTTAGGTACGAGATCATTAAGGATCACATCCTGTAAGGCAAACATAATTTTTTCATCCTCGCTCTGCATGTGATCATAGCCGAGAAGATGAAGCAGACCATGGGTAAACAGAAAACATACCTCACGGCGGATAGAATGCCCGTATTCCTGTGCCTGATTTCTTACTGCCTCTACATTGATAAAGATATCACCCAGTTCCTCATCAATTTCTTCACTGATCATATAATCCTCTTCACTGTCTTTCAGGGCAAAAGAGATCACATCGGTAGGCTTGTCGATGGAGCGATAATCCCGATTTATTTCCTGAATGGCATCCGGCGTCACGAAAACAACAGAGCAGCTGGACTCATAAGCCGTCCGCAGCACCTTACTTGTTTTTTCACTGATCTTTTGAAAATCTTCAGCGTAACTTTCCCATTCACTTTCTTCTGTTTGATTGATCATATTAATTTCCATAGAATCTCCTTTATAAGCTTGTTATTCCTAATAAGTATACCATAATTATTTTCAATTAACATAGAGAAGGATCAGCGTTTTATGCCAAATCATAAAGAAATGAAACAATGACAGCAGCGCTTCACCCTTTAAAGGATCATAAACCCAGATTTTTCTTCCCTGCCGCTTTGCAAGCATAAAATGCCCCAGCCAGCGTGAACCGACAAAGGCGATGAAATAAGTATCTGGAATCCGCCAAGTATGATAAGCCCGCGCATCGACATGACTCAAAGCCAAACCGGCACATAAATCATAGATACTCAAGCCGTGTTCATCGATTAACGCATCACAATAATTAATGGCCGCACTTAGGTCAATCGCCATTTTTTCTTGCAGTGCATATAAGATTTTGACTGCGCAATCTTGTTTTTCCATAGAATCACCCCTTTATATATAAGTAAAAATTTGTTTTTATCCTATTCTTAGCCTATTTTATAAAAATTCTTAATCAAATGTAAAAAAATATTTATAATTTTGTTAATTTAATGTTAAAATAAGAGTGTCTATATATGGAGGATAAACTATGCCTACTGAACTCATGCCAGAAGCTGCCGTCCAATGGGACCTGATCATTGGTGGTTTTGCCTTCTTTTTATTTGGCATCCAGTATATGGGTGACGGATTAAAGAGCATTGCCGGTGATAAGCTGCGTTACTTTATTGACAAATACACATCAAAACCATGGATGGGAATTATTATCGGTGCCTTGGTTACCGTAGTAATTCAGTCAAGCTCAGCAACCACAGCCATTGCCATCGGATTTGTGCGTGCTGGAATCATGCGGCTCGATCAGGCCATCGGGGTTATTATGGGAGCTAACATCGGTACGACCGTAACCGCCTTCCTGATTGGTCTGAATGTCGAACAGTTTTCATTATATTTTGTATTTATCGGTGTTTTGTTTATTGTTTTCTCAAAACGGCGCAAAACAACCTACATGGGAGAAATCATTCTCGGCTTTGGTATCCTGTTTTTCGGACTAAAGCTGATGGGTGATGAATTATCGATGATCGGTGAATATCCGCAGTTTGAAGCGGTAGTAACCGCTATGGCGCAGAATCCGATTTTGGCGCTTTTGGGCGGTACCCTGATGACCGGCCTAGTACAGTCGTCAAGTGCTGTCATCGGTATTATTCAAAAGCTGTACAGCTCAGGCGCGATTACTATTGCTGTTGCCCTGCCCTTTGTCTTCGGCAGCAACATCGGTACTACTATCACCGCGATCTTTGCGGCTATCGGCGGTTCCATTTCCAGTAAACGGGCAGCCGGCATTCACGTAATGTTTAACGTATTCGGTACACTGCTCTTCATGCTGATTCTGAAACCTTTTACCGGTTTTATCAGCACTGTCTCCACGCATTTTGCCATTAACAGCATGATGCAGATTGCCTTTGCGCATATCGTCTTTAACTTATCTACGACGATTCTCGCCTATCCGTTTATTAATCTAATGGTCAAAGCGGTTAAAACACTGATTCCCGGTGATGAGAATCAGCGCATTGAAGTCAACATGGAAAATCTTGATCCTAAGATTGCCGCGACCTTACCGGCCGGTGCCTTGGGCGTATCTAAGCAGGCTACGATTAAAATGGGAATGCTTGCCTATGACTCCCTGAAAAACACAAAGGATTATTTTAATACAAAACAAAAACGTTATTCAGAATCTACGCATCAATGTGAGGAAGCAATTAATTCACTGGACAGTAAGATTACCGATTATCTGATGGAAATTGCCCATCACAATCTTGGCACGAACGATACAGATGAATTGATCGCCAATCTTAAATCGTTAAAAGATATTGAACGTATGGGCGATTTAGCAATGAATCTAAGAGAATTTTATTCTATGGCTTTTGAGGAAAAAGGTAAATTCTCTGAAGGCGCGATTGCAGATGTCAATGAAATGTATGATATTATCCTTGAGATGACAAAGCTGGCCATTGATTATTTTAATACCCGTGATGAAAAGCTGATCGACATGATTCAGGATAAAGAAAATTATCTTGATCTGATTGAAGAAAAAGCCCGTCAGCGTCACTTCAAACGCATGGCCCAATCGGAATGCGCAAGAGCGATTACCGGCAGTGTTTATATTGATATTCTATCCAATCTTGAACGTGTCGGCGATCATGCCTGCAACATCGTACGCAACTGTAATATCGAATTGCCATTACATAACAGTTTATAAAAGAAAGCCAAAAAGCTTTTTTTTTATATTTTCATTTTTGCAACAGCCGCCATTTTCAATCGCTTTGGCAGCCAGCGTATCAGCTGATTCATCATGCCAGGAATAATGATTTCCTGATCTTTCATCAATCCATGATAGGCGGCCTTGGCGGCCCTTTCTGGAGATCCAGCAAATTTGGGCGTTGATTTCCCTGCTTTCGTGAAGAAAGCTGTATGTGTTGAACCAGGACAGAGTACAGAGATATGTATCCCGATGTTTTTAGCTTCATAGCGGATAGCTTGAGTATAGCTTAAAACATAGGCCTTGCTGGCATAATAGGAGGCCGTATACGGCCCTGGCTGAAAGGCGCCGATCGATGCTACATTTAAAATACGGCCGCCGCTTTGCTGATGCTCAGCGATAAACAGCTTGCAAAGCATCGTTAATGAAATTATATTCAGCGTCAGCATCTGCAGCTCCCTGTCAGCATCCAGTGTCTCACTTTTCCCGATCAAACCTAAGCCGGCATTATTTATCAAAATATTAAATCGCACATCATCTGCCTTAAGTGACGCATAAAGCTTAAATGCCGCGTCATTGACTGCCAGATCCTGTTCATAAATCAATATTGGAACCGCATACTCTGCCTTTAATTTACACTGCGCTGTAAGCAGATGGCTCATAGTCGATGAAACCAAGATTAAACCATAGCCATGGCTTGCGAATACCTCCGCCAGCGCATAACCGATGCCGCTTGTCGCACCGGTAATCAGCACATATTCCTTATCCATTGACGCAGCCATTAAACAGCTTTTGGATAATCCTGAGCAAGCAGCGCATAGACCGCCATATCGGCTAATCCCGCTTGATTAATGCCGGTCTGCCTCAACGTTCCTTCATACTGCAGGCCGCACTTTGCCATTACCTTTCCAGAATTAGGATTTAATACATCATGATGAGCCTCAATGCGGTTTACCTGCACTTCTTCAAACAAGAACTGAATCACTGCCGCAAAAGCTTCCGTGGTAATTCCCTGATGCCACCACTTTCTTGACAGGCAATAACCGATATGCACACACTTGATGTCTTCCTCAATTTTAACCACTGAAATATTGCCGATCACCTCATCATTATCCTTTAAAGCAATAGCCCACATATACTGCTGATCATGATCCTGAGTAATCCATTCATTCAAAATCATTTTTGTTACCTCAACCGATGAATGTGCCGGCCAAGTCAGATAACGGGTAACCTCGGGATCACTGGCCCAGTTATGATACATATTTTCAGCATCCTCAATCTTAAATTTTCTTAAAACCAAACGTTTGGTTGTCAGCAAGGCGGTTCCTTTATGATGCATAATCTTCACTCCTTTAATTTTAACCATTATAGCTCACTCCCCAGTTTCAAGCAAGAAAAAAAGCCATTTGCATGGCTTATCCAAAATCATAGTGCTGACCCTTCACACAATAAATTACATGCTCACAGATATTAATCGTATGGTCACCGGCACGTTCAATGCTTCTTAAAATCTGCGAGCCTCTCAGCATGATCCGCAGTGACTGCTGATCCGCGTTTTCCTCTAATGTCTGATAGCATTCCTCAATTAACAGATCAATTTCTTTATCTCTTTCAGGAATATCAAAGGCCATATCTACATCCTTTTCCTCATAGCAAAGCATTGCTGCCTTCAGCATCTCAACCATCTTTTCTTCCATTTGAATAATATATGCCTCAACCGTAGGATTAATTGAATCATTTCTGATAATATAGGAAGCGATATTTTTCGCATAGTCACCGATTCGTTCAAGTTCTGAGGCAATTTTAATAGCGGTTATAACCCGCCGAAGATCACTGGCTACCGGTGACAGCAGCGCAAATACCGAAATAGCGATATCATTAATTTCCTCTTCCATGTTATTGATGAAGCTGTCTGCCTTAATCAGTTCCAGGGCCTGCGCGCGGTCCTTTGACACATAAAGCCGCTGCAACGTTTCATGCATGGAAATGACGCGGCTGCCCATCTTCACAACTGAATATTCTAACACTTCAACTTCTTTATCAATTTTAACCATAACCCTCTCCTATCCGAAACGGCCCGTAATATAATCTTCCGTTCGCTTATCTAATGGCTGTTTAAATAATTTTGATGTTTCCTGAAATTCAATAACTTCTCCCAATAAGAAGAAAGCTGTATAATCACTGACTCTTGCCGCCTGCAGCATGCTGTGAGTGACAATGATGATTGTATAGTCATGCTTAAGCTCTTCAATAAGATCTTCAATCTTAGCGGTGGCTATTGGATCAAGGGCACTGGTCGGCTCATCCATTAAGATAACCTCCGGCTCCATCGCAATCGCTCTGGCAATGCATAAACGCTGCTGCTGACCGCCGGACAACCCCATCGCTGAATCATTAAGCCGATCACTCACTTCATCCCATAGGGCTGCCTGCTTTAATGATGTCTCAACGATTTGTGTGAGCAGATGCTTGTCCTTGATTCCCTGACAGCGCGGGCCATAGGCTACATTGTCAAAGATACTCATTGGAAATGGGTTTGGTTTTTGGAAAACCATACCTACCCGGGTACGCAGATCCACTACATTCATCTTGCCCGAATTAATATCTGTATCATTAATCGTGATACTGCCCTCAATCCGGCAGCCTTCAATTAAATCATTCATTCTGTTTAAGCAGCGCAGAAAAGTAGACTTGCCACATCCGGAAGGGCCGATAAAAGCAGTTACTCGATTTTTATTAATATCCATCGTTACTTTTTTCAAAGCCTGTTTCTCACCATAGTACAGATCAAGATCCTTGATCTTAAAAATCGTTTCTTCCATAAGTACCTCCTAATACCACGCTTTATTCAGCCGCTTGCTCAGCAGCTTGACGATAATATTTAAACAAAGAACAAAAATCAAAATAATAATTGAAATAGCGGATGCCAGTTCAAAATTAGGCTGTTCACCGCTCATCACTGACCAGATATGAACGGCCAGGGAAGTTCCCTGCGACAGCAGGGTTGGTGAATCGTTGATAAACGTACCCATTGTATAAATCAGTGCTGCTGACTCACCGATGACCCTGCCGATACTCAGCAGTACGCCGGTCAAAATACCCGGCACCGCACAAGGCAGCACAACCTTGAAGATCGTCTGTGACTGATTGGCACCTAGCGACAGGCTCGCATCACGCAGGCTGTTAGGCACAACAAGCAAAGCTTCCTCGGTAGAACGAATGATGGTCGGCAATAAGATAATTGCCATGGTCAATGAACCTAATAAAATATTAGTTGTCGTCGCCCCAAAGGCTCTCGTAATAGGAAACAGTACCGATACACCCATCAAACCATAGACAATACTAGGAACGCCGGTCAGCGTTTCAATACCGGAACGAATCATTCGGTTGAGTCTTGATTTATTGGCATATTCATTCAGATAGATTGCCGCCGCGATACCAATCGGCAAAGCAATCAGCAAGGATACCACAATCAAATAACCGGTAGTCAGCAAACTGCCGCGGATACCGCCGCCCGGTGTTTTTACATAGGCTGAGGTGATTGATGCCGCATCCTGATCTAAAGCCGCCGCGATTTCAGCCGCGTTCTGACTGGCCAGATTACCAGCGAAATCAGCGCTGCCATCAAGCCTTTTAAAATCTATTTTTTCAATCTGTACGCCTACTTCCAGCGTTAGATCCAATCCTTTATTTGCCCCCGCACTCTTATCGATCGTATGCGCAAAAGGTGAAAGCGGATCAATATATTCGACTAGCACAAGCTCATGCTTGTCGTTGGACAGCGCATCAACAAATGCGATTCCCCATTTTTCAGAAAAGCTGGCCTGTGGGGTTAAGTCATCAGGAGCCGTAAAGCTTCCTGAATGATTTACCTCTGTTTTTACTTCCACCAAGTAATTTTTTGACCAATAATCATTTTTCAATAAATCAAAGCTGATTAATGACGAGCCTTTTGAAAAGATGAAGATAAAAATGCTGATTAATACTGTCACACTGATCAGTGAAGACAGATATGTGATGCCATTCAGCAGACCATCGCTGACTTTACTGGAACGTCGGTTTTCCCTGATCATGATTGATTCCCTACCTTTTTCTTCATTTGATTTAAAACAAAATTAGAAACTAAAATCACTGCCATCAGCACAATACCTACTGAGAAACGAATATCATAATCGAGTCCAGTCGTTTCTTTTAAGCCTGCCAGCATTGTTGAGGTTAAGGTGCGGGTAATATCGAAAAGGTCAAAGGTTGGCCCCATCAGCTTATTACCAGCTACCATCGCAACCGCTGTTGCCTCGCCGAAGGCTCTGCCGATACCAAGAATGGCACCAGCGAAGATACCTGATTTGGCACTGGTTAAAATGACCTTAAAATTGGTTTGTATCTGGGTTGCTCCCAAAGCTAAAGAACCCAATTCCATTTCTTTGTCTACCGAGCGAATGGCTGTGACTGCCATGGATGTGATAGTCGGAAAAATCATGATTGCCAAAAGCAGAATCACTGCCAGCAGCGAGCTGCCGCCGGCTGTAACAATACCCAATTGCGATGCCAGCATTTTTACTAACGCGGTAATTGATCCCGCCGCAAATACACCATAGACAACTGATGGAATTGACGCGAGCAATTCAACAACCGTACTCATGATCTGCGAAATAGACTTAGGCGCAATCTTGGCAATAAACAAAGCGGTCAGCACTGAAATTGGAAATGCCAGCAGCAATGCGCCAAAAGATGAAATCAAAGTATTGATAATAATATAGCCCACGCCATAGATTCCCTGATCCTGCCGCCACGTTGTACCAAGCAGGAAATCAACAGCATTTACCTGACCGTTCGCGTATCCCGGCAGAAAAGGCGCAATTCCTTTAATTCCGACAAACAGCAGAATGACGATGATTGCTGAAGCGGACAGAAAGGCTGCCGCCATAAAGCATCGTTTTGAAATCCTGTCATTCCTTAATTTCCGTTCATTTTTTTCCGTGCTGATTTGTTTTCTGACAAATTTATCCATAATTCTGTTCACATCCTATCATTAAGAAAGATGCCTTGCCACCGCTTAGCATCTTTAAGTACCTTCAGCTTATTGAATATCTTCCCACTTAGTTGTTTCACCAGTGAAAATAGCTTTAATCTGTGCCGCGCTCAGATCAGTAACCGCTGTATTTTCAGCATTTACAATCGTAACCACTGCATCCAAGCAATAAGTGCCGCTCATCATGGCTGATGATGTATCTTCATCACTATTGAATGCACGTGAAGCAAAACCGATATCCGCTTTATTAGCGCCGTCTTTTTCACCGCCTAGAACACGTTTCCAGCCATCGCCTGAACCTGTCTGATTCATTGTGAATTGGAAGTTGCCAGCCATTGGGACAAAGCTCTCCAGCGCTGCCTTCAATGTCTTTTCAACCGAAGTAGAACCTGCAGTGGTAATTGTGATTGAGGAATTATCCTGTTCCACGATTGGATGATTTGCAGCTAATTCAGCCCATGGCTTTGCTTTAGATTTATCTACGACACCGCCTGCCTTTTCAACGACTAACATACCTTCTTCAGAATTTTGCATATAATCTAAAAAGGCTGCGACTAATTGTTCTTTTGCCTCATCGCCAAAATCGCCGGCGGCACGGGTTACGAAATCAAAAGGTCTTTGTAACTTATAAGTACCATCTAAAGCTGCCGCTTCACTTGGTGTTACACCTTCAAATTGAGTTGGTGTTACACCATTTGCCGCAAAGTCAGTAGTTAGTGAAACATAACCGATACCATTCTTGTCCGCACCAACTTTAGCCGCCATATCGCCGTTGCTTGAAACTTCAATAGCTGTATCAAGCAATTGATCAACAAAATCAGATGCCTTTTCATAAGCTTCCCGCGTACCGCTTGATGAATCACGGGTATAGACATTGATTTGTCCTGTTACGCCAGTATTTACCGGATTATCCGTATTCCCGTTATTTTGATCCGCAGCCGGTGTTGATGTACATCCTCCTAATAATAAGCATGCTGTCAGCAATGCAGTGATTTTCTTCATATCAGAAATCCTCCTTGTTTTATTACATTGCCAGTATAAAGAGTGATTGTTAAAGGAGTAGAAAGATTTTGTTAATTCTCTGTTAAAAAAGCAAAATTTGCATAAAAAAAGCAGATGCCTCAGCACCTGCAAGAAAAAAAACACCCAGTGGGTGTTTTCAGAAACTAGATTAAGCTAACGTTAGCAGCTTGAGGACCACGGTTGCCTTCAACGATTTCGAATTGAACCTTTTGGCCTTCTTCTAAAGTCTTATATCCATCAGACTGGATAGCTGAATAATGGATAAAGATTTCTTTGCCATCTTCTGCTTTAATAAATCCGTAACCTTTTTCTGCATTAAAAAATTTAACTGTTCCTGTACTCATTGTTAGTACCTCCATTTTGTCTGTAAACAAGCTGAAGTCATTAGGTATAAAAAAATCACATTAATTCCTTGTACCTTGAGACATAAATACAATTCCTTAAATGTGAATTATAGTTATTGCTTCGTATTACTATTTAAGTATAAGCGCTATTCAGATCAAAGTCAAGCGAAACCTAAAGTTTATTCAGTTTGATCGTAAACACTGTACCTACATTTAATTCTGACCGTACCTCAATCACACCGCCGTGAGCATCAATCACCGATTTAACAATCGCTAAGCCTAAACCGCTGCCGCCCTCAGCCCTTGCCCTTGACTGATTGACTCTATAAAAGCGCTCAAAAATCCGACTCTGTTCATTGACATTAAAGCCGCAGCCCTCATCTTGGACTTGGATATAATAATCATCATCCGTTGTGAAAGTACGCAGCGTAATCGTGCCGCTGTCACTGTACTTCACCGCATTGACTAATAAATTATTCAATACCTGAGACATCTTTTGGGCATCACAGAAAAGCCGTGCTTCTCCTTTTAAATCCAGATTAAGCTTAAGTCCTTTCTCATTGATCAACGGCATCAGCGGTTTGCATACATTCTGTGCCAGTTCATGAAAATCAATGCGTGTGCGGTGCAGAATCGGCTGTTCCACAGACAATTTGCTTAATTCCAGCAGATCCTTGACAATACTCTCTAAGCGCTGCACCTCACTGTTGATTTGATTCAGAAAATCCTTCTGTGCTTCAGGATCATTAAAATCATCCCGAATCAATATCTCGCTCATGCCCTTGATCACTGAAATAGGAGTTTTCAATTCATGGGACGCATCAGCAATAAACCTTTTCTGCATTTTCTCACCGCTCAATGCCTTGGTCATATCCTGAAGCAGAATCAAACAGCCGCTGAATCTGCCATGGCTGGTCACCGGCACCATATACGCCTGATAATCTACATCATCGATACGGATGCGTTCTTCCTGTTCTTTTTCAAGAATAAAGGCATCCTTTATAACCTCTTGAATGGCCGGATCAAAATCATTATGCAGATAATCCAGTTCAATTTTAGCGTCAGAATGACGAAAAGCCAAAGCCTGTGTATTATAGATTACAATCTTCCCCATTTCATCAAGCAGCAATAAGGGAAAAGGAATCGATGATACGATCGTCAGCAGCTGTTTGGTTTTTAAATGTGAATCCGAGCTGCTGGTTTTTAATTCATGCAGCAGATTCTCATTATTTTTACGCACATCCGCCGCCAGCCTGATTTCACTGCTGTACCAAATAAAGCTAAAAGCAATGATCAGCAGCAGAATTACCAAATAAACAGGCAGATTAAATAATGATTCCAAAGCCATCGAAACAATCAGCAGGGCAAACAGCGCACTCAGTTTATGCCTGTCCATCTTTCAGCTCCATACAATAGCCGACACCGCGGTTGGATTGGATGGTCACATTGCTTTTTGCTAATTTACTCCTTAACTTAAAGATATGCACATCGACGATGCGGGTATCACCGTCATATTCAAAGCCCCAGATTTCACTGCAGATCTGGTCTCTGGACAGCACGATTTCATGATTCATCATCAGATAAACAAGCAAATCAAATTCCTTCTTTGTGCAGCCCACAGCCTCATTGCCGATCAGTACCTCACGTTTTTTTAAATGGATACTGACATTGCCGAAAGTCAGCTTCTCATGATCTGCCTTCGGCAGTCTTTTAATATGAGCATTCACACGGGCTACTAATTCACGCGGTGAAAAAGGTTTGGTTATGTAATCGTCGACGCCCTCTTCAAAGGCCTGCAGGATATCGGCCTCATCATCTTTAGCAGTCAGCATGATCATGATGCTGTCAATATTCTTTTTACGCAGGCGGCTGACCAGTTCAAGGCCGGAAAGACGCGGAATCATCCAATCGATGATCAAGACATCAAAATGTTCATTCAGCGCCATATTCAAGGCTGTTTCACCGTCGGCAGCTTCACTCAGCTCATAATCGCGCTTTAAATCATAGGCAATGATCTTACGGATATTATCTTCATCCTCAATGATTAATATTTTATTCATTTCCCTCTGCCCTCTCATAACATTCGATAATCTTCTGAACCAATGGATTACGCACGACATCAAGACCGCTCAGTTCCACAAAGCCAATCTTATCAACCCCTTGTAAGATTTTACGGGCATGCAGCAAGCCGCTGTCCTGCTTTTTCACTAAATCGATCTGCGTACCGTCACCGGTAATCACGACCTTGGAATTAAAGCCCATGCGGGTAAGAAACATTTTCATTTGATTTTTAGTCGTATTCTGTGCTTCATCAAGGATGATAAAAGCATTGTCTAAAGTACGGCCGCGCATATATGCCAAGGGTGCAATTTCGATGACTTCCTTTTCCAACAGCTTCTCTACGGTTTCCACACCGAGCATATCATACAGCGCGTCGTAAAGCGGCCGCAGATAAGGATCAACCTTTTCCTTCAGATCACCAGGCAGAAAGCCGAGGTTTTCACCTGCCTCCACCGCGGGACGGGTTAATACAATCCGTGAAAAATTACCCTTTTTTAACTGAGCAACCGCATAGACAACAGCCAGGTAGGTCTTACCGGTACCGGCCACGCCAGTCGCGAAGATGATATCATCATGCGTTAACGCATCGATTAAAATCCGCTGACCAATCGTCTTTGGATAAATCAGCTTGCCGCTGACCGTCTTAGCAATCGGCTCACTGTTTAACCGTTCAAGATTAATCGACGGCGATGCTTTCACAAGCCGAATTAAATAATTCAAATCTGACGCATTCAGATGCTTCTGCTCATGAATCAGCGTATAGGCAGCCCTGACAATCTTTTCAATGCAATCAAGCACTTCCCGGTTATCACACTGCACATCAAGCTGTCCATTATTAAAAATCAATTCAGCATCAAAGGCTGAACGCAGCAAATCAAGATTTTTATCATGCGTACCGCAAAACATCATAATTTCATCATAAGACCATGTACTGCAATCAATAGAAAACGCTTTTGACATTTTATTCTCCCGGGCTTGAAATATCTTCAAGCAATGTATAATGTAAATCCATTTTTATTTTATCGTCATTTACCGAAAATTGCAAAATATTTTCACTGACGATCTTCTCATCCTCACCCAGCTCTTCACTGATGATCCGCCGTGCCTGAAACAGCAGCTGGAAAAACTGCACACCCTCAGGCAATGAATTATTAGGCATTTCAACGCTGAAGTCCGACCACGTATAAGCAAACACCCTGCCTTTGACATAGATTTCCTCGGGCAGATTCATACTGTCCAGCAAAATATTGCTGACCAATAAATCACCTTTCTTAACTACATCATTAATCTTTACGCATTTTTCACCATGCTGAAGATCAAAAGAAGCGATTACACCATCTTTTTGAGCGATCAATTCATTCCGCGTCAGTTCTTCTTTTTCAACGGTTTTCTTAGGCAGAAAGCGCACCTTCAGCTTGCTGCCGTTTTGTTCAACCTCAATCCAGGTAAAGGATCTCTTTAATTCCTCATTCAGCTGCTGCTTCAGTACATTTTTATCAGTTAGCTGAAAGGGCGGCATAGCCTGAAGCTGTACGAGCGTATCTGCAATCAGAGTACGATTAACAGTTCCCTCACCCAAGATTTCAATATTAAAAACCGTCGATGACAGCAAAAGCCACAAGGCCGCTGCCGCACCGGCGGCAATCAGCCGGTCAAGCTGCTTGAATGTGCGCAGCAGCATACCGATGACACCGGTTGTCTTCAGATGGATAATGTGCGGATATGTCTTGATTAGATCATTGCGGTTTAATACTGAAGCATAAAAAGTGATCGTATCCTTTTTCTGACGAATCCCATAAACGGTCCAGTTATGGGTTTTCACCGTCTGCAGGAAAACATTCAGATTAAAATCCAGGGACCAGTAATCCAAGCCGAATTTATTCATTATTAAACACAACGGTGGCAATCGTGCCGCCGATCAATATTTCATCCCGCGTCAGTGCTGAAATCATCAGATCACTGCCCTGGATAGTCAGTGTATAGTGTGCGCACTGAATCTTGATTTCATTCTTTCTGACTCTGAGAATGGCTTTATATTTCTCAATCATCAACTGACGATCATCATATGTAATCATTCACTCACCTCATTCTATTTTATGAGGTGAATCTTATTATAGAACAGTTCTTTTATAGCTGTGATTATTGAGTAAGCCGATTCAATTCTCTGATTTCAAGCAGACACAGCGGTACCGCAAGCAAAAATGAAGCTATATCCGCCGCCGGCTGTGCCCACTCCGCTCCCTTTAAGCCTAATAATGAAACTAGAAGAAAGAGTGCGGGAATAAAAAACAAGCCTTGACGTGCCATTGCCAAAAGACTGGCCGGCAGCGTTTTGCCAATGTTTTGCAGCAGCATATTCGTTAAGATCACGACACCCATAAAAGGAAAGGACAAGCATTGATAGCGCAATGTCTGCGCACCGATTTCAAGCAGCAGCGGATCTTCACTTCTAAATAAAGCGACTAATGCCGGCGCCCCCAGATAGCCGAGAATCGATATGATAATCAAGCCGATCGTTGAAACCTTGATGCAGAAAATAAAAGCATCTTTAACTCTTTGGTAAAGACCGGCGCCATAATTAAAGCCGCAGACTGGCTGAAAGCCCTGACCGAAGCCAATTAACGCTGAGCTGGCAAACGCTGTGATCTTGGATACGATGGAAAAGGCGGCTATCGCGCTGTCACCATAGTCCTTGACCGCCCAGTTTAATGCGATAACTGCCACACTGGTAAGGCCTTGCCGGCATAGACTTGGCAAACCGCCCTTGGTGATTTGACGATAGCGTTCAAAGGTCGGCTTAAAATGTTTAAACCGTATGTGAATATTTCCCTTCTGCATACTGCCGATAAGCAGGAGCAGCCAGCTGACAAACTGGGCGATGATGGTTGCCAGCGCAGCACCGCCCACACCCATACCTAATGTAAAAATAAAGATTGGATCTAAAAAGATATTCAAGATTGCACCGGCGGTTATGCCAATCATCGCAAATTGCGCGTTCCCCTGCAGCCGCAGCTGATTATTTAAGACCAGCGATGACATCATAAAAGGTGTGCCGATCAAAATATATTTCAGATAATCAACAGTATAAGGCAGAGCGGTGCCGGTAGCCCCCAAAAGCTTTGCCAGCGGTGTCAGAAAAAGCAGCCCTGCCGCGGCAATCCCCGCCCCTAAGCCAATCGGCGTAAAAAAGCCGACCGCTGCCATCTTTTCTGCTTCATCATACTTCTTGCTGCCTAGCTCACGGGATATATAATTGCCTGAACCATGACCAAAGAAAAAGCCAATCGCCTGAATCAGCACCATGATTGAAAAAGCGATTCCGACAGCTGCCGAAGATTCAGTATTATCAAGATGTCCAACATAAACTGAATCAACCATATTATAAAAAGATGATACCAGCATACTGATGATCGTTGGTACTGACATGGCCAGAATCAAACGCTCAACGGGTGCTTCCGTCATTCTTTTATGCTTTTCATTCCGTTTTTGTTCCTCATATGTATCCATATCCGATCCCCTTTCTTATCAATCAAAAAGACACCCCGTTTAAGAAGTGTCCCTAAGTATTTAGTTATTTACTGCGGCGAGCCTTACGTGCTGCTTCTGATTTAAGCTTACGACGTACGCCTGGTTTTACATAAAACTCTCTTTTGCGAGCTTCAGCAAGGGTTCCATTTCTAGATACTTGACGTTTGAATCTGCGTAAAGCATCATCTAGAACTTCATTTTCTTTTATTACTACTTTTGGCATTACTTACCCTCCCTTCTGATGCAAGCATTAACATTATACATAATTATGTGATATTTTGCAAGCTTAATATGAAGAATTTACATTTTCTTTTTGAAGAAGTTTTACACCGGCACTTGTACCGATACGATCAGCCCCGGCTTCCACCATTGCCTGAAGATCTTCATAGCATCTCACACCGCCGGCAGCCTTAACTTTACAAGCCCCGTGAACACTTTCTTTCATCAGCTTTACATTCTCCACTGTAGCACCCGCTGTTGAGAAACCGGTAGAAGTTTTAACGAAGGCTGCTTTTGCGTTCACGCAGCATTCACAAGCCTTGACAATCTCTTCTTTGCTTAAAAGACATGTTTCAAGTATGACCTTAACACAATGATGATCGGCTGCCGCTACCACACTGCGGATATCCTCTTCCACCAATGCATAGTTATGATCTTTTAAAGCGCCGATATTGATGACCATATCAAATTCTTCCGCGCCGTTAGCTAAAGCGTCCTTAGTCTCGTAAGCTTTAACCGCCGAAGTTGCTGCGCCCAACGGGAAACCGATGACCGTACAAACCTTTACGTCACTGCCCTTCAGCGCTTCCGCGCAATATTTAACCCATGTCGGATTCACACAAACTGACGCAAAGTCATAGGTTCTCGCTTCCTCACACAGCTTTTGAATCTGTGCCTGTGTAGAATCAGCCTTCAATAATGTATGATCAATTAACTTATTCATCTTTTCCATCCTCCTCGATGCCCAAGTAATATCTGCGGATGATTGCCCGTGCCGCCCGATGATCGCCAATATAAGGTTCCCGGCCATTTTCACGGTAAATGAATGTTTCATCGCCTTTGCCGAGAATCAGCACGGTATCATCGACATTGGCCATCTCGATTGCCTGCCTGATAGCGTCATAACGGTTTTCAATATAAATATTGTTGGTATCTACGATCCCCGCTTTAATTTCATTGGCAATCTCTCTTGGATCTTCATCACGCGGATCATCCTCTGTCAGAATAATCATATCACAAAATTCACTGGCAACACTACCGAAAACTTTGCGTTTATGACGGTCGCGCTTGCCGGCGCTGCCAAATACGGCAATGATCTTACGCTGCGGCTGAGTAATCAGCTTAGCATATTCAAATACTTTCTGTAAGCCGTCAGGCGTATGCGCAAAGTCAACGAATACGTTAAATGGCTGACCTTCATCAATGCGTTCTAAACGGCCGTCAACCTGATCCAGCGTATCCAGACAATCCAATACTTTTTCAAGCTCCAAGCCGCTTTCATGCATGGCAGCGATTGCCGCCAGCAAATTATAAATATTATACAAAGCGATCAGATTCGTTTTCACTTCATATTCACGGTCCTGATGCAGCAGCTTAAATCTGGAATGCTGAGTGCCCAAGCGAATATCATCAGCCCGATAATCCGCATCATTTTGTACGCCATAAGTGACCACCCGCGCGTTACATACTTCTATCAACGCGCGGCAGCACTCATCATCAGCATTTAATATGCAGACACCGTTCTTATTTACCATCTTAAACAGCTTCTTCTTAGCTTCAAAATAATTCTCAAAAGTACCGTGAAAATCAAGATGGTCATAGGTCAGATTGGTAAAGATTACCGTATTAAAATCAACTGTATTCACCCGGCCTAATTCAAGACCATGGCTGCTTACTTCCATGGCCACTGCCTTCATCCCGTGATCCACCATATCCTTAAGCGTTGAATGAATCGTCAAGACATCTGGTGTTGTCAGTGAAGGCGGTAAAGTAACATCACCATAAGAAATAGAAATCGTCCCCATATAGCCGCATGGCTCAAACCGAGAGTGAACATCACGGATGATTTTCGCAATCGTTGACTTACCGTTAGTGCCGGTTACGCCGTAAACCTGAAGCTTGCGGCTTGGATAATCATAGAACTTATTAGCCAGACGATTCATTGTCGCTAAAACATTTTCAACCTTGATATAGACGATGCATTTACGCTTATTTTCTATCGGTTTGCTGTGAACAATGCAGAGAGCACCGTTATCGATCGCCTGATCAACAAAATCATGGCCATCGCTATTGATTCCTGAAACACAGAAAAAGATACTGTTTTTAGTCTTGATCCGAGAATCGAAACTGAGTTCTTCGATTTCTATTTCCGGTGCGTGATCAAACATCTCTGATAGCTTCATCCTTTTACCTCCTCGATTTTGCCCTGCAGCATCCCATTTTCATAACCTGTGATAATTACATTATGAAATTGATTTACAACTGACGCATCGCACATGACAGTGACTGGAAAATACTGACTGGCATGCCCTATTGCCAATTGATTCTCCTGTTTTTCAAAAAGCACGCTGACCCGTCTGCCGATCCAGCCTTGCTGGTACAGCGCATAATCATTCCCGCTTTTTACATTTAATAGTTTGGCACGTTCTTTCTTTACTAAACCGCTGATTTGATTCGACATGCCTGCCGCCTTTGTACCATCGCGTTTAGAAAATGGAAATACATGCATAAAGCTGAACTGAATGCGATCAAGATTTGACAGCGTCTCATTAAAATCTTCTTCTGATTCATCAGGAAAGCCAACAATAATATCGGTAGATATTGAACAATCAGGCAATAATGCGCGGATCTCATCGATTCGCTTGATAAATGCTTCAATCGTATAAGGACGATTCATGGCCTTTAACACATGATTGCTGGCACTTTGAATCGGAATATGTAAATGCCGGGCAATCCGCTCATCCTGCTGCATTAAAGTAAGAAACTCATCACTCAGTTCATTGATTTCTATTGAAGATAAACGAATTCTTTGCAAGCCCTCGACCTCATTTAACAGCCGTCTCAATAAAGCGGTCAAATCAGTACCTAAATCATGACCATAACGGCCGGTATGAATCCCGGATAAGACGATTTCATAATGCTGATTAGCTACCAGCTCCTTAGCTGTTTTAATCACATCATCCATCGGCAATGAACGCTCCCGTCCTCTCGCGTAAGGAATGATGCAATAGGAACAAAACTGATTGCAGCCATCCTGAATCTTAAGAAAAGCCCGCGTATGATCCGTAAAGCGATGGATTGGCAGCGCCTCAAACACCTTCACATTGTCAATCTCATGAACCAGATTCAAGCGCTTCTTTTGTTTATAGGCTTGATCCACTTCTAAAGCTAAGCCAGCTTTGCCATCACTGCCTAAAATGAGATCAACGCCTTCAATATCAGCAATTTCTTTGCTGCTGGTCTGAACGTAACAGCCAACCACGGCAATAAATGCCTCTGGATTTGTACGGATTGCCTGATGAATTTTCTGACGGCTCTTACTGCCTGCCGTATTGGTAACCGCACATGTATTAATAATGTAGATATCCGCTTTTTCTTTAAAATCCACTTCTGTATATCCCAGCTCTAAAAGCCCCTGAACATAAGCCTGGGATTCGTATGTATTGACTTTGCAGCCGAGTGTACTCATAGCAAATGTAGTCATTTTAATCACCTCAAACTAACTTATTATACACTATTTCATCTTAAATACAATCATCTTTGCCATTTACTTAACAGCTTCTCACCCTTGCGCAAGCCCTTTTCCGAAAGCCATTGCCGGCTGAGAATCAGCTGAAGTGCCCCACGCTCATCAGCCTGTATCAGATAAGGCAAAAGCTCAGCAAGCTCTGAAGGCTCGGCACATTGAGATAAAGACAATGAATACAATGTCTGCCCATTTGAAAGAACATATAGCCGATGATTGAGTTTACAAAAACAGAAACATTGCTCTTCTGCCTCGCCAATCAGTTCAAGATCAGTAAAACCGGCAGCGATTACATCCGTGCTTAAGCTTTTCTGAGTGATTAAAGAAGCATACTCATAACGCAGCTGCGCATACTGTTTTAATTCAAAAAGAACCATCTCATCACGGTAAATATCATTCATCCGCTCATCAAACATCGGTATGAATACCTGCTTATGATTGCGCATCACATACGGCAAGGCTGCCTTCAGCGCATCGATTTCAATATTAATCAGTCTTTTCTTCTCTAAATAATTTAAGCTTGACCAATAATCATTCATTTCGTAACAGGCTTTAAAAAAAACAGTTTCAAACGCCTGTTTGCTTAAAATACAGCGATACAGGAATTGCGCATAAAAGAATTCAAGATCACTCTTGATGGGCAGATTTAATTTATCCGCTTTAAACTGTGATTGAATAAGCGGCAGCTGTTCTCGGCAGCCCTGAGTTTTAAACAGCGGTTCACGCTGATCCTTTTCACATAATTTAATCAATTGTTTCATTTTACTTCACCTGACAGATCATAATGATAGCTGATGGCGTTTAAGGCAAATAACGCAGCTGTCTCAGCACGGAAAATTGCTGTGCCTAAGCTTACCCGCACAAAACCAAAAGCCTCAGCCTTAGCCACTTCTTCCAAGCTAAAACCACCTTCCGGTCCAATCATTACCGCAATGGATGAAATATCCGGATGTTCCTTAAACACCGCCGCCAGATTGCAGGCTTTTAAATCCGCATCCTCATAGGCTATCAGCTTTAAGTCGGCCTGCACGCCCAGTACCTGATCAAAATCAGCACTAGCCAGCACCGGTGTCTGATGAGCCCGCTTGCATTGTTCACAAGCCTCTAAAGCAATCTTATTCCAGCGCATCAGCTTTTTATCCGCCTTCTCTTCTTTGGCCTTCACGACACAGCGGCTGCTGATCATCGGCTGAATCTCATAGGCACCGCATTCACATGCTTTCTGCAGCAGATAATCCCATTTATCCCCCTTAATCAATCCCATAATAAGCGTTGTTTTAACCCTTGAAGCATTTAAAGGGAGGACCTCAAGCACCAAGCCGGCCACTTGATCATCGGCGAATTCAATGGCTGTCAAATAGGGCTGTTCACACGCATCCACCACCCGCACCTGACTGCCTTGTTTCATCCGCAATACATTCTTTATATGATGCGCCTGTTCCTTATTAAAAACAAACCGTTCATCGATATTTAATTTACCTTGTACAAAATACTGCTGCATAACATCACCTGCAACCATTTTAACGTATTTACCAATAAACTGCAATTAAAGGCAAGAAAAAAGGGCAGCTTCTGCCCTTGTTCAATCAAGCCCCCTGGATTTTCAATTCATGAAGTTCAATGAGCGAAGTCTCATGTTCCTTATCCAAATGCCTTAAAAAATACGTACTTATGAAGATGACCACGATAAATGATATTACATCGGCAATTGGAGCCGAAACCAAGACACCCTCAACCCCAAAGAATATCGGTAAAACCAATACCAACGGTACACTTAAAACAAAGTCACGCAGTAGGGATAAGCCCATTGATAACATCGGTTTACCTAATGACTGCAGGAAGATGCTGGTCGCTTTTTGGATACAGCATAAAAGAATCGTTCCTAGATAGCACCTAAAGGCCATAACCGCAAATTCATTGTATAATTCATTTTCACTGCCGAAGATACGAATAATCTGTAAGGGGAAGCACTCAAAACAAATTGTCGCGATAATTCCAACGGTGATTTCCGCAAGAACCATCGTTTTAAATATCTGTTTGACGCGTTTCATTTCCTTGGCGCCATAGTTATAACCAACTATTGGCTGTGAACCTGCCGCAATACCAACCACAAAGGAAATAACGATCTGGAATACTTTCATGACAATGCCCACTACCGTTAATGGAATATCAGCGCCATATTTTGATTGTGCGCCATAAGTTACCAATACATTATTCATGACACCCATAATCACTACAATTGAAATCTGTGTCAGAAAGCTGCTGATACCTAATGGCAGAATTCTTTTCAGTAATTTTGTGCGAAGCATAAAGCTGCCCTTGTGTAACTGAATTGATTTAGTGTGCTTTAGATAATACAAGGCTAAAATTGCGGAAACAAATTGCCCAAGGATAGTAGCTAATGCGGCTCCCATCATACCCCAGCCAAAAACAAAGATGGCGATTGGATCAAGAATGATATTAATGATGCAGCCAGCCAAAGTTGATAACATTGCAAATTGCGGACTGCCGTCAGCACGAATGATTGAATTCATCATATTAGCAAACATAAAGCAAGGAATACCGATAACAATATAGCTGTAATATTCTGATGCATAAGCAAGAGTATTTGCTGTTGCGCCAAAGCTCATTAAAATATGATTCTTGAAAATAATTAATAATGCGGTAAGAACGATTGAAACAATCAAAGTAAACACAACCGCATTTCCTACACTGCGATGTGCATTCCCCTCATCCTTACTCCCTTGACAAATACTCAGATAGGCTGCACAGCCATCACCAATGAGCAATGCAATAGATAAGGCTAGTATTGTTACCGGGAATACGACATTAGTCGCACCATTGCCCAGATAACCGATGCCTTGACCGATAAAAATTTGATCCACGATATTGTATAGAGCGGATACTAACAAGGACATTGTACAGGGTATAGAAAACTTCAGCATCAGCTTACCAACTGATTCCTCTGCCAAATAATGATTCATACTATTTTTCATAAAAACCTCCATTTTCACATAATAAAAAGACCACAGCTTTAGCTTGCCACGCGATTGACCCTCGCATATAAGCTGCAGTCGTAGTCTTCATGTGTGTCAGTATAACACAAATAAATTTGTCTCGTAAGATATTTTTTTATTATTTTTGATTAATCTGACGGTATTCCTGCGGCCGCATGGCGGTCAGCTGTTTGAATTTCATACAGAAATATTGAACGTTCTGCATACCGCACTGCAGAGCAATCTCACCAATTTTTAAATTTGTCTCACATAATAAATGCTTTGCCTTGCGAATCCTAAGCTCATTGATGAAATATGGCAGACTGACACCCATTTCCGCATTAAAGACACGGCTTAAGTAAGAAGCGGAGACATTCATTGCATCAGCAATCTCATATAGACTGATACTCTCCTGATAATGACGGTTAACATATTGAATAGTGTTAATAATCAGCGGGCTGATGGCGGCTTTATGTTCTGTTTTAAATTGGCAGAAGGTAAGCAGCAGATTAAACAGCGATGCCTCAAATTCTTCAATAGCGCAGTATTGTTCTAACCGCAGCACCTCATTGATCGGTTCTTCAAAATCGAGACGAAACTGCAAATTCAAAATCAGCAGCATTTTCTTAAGTTCAGAAATGATATCATATGTCAGGATAACATCCATGCTTCTTTTCAGTGACAGCATTATTTCATGTACAATGAATCGCATATTTTCAAGTTTACCGTCAAGCAGATTTTGCTGCAGCTTCTGAACCATCGGTATCAAATCAATCAATTTCACATTCTGACGGTCTTTGATAAACATTGACGCCTGCATCGAACACGGACGCATTTTATAAAAAGCCAGCCGATGGCTATTCCTTAACTGTTTAAATGCTGACTGAAAGTGCGCATATGAAACAATTGGTTCTGAATACAGCGTTATGCTGCTTAAATATGGATGCTTAACCTGCCTTGCTTCAATGAATTGCTGCTGCAGCTTTTTTTGAATCTGATCAGCAATGATGGGTATTGGCAATTCCTTGCTTGTTTTAGGTGTAATCATGACCGCAATTAATTTTGATGAGTCATAATTGACCGCACTCATTTCCTTTTCAAATTCATAAGTCTGTTCAAGGGATACCAGCAAGTATTTAACAGCGGCAAAAATATCCAGATAATTTTCACGGTTTAAGTTTAATTTACTATTATAAAAACGCTTTTCAATACCGGCAAGAATCAAATAGCAGTTATTAAAATCTATTTTCAGCTCAACATTCATTTCCTGCATCATTTCTAAAAGCTGATCATATTGCTGACCAAAAAGACTTTCATTTATAATGTATCGTTTGCAAGTTTCAATTTGCTGCTGCTTGAAATTATCCATAAGTACCTCTTTTTTATTATAAAGCAGGCAGTCTAAATTATCCAGACTGCCTCAGCTTTATTTATTTAAAATATCTTCGGCAACGAGCTTGCCAAAAGTAACATTTTCATTAGTAGGCGCACCGCCAAATAATCCATCATGCGCGCATTCACCAACGGCATAAAGATTATTAATCGCATGACCTGCTTTGGTTACCACATGCATGGATGAATCCACCTCTATACCGCCCAAAGTAACTTGTAAGCCGGGTTTTGTTGAAACCGCATAATAAGGGGCTTGCGTAAAATCAATCGTAAGATTAGCTGAACGGCCAAATTCCTCGTCGACACCTGTCTTTACAGCCAACTGGTATTTCTCAATCGTTGCGGTTAGATTATCAGCAGGAACACCCATTTTTTCAGCAAGCTCTTCAATTGTATCAGCTTCTATAAAATAGCCCTGATCTTTAAAGCCCTGAAGCCGTTTTGACTTATCCATAGCACTTTGATCGATCAGAATATATACATGATCGCCTTCCTGTTCCATCATCCATTTAGAAAGTGTTGTATAATCCGGATAATAATCATTACAGAAACGTTTGCCTTCTAAATTTACCATGATGCCGCCTTCTGCCCGTGCCGCGCTCAGACTTGAATTCACACCATTCTCACTATGAACGGACGGATTCAGACGTACAACATCCATAAAAGCCAAATTAGCATCTACTGCTTTTACCAATTCAAAGCCATCGCCTGTTGAACCAGCAGCAGATGTAGATGGTAAATCTGCCCATTCAGGCGCATATTCCAGCAACGCTTCTTTACCTGATGCAAAACCGCCAGTCGCAATAACAATGTTGTCAGCATAAATTGTATAAGTCTCATTTTGACTTTCAACCTTAACACCCTTTACCTGATCATTCTCAGTGACCAATTCAACAGCTTTTGTTGACAGACGCATATCTACATCCAAGCGTTCAATTTCAGCATTCAGTGCCTTAACGATAGCAACGCCAAGAGAACTGCCGTCCTCAGTTGCCACCTGATAAGTTGAGAGCGGACGGTTGATTTTAGTTCCCAGACTATTCAGCCATTCAACACTTTCCTCAGAGCGTTCAAGCAGCGTTTTCCAATTATCAGCATTCATATCTGGATTTTTACTTACTTGGTCAGCGATGTATTCATCAATGCTTAAGCCTAATCCAGCCTGCTTTTGATATTCGGTATTAACAGCTACAAAGTAAGTGGCCGCAAGACTTGTAGCACCGCCATTCATAGCTTGCTTCTCAACAAGAATCACATTCTGACCGCCTTTTTTAAGTTCAATGGCAGTAGTCATACCAGCACCGCCGGCGCCAATAACTACGGTATCACAAATGACATCCTCGGCCTCAGATTTCACCGCTTCAATTACTTCCTTATTTTTCATTGCTTCAACATCAAAGCCTGCCGCCATAAGTCCCAGCTCAGCAGCTTCCAAAATCGCCTTGCTTGTATTAGTAGCGCCGGCAATGGTATCTATCTTCAAGCTTTGATGCTCAACAATCGCCGCCGGAATGCTTTGAATCGGCACATCAGCAATCCCTGCGGTTTCTATATGCTCAACAACCTCTACCCGAATTACTTTCGCATCCTTAACCTCTACCTCAACCTTAACATCTCCATTATTCCCCTTTGCACTTTCTGTATAGACACCATCACTGATATTGGTATCCGCCGGCTTATTACTGCAGCCAGCAATTGTTGCAATCATACACAAAGCTAAAACACACCTTAGTAATTTTTTCATATGATTCCCTCTTCTTTCACCTTCATTTTAGCATTGTGAAATTATTATTTTGTTATATTTTTTTTACACTTGTTCATATTTTTTGACATAAGAAAAAATCACTCTGCCATATTCAGCAGCCATACCGCTGAATATTTTGGAATGATTAATCAATTAATACTATTTAGTTTTCTGTTCGCCCTCTAAAGCAAGACGGCGCAGCATTTTAACCTCATGCGGTTTTAAAATCCGGTATTCACCCTGACTCATATCGCTGACCGTAAGAAAACCGAGTGATTTTCGATGCAGACTGGTAACTGTATGCCCATAAACCTCCATCATCCGTTTAATCTGGCGGTTCCGGCCTTCCTTGATTGTAATATCAAAACGCGTCTTTTGATGATCAAAATCCTTGTTCTTAACTCTCAGCTTAGCTGGCAGCGTCTGAATGCCGTCATCAAGTACAACACCCTTTTCAAGGGCTTTAATCTGTTCAGTTGTCAAAATCCCATCAATGATTACCTCATAGGTTTTAGGAATATGATACTTAGGGTGAATCAGCTGATTGGCAAATTCACCGTCATTCGTTAAAATAAGTACACCGCTTGTATCGTAATCAAGACGGCCGACCGTAAAAATGCGCTCATCACATTTAACCAGTGATACCACTGTTTTGCGGTCAAATTCGTCATCTAATGTGCAGACGGATTTCTTTGGTTTATTCATAACAAAATAAACCTTATTCTCCTTTTGAATCTGCTCACCATCAACCTCAATAATATCTCCGCGTTTTACTTTATATCCTTGTTCAGTAATGGTTTCACCATTCACTGTTACTCTGCCTTCACTAATCATCACTTCCGCTTTTCTTCTTGATGTGATGCCGCTTGCAGCAATTACTTTTTGTAAGCGTTCCATTTAAAATCATCCTCTCTATTCCTTATTTTACCCTAAAAAGCTATGAAAAGAAATAGAACGTTAAAAGAATTGCCATCGTAATACCGGCTAAATCACTGATTAAACCGATTGCCAGTGAATTTTTGATCTTTTTCACGCCGACGCTGGCAAAATAAAGTGTAATAACATATAATGTCGTATCGGTTGAGCCTTGAATGATACTTGCCATCTGACCGGCAAAGGAATCGACACCCAAGGTTTTAAAAATATCGATCATCACTGCCAGTGACGCATTGCCGCTGATGGGTCTGAACAGCATCATCGGAAAGATTTCCTTTGGTATCACACCGGCAAAAGAAGTAAACAGATTGGCAACGGCATCTAAAAGACCGCTTTCCTTCATCATCGCAATCGAGAACATCATCCCCAGCATTGCCGGAAAGACATCATTAAATAAGCCGAAGCCATCCTGTACGCCATGAACAAAATGACTGTATGCGTCTACTTTCTTAATAATAGCAACAATCAGAATAATGCCCAAAAAGGCCGGCAGAATGATGTTTGTGCTAAGCACGGTTCCACCACCTGTCTACAACTAAACCGACAAAAGAAGCGAAGAGCGTCGATACGACGGCAAAGGGAATAAAAGTAGTAGGATCTAAAGATCCATAGGCCGCCCGCAGCGCGATGATCGTGGTAGGAAAGATCGTTACGCCGCCGGTATTAAGCACCAGAAAAGTAACCATGGAGCGGCTGGCGGTTTCCTTATCCGGATTATGCTTCTGCATTCCCTTAATTGCCTTTAAGCCCACAGGTGTTGCCGCTGAGCCAAGGCCAAACATATTGATTACAATATTGCTGGCAACATAACCGAGAGTTTCTGTATCATCCTTGATATCAGGCAGGATAAAACGCAGAAACGGCCGCAGACAACGTTCCAGAAAAGCCAGACAGCCGCCAGCCTGAGCAATTTCTAAAATACCGTTGAAAAAACAAGTGATTGCTAATAATGGCAGTACAAAATTTAATGTTTCTTCACCAACGGTAACCATTGACTGTGACAAAGCATCAACTTTGCCGGTAGCTATGCCATAGACCAATGAACATAAAATCATCACATTCCAGAGCTTGTTCATGAAAACACCTTCCTTAACAAAGATTGTTTGATGATTGGATAACTTTGTGTCTTGCTTACTTGGCCGCTGCTGACCATGACCGTAACCGTATTCTTATCGATACTGGTTACGATTTTAAAAGGCTGCTGATCACTTTTGGCAGCAAGAAAGACAAACGGCTCAGCCACACTGAATTCAATTCCCTGCGTTTTATACAGTCCCTGATCAAGAATTACATATTCCTGATATTGTTCAAAAAACGCCTCATGTTTGGCTTTATGCAGTTCAAAATATTCACTTTCACGAAAACTGACAACAATACTTTCGCTGTCCCCTGCCTGAGCACTGGTCACTAAGGTTTTGCCGGAGTTCATCGTATATCCGGTTTTGCCGCCGTTACACGCGTCATATTCCGCAAGCAGACGATTTTTATTCTTCCAGACACCTAGCTCACCATGATAATTCTGCGTGCCGGCAATCTTTCTGAATACATCGTTGGCCATCGCCGCTTTCATGCATAAAGCCATATCATAGCAGGTTGAAAGATTGCCGCCGTCTTCTTCATCTAAACCGCTGGGATTGCGGAACACACTGTCTTTCATGCCTAATTCAGCGGCTTTCTCATTCATCATGTCAACAAAGGTTGCCACATTGCCGCCGACATGCTCAGCCAGCGCGTAAGCCGCATCATTGCCGCTTCTAAGCATCAAGCCATGCAGCAATGTAATCAAGGTCACCTGCTGCCCTTCCTTTAAATAAATGGAGCTGCCAACCTGATGAGAGGCATCATAGCTGATGGTAACGATCTCATTGAGCTCACTGTGTTCCAAAACCACCAGCGCGGTCATGATTTTGCTGATGGATGCTACACTTTGTACATCATGGCTATCCTTTTCTTCAATCACACTGCCATCTGAACTAATCACTACATAACTGGCCCGAATAGACATCGGCGCCAGTAAATTCAACGCTAATAGCAACAGCAGACATTTTTTCATAAGCTTCACCCTTATCATTGTATGCAGCAGCAACACATTTCAGACAAGAAAAAAATCAGCCGAAGCTGATTATTCAAAAACGGAAAGATCAATTTGTTCCAAAAGCTTTTCATTATAAGCTTTCAGCAATATCAGCTGTTCTTTAAACAGCTCTTTAGCACATGCGCTGCCGCCCATGCCCTCGTCAAGCATTCGATTCACATTCGCTAAGCGCCAGACAATCCTTTCCCGCAATGCCGGCATTGATTTGAACGAACTCATTTCATACAAGAACGTCTCTGCAATCCGATAAGCACCCAGCCGGTCAATGTTGTCACAGTCACTCAAGGCATCTGCCTCACGGATATGCGGATAATCGCCCGGACATTGATCATCTACATACATGGCAATACAATACAGAATATCATGCTGCTGCTTTTCACTTAAGGCTAAAGTTTTCAAAAAAGGCTGAACCAGCGCGGCAGATACCCGGCCATGGTCAATCTCTTTTTCAGCGTCAAATTTACCATAATCATGCAGCAGACATGCCAAAGGCAGCACTTCATCATCATAAGCTTCAGCCGCGCACAGCTTTAAACCGAGCTGATATACTCTCAGTGAATGCTCATACCGATAATTTAAATCAAGAATATCAAGCTGTTCAAAGGAATATAAATGTGCTTTTAAAAAGTCATGCGCTTTCCTTAAATTATCCTTATTCATTGAATAACTCCTCATCCATATTCTGTTCAATAACCGGCAGATCCGGCAATTCATTCAAACTCTTTAATTTAAAAGCATCCATGAACTCTTCAGTAACCTCATAAAGAAAAGGTCTGCCCGGTGCATCGGTACGCCCGCACTCTTTAATGAGTGAGCGAGCCAACAGCTTACGGATCATCATATCACAGCTGACGCCTCTGATTTCTTCAATCTCAACCCGCGTGATCGGCTGCTTATAAGCTATGATTGCCAAGGTTTCCATCGCTGCCTGAGATAAGGTTCCCATCTTAGTTGAAGAAAACAATTTCTCCGCATAAGGATGAATCTTTTCCTTAGAGATAAATTTATAACAGCCGCCAAAGCATACAAGCTCAATGCCATGCTGATCCTCAAGATAATCTTTCATCATTTCATCAAGCAGAAGCTGTGCCTCATTTTCACTGCATTCACAGCTTTCCTTCAGCTGTTCAATCGTCAATCCCTCATCGCCGCTTAAAAAGAGCAGTCCCTCAATGACCGGCTTTAATTCCATCTTATTCATCTCCTTTAATGATCCAGATCGTATCATCGTCATCAACAGCATAGTTGATCTCCCCATGCTTAATCAGATCCAATACTGACAAGAAAGTTACAATCACCATATGCAGATCCGTACAATCCTCACATAATGTTTCAAAATTCATTTTACCGCTCCAAAACCGCAGACGATCCTGAATCTGTACGACACGCTCATCCAGTGATAATTCCTTAATCGTCATCCTTGTCTGCTGAGGACGCTGCAAAAATGAACGGCGGATGATTTTATTCATCGCCTTTACCAAATCATAAGGATTCCCCTGAAGCTCTTCTTCTCTAACTAAAGTGATCCATTGATTCGTCTCTTCACTCGGCGGTTTTGTATAAGACATCTGACGCTGATTATAATAATCCTCAAATGTCTGACAGACCTCTTTATAGCGCTGATATTCAAGCAGCCGCGCGACCAGCTTATCACGCTGATCTTCTTCAAACTCCTCTTCAATCAATACCTTTTCACGAGGCAGCAGTTTTTTGCTTTTATATTCAATCAAGCCTGCCAGCTCGGATAAATATTCACTGGCTATTTCAAGATGGTAGGCTTCCATCGCATTCAGATAAGTCAGATATTGTTCCGTTAATATATCCATATCCAAGTCAAAAAGATCCAATTTATTTTCCTTGATCAGATGCAGCATCAAATCAAGAGGTCCCTCAAAGGAATGGGTCGTTACTTCAAATGCCATGGAATCACCTCTAGGGGTAATTATAACAAAAATCACTTCTGAAATAAAGAATTTATCATGAAATCAAAGTCTCTGTTCACTTATGCGTGCTGTTTGAGTACCTCTTTCAATTAATCGCATAATTAACAGCGGATAGGGATTCCCCTGCTCATCACACTCGCTGCGCTTATAAGTTTGAAATCCAATGTGTTCATAGAAACCGACAGCCTGAGGGTTTTGTTCATTCACTGTCAATTCATTTACTGCATAGTGATCAATGCCAAACTGAAGCAGTCTTTTGCCGATGCCTTTGCCGCGCTCTTCATTTAGGATAAACAGCATTTCAAGTCGCTTTTCCGCAATCCCCATAAAAGCGATGGGAGTATTACAATCATTCATCATCACGATGAGATGCGGCACGGAAAGCAGCGCCTGAGGAACATATTCTTTAATTTTTGATATTTCAGCTGCTGATAAAAATAAGTGAGTTGCTGTCACTGAGTTTTCCCAAACAGCCATAAGCTGTTCAATTAATAAGTCACTGCGATCCATAATTTCTACGATTTTCATTTTGTCTCCTTTTTCATTATTCATAGCCGCTTCTTTAGCTAATCGGGTATAGTTAGATACAAAATTGGTTTTTGCCAAAGTATACCCATCACGGTCAAATTCATACAGCTTCCATAATTTCAGCTTTAATTGCTCATACTCTTTCGCAATCTCAAAATGTTTATTCAGATAATCACGAAAATATATTTCATCATGATCATTGTTAAGTCTTAAATGAATATGAAAGACTCTTTCCGCAAAGCCATGCTCTGTATACCCTTTATTTAACGAAATGCGATTTTCTGTCTCCGACATACAAATATAGCCATTCTTTATCAGCAATGTTTTAATCTGTTTCAGGTCAGCCGGTTCAGCCGCTTCAATCAAAATATCGATGATCGGCTTAGCCCATATCCCTTTAATTGCCGTAGAGCCGATATGATTGATCCTTAAGGACAAATCAGGTAAAAGCATGCACAAAAACTGCCTTTCCTCTTCATACCATGTCTGCCAGCATGGCTGATAAGCGCTCAGTGAGATTGGAAATAAGTGCCACAATTCTTCTAGGTTCATATCGGATAGTTGTTTAGTCATAAATACCTCCGTCTAATCATAAGTATTTCCATTATATCCGATGAAAAGGAAAAAAGCGAAATTATTCAATCATTTCGCTTTCATCTGATCATTTTGTTTTTTAGTTGAGTGGATCAATGAGCCAAACAGCAGACGGCGCATCTCCTTGAAGGAAAAAGGAATCAAGGGATAAAGATAAGGATACTTAATTGTATCCGTCGATAACAGCAATAGAAAATGTGCGATAATACCGATACAGAAACCGGGTATCTTAAAGAACAATGTCATTAAATTCAAACAGATACGGGAAAATTTATTTGCCAGTGAGATTTCATAACCGGGGGTTAGAAAGTTACCGAGGTTGCTGATGGCAATCATAATCAGTATTTCTTTGGTATATGCTCCGAATTCAATCCCAAAATCACCAAGCACAAAGACGACAAGAAAGCCCATGATGCCGGAAAGCATATTGGGAGCATGAATCAGTGACTGGCGAATCCATTCAACGACCAGCTCAGCAAATAGAATCTGGAAGCCAAATTCAAACGGATGAACGCCCTGTACCGGCAGATTCAGCATCGTTGGATTCTCGCTGACCCGCAGGGCAATCCACAAGGGCATCAGGTAGATTGATAAGAAGATGCCGATATAGCGTGACAGCCGGGTGCAGAACGCCAGCAGCGGTGTCTGGGTGTATTCCTCTGCCTGCTGGATCTGTTCAAAGAAAGTGGTTGGCAGCAGAATAGCGGAAGGTATCGTATCTACCAATACGACTAAGCTTCCCTGCAGCAGATGCAAGGCGCATAGATCAGGGCGTTCAGTATAACGGACATGAGGATAAGGATTCAATGTTTTGCCATAAAGCGCTTCTACCAGATTGCGGTCATTGTAGATTTCAACCTGACTGTTTGCCTGCAGGCGATGCTTAAAATCATCAAGCACATCCTGATCAACGATCCCGCGCATATAGACAAGGGCTAAATCTGTTTTAGTCAGCTTGCCTTCCTTATCCAGCTCCACCACCAGCCGTTCATCGCGGATACGGCGGCGGATCAAGCCAACATTCTGAATGATATTCTCTACAAAGGCATCATTCGAACCGCGGATGCTTTTTTCATTTTCCGGTGCATGCACTGAACGGGTCGGATAACCGCGGGTTTCAACGCTGTAATAAGCCGGATCATGATCGAGAAGCACAACGCATTGGCCGCTTAAGATCTGAGTAATTGCTGCCTGTTCATCCAAAAGGGCACTGACGGAACCATTAAAAAAGGTTAAAGGGTCCTCCTTAGGACTTTGTGTAAAGCCTTGAATCAATGCATTAACAGCGCTTTGAGCGGACAGACTGGATAAAAAAATCATACTGATTGTACGGCCGTGCAGCTCATAGGTGGTAAAGGATACATCAAAGGACGCGGAAAGCTTTTGTCTGATGGATGCCAGACGTACTTCGTTCATGATTTAGGTTTGAAGAGGACTGCGACAATAAAAGCCATGAAGATTGCGAAGGCAATACCGGCGCTGCATTTATCAAATACACCGGTAATCAGTCCCAGCCAGCCATCCTCCATCGCACCGGCAAAGGAACCATGAGCCAAAGAATGACCAAAGCTGGTAATCGGCAGTGAGGCTCCGACACTTGCCCAATCAACAAGCTTATCATAAATATTAAAGCTTTCCAAAAACGCTCCCAACACAACAAATAACGAGGTTATGTGACCGGGTGTCAGCTTGGTATTATCATAGATCAGCTGACCGGCAAGACAGAGTGTGCCGCACGTTAAAAACGCATAGATGTAAACCATTAAGCATCCTTCCTTTCAAAACAGATCGCATGAGCGACACAAGGAATCGCTTCCTTCTGCGCTAAGATTACCGGTGTCAGCAAAGCGCCGGTCGCAATCAATAGAATGCGCTTCATCTGCTTACTCTGCAGCAGATCAAACAGCTTACTAACCGTTACAACCATTGAACAGGCACAGCCTGAGCCGCCGCAGAAAATCGGCTGATTGTTGACATCATAGATCATTAAGCCGCAGTCATTCAGCTTATTATCAAGCTGAAAACGCTGTTTCAGACACAAGTCGCTCAGCATTGCATAACCAAGCTTAGATAAGTCACCGGTTACAACAAGATCATAATCGTCAAAAGTACGATTCATATCCTTAAAATGAGTCATCAGCGTATCATAGGCAGCGGGCACCATGGCACGGCCCATATCATTGGCATCACTGAAATTCCAATCGATCACCTGACCAATCGTAAAGGCAGTCACCGCGATTGCTGCTGGCTTGCTGCCTAACACCACTGCCCCGGCACCGGTAACCGTCGAAGTTGTCGTTTCCTTTTTCTGTGTGCCATATTCATTGGGATAACGAAACTGCCTTTCCGCCGTTGCTGTATGTGATGAAGTAAATGCCAGCACATGCTTCATTTGTAAATGCTCAACAGCAATTGCCGCGTGTCCCATCGCTAAAGCTGAGGTGGAACAAGCCCCGTATAAGCTGACAAAAGGAACCTTGAGATCCTTCGCAAAATAATTGGAAGACGCGCATTGATTAATTAAATCACCGCCGTATGCCAATGCAATGTCATGGGTTGTCAGTTTACCCTTTTTTAAAGTATCGCTGACAGCTTCTTTAATCAGACGCCGTTCAGCTTTTTCAAAGGTTGATTCCTCACAATAGTTATCACTAAAAGCATTCGTGAAATATTCTCCCAGTGGACCTGCCTTCTCCAGCGGGCCTACCGCGCAGCCGCTGCTTTGCACATAAACATTTTTAAATTGCAGCGTTGTCATAATAAGCTCACCCCATAACGGATCGCGCTGAATACAATGGCTGCCACAATGCCATAAGTCAGCACCGAGCCGGCAAGCTTAAACATATTCGAACCGATGCCCATGATCAAACCTTCACTCTTACTCTCCAATGCCTCAGAAGCCAATGAATTGGCAAACCCGCTGATTGGAATAAATAACCCCGCGCCTACCCATTGCGCCAGGTTGTCATAAATACCTAAGCCAGTACATAAAGCAGTAATCAAGATGACAGCTAACACAACCACTGTTACAGATTCATCAGCCTTCATCTGAAATTGTTCAACTAAAAAATTTGCCGCAAACTGACCAATAACGGCAAGCAAGCCGCCAAACACAAATGCCAGCAGCGCATTGCGAAGCTTATGCCGCTTTGGCTCATGACGTTCAGCAACCTTTTTTAAATGGATTTCGTTCATAAAAAAACCTCCTTGTCCATAGTATGTGCAGACAAGGAGATGCTTAAACACTTAATCACTGACAAAACGTTCTTTCAGCTGCTTCAAAATTTTCTTCTCCAAACGGGAGACCTGTACCTGAGATATATTCAGCTTTCTGGCAATTTCATCCTGCTTCAGGCCGCATTCATAGCGATAATGAATCAACAGCTGATCCCGGGCATCCAAAGCCTTAATTTCTTTCTGCATCGCGCAGCGCAGTGTGATATCACTCACCTCACGATCCGATATCTTATCCTCAAGATACAATGAATTGCCATCTTTTTCATAGATTGGCTCATCTAAGGAATAGATAAACTGATTCGCGTCAAAAGCCAGCAATACATCACTGACATCATAGCCGCTGGCAGCAGCAATCTCACTATACGTCGGTTCCCGGTTCAATTTCTGAAATAATTCATCCTTGACCTTCACCATGACCAGAAAGCCTTCTTTCAGTGAGCGTGAGATGCGCATGGAACCGTCATCTCTAAAAAAACGTTTGATTTCACCAAAGATGATCGGCACCGCATAAGTAGAAAACTGAACATTCATTGAGAGATCAAAATTATTCAGCGCCTTCATCAATCCTACACAGCCGATTTGAAAAAGATCCTCACGGCTGATTTTCTTAGAAACAAAACGCTGAATACATGAATAGACCAAACCCTGATTCTTTTCCACAAAGGCTTCCTTGGCCGCCTCATTGCCCTCATGAGCCGCTTTGATCAGCGCTTCATTATCAAGCGTTGTCAGCGGATTTGTGGAGCTGTTTCTGGATAACAACGGTCGTACCTTCTTTCGGTGTCGATATAACATCAAAGGAATCTGAGAATGTATCCATGATTGTCATTCCCATACCCGAGCGTTCAAGTTCACTCTTGCTTGTATACAAAGGCTGCAGACACTGATCGATATCATTGATACCGCAGCCCTTATCAGTAACGATAATCGTCACCAATGAATTTACCTCATAGCCGATTTCCAGCTTTACGATTCCCTCACGGCTGCCTTCATAGCCATGGATGATCGCGTTGGTAACTGCCTCCGCGACAATTGTTTTAATTTCCATTACCTCATCAACACTTGGATTGAGCGGCATCAGGAAAGCAATTGCCGATGTTCTCGCAAAAGCTTCATTTTCAATTCTGCTTTTAAAAGTCAAACACATCTTATTCATAGTTTCCCTCATTTCTTTCTTCACGGATCAGCTGGAAGATACCGGACATAGCAAATAAAGCACGGTTGTTTTTGGAAAGATTAGCAACACTCATGGCTATCCCCAGCTTCTGACATTGCTTATAACGGGCCAATAAAAATCCGATGCCGGTGCTGTCTACAAAAGTGACATCCCTGAAGTCAAAGCACAGGGCAGCTGGTTTCTCCTTCTCAATAAGCTTTATGCATTCATCCTTAAGCTGAGTGATTGCATAGTTATCTAATTCTTCGCTGAAATAAATGATCAGTCGATTGTTTTTTAGTTCTGTTCGCATAAGACCTTCCTTTCGTTTTTTATCTTATCACAGCTTTTAAAATGAAAGTTGATTTACGACAAACACTCCTAAGCTTCGACAAAAAAAACAAGCACCGCGTCCTTACGCAAGTACTTGTTTCCATAGATTTAAAAACAGATCAAAATAAGATACTTTTTCCATCGGTACATTTACGCCCAAATCAACCGTAAGCGTCGTTTGATTATCCAGCGTGATCACCAGCTCAGCAATTTTTTCATCAACAGCATACGGCAGTTCATTTTTAGTAAGCACTACCTTTTGTTCTGTAATCTGCGGTTCTTCCCCTATTTTAAAGACAATTGGCACCTCATTTAAAGTAACCAGCTCAGCCGTTTCCGGCTTTGCCAAATCGATGTTAAGCGCGTCGATCACACTGCCCTTTTCATAGATTATTTTCTGATCAAACATCGCAAAGCCATAGTCCAGCAGCTGCTTGGTTTCCGCATTTCTTACCTGACTGCTAGGCTCCTTCATCACCACGCTGATCAGTCGAAGATTGTCGCGTTTTGCGGTAACCGTGATACAGCTCATCGCTTCCTGGGTAAAACCGGTTTTTAAGCCGTCGACACCCTCCATCTGCTTGATCAGCTTGTTGGTATTCACAAGCCAGAACGGCTTTTCGCTGTCTTCACGGATATACGTATCATAAGTTGAAGTAATGGCCAGCAACTGATCACCGCCGGTTTGAATCAGCACTTGGGCAATCCGGGCCATATCCTTGGCACAGGAATAATGCTCGGGATCATGGAGTCCGGTCGTATTCACGAAATGGGTATTTTCCAAACCGATTTCCTTTCCCTTATCATTCATTTTCTTCACAAAATTCTCTACACTGCCGCCCAGCTTTTCTGCCATCGCCACCATTGCGTCATTGGCTGATGCGATACAGATTGATTTAATCATATCCTCAACCTTCATTACCTCATTCACCTCTAAAAATATCTGTGAGCCACCCATAGAAGCCGCCGTTTCACTGACGGTAACCGTATCCTCCATGCTTAAACTGCCATTATTCAACGCTTCAAAAATCAGGATCAGCCCCATCATTTTAGTCATGGAAGCCGGATACAGTTTTTCGGTTTCATTCTTTTTAAAAACTACCTGGCCTGTAGAATATTCCATCACATAGGCGCTCTGTGCCTGATTTGCTAAAGCCGGCTGTTCCTGTTCTTCCTCAGCCTTAATTGGACTCAGCGTTAAGGTCAGCATGCAGATCAGTATAGCTATCCAACCCTTTTTCATTGATTCACCTCAATGCATTCTATGGACTAAAAGACAGAAATATGCAAAAAAGCCTGAGAACCCTCAGACTTGTTTTATAAAACCTTTACAATTAACGGCATTTTCTCACATGCAGTATCAGAAACCACAAAGCATTCATGGAAATGAGTGATCCATTCATCGCTTAATGGCGCATTGATATGAACATAAGCAAGCACATCACCGTCATGAATCGCATCGCCGGCTTTTTTATTTAATACAATACCGACAGCCGGATCGATCGTATCTTCCTTAACCGCTCTTCCGGCGCCGATCTGCATTGCTAATGTGCCTAATTCCAGCGCTTTAAGCTCACGAATCCAACCGTTTTTATGCGTTTTTATTTCAACGACGGTTTTTGCCGTTGGCAATAATTCAGGATGCTTGATCTGTTCGACATCACCGCCCTGAGCCGCTACGAGCTCCATCAGCTTGGCTAATGCGCTGCCATCCTCAATGCTCTTTTTCAGCATGACCATGGCCGCTTCCTCATTTTCCGCAATTTTAGCCTGTACCAGCATGATACTGCCGGCCTGCAGACATAATTCAGTAAAATCAGCCGGGCCTTCGTTCTTTAATGTAGCGATTGCCTCTTTAACCTCAAGCGCATTGCCGATCGCATTGCCCAATGGCTGATTCATGTTAGAAATCATCGCTCTTGTATCACGGCCTAAATGTTTGCCAATCGTAATCATCGTTGCTGCCAGCTCTTCCGCGTCCTCAACACTCTGCATAAAGGCGCCTTCACCAAATTTCACATCCAGCAGGATCGCGTCCGAGCCCGCCGCCAGCTTTTTTGACATGATGCTTGACGCAATTAAAGGAATTGAATTCACGGTGGCTGTTACATCACGCAGCGCATAAAGCTTCTTATCCGCAGGCACCAGACTCTTAGTCTGACCGATTAAGGCAATGCCGATATCATTCACCTGCTTCACAAAAGCATCTTCATCAAGAAAAACATTAAAGCCTTTTATAGATTCTACTTTATCCAGTGTACCGCCGGTATGGCCTAAGCCGCGGCCTGACATTTTAGCGACCTTAGCACCGCAGGCAGCCACCATCGGCGTTAAGGAAAGACTGGTTTTGTCACCGACACCGCCGGTAGAATGCTTATCTACCTTAATGCCCTGAATCGATGACAAATCAATGATATCACCGCTGTGCAGCATCGCATTGCACAGATCCGCAATCTCTTCACCATCCATTCCTTGAAAATAAATGGCCATGCACAGCGCGCTGACCTGATAATCAGGAATTCGTTCAGCTACATACTCACTGATCCAAAAATTAATTTCTTCACGGCTTAATCGTCCGCCGTCGCGTTTCTTTTCAATGATATCTACAAATCGCATCGTGTTCCCTCTTTTCTTCGATAATGAATCAACAGAAAACCATCAAACTGTTCCTTGCTTACAACGATAAATTCATTCACATCATAGGCTGGAAAATAAGTATCGCCGGCATAATCACCAGGCACTAATGAAATCCACATCTCATCCACATAAGGCAGCGCCGCTTGATAGATTTTAGCGCCGCCGCAGATCATCAGCAATTCGTCGCATTGCTGGTATTTTTTTAATAACCCCTTAAAGTCATTGATGACATGAACATGCTCAGCCTCATAATGCAGCGGCTGGTGCGTAATAACATAGGTCGTACGCTGCGGCAGTGGCTTTTTTAATGCCTCAAAGGTTGTCCGGCCCATCACGATATGCTGATGCAGCGTCTTTTCCTTAAACTGCTTCAAATCTTCTTTTAACTGCCATGGCATCCAGCCATCCTTGCCGATGCACAGCTTTTCATCATGAGCGACAATCAGTGAAATCATACGCTCACCTTCGCTTTGATAGCCGGATATGGATCATATCCCTCAATTTTGAAATCCTCATATTTAAAATCATAGATACTCTTTACATCCGGATTGATGATCAGCTTCGGTAAAGCTCTAGGTTCTCTTGCCAGCTGCGTTTCCACCTGATCAAAATGATCGAGATAAATATGTACATCACCAAAGGTATGAATAAATTCCTTAGCTTCATAGCCGCACACTGAAGCAATCATATGCGTCAGCAATGAATAAGAAGCGATATTGAACGGTACGCCCAAAAACACATCCGCACTGCGCTGATACAGCTGACAGGAGAGATATTTCTTATCCGCAGATACATAGAACTGCATGAAAGCATGGCATGGCGGCAAAGCCATATCCTTGATTTGCGCAGGATTCCACGCGCTGATGATATGACGTCTTGAGAAAGGATTTTCCTTTAGATCATGAATTAGATTTTCCAATTGATCAACCCCAAAGAAGTCACGCCATTGATGACCATAAACCGGTCCCAGCTCACCCCATTGCTTAGCAAAATCATCCTCAGTTTTAATCCGCTCAATAAATTCTTCCAAGCTCTCATTTTGATAAGCGGATGACTGAGTGTATTTCTCATAAGGCCATTCATTCCAGATCTTAACATTTTTTAATACTAATGGCTGAATGTTGGTTGAACCGCTGATAAACCAAAGCAATTCTTCCGCGATTCCCTTAAAGAAGACTTTCTTAGTGGTCAGCAATGGAAATCCCTCACGCAGATCAATCCGCATTTGATAACCAAAGCAAGACTTTGTGCCAGTACCGGTACGATCCTGACGCAGCTCGCCATTTTCCATAATGTGTCTGCATAAATCTAAATATTGTTTCATAAATCTGCCTCCCTGTTCTTTAACGCATGTATTTCTGCTTCACTCAGCGGCCGGTATTCACCGCAAGCCAGTGATTCATCAAGCTTTAAGCTGCCCATCTGCAGCCGCTTTAAATAAACGACCTCATTGCCAACAGCATGCATCATCCGTTTGATCTGATGAAATTTCCCCTCATGAATTGTCAGTTCCATCTCATCATCACTGATTTGCCGCACCGCTGCCGGTTCACAGCATTCCTCTTCATTAATCTGAATGCCTGCTTCCAAAGCCTCAATAGCGGCCTGTGTAATCGCTTTTGCCACCTTTACATAATAAATCTTATCCACATGCTTCTTAGGCGCTAAAAGCTCATGCGCCAACGCACCGTCATTAGTAATCAATAACAGTCCTTCAGTATCGATATCAAGCCGGCCGACCGGAAAGGCATCCATCGGTATATACTGATCGAAGCAATCCATGACCGTCGCCTGTTTTTCATCAAAGGTCGCGCTGATCACCCCCGCTGGCTTATTCAGCATCATATAAATATATTTCTCATAGCTCACCGCTTCATCATCCAGCAGTACAACATCGTTTATCTCATCAATTTTCAAATCATCATTACGCACCAGCTGACCATTTACCTTGATCCGCTTGCTGCGAATCAGCTGCTTAACCTCCTTGCGCGTACCTAAACCCGCATGGGCTAAAAATTTATCTAATCGCATCATGAGCTACCCTCTTCGCACTAATCGTTTCATCATCTTATTAATATCAATCTTAAAAATTGTCTGCGGCAGCTGCAGGAATGCCGTAATTGCCAAATAAGCGCCGACACTCAGCAGTCCCTGAATACCCAATATGAGCACGCACAGCAGTCGGCCATGACCAACAGCATTAAAGCCGATAAAATTAAATACCAGACATAACAGCGCCATGCCGGCAACGCCAAGCATCATCAGCACCATCTTGCGGATCGTATATTTCCACTGCACCTTGTAATTGCGTTTCAGGAAATAAGCATCTAACAAGATAATCGTCAGCATTGAAAGCAGATTGGAAATTGAAGCCCCCTGCATACCAAAGAAATGAATGCACGGAATTTCAAAAACCAGCTTTACAGCCGCGCCGATAATCAAATTGATAAAGTTCTGTTTACGCAGTCCTACCGCCATCAGCAAGGAAGTAAAAATGGGTGTCAGCGTACCAAAAAGCGCGTCAATCGTATGCCATTTCAGCAATACACCGCCTAATTCAAGCGAAGATGTAATCAGCATCACATTGCCGGCACCCGGATAAGTTACTAAGCTCTCGCCATAAAGCAGATACATAATCGGTCTTGAAAAGAACAAGAGACAAAATGAAAGCGGGATCGCCAGATATAATACTGAATCGACACAGTCATACACATGTCTGCGCAGTTCCTTCCACTTGCGGTCAATGACTGATACCGTAATATAAGGGATTATCGAAATCGAAAAACCCGGAGCAAGAATCTGCGGGATCGATGTTACCTTATTCACCTGTACCGAAATAATTGAACCAAAGATATAGTTGCAAAGATCAGCCGCAACCCCGGTTGCCTCTAATGCCTTCGTATAAAACAGCCAGTCAATCATATTATTTGAAAAGCCGACAATAGCGACTAAAAGATAAGGAATCGCGATACGCACTAATTCCTTAAACAGCAGCTTATGATCATCCACCGAATAAACTTCCTGCTCATTCGCAAGCCGTTTAATTTCCGGCATATTTTTTTTATCAAATATAAAGATATGCACCAACGCGCAGATGGCTGCTACGCTGGTCGAAAATACAGCAAAATATACCGCCCAGATGCGATCCTGTTTAAATACATAAACCGCTATTGCACCCGCCCCCAGCAAAAACATGACCCTTGAGAGCTGTTCCAATACCTGTGAAAAAGCATAGATTTCCATTTTCTTCAAGCCTTGGTAAAAGCCTCTGAAGGCACTTAAAACCGGCACAAAAAAGAGGGCAAAGGAAATCAGCACAATCACATTGCGGGTGATCTGCAGTGATTCCGGACTTGAATTAACACCCAAAACGATCGAGGCCAGCGGGGTCGCAAATAGAATTAAAAAAGACATGCCGATAAAGCCCAAAGCGACCATCAGCCCCTGCGCAATCCGCTTGATTACCAGCGTTGTACGATAATCACCAATGTTTGAATACTTGGCAACCAGTGTCGCGATGGCATAGGGGATACCGGCAATTGAGACATTGAGAATATACGAATAAATCTCATACGCAAAGCCGTAATACTGCATATTATCCGCGCCGGCAATCGCATTGAGCGGAATTACATAAAGCAGCCCCAGCAGCTTTGAAATAAAGATACCGGCTGAGCTGATCAGCCCGCCGATAATAATTGATTGCTTCTTATTTTTCATTCTAATAACTCTCGCCCTCTACCCATTCACCATATTCATTATAATAACCATCCTCATAATAGTCATCCTCTGAATAATCCTCGGTATCGTCGCCTTCACCATTCTCATCATTATTTTCATCATTTGCCGGCGTTTCATCCGTACCGACTTCATTGAGTACCTTACCCTCTGCAGGAGCCGCTACATCCGCCGCGTATTCCGCATCGAGATTAAAGAAGATACGTGTTTCATTCAAGCCTGAATAATCACGGTAGACGACAAAAACATTGAGTGTAAACTGCGGTACATCAGAAACCCCATTGCATGCCAAAGCCGCATAAAAACCACGCTGCGCATTGCTTTGAAAAGGAATCAGATTAAACTGCTCCTCATCAATGACACCAATTGAAGGAAATATATTCTCTGATCCAACCTTAGAAACATCGATAACCATCATTTCAACATTATACATTGCCTGTTTAGGATTACTGATTGTCACTTCATAAACATACTGTCCCTTGCTGTCCTTCGTAACTGAAAGATCATAATCAAAAGGAATCTCGCTGGAAACCGTAGAATTATTATTAATAATCGCTTCTACATAGCCGATATATTTAGTATTCGTATCGGAAGCCGCATTATTCGATTTAGCGCATCCGCCTATAAGACACAGACAGAATAAAAGGGTTATGATTTTATGCATAAACTCACCTCACAAATTAGTATAACATAAAATTAATTGAATTCATATTTAATAATAAAAAGGCCGGATCACTTTTGACCCAGCCTTTTCATTAACCTCTGCGCTTAAATGAATCGCATTCTGTCTGCTGACAGCAATCCGCTTTGCCGCATTGACAGCCAACGGTAATTTCATGAGCACAGCAGCACTGATGTTCATTAAAAATACAGTTATCAACCCGGCAGTTGATGTTTGTTTTCTTTTCCATGGTCATTTCCTCCCAAACTTAGTCTAGCCCTCACGGACAAAACTATTCGTAGAGAATCAGGGCAGAAAAACAAAAGATCTGTTCATCTTCACCCTCAAAAGCTGCGGTCGCAAAGCGGATATCCAAAATCTTGGGCTGCTTGCTTTCAATAAACTCGTTGATTGCATCACTGAGATCATCCTCATGCTGTTCATCAAAAACCTTTACCTTCATCTTATCACCCATTGAAGTTTAACATGAAGCCTTTAATTATTTTGTCATTTAAAGTAGGTATCCAGCTGAGCGCATGTCTTTTCAGAAATCGTACTCATGGGCAGCCGCAGAATATTTTTGCATAACCCCATCTTTGAATATAAATATTTAACACAGGAAGGATTGCTTTCAAGGAAAAACAAACGAGCGATCAGCTTAAAAAAGATGTCTTTGCCGGTGCAGTCTTCCCCCTGCTCATACGCCTCAAAAAAAGCAATTAATTCGGGGGTATACAAATGACCGATCACACTGACAACGCCGCTCATGCCGGCAATCATCCCTTCGAGCAGATAACCGTCCTCACCGCTGTAAACATTAAAATCATCGAGTTCCGCAAGGATTTCACTGACCATCTGAAGATTATGATCCGCTTGTTTTAGGGCAACGATATTCTTAAAATCTTTAGCCAGACGGATTACCGTCGCACTTTCCAGCGCCACTCCGCAGCGGCCCGGCACATTATAAAGCATGATATTTTTGCGCGCGTTTTCCGCTAAGACCGCAAAATGCTCATACAAGCCGTATTGTGACGGTTTATTATAATATGGAACCACAATGAGATAGCCGTCAAAGTCAAGCTGTTCACTTAATTTAATCAACCGGACTGAATCGCAGGTGGCATTGCTGCCGGCGCCAAACCATACCTCACAGCGCTTATTCACCTGATTAATGACAAATTCAAGGAAATCCAGCTTTTCATTTTCTGAAAGAGTTGGTGATTCCCCGGTCGTTCCGCATACCATCAATCCGCTGACACCCTCGCTGATCAGCTTTTCAATGATCCGTTCAGCACTTTCATAATCGATTGCATTGGCTTCCGTAAACGGGGTTATCATCGCCACATAACATTTACTTTTCATAAAACACCACCTGTCTGAGGATTGGCTGAAGCTGTCTGCCCATTAAGGCATCCTCGCATGTCTGCGCGATCAAAGACCAGTCTGCCACTAAGCTGTTAGGCTTTTTCATGGGATCATCCTGTGCAAACGGTACAAAATATATATTTTTCAGCGCCAGTAAACTAAAAATATTACGGCCTGAGATTCCTAATGCATCATTGGTTGCGATACCGCAGATGATTGGTTTCTGATTGCGCAGCATTGCCTTAGCCGCTAAGGCAACCGGACAGTCATAAGCACCGTTTACCAGCTTAGCAACACTGTTGGCACTCATCGGTGCGATTACCATACAATCAAAATATTTCCGCGGACCAACCTTCTCCGCTTCCACAATATCCTTGATCAATGGCTGATTCGTGATGTGTTCACAATCATTTTGAAAATCAATCGCGTTATAAAACCGCGTTGAACAAGCTGCCACATTCTTGGTTAAAACGACCTGTACTTCATTGTCTGCCGCCAAATCTCTCAGAACCTGAATGATCGCCTGATGATTACAAAATGAACCTGTAATACCAAATAATATCTTTCTATTCTCCATGCTCCATCTCCTTCATCACACATTCGGCAAGTATCCGGCCAGCGCTTTTTGAGGCGATCAAAGCCGGCAGCACACCAGCGTTAATCACATGACCGCCTTTTGAGGTTATACGGCTCTCCGGCATACGGTAGGCTGATACAATATTCAAAATCAACGGTGCTTTCGGCCAATGATTTACCAAATTCTCATCAACCCAATTAGTTAATGAGGTATTGATAACTATATCGCTGACCGGCAGCTGCTTCCATGTGCTCACCGACATAAAATCACTTGTTTCATGATCCACCTTTCGGCGAATGACCCGCACCTTTACATCCAATGCCTTCAGCAAATTGTAAATTTCTTTACCGCTGTGACCAAAGCCCAGCAAATCAACCTTACATTCACTCAATCCCACTGTTGTGTTATCCAGCAGCAAAAACAGCACACCTTCAGCCGTCAGCCGTGAATTAGCGCTGAGAAACAGATCATCATCGGATAAGTTCACACATTTAAAAGGCAGCTGATTGATTTCTTCATTCACCGTAGCCGTGAAGATGATGCAATCCTTACGGCAGTGATGCCAAAAATCATCCGGCAGATTCACCCATGCATTCTGCAGCTTAACCTGATTAGAACGTATACCGCTCATCGGCAGCAGCAAATAATCAAATATCGGTAAGGCATCATTGACATTATTAATTAAATAAGTCGATGTGGATGTACTTAAGTACCGCTGTGCTTCAAGCATCCGCTGATCAGAATTAAAAATTCCTATCACTTTATCATCCTTTCATGCCTATACTATGTAGAAAAAGAAAAAAGGCACAAGAAAATGCAAAATATCACTTTCTGTGCCAAACAAGAAAAAAAGCGTAATTCCAATTGGATCTACGCTTATCTATATGATTTTGTTTGATTATCCGATCAATTCCAAAATCTTAACATCATAAGGTTCTTCAACCTGATTCACCGTTACAACATCGCCGACCTTGCTGTCGATGATCGCTGCCGCAAGCGGGGTGATATTTGATAATTTACCCTGCAAAGGATCTGATTCTACTGAACCGACGATCGTATAAGTCTCTTCTTCATTGGATTCCAAATCCAAGATTTTTACTGTTGAACCCAGCTTTACCGTCTTGCTGTTTTTCTTCCGGCTGGCTGCCTCATCATCAATGATTTCAACATTTGCCAGCATTGCTTCCAAATCACGAATACGTGCTTCAACACGTGCCTGACGGTCACGAGCCGCATCATAGTCCGCATTTTCACTCAAGTCACCCTGTGCGCGCGCTTCCTGTAATTCACGGATTACATCCTGTCGAACTACATGAATTAAATTTTCCTGTTCCTGCAATAACTCATTATAACCTTCTTTGGTTACAAGTACCTTCTTATCTTCTGAAGCCATTTTATCACTCCTTAACTCGGCTATTATAGCATATTTTCCTGTATTATACTACTGATTTTTGTCGTCAGCAGATCGATTGCCACCTGATTGTGACCGCCCTCTGGAATTATGATATCCGCATATTTTCGGCTCGGTTCAATAAAAGTATTATGCATTACTTTTACGGTTGTCGTATACTGTTCAATCACTGAATCAATCGTTCTGCCGCGTTTTTTCACATCACGGATCAAACGCCGGATAAAGCGGATATCATCATCCGTATCCACAAAGATCCTGATATCACAAAGATCACGCAGCTGCTCATCCTCAAGAATAAACAAGCCCTCAATCACAATTACATCGCTTGGCTCTATATGTTCAGTCTCCTCACTGCGGGTATGAACAACAAAATCATAAACCGGCTTTTCAATAGCGACACCCGCCATCAGCTGTTTTAGCTGGGCTACAAATAAATCATTATCAAAAGCAAATGGATGATCGTAATTCGTTTTTACACGTTCCTCCATCGTCTTATTTTTCTGATCCTTATAGTAATCATCCTGACGGATAATAACTACTGAATTGGTATTTTCATATCTTTCCTTTAAGCGCCGGGAAATCGATGACTTCCCAGAAGCACTGCCGCCGGCAATACCGATAATTACTGATTTTTTCACTGCTGTCACCTCTTAGTAATTGAGATACTGTTCAATATTCGCTAGATGCTCTTCATAGGTAGTTGCATAATAAACTGTTTTATCACCATAAACATCGGCAATAAAATACATGTAATCGGAAGGTGTCGGATTCAATACCGCTTCAATGGCATCGATACCTGGATTACATACCGGTCCAATCGGCAGGCCATCGATCATATATGTATTATATGGACTTTCTACCTCATAATTCTGTTCACAGTCCAGCCAGCTGTCATACTCATAGAGGGCATAACAAACCGTCACGCTTGACTGCAGACGATAGCCGTCACGCAGACGGTTTTCAAAGATACCGGCAATCAGTTTCATATCATCCGGATGCCCCGATTCAAACTGCACGACCGATGCCAAGGTTACCAAGTCATGGAAGCTCATTTCACTGCCTTCCAGCTGACCCTTAAACATCTGATAATTGCGGTCAAACTCATCAAGGAAACGCATCGTCACATCGCGGGCATTAGTCTCGCGGTAAAAGAAATAGGTTTCCGGATAAAGGTATCCTTCCAGTGCTACTGTCAGCTCTGGATTTTTTATGCTTTCATCTAAAAATTCATACTTTGCGATCATCTCATCCAAAAAGGCTTCATCATTCCAAAGCGCCATCAGCTCCTCGGCGCTTACATTTGTATTCTCAGCCACTGTTTCAGCGATATCCTTAGCCCAATAGCCTTCAGGAATCGTGATTGATACCTGATTGCTCATCGCCGCATTTGGATCATTTAAGACCGTCAGTATTTCCTCAGGTGTCCATGATTTATCAAGTGTATAAGTACCCGCCTTAAAATCACTCAGGCCCTTCTGCTTCATCACCAGCTTCGCAACAAGTTCATTTTTAATGATATAGTTATCCTTTAGATTTTTAAGAATCTGATCCGCGTTTTCACCTTCACTGATCTCAAATTCAATAGGATTTTCTACATGACTTACCGGTTCAAGCCCTGAGCGGTAATACATGAAACCACCCAAGCCGACAAGGATTGCCAGTAATAGAACAAAGGCAAGAACAAGACCCTTTTTATTAAGCTTCTTCATCTTCGCCAAAAGCGCCAAGCACTTCTTCTACCATTGCCCATTCCTCATCCGTTTCAATCGGCAGCAGATTGCCCTCATCATCATAGCAGGAAGCGAAGACTTCACCGCTTTCATCCTTAGGGTCACAGAACACAACATACTTCTTTCCGCGGCCTTCATCATCAAAGGTAAAAAGAATCTCCATCTCTACTTCTTTGCCATTTTCATCAGTAATAAATAAACTGTTTGATTCCAACATACTTTTTCCTCCATTAATAAGAAAGGGCAATCAGCCCTTAACTTTTACTATCAAGATAACCTTGCAGAATCTGCACCGACGCCATTTGATCAATGACCTGCTTGCGCTTTTTACGCGATACATCTGCCGCAATCAAAATGCGTTCCGCCGCAACGGTGGTCAGCCGCTCATCCCATAATACGACTTTTAAGCCCTGAGCTTCAAGCTTTTCCTTAAAAGCAATTGAAACCTCACCGCGGATGCCTATATCGCCATTCATATGCTTTGGCAGTCCGAGAACTACCGTTTCAATCTGAAACTCATCGATATACTTCTGTAGCAATACCAGGCACTGATCATAATCATCATCCTGAAAACGCAGTGTTTCTACCGGCCGGGCAATCATCCCCATAACATCGCTGACACTTACCCCGCAGGTGCGGCTGCCAAGATCCAGTCCTAAGATCCGCTTCATTGCTTAAGATCTTCCAGATATGTACGCACCATCTCTTCGATGATCTCGTAACGCTCAACGCTCTGGATGATTGAGCGGGCATTATTATGACTGGAAATATATGCCGGATCATTAGAAATCAAATAACCGGCTAATTGATTGACAGAATTATAACCTCTTTCTTTTAATGCCTCATCGACGATTCTTAAAATATGACGAATGTTGTCACGTCTTAGATCATCGGATTTAAAGGCCATCGTTTCAGTAACATCTTTTTTCATAGGAGTACCTCCTTTTCATTTATTTTACCTTAATTTATATTAAAATTAAAGTCCTAAACCTAGTTTATTTTTAACATCTTTAAGTGCTTCATCAAGCTTCTCATCAGATTTGCCGCCCGCCTGAGCAAGATCCGGCCGGCCGCCGCCCTTACCATCGCAGATCAGCGCTGCCTGCTTAACCAGATTACCGCAGTGACAGCCAGCCTTAACCGCCTTCTGACTCGCACCGCTGACAAAGACAACCTTGCCATTATGACTGCCGCCGATAAAGACAACCCCGTCGATCTTATCACGCAAAGTCATTACCATATCCTTTAACGTATTGCCTTCAACATTATCAATGCGTTCAACTAACATAGCTGTGCCATTTACATCAACCGCATTCTTAGCAAGCTCGTCAGCCTTAAGGACAAGCATCGAAGCATTGAGCGCCGCATTTTCTTTCTTTACGGTATTTAATTCATCAAGCATCTGCGTGCTCTTTGCCACCACATTGCTTAAACCGTTCAGCTTCAGCATGCCGGCAATCTCCTTCAATTGATTTTCCAATGCGACAAAATCACGATAAGCAGCATAACCGCTCTTGGCTACGATACGGCGCACACCTGATCCGATACTCTCTTCAGATTCAATCTTAAAGACACCGATTTCCTGTGTGTTGTGAACATGACAGCCGCCGCAGAATTCTTTAGAAACATCACCCATGCTGACAACGCGGACAACATCGCCGTACTTTTCATCAAACAAGGCGGTTGCGCCTGTCTTGCGGGCTTCATCAATATTCATATTCTGAATCATTACCGGATTTTTCTGTGCGATATATTGATTGACTAAATCTTCAATCTGCTGGAGCTGTTCCTCACTCACCTTTTCAAAATGGGTGAAGTCAAAACGCAGATATTCATCGCTGACAAATGATCCGGCTTGTGCGATATGACTGCCTACAACAGCCTTCAAAGCGCTTTGCAGCAAGTGACAGGCAGAGTGATTGCTGGTGATAATCAAACGCTTTTCGGTATCAATCTGACCGGTAACGTCATCACCGCATTTAATCGTACCATTCACAAGCTTAACATGATGCAGATGCTGCTTATGCGGAGCCTTCTTCACATCACTAACCTTTGCCTTCATCGCGCCGTTCAGCAGCACACCGCTGTCTGCCACCTGTCCGCCGCTTTCCGCATAGAAACAAGTTTCTGATAAGATAACATCGCCTTCTTCATCAATCACATCCACTTGGTGACCGTCTACGAAGCAAGCAATGACCTTTGCATGACAAATTGTCTCTTCATAACCGATGAATTTGCTGGCCTCTGTAAAGTTCATTAAATCGGCTGACTGTGAGTTCATTGATTCCAGCGCTTCACGGCTGTTTCTAGCTCTTTCACGCTGTTTCTCCATTTCCTTGTCGAAGCCCTCTTTATCTACTTCAAAGCCTGACTCCTGAGCCATTTCAACAGTTAATTCAAATGGGAAACCATAAGTATCATAAAGCTTAAACGCTGTTTCCCCGCTGATTACCTTATCCTTTGTAGATGCGATTACTTCATTCATCAGACGCTCGCCATCAGCTAAAGTATCATGGAAACGTTCTTCCTCAGCCTTCACAAGCTTTTGAATATATTCGATCTTTTCACCGATATAAGGATAGTAATCCTTCATGATCTCATAAACAACCGGTACCAGCTGATACATAAAGGCACCTTCAATCTTCAGCTTTCTGCCGAATCTTACAGCCCGGCGAAGCACACGGCGAAGCACATAGCCGCGGCCTTCATTCGCAAACAGCGCGCCATCAGCCAATGCGAAAGTCACTGTACGGATGTGATCAGCAATAACACGGTATGCCATCTTATTCTCAGCATAAGGAATAGAAGTAAACTTTTCAGTCGCATGAATCAGCGGCAGGAAGAGATCGGTATCAAAGTTAGTTTCACCATCTTGTAAGATGCAGGCTAAACGCTCAAGCCCCATCCCGGTATCAATATTCTTCTGCGGTAATTCCTTATAGTCCTTGCGGTCAACGCCCTCTTTGCCGTCATACTGTGAGAAAACCACATTCCAGATTTCAATATAGCGGTCATTGTCCAAATCCTCAAAAAACAGCCGTTCACCGATATGCTCTGGATCATACGCTTCACCGCGGTCATAGAACATTTCCGTATTCGGACCGCACGGACCTTCACCAATCTGCCAGAAATTGTGTTCTGTCTTACAAATATGCGAAGGATCAACACCCATTTCATTCACCCAGATATTATAAGCTTCAGTATCATCAGGATGTACCGTCACATACATTCTTTCCTTTTCAAAACCGATATATTCAGGACTTGTTAAAAAAGTCCAAGCATAAGTGATCGCCTCACGCTTAAAATAATCACCAATTGAGAAATTGCCGAGCATTTCAAAGAATGTATGGTGACGAGCCGTTCTGCCGACATTTTCAATATCATTGGTACGGATTGATTTCTGCGCATTGGTAATCCGATTGTTGGCTGGTTTGATCGTGCCGTCAAAATATTTCTTTAAAGCGGCAACCCCTGAATTGATCCATAACAACGTAGGATCGTTATGCGGCACTAAAGACGCTCCCGGTTCAACCATATGACCGTTACTTTTAAAATAATCTAAAAACATTTGTCTAATTTCACTGCCAGTTAAATTTTTCATAAAATTTCCTCCTTTTAATTGAAGCATAAAAAAACGCTCCTGTCGTCCAGGAACGTAATAATTACGCGGTACCATCCTGATTCACAGCAAGGCTGTGCACTTAGTTATCCTTAATTAGCGTAAGGGTACGCGCAAAACTCCAACGCAGCCTTCAAACCTTCACCTCACAGGCTCACACCAACCGCCTGCTCTCTTCAGAAGTGTTAATTTTACTCCTCATTTTCATCATTTTGCCTTTGTAATTATAGCATATGAAATTTTATTCTTCAAGCATCTCACCAGAAAATATCTTCCCAGCCGCCGACATTCTGATGGGAAGCGGCATGCATATAACTGCGTACTGATATTTGCATAAAACTGGCTAAAATTGGTGAGAGAATTAAGCCGATAACACCTAACATCGCTTCCCCCAGCAGCAAGCCTAGAAACAGGTATAAGGGATGCACATCCATCGCTTTATGAAAGATCAGCGGCTGAATGAAATTGGCCTCTATCTGCTGAAGCACCCACACCACAGCAATACATAAAATCGGAAACTGCGTAAAATGCAGATAACCGGCTAAGGCAATCAATAAAATACCGATGGTTGCGCCGATATAAGGGAATAAATTTAACAAAGCCAACAAACCGGCATACAACAGACTATTGGGAAATTTAAACAAGACAAGAATCAGAAAAACACTGACAAAAATAAACAGCAGATCAATACAAGTACCGATAATATACTGTACAACCACATTGCTTCCCGTCTTATAAAAATTAAACCATCGCTGATGATCAACGACATATTTTTTAACCATATTCACCCCGGCATCAAAATCAATGCTGATAAAAAAAGCAATCATATAGCTGAGGGTAAAAATAGTAAAGCCAGACACGCCATCCATCACAAATTTCATGCCGATATCTGTTGAGTTGTTGATGAGTGAGCGTTTGAAATCATCATTAAAAACAAAATCCAGCTGATTAGCATTCAGCCAGGACGATAATTCGCCCAGCCAGCTTTCTAATGTTGATGAAATCGTTGACAGCTCATTAATCAAAACCGGCAGCAGCAACAGCAAAAAGCCAAGAAAAACAATCATACCGCCGCCGTAGACAATAAACACTGAGGTGCGGTTCGTGAAATACTTATTTAAGCTCATGATGATAGGCTGCAATGACAAAGCTAATATTAAACCATACAGCAAAGGCTTCAGCGCCAGGAGTAAGGTTATCAGCGGATCATAGAGACCTACTGCTTTTAAAATCAGCACTAGGATATATATGCTAAGACAAGCCGGCAGCCAGCGCATTAAGAGAACGCGCAGCTGATTTACTTTTTCTTTCATAGAAAAACCCCAACGAATGGGGTTTAGTCAAGATACTCTTGAACTGAATGAAGATTTCTCATCATCTGTTTTTTAGCGCGGCGGCCTTTATAGCAAAGCTCATCAATTTCGCTTTCCTTGCAATAACCAACCAAAACACCAATGCCAATACCGCAAAGCAGTGTCATAAGACTTTTATTCATAGTAATCACTCCTTATCACTTTTTAGTATGAGTGAGAGCAATGAATTTATCCAAAATATTCGCGGATTCTTAATTCTAAAGTCGTATTTCTGATTTTTCTTTCCTGCTGAAGAATCGCTTTTTCAAAAGCCTCCCGTTCCCCCAGCAAAACCAAACTTTTTTTGGCGCGGGTAACACCGGTATAGATTAAACGGCGCTGCAGCATGATATGGTGCTCATTTAAGATCGGCATAATCACGATTGGATATTCACTGCCCTGTGATTTATGAATTGAAACACAATAAGCATGCGTCAGCACATTAAAATTCTCTGGTGTATATTCGACAATGATACCGTCAAAATCAACAAAGATACGATTTTGATGATTAAAATCCTCTTCCGCAGGCACAATCTCCGCAATCCTGCCGATATCTCCGTTATAGACATCATCATCCGGCTGATTTTTCAGCTGTAAGACCTTATCGCCTTCCCGAAAGGTTCGAAAGCCTAAACGGATTTCCTTCTTATAAAGCGCCGGCGGGTTGCATAATTTCTGTAAGGCGAGATTTAAACCGTCGATTCCGGATACACCGCTGTACATCGGTGCCAGCACTTGAATATCCGTATCAGCATATCCCTTTTCAAAGGCATTGTTGACAATCTTTAAAATCTGATCCTTTACCTGATAATTACGGCATTCAAAAAACGCGACATCATGACCGCTGTCCAATACCGTACAGCAGCCGCGGCGGATTTCATGAGCCAGTTCAACAGCATCGCTGCCCTGACTCTGCCTGAAGATTTTTTCCAGCCGGCATACCTTAAAGCACTGGCTGGCAATCAGATCCTTCAGCACACAGCCGGGCCCCACCGAAGGCAGCTGGTCTTCATCACCGATCACAAGGATTTTCTTTACCTGCTTGCTGGCCAGCAATAAATTATAGAATAGCCATTGATCAACCATAGAAAATTCATCGATAATCAACAGATCCGCAGTAATCGGTTCCTCAGCATTAACTAAAAACGTATTGCTTTCAAGATCCCATTTCAATAAACGATGAATCGTTGTAGCCTGTACATCGCTGCATTCACTAAGCCGTTTAGCGGCTCGGCCGGTCGGTGCGCATAAAGCAATATTGTTGTAGGGGTAATAATTGCGGTACAGGGCAATAATACCTCTCACAATCGTTGTTTTACCAGTACCGGGTCCGCCTGTCAGGATGGAAAAGGATTCATTAAAAAAATCACGGATTGCTGCTTTCTGTTTTTCTTCATAAGTAATCGCAAAATCAGCTTCAACCTCTTTCAGACGCTCCTCAAGATCGTCCGTAATTGCTTCAATCTCATTCACATAAGGAAAACCTGATAAAAAAGAAGCAATCCCCTTCTCTGCATCATATTGTGTGCTGTGATAGATGCGGTTTTCTTCAATAATGATCATCCGGTCCATTTTCAGCTGTTCTACATACTCATCAATCTCTTCGGCAGTCAGCATCAAGCCTTCTTTGCGCAGACGCTTGGAAAAAGCAGTCATAAATTCATCATAGTTTAGAAAACTGTTGCCGCTGCTCATACAGGCATCCAACAGCACTGACAGCAGCAGTGCCTTTAAACGATACGGATGATGCTGTTCAAAGCCCAGACTGTAAGCAATTTTATCAGCGGTTTTAAAACCGATGCCGTCAATGTCTTCAATCATCTGATAGGGATTATTTTTGATGATAGCTGCGGCGTCAGCGCCATAAACCACTTCCAGCTTCATGATATTGCGGACACCTAAACCAAGCTTATTGAAAAATACAATGCTGTCATCAACCTCATCATTTTCATCAATGCCGTTAATGATTGATTGAATACGCTTGTCATTTTTCTTCTTAAACAAAGGAATCAGTACATCGGGATCTGCCTTAATTCGCTGAATGGCGTCATTACCCAATTCAGCGACAATCATTTCAGCAGTCTTGCGGCCAATGCCGGGAAACAGCGCGCTGGAAAAATAACGCACCAAAGAGTCCTCATCCTTAGGCATGACCTTTTCCATGCTTTGCGCAGCAAATTGTACGCCATATTTTTCATGTTCGATATAACTGCCCTTCAATGAAACAAGCACATCCATCTGCAAAGCAGCAAAGCAGCCAGTCACTATACAGTCTTTCTCATTTAATTCATGCAGACGAAAACGAGCTACCGTAAAGCCGTTATAATCGTTGCGATAGCGGATCGAAACAAATTTACCAACAATCTCAATAAGCTCTTCCATCTTCGCCCTCCTTATAAAAACATGGCTAAGGTGCCCAGCAGGTTAACCATAAAATGAAGCATGATACTCGGATAGATCGAATCATTCTGCTCATAGGCAATACATAATATGAAGCCGATACCGGCATATGTCAGCAAGTACCAGGCATCGGTAAAATTACCCGCCAGCAGCGATGAATAAATATGAATTGAGCCAAACATCAAGCCGCTGATCAGCATGGAACAGATAAAGTTCAGCTTTCCACGGCAGCAGCGAAAAAAGACACCGCGAAACAAGGTTTCCTCAACAATCGGTGCATAGATGACAGTGATAAAAGCCGTCAGCAGCGGAATGGCCTTCATTGACTGATCCAATCCCTCCTGATTTACACTGCTGGCCGTCCCTGACAACATTGAGGCAATCAAAGAGAAGCCGATATTTGCTAAATAAACGATGATACATAAAAAGAAGACATTTTTCAGCACTTTACTCAGCGGCGGCAATTTCTGCCAGCTTTCCTTAAACAGCGGAAAAGCTACGATGACTGAGAATAGGATCATCCAAATATAAAAAGCAAATAAGACCGCACTTGATGTCTGGATTGCCCAAGGATTAAGCCATAATGTAATACGGGCCGCCCATCGCGGATAAAAGTAAGCAAAGCCTACATAGTAATTAAGAATCAACAACAGACAGCGCAGCGGCGATAAAGGTGCCTTGTCCATCCTTGTGCCTGTCAGTTTAACGGCCATTGGCAAGTCTCTTTTCCAAACGGGATGCTAATGCTTCACCGTGATAGAACACTTCATCGATCACACCGCCGCCAAGACAGCACTCACCCTGATAGAAAACCGCTTCCTGACCGCATGTAACCGCCTTAACCGCAGGGTCACATTTCACAAATACCGTAGTGTCATCAATAAAACGAATCGTTACCTCATTATCTTTTTGACGATAACGGAATTTCGCACTGCATTGAAGCTCACCCTGCGGCTTATCCTTGGCAAACCAATTGACACCGCTAACCAAACAGCTGTCACTTAACAGCCATTCATTTTCATCACCATTGGCAACATAAAGAATATTCTTCTCAACATCCTTGCCTACGACAAAATAAGGACCGTGATCACCGCCGATTCCCATGCCGCGGCGCTGACCAATCGTATAGTATAGCACACCCTCATGGCTGCCAACCTGAGCTAAGCTATTTATATCGACAATAATTCCCGGTTTAGCAGGCAGATAATTCTGCAGGAATTGTTTGAAATTACGTTCACCAATAAAACAGATGCCGGTGGAATCTTTCTTTTTCGCAACCGCCAGCTCCCACTCATCAGCAATCCGCCGTACCTCAGGCTTTGCTAAATCACCAATAGGAAACAATGTCTTCGCAAGCGCATGAACCGGTACCTGACATAAGAAATAAGTCTGGTCTTTATTCTCATCACTTCCCCGCAATAACTTAGTTTCACCTTCATTGCTGACTCTGGCATAATGGCCGGTTGCCACTAAGTCAAAGCCTTGTTCCATCGCAAATTTAAAGAAAGCATCAAATTTTACATATTTATTACATAGAATATCTGGATTAGGCGTTCTGCCTTTTTTATATTCATCTAAGAATTGTGTAAAAACATTATCCCAGTATTCTTTCACAAAATCCACGCGTAAAAGCTCAAGACCTAACCGGTCTGCTACCCGTTTCGCATCCATATAATCCGCTTCCTGAGGACAAACGTCATCCTGAATCGTCGGATTTCCTAATATATCATTGTTTGCCAGTGCATCCCAGTTACGCATAAATGCACAAGTAACATCATAACCCTGTTCCTTTAGAATGACAGCCGCTACTGCCGAATCTACACCGCCGGATAAACCCAGCAATACTTTCTTACCCATTGTCATCACCTCGTATTATTATACATGAAATCAAACATAAAAAAAAGACCCAATGAAGGGTCGATCACCTGGCAGCTAGTTATCTTCACGGGAGCAA